>JBEPUC010000023.1:0-61577 GCA_041691675.1 Hyphomicrobiales bacterium | reverse complement strand
GGCGCTCCGCGCGCCCTCGTTTATGAGGGCGGGCAAGGCGTGTCCGTCGAAGCCCAAAGGGCGAAGACGGAAAAGGAATTGGGACGACGGCCTGCCCGGGGCCACTAAACAATACGGGTGATGAATCACGTCTGCTTCTTATCCCTCCCCGTCTTCGGGGAGGGTGGCGAGCGGGAGCGAGCCGGGTGGGGTCATTCCCCTACGGGACGCGCAACCCCACCCCCGGCGCTTCGCGCCGGACCCTCCCCGAAGTCGGGGAGGGATAAGAAAAAAAGCCCGCTGTTTGAAAATTGAATCGGTGGCGCAACCACAAACAAAAATGGCCGGGAAATTTCCCGGCCATGTCCAAACCTGATTGTATCGGCACGCGTCGAAACCCGAACCCTCAGCCCCGGAACGGCGGGCGGGGCGCGGAACGGCGACGGTCGGAAGCCGGCTGATAAGCCACCCGGCAATGGAACGTGCAATACGGCTGGTCGTTCGCGGAATCCCCGCCGCAGAAAAAGAAGTCCGGGCCGCTCGGGTCGCCGACCGGCCAGTGGCAGGTCTTTTCGCCGAGTTGCAGCAGCGTCTTGCGCTGCTCCATGGGAATTTCGAGCATTTCCGGCTCGGCTTCGACCTCGTAGTCATAGGCCAGCGCGGTGTTGCCGCGTACCTGCGGCCGCTGCACCCGGATCATGTGGCCGGACGAGCGCGCCTTGCGCGGTCGCGGCGAACTGGACGACGGGCTTTTGGCGCGGCCGGACAGGCCGAGCCGGTGAACCTTGCCGATGACGGCGTTACGGGTGATGCCGCCCAGTTCCGCGGCGATCTGGCTGGCGGACAGGCCGTCAGACCATAATTTCTTCAGGAGTTCGACCCTCTCGTCGGTCCAGCTCATTGTGGGCGTCCCTTTGGCATCGATGCCATGTCATGAATCCCTCCCCGTTCGCCTGGCGCGGGTTTTCCGCGCCTGAACGTGTACGCTTCAGGGATGAACTCGATTCCGGCGGCGACATGCACGACATGTCGTACCGGCTGATCCAAAAACTACACTACGGGTTGACTCTCCCGCAAGCATTTGCAAGCAGCAAAAATCGACCTACCAACAGGTTTTCCTTTAGAATCGGCCCTTACGGCAAAAGTGAGTCGCGAATCACCCTTGGCGAGCCGGTTGACAGGGCACGACCCGGCAATAGAATACCCAAAGTGCCGCCCGACGAGGCGGCACGATTCATTTCGGACCGACCGTATGATCGTCCGGGGTGGTCGCCCGTATCGCCGGGACGCTCGGTCTTAAACACTCGGTTCTGAACACGAAAGAACGCCGCCGTGGCTTCGCATCTGTTACCGACCTATTCGCGTGTCGACCTCGCTTTCGAGCGGGGCGAGGGCGTCTGGCTGTATACGACGGCGGGCAAGCGCTATCTCGATTTCACCTCCGGCGTCGCGGTCAACGCGCTCGGGCACGCCCATCCGCATATGGTCGAGGCGATCACGGCGCAGGCGCAGAAGCTGTGGCACACCTCGAACCTGTACCGGATCCCGGAAGGCGAGCGGCTGGCCGAACGGCTGTGTGAGTTGTCCTTCGCCGACACCGCGTTCTTCCAGAATTCCGGCACCGAGGCGCTCGAGTGCTGCATCAAGATGGCGCGCAAGTACCAGTCGGCGTCGGGCGCGCCCGAGCGCTACCGGATCGTCACGTTTGAAGGCGCGTTTCATGGCCGCACGCTCGCCGCGCTGGCGGCGACCGGGAACAAGAAATATCTCGACGGCTTCGGCCCGGTGATGCCGGGCTTCGACCAGGTGGCCTTCGCCGATCTTGAAGCGACCAAAAAGGCGATCGGTCCGGAAACCGCGGCCATCATGATCGAGCCGGTCGCGGGCGAGGGCGGTGTGCGCGTTGTTCCGCACAATTTCCTGAAAGCCCTGCGCAAGCTTTGCGACGACAACAAGCTCTTGCTGATCTTCGACGAAGTCCAGTGCGGCATGGGCCGCACTGGCGATCTGTTCGCCTATCAGCACACCGGCGTGACGCCCGACATCATGGCGCTGGCCAAGGCGCTCGGCGGCGGCTTTCCGATCGGCGCGTGCCTTGCCACCACCGAGGCGGCCAAGGGCATGACCGCCGGATCGCATGGCTCGACCTTCGGCGGCAATCAACTGGCGATGGCGGCGGCCAATGCCGTGCTCGACGTGATGACATCGAAAGGTTTCCTCGACGGCGTCAAGCACAAGGGCCTGCTGATGAAGCAGAAGCTGGCCGAGTTGAAGGATCGCCATTCCGGCGTCATCGCCGAAGTGCGCGGCGAGGGCCTCCTGATCGGCCTGCGCATGATTCCGCCGGTCGCGGAAATGGTCGACGAACTGCGCAACGAGGACATGCTCGCTGTGTCTGCCGGCGACAATGTCGTGCGGCTGCTGCCGCCTCTGGTCATCAGCGAAGCCGAGATCGGCGAGGCGATCGATCGTATTGATCGTGCTTGCAGCAGGCTCGCACTGGCGCATCCTCGTCCCGAGAAGATGGGGGCAGCGTGATGGGCAGCGAAGCCGTCCGGCATTTCCTCGATCTGACCGATATTCCCAAGCCCGTGCTGACCGGCATGATCGACAACAGCCGCGCCATGAAGGCTGCGCGTAAGCGGGGCGAGTTGTCGGCGCCGCTTGCCGGCAAGACTTTGGCGATGATCTTCGACAAGCCCTCGACGCGCACCCGCGTGTCGTTCGATGTCGGCATGCGCCAGCTTGGCGGCGAAGCCATCATGCTGACCGCGCAGGAAATGCAGCTCGGCCGCGGCGAGACCTTGGCGGATACCGCGCGGGTGCTGTCGCGCTTCGTCGATGCCATCATGATCCGCACGCTCGACCACGAGTCGGTCGCCGAGATCGCGCGTTACGCGACGGTGCCGGTCATCAACGGGCTGACGCGGCGCTCGCATCCGTGCCAAGTGCTGGCCGACGTGATGACGTACGAGGAACATCGCGGCTCGATCAAGGGCCGCAAGATCGCCTGGACCGGCGATGCCAATAACGTGCTGGCCTCGCTGGCGCACGCCGCCGAGCGTTTCGATTTCGAGTTACGGGTGGCGTCGCCGCCGGAGCTCAAGCCGAAGAAATGGCTGCTCGACTGGATCAAGGCGTCGGGCGCCGAGGTCAAGATTACCGACGACCCCGAACTCGCGGTCAGGGACGCCGATTGCGTCTTCACCGACACCTGGGTGTCGATGGGCGACCGCGACGGCAACCATCGTCACAATTTGCTCAAGCGCTATCAGGTCAATGCGAGTCTGATGTCGAAAGCCAAGCCCGACGCGCTGTTCATGCATTGCCTGCCGGCGCATCGCGGTGAGGAAGTAACCGACGAGGTAATCGACGGGCCGCAGTCGGTGGTATTCGACGAGGCGGAAAACCGGCTGCACGCCCAGAAGGGCCTGCTCGCTTGGTGCCTGCACGCGGACGGGGTGTAGGGGCCGGCCCATCCTTCGAGATGCGGCCCTTCGGACCGCTCCTCAGGATGAGGCGGGTGAGACCCTCGCAATTCGCCTTTCGGCCTCTAAATAGCGGGCATGAACGATCTCAGCATGAACGACCCCCTCGCCATCGACCCCACAAACACCATTCCCACTCGCGCACCGGCGGCAACGTCACCAGACGATACGGTGATGCCGTTCGAGGTCGCCTCGCTCGATCTGCGCGGCCGGGTGGTGCGGCTCGGTCCGTTGGTCGATGAAATTCTGTCAAAGCACGCTTATCCCGAGCCCGTCGCTAAACTGCTCGGCGAGGCCATCGTTCTGACGGTGATGCTCGGCTCGGCGCTGAAGATGGAAGGCCGCTTTATTCTCCAGACCCAGACCGACGGGCCGGTCGGCCTGCTGGTGGTGGACTACACCACCCCCGGCAAGGTGCGCGCCTGCGCCCGCTACGGCAAACCAGGCATCGCGGCGGCGGTTGCGGCCGGCAATGCCGAGCCCGGCGCGCTGCTCGGCAAGGGCCACCTCGCCATGACGATCGATCAGGGCACCGCGACCTCCCGTTATCAGGGCCTGGTCGCGCTCGACGGCGGCTCGCTTGAAGATGCCGCCCACGAATATTTCCTGCGCTCGGAGCAGATTCCGACACGGGTCAAGCTGGCGGTGGCCGAGGAACTGGTGCCGGGTGATGGCGCGAGCGGCGGCGCCAAGCATCGCTGGCGTGCCGGCGGCATCATGCTGCAATTCCTGCCCAAGTCGTCAGAGCGCGCGCAAGTCGATCTCGATCCCGGCGATGCGCCGGAAGGCGTCGATGTCACAGTCGCGCCGGAAGACGATGCCTGGGTGCAGGGCCGCGCGTTACTTGAGACGGTCGAAGCGATCGAGCTAATCGATCCGGCGGTGTCGAGCGAACGGCTCGCCTATCGTCTGTTTCACGAGCCGGGCGTGCGGGTGTTCAAGAGCCTCGACGTGCGCGCCGAATGTTCGTGCTCGCGCGAGACGGTCGAGGCCATGCTCAAGAGCTTCTCGCAAGACGACCGCGACCACATGGTCGAGGACGGCAAGATTTCGGTGACATGCGAGTTTTGTAACTCGACGTATGTGTTTGCACCGGGTGAGGTCGATCCGAAGCCTGCGGGCTAATCAAGGCATCCGCTGTGAACCTCCGCTCATTCCCGCGAAAGCGGGAATCTAGACAGAAAAAAGCCTGGGTCTCCGCTTATGGCGCGAGACGCGCTTCGCGCATTTACGCGGGGACGATCGGATTATTGTTCGTCCTTTTATTATTCGCGCCGCAGTTAGCTCAAGCCCAATCCTGCCCGGCGCCGCTTAACACCGCGCGCAAGCTGGTGCTGGTGACGGCCGATACCATGACCTCAACGACCGCCGGCTTGCAGACATTCACCCGCGCCAATCCCGCCGCGCCATGGCGGCCGGTGAGTGGACCGGTGATAGCCTTGATCGGCCATAATGGCGTCGGCTGGGCGCATGCCTTTCGTGCCTTTGCGCAAAACGGCGAGCCGGTGAAGGTCGATGGCGACAAGCGCGCGCCGGCGGGCTTCTACCGGATCGGCGCGAGCTTCGGCTTCGCCCGGTCAGCACGACCCGGCTATCTGCACATCGGCGACGGCATGACCTGCATCGACGATCCGGCTTCGCCTGCCTACAACACGATCACGTCCCGCGCCAAAGTCGGTTGGAAGGTTCACGGCGAGAACATGTGGCGGGTGCCTGAATATCGGCGCGGCCTGCTGGTCGATTATCCGACCGACCGCAAGGCCCGCGCCGGGTCCTGCATCTTCATCCATGTCCGGCTGCCGGGGGCCACCGGCACCAGCGGCTGCGTGTCGCTCCCCGAACCGCAGGTCGAAGCGTTACAAGGCTTTGCTCAAAGCGGCGCAGTGCTGGCGATCCTGCCGCGCCAGGCGCTGGATCGGTTCAAGGGGTGCTTGCCTTAGAGCATGATCCCGAAAAGTGGGCACCGATTTTCGGATAGATCATGCTCCGATTAATTGATCGTTCGCTCGCCCGATGGCGCATCCAGCGAAAACGCCGGAATTTCGATGTCGAAGCGTTCGCCGGCCGCGGCGACCATGCCATAGCTGCCTTCCATGAATCCGGACGGCGTCGGCAGCGGCACGCCGCTGATATATTCGAAAGACTGTCCCGGGTTGAGCGTCGGTTCCTCGCCTACCACGCCCGGACCCTTGACCTCCTGAAGCCTGCCCAATGCGTCGGTGATACGCCAGTGCCGCGTCTTGAGCTGCACGGTCTCGCTGCCGTGATTGGCAATGTTGATCGTATAGGCCCAGAAGTAATAGCCGTTGGCCGGCGACGACCGCTCCGACAGAAAACGCGGCGTCACCGTCACCTCGATCTTGCGGGTTACGGCGCGGTACATCTAAATGCCTTATTGTTATAAGAGGTCTGCACTGGCTATCCGTTCCGGTTGCGGGATTATGGCTTACCGAGAGCCCGAGAGAAAATCCATCCATGGCCCCGGCATCGACTGAGCGCGATCTGCGGCTGGATTTGTTTCGCGGCCTGGCCCTGTGGCTGATTTTCCTCGACCACATCCCGTCGAATGCGGTGAGCTGGATTACTATCCGCAATTACGGCTTTTCCGACGCCACCGAAATTTTCGTCTTCATTTCCGGCTATACTGCGGCCTTTGTCTACGGCCGCGCCATGACCAAAAGCGGCTTCATCGTCGCCAGCGCCCGGGTCCTCAAACGCGCGTGGCAGATCTACGTCGCGCACGTATTCCTGTTCGCGATCTATCTCGCCGAGATTTCCTATGTCTCGCACTCGTTCAATAACCCGCTCTATTCGGAAGAAATGGGGGTGGTCAACTTCCTCAATAATCCGGATGTCACGATCATCCAGGCGCTGTTGTTGAAGTTCAAGCCGGTCAACATGGACGTGCTGCCGCTCTACATCGTCCTGTTGCTGTGGTTCTCGCCGTTCCTGTGGCTGCTGTTGCGTTCGCCAAGCCTTGGGCTTTTGTTGTCGGCGGCGATCTACGCATTGAGCTGGACGTTCGATTGGAATTTCCCGGCCTGGCCGAGCGGCAACTGGGTGTTCAACCCGTTCGCCTGGCAACTCTTGTTCGTATTCGGCGCCTGGTGCGCGCTCGGAGGTGCTGCGCGGCTGAGCCGCTGGACCAAATCGCCGGTTTTGGTCGGACTGGCGGCGGCCTATCTCGTGTTCGCATTTCTGATCGCGATGACGTGGTATATTCCCTCGCTCGGCGTCTACGTGCCGAAATTTGTCGGCGAGGCGATCTACCCGATCGACAAAACCAATCTTGACGTTCTGCGTATCCTGCATTTCCTGTCGCTCGCGGTGATCACGATCTGGTTCGTGCCGCAGGATTGGCAGGCGCTCAAATCGCCGGTGTTCTGGCCGGCAATTGTCTGCGGCCAGCATTCGCTCGGTATCTTTTGCTTCGGCGTGTTCCTGTCCTTTGCCGGGCACTTCGTTTTTACCGAGGTATCCAACCGGTTGTGGACCCACGTCATCGTCAGCGTGGTCGGCATCGTGTTAATGGTTGGCGCCGCGGCGCTTATTTCGTGGTATAAGCTCATCGAACGACAAGGACCGGGACCGGGACCGCGACCGCCCACCATAAAGCCGGGCTACGCGGGGGGCGATACATGACGGCGCGTTTACGATCGATGCTGGCAATGCCGGTTCTGGCTTTGCTAGGCGGAGTGTTGCTTGGGCAGATCGGGCCGGCTTTTGCCGAGCATCCGGCAGAGTGTCATGTCGCCAACCGGCAATCCGAGATCGACTTTCCGCTGCCGCAGGTCGCCAAGGCGATTGCCGCCAAGGTGCTTCGCGTTCTGGTAGTTGGCGCCGGTTCATCGCAACTGCCGGGCGCTGAAGGCGCCAAGAATTCCTATCCGGCGCGGCTGCAACTGGCCTTGAGCGACAAACTACCCGGTGTCGCCGTGACGGTTGCCACAAACGTGCAGGCCGGGCGTACCGCCGCCGACATGGTCAAGGCGATGCCGGCCGCAATTGCCAAGGCCAGCCCGCACGTGATGGTCTGGCAGACCGCCACCGTGGACGCGGTGCGCTCCGTCGATCCGGATCAGTTCAGCCAGACCCTCGACAAAGGGATCGACATCGCCCGCTCGGCCAAAGCCGATGTGGTTTTCCTCAATCCGCAATACAGCCCGCGCACCGAGTCGATGATCGCGCTCGCCATTTATGCTGAAAACATGCGTTGGGTTGCACTGCAGCGAGAGGTGCCTCTGTTCGACCGTTTTGACCTGATGAAGGCCTGGGCCGATTTGGGAACCTTTGACCTCTATTCCGCAACGAATAAACTTGATATGGCTGAACGTGTTCACGACTGCTTGGGGCGTCTTCTGGCCGGTCTCATCATAGAGGCGGCCAAGACCGCCGGGGCACAGACCGAGGGTCAACGCTAGTCGAGGCCGGGAGATTTAGACGGTGCAAACTTTCGATCTGGCCGACCGAGCCTTTAAACCGCTCGCCGCTGTCTTGTTATTTGCGGCGCTGATCGTTCCGGCTTCGGCGCAAACTAAAACTCAGCCGCGCTCATCAGAGTCGATGCCGGCCGTCGTGCCTTGCCACGCGCCGATGGATATCGTGCGGCTCGTCAGTCCGCTGTCGCGACTCTCGCAAAAGCTGCACGCCGGCGCGCCGATCACTGTTGTCGCGCTCGGTTCGTCATCGACCGCCGGCACCGGCGCCAGTTCGGCCGCCGCGACCTATCCGGGCCGGCTCGCCATAGAGTTGAAGCACCATTTTCCGGCCGCCAATATCACCGTACTGAACAAGGGCGTTGGCGGCGAAGAAGTGCCCGACATGCTCAAGCGCTTCGACAAAGCGGTGATCGCCAACAAGCCCGATCTGGTGTTGTGGCAGCTTGGCACCAATTCGCTGCTGCGGGACCACACCGCGTCCACCCGCGACAGTTTGATTCATGACGGCCTGAGCAGGCTTCGTGACATCGGCGCTGATGTTATCTTGATCGACCCGCAATTCGCGCCCAAGGTCATCGCCAAGCCCGAAGCCAATCGCATGGTTCAATTCATCGCGGCGACGGCGAAGCAGGAAGGCGTTGGGCTATTCCGCCGCTTCGACGTCATGAAGCGCTGGAGCGAAATAGATCACATGCCGTTCTCGACCTTCGTGTCGGCCGACGGACTGCACATGAACGACTGGAGCTACGCCTGCATGGCCAAGGGCCTCGGCATGGCAATTGCCGAGGCTGTGCAACGGCCGATCATGTCGGCAACGGTGATGCCGCCGAAGGCCGTGACATCGGTCGATCTGGCGGAGTAGCCCCGTCCGCCGCGTGCGACGGAGCTGACGACCGCTACACCTTATCCAGCGCTGTCATTAGATCGGCGATCACGTCGTCCTGATGCTCCAGACCGCATGACAGCCGCACCAGGCCGTCGCCGATGCCCAGTTCGGCGCGTTGCTCCGGCGTCAACCGTTGATGCGTCGTCGTCGTCGGATGGGTAATCAGGCTCTTGGCGTCGCCGAGATTGTTGGTGATCTGGATGAGGCTCAGACCATTGAGGAAACGGAACGCGCCTTCCTTGCCACCCTTGATCTCGAACGAACACAAAGTCGATCCGGCCTTCATCTGCTTCTTGACGATGTCAGCTTGCGGATGATCGTCGCGGCCGGGATAGATGACGCGCGTCAGTTTCTTGTGGCCGGCCAGCGTATCGGCGACGACACCGGCGGTGAGGGTCTGGCGCTCGACGCGCACCGCCAGGGTCTCAAGCGCCTTCAACATAACCCAGGCATTGAACGGCGACAGCGACGGTCCGGTCTGGCGCAACAGTTGATGGTAGTTGTCGACGATTATCTTCTCCGAGCCGAGAATGACGCCGCCGAGCACGCGGCCCTGGCCATCGATGTGTTTGGTCGCGGAATAGACCACGACATCGGCGCCGAGCGCGAGCGGGCTTTGATACAACGGCGTTGCGAACACATTATCGACGACGAGCTTGGCGCCGGCGTTGTGCGCGATCTCCGCGACGGCCGCGATATCGTAGACTTCCAATGTCGGATTGGTCGGCGTTTCCATGAACAGTACTTTGGTGTTCTTGGTGACCGCGGCCTTCCAGGCTGCAAGGTCCTTACCGTCGACCAGCGTGAAGGTGACGCCGAAACGCGCCAGCCATTCCTCGATCACCCAGCGGCATGAGCCGAACAGCGCCTTGGCGGCAACGACATGGTCGCCCTGGCGCACCAGACCCATCAGCGACGTGGTGACGGCGGCCATGCCGGTTGCCGTCGAGCGCGCGGCCTCGGCGCCTTCGAGCGCCGCCATGCGCTGCTCGAACATGTCCATGGTCGGGTTGTTGTAGCGCGAATAGACGTAGCCCGGAATCTTGCCAGAAAATCGCTGCTCGCAATCCTCGGCGCTTTCGTAGCGGTAGCCCTGGGTGAGAAACAGCGCCTCCGACATCTCGTTGAACTGCGAGCGCAGCGTGCCGGCATGCACAAGACGGGTTTCGGGGCGATAGTTTTTTTCGTTCGATGCGGACTTAGATCCGGACATGGCGGCCTCCAGCGGGCCAAGGCGCACGAGGTCGTCATGCGGCAGCCCATAAAAAAACCGGCCGGAGAAAATATTCTCGGCCGGGCTCACAAATCCTTGCGGGTTCACGTGTCCACGGCCTTTTAGCGACTTATTTAACGTGGCTGCAAGCCGGCCGGCTCAAATGACCACGGGATAAATTGCTTGTACCGGGCCGCCCGGCTTCCCGTCAAGCCGTCCGTCGGGTTAGATCGCCCCCTCACAATGGATGGGGCGCCGTGCCACTTTCTTTCGCCGTCGATGACAAGGGCATTTTGCCCGACAGCATGATCGCGCGGCTTGCGGCCGACGGTGGGATATTGCCCGCGACCGACTTCGTGCCGGATCAAATTCAGCCGGCCAGCCTCGATCTGCGTCTGGGCGACATCGCCTATCGTGTGCGCGCGAGCTTTCTGCCGGGGTCGAGCACGGTCGCGCGGCGCATCGACGAATTGAAGCTGCACGAATTCGCGCTCAACGACGGCGCGGTGCTGGAGACCGGCTGCGTCTACATCGTGCCGCTGCTGGAAAGCCTGGCGCTGCCGGACGACATTTCCGCCGCCGCCAATCCGAAAAGCTCGACCGGCCGGCTCGACGTCTTCACCCGCGTGATCGCCGACGAGATGCGCGGCTTCGACCGTATCGAGCCCGGTTATCACGGGCCGCTTTATGCCGAGATTTCGCCGCGCACTTTTCCGGTGCTGGTGCGCGAGGGCTCGCGGCTGTCGCAGATACGCTTCCGCCACGGTCATGCGTTGCTCGGCGGCGAAGCGCTGCGCGAACTCCATGCGCGCGAACGTCTGGTCGATTCCAACGATGCCGACATGAACGACGGCATCGCCGTCGGAGTCGATCTCTCGGGCGTGCTCGCGCCCGGCGGCATTGTCGGTTACCGCGCCAAGCGTCACACCGGCCTGATCGATGTCGAGCGCCGCGCCGGCTATAGCGTTCTCGATTTCTGGGAGCCGATGCAGGCGCGTCCGGACAAGAGCCTCATCCTCGATCCGAACGAGTTCTACATTCTGGCGTCCAAGGAAGCGGTGCAGGTCCCGCCCGGCTATGCCGCCGAGATGGTGCCGTTCGATCCGTTGGTCGGCGAATTCCGCGTGCATTATGCCGGCTTCTTCGACCCCGGCTTCGGCTATGCCGGTGCCGGCGGCACCGGTTCGCGCGCGGTGCTCGAAGTGCGCTCGCGCGAGGTACCCTTCATTCTCGAACACGGCCAGATCGTCGGCCGGCTGGTCTACGAGAAGATGCTGGCGATGCCTGACAAACTCTACGGCACCGGCATCGGTTCGAACTACCAGGCGCAGAGCCTGAAGCTATCCAAGCATTTCAAGGCGTGAGCTTGCAGGCCACCCGTCTCATTCGCTATGGTCGCGGTGCGCGGGCGTAGTTCAATGGTAGAACGGCAGCTTCCCAAGCTGCATACGAGGGTTCGATTCCCTTCGCCCGCTCCAAGCCCCAAACGCCGATAGATCCCTGCATTATATGCTTCGGTTTTGGTTAGTTGCGACCGCCGCAGCCCTACGCAACGCGATTGTAGATGTCCTCGATGCGAATAATGTCGTCTTCGCCGAGATAGGCGCCGGATTGCACTTCGATCAGGTTGAGGGGGACCTTGCCGGGGTTCTCAAGCCGGTGCATCGCCCCCAGAGGAATGAAAAGAGATTCGTTTTCGCGCAGCAGCACCTGTTCATTGTCGCGTGTGACCAGTGCCGTCCCATTGACGACCACCCAATGCTCGGCGCGATGAAAATGTTTTTGCAGCGACAGCTTGCTGCCTGGATTGACCGTGATGCGCTTGACTTGAAAGCGTTCGCCCAAATGAATTTGCTGATAATATCCCCAAGGCCGGTACACACACTGCGTTTCGGTGGCGGAACGGTGACCCTTGGACTTTAGGCGCGCGACAATCTTCCCGACGTCCTGAGCATGCTTTTGTGTGGTTACAAGAACGACATCGGGCGTGGCGGTAACGATCAGGTCATCGACGCCCAGTGCGGCCACCAACGGCCCGTCGCTCCTGAGGTAACACCCTGTGGTGTTTTCGGAGATAACGTCGCCAATCTCGACATTGCCGTCACTGTCTTTATCGCCGACTTCCCATAGCGCGGCAAAGCTGCCGATATCGTTCCAGTCGAACTTCGCCGATACGACCGCGGCCTGGTCCGTTTTCTCGAGCACCGCGTAGTCGACGGAGATGGATGGTGAAGCTGCATATTGCTTTTCCGGCAGCCGCAGAAAATCGAGATCGCGTTTGGCCCCCGCAAGGGCGGCCCGGCAAGCCTTGAGGACGTCGGGGGCAAGACGCTCCAGTTGATCCAGGAAGGCGCGCGCCGGCAGCAAGAATATGCCGCTGTTCCACCAATAGTCTTCGGACAGCAGGAACTGCTCGGCTACCGCGATCGCCGGCTTTTCGACAAAAGCATCCACATCATTGACGCCCTCCGCGATCTGAGCGCCGGCTTTGATATAACCGTAGCCGGTCGCCGGCGAGGTTGGCTTGAGGCCGAACAGCACCAGCTTTCCGGCCGCGGCGGCGGTGACGCCGTTTGTGATGGCGTCCTGAAATTTTTCTAGATCGCGGACCAGATGGTCAACCGGCATGACCAATAGCACGGCGTCGGGATCGGCTTCGCTGGCCATAAGAGCGGCGATCGCGGTCGCGGGTGCGGTGTTGCGGCGGACAGGCTCAAGCACAATCATCGGATCGACGAGGCCCAATGAGCGCAATTGCTCGGCGATGACGAAGCGATGATCTTCATGGGCGACGACGAGCGGCGCGGAAAATTTGGCCCGGTCCGAGACGCGCGCTGCGGTCTGTTGCAGCAGCGTCTGTCCGCCGAGCAGCGAAAGCAGTTGTTTCGGGTAGGTTTCACGTGACACGGGCCACAGCCGCGTTCCGGCTCCGCCCGACAGCAACACCGGGACGATAAGGCCGGATGCCGGATTGTGCTCTTTGGGGCTTGTCATCGGCAACTCAAGGACAGGCATTTCGATTCCTTTCGGCAACAGCATTGCTACATCCGGCTGATCGGTCAGGGTCTGCTCCCGTCGGCGGAGCGAATGATGTCGCGCCGCCAAGGTATCGCGGACATCGGCCGCGCCCTGTTGGGCTTCGATTTGAGGAGTAGGGCGGGGCGCTCGACGAGCACATAGGTGATGGTCGAGATCGCGGTCGTAATCGCCAGCACCAAAGCGTAGGACATGACGATGGCTGATAGCGTCTCGGGACGCTGTTCATGGAGCAGCCATTTGTAGACACCCCAGATCACCGGCAGGTGCCAGAGATAGAAGCTGTACGAGATGACGCCGAGCCAGCGGATCGGCGGCCATTCCAAAATGGAAAGCAGCCAGTTTGTGCGGCCGGTTGCCGCCAGCGTCGTGACGATCAGCAGTAGGCTTGCAAAAAACACCGCGAAGCCGAATTCGTATTCGAGCCGGCTCAGAGCCAGGCCCAGCAGTGCCGCGCCGTAGAGGGATCGACGAAACCACGTACGCGCACTTGCCTCGCTTATTGTCGTGCTGTGGCGATAGGTCACCAGGGCCAGCATGCCGACCCCAAACAGATCCGCCTGACACAAGATGCTTCGCATATATACCGCGAACCAGTTTCCGCCCCACTGCCAATAGAATTGTGTGGCGGCGTCGCCATGGACCTGGGCATTGCCGACGGTGCGGCAGACCAGACCAACCGCGATCATGCCGAGCGAGATGACGACGGCGGACGAATTCAGCCCAAACCGGCGGCTCAGGCGAACCGCTGCCGCCGCGAGGAGTGGAAGCAGTAGATAGAAGCAAATCTCCGCGGTCAGAGACCAGGAGACGCCGAGGCCGGTCTTGATCGTCCACGGCGTAAGCGTGTGCAGCAGCGAAAGGTTGGCTGCTATGGTCCCCGGGTCCGTTATGCGGCCGATGGTGCCGGCGGTACCCTCGATGCCGGCACCATCGGCCGAAACGGCTTTTGTGTAAGCAAGCCCCAGGACGAGTCCCGTAATCACAAAAATCACGACGTAGGCCGGATAGATCCGCAGGAACCGGTTGAGAAAATATTGCGAGATGTTGAAAGGCGCCCCGCGACTTGCCGCGCTGAGAAACGGGCCGAACAACAGGAAGCCTGACAGGACGAAGAAAAGCGTCAGCCCCTGACCCGCAATATTGAGCACCTTGTGCAGCAGCGGCGAAACCAGTTCGTCCGGCACCAAATGAAGGTTGAAGTGCCCCAGCATCACCGACAGGGCAGCGGCGGCCCGCAACCCTTCGATGCCGAGCAGCCGCCGGCCAGAGGTTGGCTTTACATCGAGCGCAGGATCGTCGGTCTGGTCGCGACTGGGCGGCATCGTGGACGTCCTCCGGTTGGGATCAGGATCGCCGTGATGCCGGCGATTAATCGGCGCGGCCGGAGAAGAGTTCGCGCCTGACGGTCCACCAGATGATCTTGATATCCAGCCAGAGCGACCAGCGTTCGATGTATTCCAGGTCGTAGTCGACGCGAGAGATGGCGGCGTCTGCATTGGCTGTGCTGCCGCGGCAGCCGCTTACTTGTGCCAGACCTGTAATGCCGGGCCGGATGGTGTGACGCTGGAAATAGTAAGGCACTAGGCTTTCATAAAGTGTGCTCGCGGCCTGCATACCGGGCACGTGCGGGCGCGGCCCTACAAGGGACATGTCGCCACGCACAACATTGATGAGTTGCGGCAGTTCGTCGAGGCTGGTCTTGCGCAGGAATTTGCCGATGATGGTCACGCGCGGGTCGTTGGCGACCGTCTGTTTGACGCCGAGCGCGTCACCCAGATGCGCATGCATGGTGCGGAATTTGTAAATCTTGAACCGGTGATTGCGATGGCCGTACCGGTACTGGGTAAAGAATACCGGCCCTGCCGATGTCAGTTTGACGGCAAGGGCAAAAGCAATGAACAGCGGTGCGAAGAAGAGCAGCGCCAGACTAGCGCTCGCAGCGTCGAAGAGACGTTTAGTTCCTGACTGTGAAGGCTCATTGAGCGCGCCGCGGTGAGACAGATAATACAAGCGGCCCCGGTGTCGCGGATGTGGCCGGTGTTTGTACTGGATGGGAGGTGAAAACAGCGGCTGCTTGTTCCACCAGAGGGATGCAAAATCATCCGACGAAGAGGGCAGCGTAGCAGTGAGGGCCATGGGTCGCTCCGTTGCAGTTGCCCAGCGTACGAATGTGCCCGTCCATTTTGCGTTTCCCCAAATGCCACGCTTTGTCACAATGAGCAGGCGACGCTTCGAACGATTGGTGCGGCGCGCGCTCATCCGGAGCGGCGTGATCATCGTGAACGTCTCTACGACGTTCTTGGAGAAAGTGTGGCGGTGCAACATACGAAGCCAAATATCGAACGGAAGGGCGCTGATTTCGTTGCGCGTTCCGAATCTTTTTTGAATCAACAAATGTTGCGGCGGAAACAAAAAAAAATAAATATGCTTTGGAACCGGCTCCAACTTAATACGTTTAGCGTCTATACGGCACCTGCGGCGGAGGCGTGCGCATTCCTTGGAATACGCAGCACTCCGTGCAGGTTGTTTTGTCGTATTTTGTTCACGGCGCGTGAGGGGTCGAGCGGCAAATGATTTCGCGTATCCTCTGTTGTCTTGCGATCGTTCTGGCCTTGGCGGGTTGCTCGCAGGTCCCGGCTTCCTACACGAACAGCTATGAAAACGCTCAGGCGCGCAGCTATGAAAACGCTCAGGCGCGGCTCCCAATACGCCAATCGCTTGGGTCCTATACGCTGGGACCAAACGATCAGGTTCGTGTTCAGGTTTACAACGAAGCAACAATTACCGGCGATTACGTAGTTGACGGTGCCGGTTTTCTCGCGATCCCGGTCGCCGGACGCATCAAGGCGACCGGCCTGACGACTCAACAGCTTGAGCGCAGAATTACATCAAAATTGAATGGTGGAATTCTTAAGGATGCGCGCGTCACTGTTCAGGTCAGCGCTTACGCGCCGTTTTACATTCGCGGCGAAGTGAAAAAGCCTGGCGAGTTCCCTTACAAACCAGGAATTACGCTGGGTGATGCCGTTGCCTTGGCGGGTGGCTACACTTATCGCGCCGATGAGAGCAGGGCGTTTGTACGTTCTGCCGGTACCGGTGTGGAAATAGCTCGCCCACTCGATGTCGATCCGCCGATTACGCCGGGCGACAACATCCGAATTCCCGAACGATTCTTCTGAACTGATATTGTGAACCGATATTGCGCAATGCGTCTGAGAAATGGGCGAAAGCAGTCGCACACGTGCTCACGACTTGTTCGCTCGTTGTTTGCAACGGAACTTTGCCTCCTCACAAATGTCGCATTGCGGCGCAATATTTTTTGCGGTGCGAAACAAAAATCTGGAATCGCATGTTGCGCGAGGGCCGTAAGAATTTTCGTTGCCACGTCGAAAGGCGTACCGGCGGGAGGACTAGGTAACAAAGGACCGAAGCGCTCGATCGCTTCGACAAGCGTCCCGAGAGTCTCGAAGCAGAGGTGGACCATTCTTCGATATGTGTTTGGTGATTGCAAACAGATCGATGGAATTACGTGGCGTGTGCCGGCATGGTGCGCCGCTGCTGCTTTCATGGGCGCGATGCACCCCGCGGCCTACGGACAGGTTGTCGAGTCGATCAATCCGCCATCGGCGCCGCCGTGGAGTTCGCTCGACGTATTCAATCCTGTTCCCTTCGCGGAGCAACTATCGCGCGATCCGGCCGACACTGCCGGCCCGGAGGACACTCCCGTGAAGACACGCGAACAACCTGGATACGAGCCTGTCGGGATTCGCGCCGGTGCATGGATGTTTAATCCATCGCTGACCACCGGTGTATCCTACGACAACAACGTCTTTGCCTCCGGCAACGACAAGCGCGGCGATTTTGCCGCAACGATCAAGCCATCGCTCGGTGTCACTTCGCAATGGGAGCGGCACAGCCTCGATATTCAGGGCGACGTCAGGTCGACAGCCTATCGGCGGTTCTCGCAACTCGATCAAACCGACGCCAATCTTCGCGCGCGGGGTCGCATCGACCTTTGGCATGACGCGGCGATTCTGACGAATTTTCGCGTGGCGGCACTTCATGAAGGTGTCGGCTCACTGACATCGCCGACGAACGCGGCCGAGCCGACGCCATATAATCTGGCGTCGGGCGACGTGACCTATTGGCAGCGCATCAACCGCCTGGCCGGGTCGGTCGGCGTGCGTGTCGACCACTACAATTATGGCTCAACGCGGGCGCAGGACGGCTCCATCATCAATCAGGACAGCCGTGATGGCCGGGTGGCCGCGGCGCACGCCCGGTTCGACTACGCCATCTCCCCGAGCGTCGGGGTCTTTTCCGCGCTTGAGGTCAACAAGCGCGATCTTCGAGGGACGCCAACACAGTCCTTGAGCTCCGACGGCTACCGGTCGCTGTCCGGCATCAACGTCAAACTGGGGCATCTCGTCAGCGGTGAGATTGGCGCCGGCTATTCAAGCCAGCGTTTCGACGACCCGACGATCGGCACCATTCAGGGCCCGGCCTACCGCGGGCTGATCAATTGGAGCGTGACGCGGCTACTTGATCTCCACTTTAAGACCGAGCAGATCGTTACGGAGGGGAGCGACACCGTAGCGGGCGGTATTCGTGCCGACGCATTTCAGGTCGGAGCGGATTACGAGATTCGCCGGAATCTCATCTTTTCGATTGCTGGCACATACGAACGCGACCGGTTTTTCGGTCAAACGCGAGACGATAAAGTCTATTCGACGCTTTCCCAACTCAAATACGTCCTCAATCGCCACAGCTCGATCTCACTTCAACATCAATATTTCCGCCGGGATAGCAGTGCGCTGTCGTCCAGCTACGACAAACACGAGGTGGGGATAAATGTTACAGCGCGTTACTGAATATCATCCGGAACCGGTGGTTTACGAGCATGTTGCTGGCACGGATACGACACGCTGGGACAGCATCACCATCTCCGAGATCTTGCGCATTCTCCGCCGCCGTTTCATGGTTATCGTGGCGACAATAATCGCGTTCGTGGTGCTTGCCGGACTTGTCGTGCTCGTCGTGCGACCAGTTTACACCGCGACGTCGACGATCCTGATCGATCCGCGTCGGCCCAATGTCGTCAATCTGGATGACAAGAGCCCGTCGGTTCAGAGTCCGCAGACCGACGATGCGGCGATCGAAAGCCAGGTGCTTCTTGCGCAATCGATTGCGGTGCTGCGCCATGTCGTCGAGAACATGAAACTAACCGAAGACCCGGACTTCATGCCGAAGCCCGGTCTGCTTGCGCCGCTGACGGGTTTGCTGTCGTCAAAAGGCCGCTCGGAGGCGGACCCGCAAGAGGTCAAGACCATGGCGGCGGTTGCGATGCTGCAGCATCGCCTGAAGGTGGTCCGGCAACGCAATACGTTCCTCGTAGACATCAATGTGACTTCGCATGAGCCGCGCCGGGCGGCGCAAATAGCAGGCGGCATTGCAAACGCCTATTTTGAAGAGTTGATCAGCTCGAAGTCGGATGCGACCAAAACCGCTGCCCAGTGGCTGAATCAGCAGCTCAACGAACTCAAGTCGCGTCTGCAGACCTCTGACCGGGCCGTCGAGAAGTACCGCGGCGAACACAACCTCACGCTGACCAAGGGTGAGACTGTCAACAGCCAGCAAGTCTCCGATATCAACAGCAAGCTCATCCAGGCGCGTGCAGAGGCGGCCGAAGCCCGTGCGAAATACGACCAAGTTGCGCAGATCGCGAAAAGTAAATCGGATCCAGGTTCGCTCACGGAAGCGCTGGCATCCGATACGATTGCCCGCCTGCGCGGCCAGTATGCGCAACTGCGAAGTAATGATGCCGATCTGTCAAGCCGTTACGGCCCGCAACATCCGCAGGTGATGGCAGTGCGGGCACAATTACGTGGTACGCAGAACCTTATCACCGACGAAATCAACCGCATTCTGCAAAGCCGCAAGCACGAATACGAAGTTGCTGCCGCTCGCGAAACGTCGCTGGAGAAGAGCCTCGCCGCGTTGCAGGACGTATCCAGCACGTCGGGGCAGGCTGAAGTCCGTTTGCGCGAACTTCAGCGCGAGGCAGATGCTAATCGCACGCTCTATGAGTCCTTCCTTGGGCACTATAAGGCGGCGACCGCGCGCGAGAGCTTCGAATTGCCAGAAGCCCGCATCGTCACGAACGCCTCGGCACCGGTGCAGCCATCTTTTCCAAAGCCGTTGCTTTTTCTCGGCCTGGCGATGCCCCTCGGCGCCGCTTTCGGGGCGTTGCTCGCAATCGGCATCGACCGGCTCGACCGCCGCGTGAAGACAATGGATCAGGTCGAGGCGCTATCCGGCATGCCCGGCATTGCCACGCTGCCATTGATCGGATTGCGCGAGCTGTCGCGCATTACCAAACGTGGCCGGCGTGAACTGTCGGAATACCGTGCGCAATCGCCACGGATGCTGCCTCTGGCGTTGCAGCCGCCGCTCATGCGCTACATCGTCGAAGAGCCGAATTCGGTCTTCGCCGAGGCCATACGCGCCGTGAGGCTAAGCGTTCAGCGTGCGGCTCGCGTGCGGCCAATGCAAGTGGTGATGCTCACGTCCGCCATTGACGGCGAGGGCAAGACTACATTGGCCGCGAATCTGGCGCTGTCCTACGCGATGATGGGTGTGCGGACGCTTTTAATCGAAGGCGACATGCGAAACCCGGAACTGACGCGATCACTTTGCCCGAATGCCCAAATGGGCCTGTTCGACGTCGCTCGCGGCCGGACATCGCTGCAGCAGACCATCCTCGTCGATAAGACAACAACCTTGTCGGTGCTGCCGTCGCCGAGTTCCGAGGAATTCGAGACGATGAGCGAATTCGCATATTCCGAGGGCATGAGCATCATCATGAATGAACTGCGCCGCCATTTTGAGATGATTATCATCGACGCGCCGCCGCTTATTCCGCTGGTCGAAAGCCGCGCGCTTGGCGAACACGCCGACGGCATCATCATGGCAGTCGGCTGGGATCGCACGCCGGGAGACCTGGTGTCGCGGGCGATCGAATTGCTGTCGCCGATCAAGGACCGGCTGCTGGGCGCGGTTCTGACGCGCGCCGATCTGCGGCGGTTGCGCGGCTACGACTACTATCAAAGCTCGGCCTACATCAAAGCGTATCACGAAGGCCCCCTGAAACAAGCAGCGGGCTCCTGATCCTTCTTTCGGGGCTGGGGCGAGGATGGACGCGTAATGACGACTGTTCTGATGGTGAGTGGCTCCTGGCCGCCGCAAGCCTGTGGCGTCGGTGACTATACCGAGCGGCTTTGCCGCGAACTGGAGGACAACGGCATTTCTGTCGTGCGGTTTGCCGACGACAGGCTGTCGCAACTGTACTCGCGGGGCGCCGTTCGCCGGGCGACCGAGGCGCATTGCGACCTGCTCCATATACAATATCCCACGGCGGGATATGGCCGTTCCTTCACGCCGGCCGCATTACCGGCGACCGTCCGCAACAAGCCGGTCGTCGTGACGCTCCATGAGTATTCCGTTTTTCGCTGGTACCGCCGAAATTGGTTCTCGCCTTATGCGCGTCGCTGCGCCGCACGGATTTTTACGACCGACGAGGAGCGGCGGCTTTTTGAGCGGCGGTTTCCGGACCGCAGCGGCGCCGACCAGACGATCGAGATCGCGAGCAACATTCCGATCGCAGTGGACGCGTTGCGGTCGGCCAATCGCGTGTCATATTTTGGTCTGATCGCACCGAACAAGGGAATCGAAGCGTTCCTCGAGCTTTGTGAATTTGCCAAGGCTGCCGGCAGCGATCTGACCTTTGTCATGATCGGCGCTATACCAGAGCGTCACCGCCACTACGCCGACGAGATTCTGCGGCGTGCGGCCGCCTGTAATGTCGACCTCGCGATCAACCTTTCGGACGTGACCGTTGCCCAGCGCTTGGCGACGGCGGCCTACGCCTATTTGCCGTTCCCGGACGGAGCCTCTGCCAAGCGTGGCACCTTGGCTGCCGCAATCGTGAACAAGCTTATCGTCATCACCCGCCACAGCGATATCACGCCGCAATGGATGCGCTCCGCGACACTGGAAGCGCAGCACCCGGAGGATGCGTTGAAACTACTCGCCCGGCTCCAGGCTGACCCAAGCTTCCGGGAAGCTGCCGCGAAGCAAAGCAACCAGGCCGGCGCGCGGTTTCGCTGGGAAGCGATCGCGCTACGGCATGTCGATCTCTACGAGTCGTTGTTGAGCGAACAGGCCATGCACGTTTCCGGTGTGCCGGTTCCGTACGAATCTCGAATGGCATCTTAGGTAAAGGAAGCGACGAAAATGCAGATAGAATCCTATGCTAAGCGATATTTGCCGCAGCCCATTGTCGATGTCTTGCGGATGATGAAGTACCGGATGGACCTCGCCACGTTTCCGCGTCGTGTCGTGTCGCACCGTTACGGCAGTCACGATCTTCATATGAATATCTACGATCGTATCGCACGCGAATGGTACGACAAAGATTGGGCGTTGCCGCCTGAGATCGAATTTTTCGCTCATGATCAAATTCCCCGCGCCGGGCGGATATTCGATCTCGGCGCACATCAGTGCCTGATTGCGATGCTGCTGGCGCGTGACATCGTGCCGGAGGGGTCGGTCGTTGCGGTGGAGGCGAACCAGCACAACGCGGCCATCGCCCGCAACAACGTCGAGCTCAACAGTGCCGATAACGTGGAGGTCATCCATGCGCTTGTGTCGAAAGAGGGCGGCAAGGCGCACGCTGAGCTGAGTTTCAACTCGAGAGCCAAACGCGGCGTCGATGCGATCGTCAGCGAGTCGATCGATGCCATGAGTATTGACGATCTTTCGGAGCTGAAAGGGTGGCCCGATCTCGTCTATCTGGATATCGAAGGTTTCGAGATCGAAGCCCTGAAGGGCGCCACTCAGACGCTGACCCGGTGGTGCCACTGGTTCGTCGAACTGCATGGCGACGATCTGTTGGGCCGGTATGACGCCCGGAACGCGGACATCCTTAAATTTTTCCGGGTGCAGGACTTCGCGCGCTATGTCTGCATGGTGGATGAGAACAGGTTCAGGCTGGTCACGGAAAATGAGCCCGTGCCGGCGGAGCGCTGCTACCTGATCTTTGCGCCCCGGTCCGCAAGGCTTATCGCCAATGGACAGGATCAGGCTGCCCCTCGGCAATGAAGGTCATTTACTATCAAAGCCCGAACGGAAATTTCGGCGATGACCTCAATGCCGTGCTGTGGAAGGAAGTGCTTTCCCCCGCGTGCTTCGAGGCGGATGACGCGGTGCTGCTCGGCATAGGCTCGATCTTTCGCGACGATTTCCTGTCATCGGAAGCAACGGGCCGAAAACGTGTCTTCGTGCTCGGCAGCGGCGCCGGCACCGGCCCGCTGCCGCGGCGCTGGCCCAATGCGGAGTGGTCGATTCTTGCCGTGCGCGGCCCGTTGACGGCGCACGTCATCGGCGTGCCCGGCGCGGCCATCACCGATAGCGCCGCGCTTCTCGCCACCACGCCCGCACTTCTCCCGACGGGGCCGAAGCGAAACGAAATAGTTTTCATGCCGCACTACAATTCGGTGCAATACAGCCGATGGCCCGAAATATGCGCGGATCTCGGCATGACCTTCATCGACGCTCATTGGCCTGTGGAAAGGACGATCGAACGAATCGGGCGCGCTCGTCTGGTCATCACGGAAGCCATGCATGGTGCGATTGTCGCCGACACGTTGCGCGTGCCCTGGGTGCCGGTAATCTGCTCGCCGGCGATTTTGCCGTTCAAATGGGTCGACTGGACGGAATCGCTCGATCTCGATTTCCGGCCTCTGGCGCTGCCGGCCAGTTCGGCGTGGGAAACGCTCAAGAACATCAAAATACGTAACGTTGATGGGGCGCACGGCATTGCCGATTTGTCGGATTGCGATCAGGACATTCTCGATGATTTTCACCGGCGATATGGTCAGGCGTTGCCTGAAGACCTGGCGCCCAAGCGGCTGATCGGCGGCAAGCAGGCCGGTATGTTGCGGAAACTGACGTCGATGTTCGACCGTATATTCTCGGACCGTGCCGCGGAAGCGCTGCTCGCCGCCAGCAAAAGCGCGGCCTATTTAAGCAAGAACAGCGTCCTCGCAGACCGGGTTGACCGTCTGCAGGCCGCCGCAGCGAAGTTAGAACGTCAGTTGTTGGGTAAGATGCACTAGAGCCTTTCCGGCTTTGATGGAATCAAAGCCGGGGCTCTAGCTTTTTGTTTTGACGCGTTTTCTTCACGCGAACCGGTATCCACTTCGCTCGAAAACGCTTTAGAGCGCGGTTTTTGGCGACGGCCGCATCATCGCGGCGCTGACGACGACGATGGAACCAGCGGCGGTGCCCAGCGCGTTGGCCCACATGATGCCGACATATCCCATGAAATAGCCGAGTATGGCGCTTGCGCTTGCGAACGCCGCCAGTGCGATGAGGCGGGCAAAGAAAACCGTGCGGGTGCGGCGTGTCGCCAGCAGTGATATTGACGAGGCGACGCGTGCGGCTTCACACACGATCGCCAGCGAGAGGGGCCACAAGAGGAAGGCCGAGGCTACAATTTCCGGCTTTTTGTAGATGAGCGGCAGGGTGAATTGGGCCGTTGCCATGATCAGCGTGCAATAGAGCAAAGCCGTTGTTGCAAAGACCGCGGTGCCACGGAGCGCGAAGCGCCGCGCATAGGTATCGCCGTCGTCGGCTACCTTGTCGGCAACGCGGGGAAGGATCGCCAGGTTCAGTGCTGCGTTGAACTGAATAATCGGAGTCAGAAGGTTTTGCAGTGCGCGGATGATACCGGCCGCGGCGGGGCCGCTCATAGCCGCCACGATCGGAAAAATGCCCCATGCGATGAGCCATGACACGACCGCGGCCGGTGCGAGCCAGCGGCTTGAATTCCAGATCTGCCACGAGAGCCAGGCGACATTCAGCGGCCGGCTTTTGTTTAACCGACCAATGCCCATAGCGATGAAAACAATAATGGCTGCAGCAGAGCCAAGGCCCGACAGTGCGATCACGCTGCCAACTGAAAAAGCGTAAAAGTAAATGAGCGCCAGGGCGCCGCCGAAGGATGCAAGACAATAAGCCAGCGCCGCTGCTGCGGCGGCGGACTGTCGGTCCCGGATATAGCAAAGCCTGCGGAAGAACAGGTAAAGCCGCTGCAACGGATTGACGAGGGCAAGGACCAGAATAGGCCAGGCGTAGTTCGGCAATGTCCCAGCCAGCACGGCCGCAGCGCCAATGAGGATCAAGCTGCTGGCGAGGCTGAAAGCGACGGCAACCCACATGGCAGCGTCGTCGATGCGCTGGCGATTGCGCCGGCCATAGCGGGCGGTGATCGCCGGTAGCGCGTCGATCACCAGCGATGTCTGAATGGCTTCGATGAAAAGTGCTGCCGTCCAGACGATGACATATCGGCCGAAATCGTCAATTGGCAGCCATGCCGCGTAGACGATCGTCAGTACAAAGTTCGATGCGCTGAACAGGCCTTGGTCGGCAAAGGCAAAGAAAATGCGGCCTTTCCAGCGCTGCGCGGTGGTCCATACGGTGCTCAAACGGGTGGGCGCCGCTGCCATCAGCGTCCCCGCGGAGGTCTGCGACGGGCCTGTCACCGCCGGATCGTGCCTGGAACGCGGGAGCCCGTCAGCCATTGGCGTGACACCCGCATCAGAAAGATCGGCATTTCGACAAGGTAACGCCGCCACAACCGTCCCGGTTGCTGGAGCAGGCGATAGGCCCATTCCATGCGAGCCGATTGAATCCAGTGCGGCGCACGAGGCACAACCTCAGCCATGAAGTCGAATAGTCCGCCGACGCCGAAGCCGAGGCTGCAACCGGTCTGCTTGAGATGTTGATTGAGCCACGTTTCCTGACGCGGGTTGCCCATGGCGACCAGCAAAATGTCGGCAGGCGAGCGCCGTATATGCTCGATGATGTTTGGCAATTCGCTCTTTGCGTAATAACCATCGCAAGTTCCGACAAAGTCATGCTGGGGCGCTAGCTTGCCGAGCCTGCCTGCGGCTTTGAGGGCAACGCCCGGCTTGCCGCCTAGCAAAAACACGCGATAGCGGTGCTTGGTGTTCCGCAGATATTGCGGGACGAAATCGGTACCGTTCAGGTTTTCCGGAAAGGCCTTGCCGAACAGCATTCGGCTCGCAAGATCGACGCCGATGCCGTCGTTGAACACGATTGAGCGGTCGAGGATCGACTGAACGCGGCGGTCGGTGGCCGTCGAATTCAGTGTATGGGCATTGGCAAAGACCACAATGGATGGTGACTTGCGCTCGAACTGAAGGTCGAGAAGTTCGATGGCCTCATTCGAGGTCTTCACCAGGATCGGAACGTCGAGGATGGTTCGGATATGTTGCCCCAGCACCGACGCATAGAAGCTTTCATAACGTTCGCTGACAGCCTGCCAATTGAACGCAGCGGCTGCGTCGATTGCGGCCCGCCGGTAAGTGGAATAGTTGTCGAACACCGAGCCCCAATCTGCAAGGAATTCGCGCGCGGCGGCGTCGGGATTGTCAAAACTGGTGACTGTGCCGAGTCCGGTCTTCTTGACGAGATGAGCAAAGGGCGGGATCGGGCTGACTACAGGCCACAACCCTGCCGAAAGTGCCTCCACCAGCACAAGACCAAAACCTTCATAGGCCGATGCGCTGATAAAGCCGGAGCAGGCTGCCATGAGTCTGCGGACTACTGCATCCGGAGGGCTCTCGATGATCTTCACACTATCGCCGACGCCCAGGCTATCTGCAAGAAGCCTAAGGCTGTCTGCTGAAACATCCCACGAGCGGCCGGCAATCGTCAGCGACCACTCGGGATCGATCCGGTGCAGAGCGGCAAGGAAGGCGATGGCCTGATCGAGACGCTTGTTACTCGACAGGCGGCCAACAGAAATCAGAGCCTTATTTGGGGTAGAGCATGACGCGCCGGCATATTTATCGACATCGACGCCGTTCTCGATCAGGCGCACGCGGCGTGGCCGGATCGAACTGAACAGTTGCTCGTCGGACACGCCGACGGCAACCGCTCCGACATAGCGGCTCAATGAAAGCCGCGTGACGGTTTTGAAATAGATTTTCTTCAGACGCGCAGCGAACCCGGTGTGGAAGAAACCGCCGTGCGTCGAGACTACGAGCTTGCGGCGATGGAGTGGTGCGGTCCAGGCGAGATAGTCGAAGAAGAAATCGATGCCGTGGACGTGGACGATATCGGCGTCGCGAATGTAACGAATTGCTGACAAGGCGATCGGATATCGCTTCGAGCCAAAATAGGGGATGCGGACAATCTCGATCCCGCTGAGCCATTCATTATGTGGCAGGCGCTCTGCGCTGTATGCATTGAAAATTCGGTCCAGTGTAACGACGCGAACATTGTGGCCTTTTGCAACCTGCGCTGTTGCCAAGGCCTCGACCACGCCTTCCAATCCACCGATCGCCGGATAAAACTGACGCACGACGTGAACAATTCGCATGCTTGACCACGCCCTGTGCAAGTTCCGGAGTTAATTCCAACGGCGAACGCCCGCCGTTGGTTCAAAACCATCAGCGGAACTTTAGTCGGACGCGCGTGCAGTCACGCGCGCCATTAAAACGTCGCAGATGTATTGTTACTGCCACGAGTAACGTGACGCAGAATGTTGGCGTCAATGTGCTCAAGCGCCGGTGTTTATTCGTGGAGAAGCGCACTGTCGGATGTCCGCCTGATTTTCAGACGTGTGATTGTATTTTCGGCGCGCGGTTTCGCGGCACTTGTTGTCGCCGCGACGATCGCATCGTGGCCTGCCCATGCGCTGTCCGGCCCGCTTCATCTGACCGGCGTCAACATCGCCGGCGCGGAGTTCAATGGCCGTAAAGTGCCTGGTGTTCCTAATCGCGACTACTTCTATCCCGGCAAGGCGACGATCGATTATTTCGCGGCCAAGGGAATGAACAGCATCCGTGTTCCGTTTCTGTGGGAAAGGATGCAGCCGCAACTCAATGCGGAATTGGAACCTGCGGAGTTACAGCGCCTTGAGGACGTCGTGCGCTACGCCAATCTGAAAGGGCTCTACGTTATCCTCGACCTTCATAACTACGGCTACTACCGCCAGAAGGTAATCGGCAGCCCCGAAACGCCTGTCACGGCGTTGGCCGATGCATGGGGACGTCTCGCACTTCGCTTCAAAGGCAATGCGAAAGTCGGTTTCGGCCTTATGAACGAACCGAAGGGCTTGCCGACCGAGACTTGGCTTGCGGCCGCCAATGCCGCGATTGGTGAAATCAGGCGCAGCGGTGCGAACAACATTATATTCGTGCCCGGCAACGGTTGGACCGGAGCGCATAGCTGGCTCAGCCATAGCTATGGCACGCCGAACGCCGACGCGATGCTGGGCGTCGTCGATCCTGCGAACAACTACGTTTATGAAGTACACCAGTATCTGGACTCGAACTATTCTGGCACGCACCCCGAGTGCCGCAGCGAAACGGTCGGTGTCGATACGCTGAAAGCTTTCACACAGTGGGCGCGGCAGAAAAAAAAGCACGGCTATCTCGGCGAGTTCGGCGCGGGTGCGGATCCAACCTGTCTCGCCGCGCTCGACGCCATGCTGAAGTTCATGGATGAGAACCGGGACGTTTGGGTCGGTTGGAGCTATTGGGCCGCCGGCGCCTGGCCGCCGAGCTATTTCACCAGCGTGCAGCCGGTCGACGGCGCAGACCGGCCGCAGATGTCCGTCCTGTTGAACCATCTTGGCCGAAACACCACGGGTGCGCGGCCGTGACGGTGGCCGCTGCGCACCTTGACCGGCGCGTCATGGCGCGGCGATCTCTTTGGCTGCAGCCCGCGGTCATCGCGGTGCTCGCCGCGATGCTGTTCAATATCGCGCTGTGTTTTGTGAACACGAACGTTGGCGGCGCGGGAAACAGCGCCGTCATCGGTTGCGAAGTCGTGATTATCCTCGCTGTTCTGCTTTACACCTTTCCGACCATCACCTATTCGCGCGCTCTCGTCATCGGCAGCGCCGTGCTGTTTCTCATTACGCTCGCGGCCGTCCGTATGGCCCTAGGTGGTGCAATGGATATCAAGCCGGTACGAGACCTCCTTATACCAGTCGCATTCTTTCTGCTTGGTACGTGCGCCAGTGACCTCAGGAGCGCGGATCGAATCGTATGGACAATCATGACGATTGTGATCGCCGTCGGCGTGTTCGAGTACTTTTTTCCGGATATTTTCACCCGGTTCTTCAACGTTGCCAGCTTCTATATTGAGCGCGGCGCGATGGGCGCGAAGGATGCTCAGCAATCCTCAAACTTTTTCGTCAGCGGCATGCGGCCCGAAGGCGCGTCTGGCGGGCGAGGACTGTTTCCCATTCTTGGGAATCACCGCGTGTCGTCGATATTCCTCGAGCCCGTTTCGGCTGGAAACTTTGGCATCGTTGTCTTCATTTGGGCGCTTGTGCGCTCCTTGATGGAGCGCAGGGTATTCTGGGGACTGTTTGCATCCGCAGCGCTAGTTATCGTCATGTCGGACAGCCGTTTCGGTGCGAATTTCTGTGCGATCTGTTTACTGCTTGCGCTTCTCCCGGCGGCAATCAGGACCGCGATCGTCGCTGTGCTGCCGCTATTCGCGCTGCTCGTGTTGCTGCTGTTGCCGGGGCCACTATCGGCGCATTACGGCGTAGACAACGGCTTCATCGGGCGCATTATCCTTTCAGGCAGAATTCTTGAACGCTTCGACGCGCTCAATTGGCTCGGTTTGAAAACGCCTGGATTCATTACGTCCGACTCCGGGTACGCTTACACACTCGGCGGCTTCGGTATTGTCGGCATACTATTTTTCTGGACGATCCTCATGCTCGTCAAAGGATCGAGTAAACGCTTCTATTTGATGCGCGATTTGGCCGGCGTTTATTTTGCAATACTGCTGTGCATCAGTAATTCGCCATTCACGATCAAGACAGGGGCGTTACTCTGGTTTTTGGCCGGGGTACTGTCGCGAAACGACAGCTTCAGGCGTTGCCCGCCAGTCAACCCCCCGTCCAGTCGTCGGTCGTATCGGATCGAAGGGGCAGTGCCGTGAAACATGACCGAATTTCGGATTTTTTGCGAATGCCGAGTTTGGCATAGCCGCGCCGACGGTAGGTGACGACGGTGCTGACCCCGACGCCGATCTCTTGAGCAATTGTCGTTTGATCGGTGCCCATTGAAATGTGCGCGAGGACCTGGGCCTCACGTAGACTAAGGCCGACACTTTCAATGCTGCGCAGCCGCGTGACGACTGCATCGATGCCGGGCATCGGCGCCGCATCGCGCGACAGGCGTGTCAGCCGCAGATGTTTGTCGATTGCGGCGATAACGATCGGCGCGGCGGCCTCGAAGCGCTCGATCTGTTGTTGTGAAAACGGTCCGCTGGCACGTTGCCGGTAAGCGTTGGCGATAATCTGGATGTCGCCGGCCTTGCACACCGAAATTCGCTCGATAACTTCTCCCTCGGCATAACATTCGACGCGGTACTCCAGATCGCGAATGACGCTGGACGGACGTCTTGTCGTCTGCGCATTGCGGTGCGCCCGGCCAAGCGTCGAAGCCGTCGCAGTGTCGCGCTTCCAGTATTTCTGCGCATAGCGCAGGGTCGCAATGCGGGCGAAGGCGGAACGCTTGGGGTCCATGCTGACGGCGAACAACGGCCTCGCCGTATCGCCGAAAATGGCGAAACCCGAACACATGTCGGCGGCACATAAATGATGCAAAGCCAGCATCAATTGATCGGCGAATTTTGCTTCGCCAATCAAGGCGACAAGGTCCGCTAAAGCTCGGCTGTATCCGGCATCGTCCATGTCACGTCCATGACTTGTCCCCCTCAAAGGGGGACATTTTGTCCTCCAAGGTCGACTAGCCTGTCAAGCGCGCCAAGCCGGAACGGCTTGCGGAGATATACGTGCAGAGAGGGTCGGGCATGAATTCGCAAACAAAACCGCCACGGATCAAGGGGCTTTATCACTATTCGTTTCCCTGCCGCGACGGCGAGGAAACCCGCAAGTTCTACGAGGAACTGATGGGCATGCCGCTGGTCAATTGCATGCAGTCGGACACCGTCCCGAGCACTGGCGAGAAGAAGCCTTATGCCCATTTCTTTTTCGAAATGGACAACGGTTCGTATCTCGCCTTTTTCGATCTCGGCGAAAACGAGATGCCAAAGCCGTCGCCCAACACACCGGACTGGGTCATGCATTTCGCGGTCGAAGTCGATACCGTTGCGGATGTACTGGCGATGAAAAAGCGGCTCAACGAAGCCGGTGTGAAAACGACCGACGTGATCGATCATCACTTCATCAATTCGATCTATTTCTTCGATCCCAACGGGTTGCGCTTGGAGGTCACGGCACGGACCGAGGAACCCGGCTTTCTCAAAAAAGCCGCCGCCGAGGCGCACGATGCGATGGATGCCTGGACCGCCAAGAAAGCGCGGTTAAACGCCAAGGCTTGAGGCACAAAGTTCGAGACGTGCAGCTTTGAGACAAAAGGGCCTGGTATGGCGAGCGCTGGTGCAATGAGCGGCGAGGCGAATGGCGCGGCGGCCGGCGGCTCGGCCTGCCTGTTGCGGTCGCTTGGCTATGTCGGCGTGCGCTCGCGCAGCCTCGACGACTGGAGCGATTTCGCCGTCGGGCTGCTCGGCATGGAGCAGGTCGATCGCGCCACGCCCTCGCGCGCCTTTCGCATGGACGATCTATCGCAACGCCTGTTCGTCGACCGTGCGCGCGACGAGGGCCTTAGCGTGCTTGGCTGGGAGGTTGCCACCCGCGCCGATCTGGAATCTTTGGCCGCGCTGCTCGATGCCAACGGCGTGGCAGCGGCGTGGGGCAGCAAGGCGCTTGCCGACGAGCGGCGCGTCGCCGAATTGATCGTGTTTCACGATCCGGTCGGTACGCGCCTGGAAGTGTTCCATACACCGGAGATCGCCGATCGGCCATTCAAACCGGGACGCCCGATCTCGGGCTTCCGCACCGGACCGATGGGCATGGGCCATGCGGTTATGCACGTCGAAAACATCGAGGCGGCGCTGCCGTTCTATCGCGACCTGCTTGGCTTCCACCTCTCCGACTACAGCATCGACCCGTTGCATATTTACTTCTTCCATCTCAACGAGCGCCATCACAGCTTCGCGCTGGTCGGCTCAGGGCGCAAAGGGCTGCATCACTTCATGGTCGAACTCGGCGCGCTCGACGACGTCGGACAAGGCTTCGATCTGGCGCAAATGCAGGCGGACCGTATCGCCTACACGCTCGGCCGACACTCCAATGACTATATGACGTCGTTCTATGCAAAAACGCCGTCAGGCTTTTTCGTCGAATATGGATGGGGCGGGCGGGTGATCGATCCGGCGACCTGGCAGTCGCATGAGACCTTTGACGGGCCAAGCTTCTGGGGCCACGAGCGGCTTTATTTGCCGGACGACGAGCGCGCACGCATGCGGGCAGCGCGCCTCGATGCGGCGGCGCGCGGCGTGCGTGCACCGATGGAAGTCAATTGCCCCTGGCTCGAAGGCGTCAAACGAAACGCGTGATGTGGCGCGACCAAGCTGGCGGTCGGCTCAGCTTGCCGCGACTTCAAGGGCGGGTTGATCGCGCGTGGCGCCGAGATCGCGGCTGATGCGCCGCGCCGCGTCGCGAATCGCGACCGCGACCGGTCCATTCGCCCGCAAGTCGACATGGGCGCTGAGACCGAGCGCTGTCACCGTCGCGCACAGCGTATTGTCGCTGCTGAACACCGGCGCCGAGACGCCGAAGAAACCTTCATGAGTTTCGCTGTCGGTCAGCGCAATGCCGTCGTTGCGCGATGCTTCGACTTTTTGCAGCACGCGGGCGAGACGTCCGGGCACAATGGCTTCCTCGGCATTGGCAATGCCGCGCCATTCCCGCTCAGGCAAATAGGTCATGAAGATGCGCCCGGTCGCGGTCGATAACAGCGGCAGTACGAAGCCGACCCGCACAGACAGCGGCACTGGGAGCCGTCCGTCGAGACGGAAGATAATCGTCGGACCGCGATTGCCCCAGATCGACAGACTAACCGAAGCGCCGGTCGCTTCGAGAACTGCCTCCAAGTGCTTATGGGCGACCTCGACGACATTGAGCTGGTTGATGGCGGCGATGCCAAGCTGGATCGCAGCCGGTCCAAGACCATAGCGTGCGGTGATCGGATCCTGCACCACCAGTCCCAGCCGGATAAAGCTGACGAGATAGAGATGTGCCTTGCTCGGGCTCATTTTGGCTGCGGCTGCCAAGGCCTTTAGCGGCAGTTTGCCTTGCGCCTTGCTCAGTTCGCGGATGAGCGCAAAGCCCACCTCAATCGATTGAATGCCGCGGCGATCGTCGTCGGCTTTTGTTGGCATCTTCGTGTCTGTTTTCATTGCGATTTTCTTGGAAACGGATGCGCCCGTTTATTCTTGACGACGTTTAGCATTTTACCATAGTATAACCGAGTTCAACAGAATTAAAAACGAGCATTTGGCGGGGAGGAGCATGGACCAAAAGACATCGGAAATCCCCGTCAGCGGGACGTCATTCGACCTCCGGACATTTCTCAACCGCCTCGACGCTGCTGGCGTTCTGACGTTGCATGACGAGCCCATTGAGCTTGGCAGCGTCGCCGCGATTCTAGAAGGCAACGACAAGGCCGTTCTCTTCACCAATGTCGGCCCCGAGAAGGCAACGCTGGTCGGAAACCTCGCCGGCAGCCGAGAACGGCTGGCCATGGCGTTCCAGACCGACGAAACCAGCCTTCTGCGCACCGTGCTCGATAGCCTGCGCTCCGCGCCGGGCACACGCGAAGTGTTCAAGGCGGAGGCTCCCGTTCAGGACGTCGTGCTCACGGGCGATGAAGCCGATTTCACGGCGTTGCCCATTCATCTTCAGCACGGCATGGATGGCGCGCCTTACATCTCGTCGTCGATGGACATCGTCGTCGATCCGCGCAATGGCCTGACCAATGTCGGCATTCGGCGCCTGATGTTGCGCGGCCGCCATGAAGCCGGCGTCGATCTGGTATCGCCGAGCGATCTCAAGGCAATCTACGAGTTTCAGGCCGGCAAGGGCGAACCGCTGCCGATCGCATTCGTTGTCGGCTCACATCCGGTCGATCATGTCGCCGCGACGATGCGCATTCCGGTCGATGAAGTGGGTCTGATGGCGTCGCTACGGCGGGATGTTTTGCCCGTCGTCAAATGCGTCACCAACGACGTGCGTGTGCCGGCCGACGCGGAATATGTGCTGGAGGGCTACCTTCATCCCGCGGGGCATGTCGAACCGGAAGGGCCTTACGGCGAGTTCCTCGGTTATTACGGTGGCGTCAAGATGAACCCGGTGTTTCATCTCACCGCTATCACGCACCGGCGCAACCCTGTGTTTCAGACCTCGACGATTGCTGGACGGTCGCTCGATAAGACCGACTCGGCGCAGCTTATCGCGCTCCGCACCGAGGTGACGGTGTGGCGCGCGCTCGAGACCGCGGTGCGCGAGCCGTTGAACGTTCACGCAACGACGGCTTCAGGCGGCATGTTCAACGTGCGCATCTCCATGCGGCAGCGCGTGCCGGGGGAGGCGCGGAATGCGATTGCCGCGGCGTTCGGTTCCGTCGCCAACGTCAAACATGTTTTCGTCTTCGATCCCGATATCGATATTTTCTCCGACCGGCAGGTCGACTGGGCGCTGGCGACCCGCTTCCAGGCGGAGCGCGATCTCGTCGTCCTGGGCGGCTTCCGCACCTTGCCGCTCGACCCGTCGCTCTCCGGCATGCGTACTGGATCGAAGGCCGGATTCGATTGCACGATGCCGATCGAAGTCGCCCAGAGCCTGGAAAGCAAAGTGCCGAAGCCGCCGGCCTTTGAAGGCAAGCGGTTCGATTCCATCGAAGACGCGCTCAACGACGGCCCGAAGACCTTCGAGGGGCTCATGACCGCCATCGGATCGCGCGATGGCCGTGAGATCGTGCAGGCCTTCGACGGCCTGCGCGCGAACAAAGGTCTCGGCCGCACCCCGGATGGGCGCTGGACGCTCGGCGCGCCGGAAACAAAGCTGCCGGATGGCGCGCGTCGTCATGCTTGATCGGATGCCTGATTACCATGGAACGGCCCAGCCATTTATAGGCCGGCCCTTGCCTCGCTTTGAGGACGTGCGTCTGGTTCAGGGTAACGGGCGCTATACCGACGATTTTACGCTGCCACGCGAATGTCACGCTATATTCGTGCGCTCGCCCTATCCGCATGCGCGCATCGTGCGCATCGACACGGCCGAGGCCAAGCGTCAGCCCGGCGTTGTTGCAGTTGTTACCGGTGCCGATTACATCGCCGCCGGCGGCAAGCCGATCGGTCATTTCGCCGATCCGGCCGATGCGCGGGACCACACCAAGCGCGCATTCCGCTCCTTTGCCGGCAACGTCTCCATCGATATCGCTCATCTGCCGATGCCGACCGATCGCGTGCGCTATCTTGGCGAACCGGTTGTGCTGGTCATCGGCGAAAGCTTCGCCGCCGCGCAGGACGCGGCGGAATTGATCGCGGTCAACTACGATGAGCTGCCATCGGTCACCGGCGCGGAGCAGGCGCTGGGCGAGGACGCGCCAAAGATCGATGCCGGGATCGCCGGCAATCTCGCCGTCAATGCATGCTTCGGCGATAGCGACGCGACCGCTAAAGCAATTGCAGCGTCGGCATTGGTGGTCGAGCAGACTTACGTCAATCAACGAATCGTCTGCGCCCAGATGGAGCCGCGATCGATCGTCGTCGATTTCGATGCGGCGAGCGGGATCGTCAGGATGATTGCCGGCAGCCAAGGCGCGATCCGGCAGCGCGACACGCTGGCCGCGGCATTGGGACTGGACCGCGACAAAGTCGAAGTCATCTGTCCCGATGTTGGTGGTGGCTTCGGCACCCGCACCAATCTGGCGCCAGAGCAGCCAGTGCTCGCGGTCGCCGCCCGCCAGATTGGACGCCCGGTGCGCTGGACCAGCACGCGCTCCGAGGCATTTCTGACCGACTACCAATGCCGCGATATCGTCACGCGCGTGCGCATGGGTTTCGACGCGAAAGGGCGCATCAAGGGTTATGACTGCGAAATTATCGGCAATGTCGGGGCCTATACGGTGGCGTTCGTGCCGATGGCCAACAGCTTTCGCGTGATGACGACGGTCTATGACGTGCCGCAAGCAAGCGTTGCGATCAAGGGCGCGCTGACCAACACGGTGCCGACCGCGCCGTTTCGCGGCGCCGGACGCCCCGAAGCGACCTACGCAATGGAACGCACGCTCGACATTGCCGCGGCACGGCTCAACATCGACCGGATCGAGATCAGACGGCGCAATCTCGTTGCCCGCAATCGTCTGCCTTACACGTCGGCGCTCGGGCTTACTTACGACAGCGGCGATTTCGCCGGCAACATGGACCGCGTTCTTGAGGTCGCCGATTGGCGCGGCTTCGCGCAACGCCGCAAGGTGGCGCGTAAGCGAGGCCGGCTCGCCGGCATCGGCGTCGCGAACTATGTCGAGTCGCCGGTCGGCATTCCGCACGAACGCATCGACGTCACCGTGCAGCCGGAAGGCATCGTCAAGGTCGTCACCGGAACGCAATCGACCGGACAAGGCCACGAAACCACCTTCGCGCAAGTCATGGCCGACCGGCTCGGCGTGACCCCGGAACAAGTGCGGCTGATTTCGGGCGATACGCGGATCGTGCAGTCGGGTGGCGGCAGCCATTCCGACCGCACGATGCGTATCGGCGGCGCTCTGCTCGTCGAAACGTCGGCGGGCGTCGTTGCCAAGGCGCGCGACATTCTCGCACACCACTTGCATATCGCGCCCGAAGATATGTCGTTTTCCGACGGCCTGATGCGGGCAAAGAACACCAACGACACCTTCGATCTGTTCGACGTCGCCAAAATCGCCGAGCAGGACGGCTCCCTGCCCGAGCCCTTGCGCGGGCCCCTATCGGCGTCGGCGAGTTTCACCGGCCGCATGCCGGCTTATCCGACTGGCGCCGCCGTGTGCGAAGTCGAGATCGATCCTCAAACCGGGACGGTCGAGGTGATGCGCTACGCCTCCGTTGACGATGCAGGACAGCCGATCAATCCGCTCATCCTGCATGGCCAGGTTCACGGCGGCATCGCGCAAGGCGTCGGCCAGGCGCTGTACGAAGGCGTCGTCTACGACGCCGACAGCGGCCAGGTCGCGACCGGCAGCTTTATGGATTACCAGGTCACGCGCGCCCACAATATGCCGAACTTTTCCGTCGATCTGGTCGAAGACCCGACGCATGGCAATCCATTGCGGGTGAAGGGTGGTGGCGAGAGCGGCATCACGCCGGCCTTGGCGACGACCATCAACGCAGTCGTCGACGCGCTGTCGGAATTCGGGATCGAGCACCTCGATATGCCGGCAACCCCTGCCAAGATCTGGACGCTCATCAACACGGCAATGGAGGCCGCTCCATGAGTGATGGACAAATTCGCACCTCAATGGCGGTCGATGGCGGCTTCGACATTATCATGGACCGGCCGGACGCTGGCAACGCATTGACAGCCGACATGACGACAGCGCTCGCCTCCGCGCTCACCGGGCTGCCCGACACGGTGAAATTCGTCGTCCTGCGCGGACAAGGCAGCGACTTCTGTGCCGGCCGTGTGTCACCAATGCCGCCGGCCGGAACCGTGCTCAACGCCGGACAGATCCGCGCCCGCGTCGCCGATCCCGTGCTCGATTTCTACGCGACCGTTCGCAACGTCAGCGTGCCGGTAATCGCAGTGGTCAAAGGCCGCGCCCATGGTGTCGGCTGCGCGCTCGCCGGACTGGCCGATCTTGCGATTGCCGATACGACAGCCGAGTTCACGATCCCTGAAATGAATCGCGACATTCCACCGCTTCTCGTCATGACGGCTCTCTCGGCGCGGCTATCACGCGCAGCGCTGGCGCGCATGGTCTTCTCCCGAATGGCCGTCAATGCCGAAGCCGCCGTGGCTATCGGGCTGGCGGCGCAGGCTTGCGATCCGGATAAGATCGAGACGGTTGTCGTGCAACATCGGCAAAGCCTCGCCGCCAACAGCCGCACCAGTCTGATGGCCGTGAAGCATTTTCTCAACGTCGCGCCCGAGATGAGTTTCGCAGGCCTGAAAGAATACGCCGCAGCGTCCAATTCGAGCGCGGTTTCAGAACGTTTCGTCAAAGCCGACTAACGCCGCGGGGATAAAGCCATGGATGATACGTCCGACGACATCGTGCGGCCCGGGCTCAAGGGCCCTTCCAAATGGATCGGCCAGGTAACTCTTGTCGTACCAGTGATCGCCGCTTGTCTCTGGGCGGTGAATTTCCAGGATCTGTTCGGGCTGCTCGTGTTCAATGAACAGTTTTTGGCGGTGATGCTCGCCTTCGCCATGGCTGCCTGCTTCATCAATGTCCGAGCGACCAAGTCTCTAAGGCTGGACCACGTGCCGTGGTACGATTGGGTCTTCGCGGCCCTGTCCCTGATCGCTTGCGGCTACGTCGTCGTGAATTACGGATTGATCGTCCATGATTCAGCGACGATCAATCTGGAACGTGTATCGTTCGCGGTGTTGTCGATCGTGCTGGTATTCGAAGCGACACGCCGGATGATCGGCTGGACCTTGATTCTGGTCGCCGTGTTTTTCATTCTCTACGCACGCTACGGCGATTTGATGCCCGGCGCTTTTGCCGTGCCGGGATCGACCTGGTCGCGGATTGGCGTTTACACATACCTCGACACCACCGGATTATTCGGTCTGCCGCTTGCGGTGGCCGGTGACACCATCGTGACGTTCATTTTGTTCGGCGCGGTTCTCAAGGCCGTCCGGGGCGATATGTTCATCACCGACCTGGCGCTTGTCGCCATGGGCCGCTATCGGGGCGGAGCCGCCAAGGTGTCGATCGTGGCATCGACTTTGTTCGGTATGGTATCGGGCAGCGCGGTTTCCAACGTCGCGGTGGTCGGGCCGATTTCGATTCCAATGATGGAAAAGGCGGGTTATCCGAACTATCAGGCCGCGGCGATCGAGGCGGTGTCATCGACCGGCGGGCAGATCATGCCGCCGGTGATGGGCATCACCGCGTTTCTGATGGCCGACTTCCTTGCCATTCCCTATAGCGCCGTTGTGCTTGCGGCGCTGTTGCCGGCCATTCTCTATTATGTGGCTGTGTTCATTCAGGTCGATCTCGAAGCTGGCAAGCGAGGGCTGAAAGGTATATCGGTCGCCGACCTGCCGAAACTGGCGGCGACGTTGGCCAAGGGCTACGCTTTTATCATCCCGCTCGCCGTGCTGATCTATACAGTGATGATCGCGAACTGGTCGCCGGGCAAGGCGGGACTCGCCGCTACCATCGCCGCGCTCGTTGTGGGCCTGGCGTCGTCGCGCACGCGTCCAGGCTTGGACGGCCTGTGGCAGGCAATGCTGTCGACCGGGCTGACGGCAATGAATATCCTCATCCTGACCGCGGTGGCCGGCATCGTCATCGGTGCGCTACAACTGGCCGGACTCGGTTTCAGCATGTCGTCAATTCTTTTGGCGGTGGCGGGAAACAACGTTTTTCTTATCCTCGTGATGACGAGCATCGTCTGCACCATTCTCGGCATGGCGCTGCCGACGGCGGTCATTTACACGATGTTGGCCGTTCTGGTGGCGCCGGCGCTCGTTCAACTCGGCATCGACAGGATCGCAGCGCATCTCTTCATCTTCTATGTCGGTATGCTGTCAATGATCACACCGCCCGTGTGCTTTGCCACGTTCACGGCTGCCGCCATCGCCAGGGCCGATTTCTGGAAGACGGCGATGGCCGGCATGCAGTACGGCATTGCCGCCTTTATCCTGCCTTTTGTCTTTCCGTTCAGCCCCGGACTGCTGATGAACGGCAGCCCGACCGAGATCGCAATCTCGTTCGTGACGGCGGTACTCGGTGTCTTGGGCGTTGCCGCAGCGCTGGTCGGTTTTTTATTCCGGCCGCTTAATCCCGTGTTTCGCATCCTGTTGTTCGTATTCGGCTGCGCCGTGATGGTGTCGCCTTACGCGAACACGGAGATGATGATCGGCAATGTGGTCGGCCTGATCGGCGGCGCGCTGATCATGATCTACGAATGGTTCGCCAGCCGAAAAGCGCTGGCCGTGCCGACATCATCGCTTGAGGCCGGCAATCTGGGCGCCAAATAAAATCAACATCGGCCTTGCCTTGCCTCGTCGTCAGCAAGGCTCAATAACACGGAGGGAAACAATGAAATTTATGTCCATGACTTTCTCGGCAGCGGCGGTTGCATTGACCGTCGCCGCCGCGGTTCCGGCATCGGCCCAGACTTTAGCTTTGGCCGCGGATAAGCCAGGCAGCACTTTCTATACGATTGGTTCGGGCGTCGCCGTGGTCGCCAATAAGCATTCCGGGCTTCGGATCATCGTGCGGCCCTATTCGGGGCCGGCGGTCTGGGCGCCGATCATGAATACCGGTGAGGTGCCGATCGGTGTGATGTCGGCCAGCAGCGCCTATCAGGCATTCTCGGGAGACAACGAGCAGAAGACGGCGTACCGCAATCTGCGCCTCGTGCGCGCCGGCAGCGCGAGTTTGATGCTGGGCTTCCTGGTGCGCAAAGACGGCCCGATCAAAACCTACGCCGACTTGAAGGGCAAACGGATATCGAGCGATTTTGGCGGCCATCTGTCTATCGCCAATTCGATCGAGGCATCGCTGAAAATCGCGGGCTACACCTGGAAAGACGTGACTGCGGTTCCGGTCGCCGGTGCCAATGACGGTATCGATGCGCTGGTGGCCGGCAGGCTCGACGCCACGTGGGCGTCGCTCGGTCAGCCGCGGGCGCGCGAAGCCGATACCCAGATTGGCGTCAGCTATCTGTCGGTGCCGGACGATCCGAGCGCCGCGAAGATCTATCGCGAGCAGGCTTTCCCCGGCGCCCGCATTGGCGTCGTTCAAAAGGGCGCCGTGCCCGGCGTGGAGGGGCCGACCCGGTTGCTGGCGTACGATTCTTATATCGTCGCGAGCAAGGATGTCGCTGACGCGACCATCACCAAGCTGATGAACGGGCTTTGGGAGGGTACCAAGGAGTTGCTGCCGATGCATCCGAGTATGCATGGCTTTACCCAGGACGCATCCGTGACCGATGCGCCGGTCGTTCCGTACCATCCCGCCGCCGTCGCTTTCTATAAGCAAAAGAACATGTGGTCCGCCGAGGACCAGCAGCGCCAGGACGCATTGCTCGCCGAGGCGGGCAAGAAATAATCTGAAAGCCTTTGGAATGTCCGGGGCAGCGTCCCCGGACATTTTATTTTTGGTGCCGAATGAGTTTGCCGCGATGACATCGAACGCGCCTTCAAAAACAATAACAAAGGCGAACTGGAAACGGACGGCCCTCGTCGTGACCTTTCCGGACAGCACCAAGGCCAAGGAAGTCTATGGTTTCGCCGGCAATTCCGGTCTGGTCAATCTCGAAGGACAGCTTCTTTCGAGCGAGCGGCGCTCCAAGACTCTTTTCGTCTTTATGCACCCGACATCGACGCTGCAATTGCTGCCGATGCCGACGGCGCTTGCCGATGAAGGCTATCATGTCCTGTGCGCCGCCAGCCGCTATGCCAGAAACGATAGCGCGCTGATCATGGAGAAAGTGGCGCTCGATCTCGGCGCCTGGCTGCGCTACGCCCGCAATGAACTGCGATACGAAAAGATCGTGCTGGTCGGCTGGTCGGGCGGCGGTTCGCTGTCGCTGTTCTATCAGGCGCAGGCGGAAACGCCGACGATCACGCTGACACCGGCCGGCGATCCGGTCGATCTCACATCGGCCGGCCTGGAGAAGGCGGACGGCGTCATCTTTATCGCCGCGCATTTAAGCCGCGCGGAAACGCTGACCGAATGGATTGATCCGTCTGTACTCGACGAACTTAACCCGGACGTCCGCGATCCTGCCTTCGACATCTATGCGCCGGATTGCCCGAACCGGCCGCCGTTCACGTCAGATTTCATCGCCGCGTTCCGGGCGAAACAACTCGCGCGCAATCGCAAGATCACGGTTTTCTGCCAGGAGACGCTCGCCGATTTGCGGCGCCGCGGCGGCGCCGAAGTAGAGCGGGCCTTCATCGTGCACCGAACGATGTGCGACGTGCGCTGGCTCGACCCGGCGATCGATCCGAATGGCCGCCGTCCAGGCTGGTGCTACATGGGCGATCCGCGCACCGTCAATGTCGGCCCGGTTGGTCTCGCGCGCTATTCGTCGCTTCGGTCCTGGCTGAGCCAGTGGAGCGTCGACCTATCCAATGCCAGGGGACCGATGAACGCGGCGCGTGTCGCGAGCACACCGGTACTGCAGATCGTCAACGGCGCCGATGATGCGGTGCCGGCGACGCACAATCCGGCAATCCGCGACGCACTGGCGACGCCGGACCGGACTTATGTCGAGATCGACGCCGCGACGCACTATTATCTTGGCCAGCCTGATTTGTTGCAAAGCTGTACCGATACGGTGCGCGACTGGTGCCTCGCGCGCGGCCTTTTGGTTTAGCCGCGCCTCACGCGACGGCGAGTTTCGTTGCGTCGTACTCGAACAACCAGTCGTAGCGACTGCGGACCTTTTCCGGCTCCCATTCGCGATCGACATAGGCAATCGCTTGTTCGGGGTCGGCGAGGGCGGCGTTGTGGAATCGATCGAGGTTGGCGAATGACCCACGCACAATGGCGGTCGTGCGCTCCTTGCGCAGTCCTTCGTAAGTCGTCAGCGCCAGTTCCGGATTGCCGGCATGTTCTTTCAAGCAGCGGGCGAGGATCAGCCCGTCTTCGATCGCCATGATCGCGCCCTGGGCAAGGAACGGTAACGTCGGATGGCAGGCATCACCCAGCAACGAAACGCGCCCTTGCGTCCATTGCTCGAGCGGCTCGCGTCCAACCAGTGCCCAACGGTAAGGAATATCGAACTGCGCGATAGTTTCCTTGACCAGCGGATGCCAGCCGTTGAAATCGGCGGCGCACTGTTCCTTGGTGCCGGCCTCGGTCCAGGATTCACTTTTCCACTCGACGTTTTCAACGAGGCCCACGAAATTCAGCAAGGTGTTGCCGCGGATGGGATACGTGATCACATGGCCGCCGGGACCAACCCAATTGGTGCCTACCGGGCGGCGCAGTTCGTCACTGAGATTGGCCATCGGCGCGAGCCCGCGCCAGGCCATCAGGCCGGTGAATGTGGCCCGCGGCGAACGGAACATTTGATCGCGCAGCAGCGAGTGCACGCCGTCCGCTCCGACCAGCAGGTCGCCAAGGATGCTTTGTCCGTCCGCAAACTTAAGCTCGACGCCGTTTGAGTCCTGGGTGAAACCGACACAGCGCGCATTCAAATGAATGGCGTCCGCTTTCAATTCCTGAACGGCGTCAAGCAGGACGCGATGCAGATCGCCGCGATGGACCATCCAATAAGGCGCACCGAAACGCCGGACCGAGTCTTCGCCGAGATCGAACAGCTTCCACGTCCGTGCGGTATTCCAGATGCGAACTTCCTTGGCGGTCGCATCGCACACCAGCGGGCGCAAGCGTTCTTCAAGGCCGAGCTCGATGAGCACGCGGCTGCCATTGGCGGCGATCTGGATGCCGGCGCCGAGTTCACGCAGTTCCGGCGCCTGTTCGTAGACATCGACGTCAAACCCGCGTTGAAGAAGCGCAAGCGCCGCGGTCAAGCCGCCGATCCCGGCGCCTGCGATGATCACATGCAGATCTGATGGCAAGAGACGTCTCCCCGCATTCTACTTTTGTTCGAAGGCCGCAGTTGTGTTGACTGCCGGCAGCCCCAGGGGCTTATTGTATATATCTGAAGTCAATTCATCAATGTAAAAGTGGCATGGCGGCTAAGAAGGACCCCTTTTGCGGCCATTCGGTCCCGACGTCGACGCGAAGGCAAAGTCGCCACAGCCTGTCTTGAAGTTGAGGCGGTCACCTGTGATGTTCGACGGAACTTCTTGACGGAATAGAGATGCAGGAGGCGGTCGTGCAGGGCGCAGATTCCTTCGACTACATCATCGTCGGCGCGGGAAGCGCGGGCTGTGTGCTGGCCGATCGTCTGACGGCCTCCGGCCGCCACCGCGTCCTCTTGCTCGAAGCCGGTGGTAAGGACCGCAACATCTGGATCCACATTCCGCTGGGCTATGGCAAGTTGTTCGGCAATGCCCGGTTTAACTGGATGTACCAATCCGAGCCCGAGCCGGAATTGAATAATCGCAAGGTGATCCAGCCGCGCGGCAAGGTGCTGGGCGGATCGAGCTCGATCAATGGTCTTCTTTATATCCGCGGCCAGCGCGAGGACTTCGACCACTGGCGTCAGCTCGGCAACACCGGCTGGAGTTTTGACGATGTGTTGCCGTTCTTCCGCCGGTCGGAGGATCAGGAACGCGGCGGCGACGATCTGCACGGACGCGGCGGTCCGCTCGCCGTTTCCGATGTGGCGCCGCACCCGCTTTGCGAAGCCTTCATCGAGGCCGCCGAGCAGGCGGGCTATCCGCGCAACGATGACTTCAATGGTCCGACCCAAGAGGGCGCCGGCTATTATCAGCTCACAGCGCGCAACGGCCGGCGCTGCTCGACGGCGCGTGGTTACCTCAAGCCGGCGCGACGGCGGCCAAACCTCAAAATCGTTTCGGGCGCCTTGGCGTCGCGTATTCTGTTCAAAGGCAGCAGGGCGGTCGGTGTCGAATATAGTGAAGGCAGCGCCGTTCACCGGGCCTTTGCCGAAGGCGAAGTGATTCTCTCCGGCGGCGCGTTCAACTCGCCGCAACTGCTCCAGCTTTCCGGTGTCGGTCCCGGTTCGCTATTGCGCTCCCTCGGCGTCGATGTGCTGCGCGATGCGCCGGGCGTCGGCGCGGATTTGCAGGATCATTTCCAGGCTCGCTTCAACTACCGCTGTAGCGAGCCGATCACGATCAACGATGCGATGGCGACGATGCGCGGGCGCGTCGGCGCCGCGCTCGATTATGCGTTCAATCGCAAGGGACCTTTGAGCATCGGCGCAGGGTATGCCGGCGGGTTCTTCAAGACCGATTCTTCGCTGGCATCGCCGGACGTGCAGATTCATTTCATTCTGTTTAGCGCCGATTCGGTCGGCCAGAAGTTGCATTCGTTTCCAGGCTTCCTGGCTTCGGTCTGCCAGTTGCGGCCGCGGAGCCGTGGCCACGTTCACATCAAGTCCGTCGATCCGACTCAGGCGCCGGCGATCCAGCCGAACTATATGTCGGACGCCTTCGACCGTGACGTGATGATCGAGGGCATGAAACTCACCCGCCGCATCATGGGCCAGCCGGCGATCAGCCATTATATTGTCGAGGAACTCAATCCCGGTTCGCAATGCAGCAGCGACGCCGATCTGCTCGCCTTCGCGCGCGAAAAAGGCACCACGATATTCCACCCGGCCGGCACGTGCCGCATGGGTCCGGACGCGGCTGCTGTGGTCGACGAGCGGCTGCGGTTGCGTGGCGTCGATGGCCTGCGGGTGATCGATGCATCGATCATGCCGACCGTTGTGTCGGGGAACACCAATGCCGCCATCGTCATGATTGCCGAAAAGGGCGCGCAGATGATTTTGCAAGACGCATCTGCGGTAACGGCGAAAGTTGCCGTCTGACGGCGGCGGTAAACGAATACGATGTCAAGCCTTCGCCGCGCGCTTAAACTTCTTTGTTGCGAAGATTGCTCCATTAGTCTGTGATGAGACTGGGTGTAGCCCGCAACGGCTGCGAACGGGGCTTGTCGTATGATCGATCCGCTATATTCGTTGTCTGGATTTGCCGTCGGAGCGCTGGTCGGCATGACTGGCGTCGGCGGCGGCTCGCTGATGACACCGCTGCTGATTCTATTGTTCGGCATTCATCCGGCGACCGCGGTCGGCACCGATCTTCTTTACGCCGCGGCAACAAAGACCGGCGGCAGCCTGGTGCATGGCTATGCACGCAGCATCGATTGGCGTGTGGTCAGGCTATTGGCGAGCGGCAGTATTCCGGCGACGGTAATAACCCTGGCCATTCTGTCGCACGTCAATCTCGACAGTGAGGCTGCTCGCGGTCTGATCACGCTGGTCTTGAGCATGGCGCTGTTCGTCACCGCCTTCGTGCTCGTGTTCGGCGAACCGATCGTGAAAATGTATCGCGCCCGCATCTCGAAACTCGATCCGCGCCGCACCACGGTCGCCACCATTGCTGTCGGCAGCCTGCTCGGCATCGTGGTGTCGATTTCATCGGTCGGCGCGGGCGCTATTGGCGTCATTGCCCTGATACTGCTCTATCCAAATTTACCGATGGCCAAGATCGTCGGCTCCGACATCGCGCATGCGGTGCCGCTCACACTGATCGCCGGCATCGGTCACTGGATGATGGGGTCGGTCGACTGGCATATCATCCTCTCATTACTGTGTGGTTCGCTGCCGGGTATCTTTATCGGCAGCTATTTCGCTGTGCGGATTCCGGAGCGCGCATTGCGTCTGGTGCTGGCGGCAACGTTATTTATTGTGGCAAGTCGGGTCGCTTACGATCACGTCACCGTGGCGTCGCAGTTTTTCACCGCCTTTACGCGGCGCGCGGTCGATTAATCGAACGGCGCATTGGAGCCGGTACGCCGAGATCGCTTCATTTTAGGAACATTTTGCCAGGTCCGGACTTGTCTCGGTGAGGCGGTCTTTTCATCCTGGCAATGACATCATTGAGGTGAATTTCATGAACACACTTGGCAAAGTGGGTCTGCTAGCGCTTGCGCTCGTTGCAACGCCGGTCGTGGCACAAGCCGGAACGATTGAGGGTGTCGCCATTGGAGCCGGTGCAGGCGCAGTCGTTGCCGGCCCTCCTGGCGCTGTCGTCGGTGGTGTCGTGGGCGCCGTAACGGGCGGTCCCAACATCATTCACCGTCATCGGCATCGTCATTGCTATACGAACCGGCACGGCGTGCGCCATTGCTCGTGGCGCTAGAGCCTTTCCGGCTTTGATGGAATCAAAGCCGGGCTCTAGCTTTCTGTTTTGACGCGTTTTCTTCACGCGAACCGGTACCCACTTCGCTCGAAAACGCTTTAATAAGAATAGCGTGAGCATATCTGTTGGCGACCTGAAGGGTCGGAGCGGCAACGCCGTTCCGGCCCGTCGCGTATCAGTTATCCGCGTTTGATTTGGATGTTTACGCGGCCCAACGCTTCATCAGCAGCGACGCGTTGACGCCGCCGAAGCCGAAGCCGTTGGCCATCGCATACTCAATCGTTTGCGTGCGCGCGACCGGGCCGACCAGGTCAAGGGCACTCGCCGCCGGGTCGGCCTGCGCAAGGTTGATCGTCGGCGGCAGGGTGCCGGAACGCAACGCACCGATTGCGAAGATAGCACCCAGCGCACCGGCCGCGCCAAGCAGGTGGCCGCTTGCTGCCTTGGTCGAGGTGATCGACACCGGCGCGCCGTTGAACACGCCGCGAATGGCCGTGAGCTCGGCGGCATCGCCGAGCGGCGTCGAGGTGGCGTGAGCGTTAATGTGGCCGATCTGTTCCGGCGCGATGCCGGCGGCATCGATCGCAAGGCGCATGCAACGCTGCAATCCTTCGCCGTCGGCCGGCGCTGCTGCCATGCTGTAAGCATCCGACGTCGTGCCGTAGCCGGCAATTTCGGCCAGCGGCGTTGCGCCACGGGTCAGCGCGTGATCGAGCGCCTCTATCACCAGCACTGCCGAACCTTCGCTCATCACGAAGCCGTCGCGATCGGTATCGAACGGTCGCGACGCTTGCGTCGGCGTGTCGTTGAACTGAGTGGAGAGCGCGCGCGCCGCCGCGAAGCTGGCGAGGCTGACCCGCTCGATGCAGCTCTCGGCACCGCCGCAGATGGCGACGTCGGCTTCGCCGGTGTTGATCATGCGGGCGCCATCGCCGATGGCTTGCAGGCTGGCGGCGCAGGCGGTTACCGGCGCGCCGATCGGTCCGCGAAAGCCATGGTGGATCGAAATCTGCCCGGCCGCGAGATTGACCAGGAAAGATGGCACCGTGAAGGGAGAAAGTTTGCGCGCGCCGCGCTGGTCGATTGTATGCACCGCCTGCTTCATGGTGGCAAAGCCGCCGATGCCGGAAGCAATGATAGTGGCGGTACGATTGCGCTCGCTGTCGGTTGCGGGCGCCCACGCAGCCTGCGCGATGGCTTCGTTAGCGGCCGCCATGGCGAATTGGATGAAGCGATCCATCCGCTTCTGGTCCTTGGCGCTCACCGTGCGATCCGGATCGAAGCCGCCGTCGGCATCCTCTGCGATCGTCGGCACAACGCCGGCGATTTTGGCCGCGACATCGGGAACGAGATTGTCGGATAAACGCCTGATGCCGGATCGGCCCGCGAGCAGCCGTTTCCAAACCAGATCGGCGCCGCAACCCAGCGGAGAGACGATTCCGAGCCCGGTGACTACGATGCGTCGCATGCTGCTCCTGCGGGCATTCGCGCGCGAAGAACGCGACCGTTGCGGGCGATGCGCTCCGAATACTTAACCTTGCGTGAGGTAGCCGACGTGCAGGGGCCTGTAAACCCGCCGACGTTATTCGAGCAATATCTGGGCGCTTTGCTCCGCGTCGTAGACGGAAACCTGGACGATCGGATGAGCCTTCTTGATGGCCATGCCGGCGGTCTGAGCTTCGTCCATCGAAGCATAGGTCGCTTTGGTCTGCCGGTCGACTTGCAGTCTGAAGCGCCCAAGCGTCGGGCGGTTCTGTCCCGCCTTCACTGCGACCGGCTCGGCCGCTTCCTTTTTGGGCATGCTCATCGTGGCCATACGCGACAATTCCTTATTGGCCCGGACCAATTTCCGGACATCTGCATCCATCTAAGTGCCCCTGTGGTTTTTGGATAGTGCCTTGGCCGATCTGATTCGCGGTTGAAGGCGTCCGCAGACTGTGGCCCCAAATCAGGGTACAAGGCAAGAATGTCCACTATATTCGGTTAAGTTGTCCGAATCTCAAGCAGGTTCAACGATGGCGACCCGGCAGCATCGATTGAGTGAGTTCAATGGCGGTCCGCCCCCCGTGGATCGGCCGTTACAACTGTTATGCGAAGACCATAATGGAACTTATGTGCTGCCCTATCCGTGCCAATGGCATGGCGAGGCGTGGCGAAACGACGCCAGCAGCGAAGCGATTGCCGCCACCGTTGTCGGTTGGCGCGAGATGCCGCCACTCAGGACAAGGACGACGCTATGAAGAACGACCGGCCCCGCCGAACCGGCGACAGCCGCCAGGATGCCGAGGCGCTGTTTAAAGCCGCCACCACCAAGCCGGTGGAAGCGCCCGCCAAGCCGGCGACGCTGCCCGGGGTGAGGGAAATGGTATCGCTGCGAATTGACAAGGATGTGCTGGACTATTTCCAGGAGGACGGCCCGGGCTGGCAGGATCGCATCAACGAAGCGCTGCGCAAGGTTGCCGGTAAATAAAGGCCGCCGGCAAGTAACCCTTCATGAAAAAGAACCGGCGCGCGTTGGCGCGGCCGGTTCATTCTCGTTCGCTGTCTTAATTATTCTGGATGGTCTTGATCACGCTCGACATCGGGCGCGCCTCATCGAGCCCGCCGCCGATCTCCTTGAGTACCATATCGACATATTCTTTTTTCGGCTCGATCGGAGTCTTGCCGGTGATCTGGACGACCTTGTAGCCGCCATCCTTGAGATACTTGAGAATTTCCGGCAACGCTTCCGAGGTCGCATGCTGGAAATCGTGCATCAAGATGATGCCCTTACCGTGCTTCACCAGCTTGGCCTCGACCGATTTGACGACCTGCTCGGGTTTGCGCATCCGGAAGTCGAAAGAGTCAAAGTCGGTCGAGAAAATGCCGACATTGCGCTCGCCAAGATATTTGACCATCTCCGGCGGATTGCGCAGCGCCGGGAAGCGGAAGAACGGCGCGACGGGCTTGTTGCCAAGTGCGATACTGACGGCGGCGACGCCCTTCTCGAATTCGTCGATGGCTTCCTGCTGCGTCAGGCGCGACAGGTCCTTATGCGACCATGTGTGCGATCCGACGGTATGGCCTTGGGCGAGGACCTGCTTGAGAATTTCGGGATGCCAGCCGGCGTGTTTGCCGATTGAGAAGAACAGTGCCTTGGTGCACTGTTCAGCCAGTGCCTTGAGTACGCGAGGTGTGTTGCCGGGCCATGGACCATCGTCGAAGGTGAGCACGACTTCGTGATCCTTGAGGAAGTCGTAAGCCTTGAATTGCTGGAAACCGAAGCCCGGGCCGCCGGTCGTGTCGATTTCGACCACCCGCGCAACGCCAAGTGCATTCGGATTGTCGCATTTAGTGGCGGCTGCTGGGGCGGGCGCTTGGGTGCTTTTCGCCTCTGTACCCTGAGCTTGTCCGCTTTGAGTTTGGGCGTTTTGCGCCCACGCCGCTGTGCCCGCGACCGACATCGAGATTGCTACGGCTATTGCCAAAGCGGTACGCATGACGTGCTCCATTCCCGTCCAACTTATTAGATGCCTAGGGATTATTCTTCGCGACTTTAACTATTTGAGTCAACGCGAGTCGCAAAATGGTCGGATTTACGGGGTCTGGAATGCTAACATGGTTAACTGGCCGCCGCCCCGTGCCTGTTGCCGAGCGCGTCGATCGGAATTATGTCGGATAATGGGTTCGCTCAAGCGGCCATAATCGCGAAGGACTGGAAATGCCGGCAATCGCTGCCTCGATTTCATGGCCCATCCTGTTCGCGGCGCTTATCGGCGGCGTGGTTTTCGCGACCGCGGTCGGCCTATGGGCCTATTACGGAACGGCGGTGTTTTTTGAAATCGTGCGCACCGGCTGGGCAGCGTGCTTCTGATTTAAGGTTCAGGTGAACTGCCAATGACAACCCGAGCGTCACACCTCCTGCTGGTCATCGCCGCCTTCCTGGCCGGCCTTGGGATCTTCCTCGGCGTTTTCCTGTTCGCCACTGGTCATCTCGGAGGAGGTGCGCCCGGCGCATCGGCGATTGGCGGGCCGTTCTCGCTGGTCGACCAGAATGGCAACGTCATCACCGACAAAGACATGGAGGGGAAGCCGTTCCTGGTGTTCTTCGGCTACACGCATTGTCCCGATGTATGCCCGACGACGCTGTTCGAGGTGTCGGAAATGATGCGCGCGCTCGGCAAGGATGCCGATCGGACCCAGGCGCTGTTCGTCACGGTCGATCCCGAGCGCGACACGCCGGCGGCGATGAAGGATTATCTTTCGAGCTTCGACCCCCACCTGATTGCGGCGACCGGCGACCCGTCATCTGTTGAAGCGGCGGAGAAGGCCTATCGGGTCTATGCCAAGAAGGTCCCGACCGAAAACGGCGACTACAGCATGGACCATACCGCGCTGGTCTATTTGATGGACAAACAGGGCCGGTTCGTCGCGCCGTTCAGCCTCAAGCGAACTCCGCAGGAGGCCGCAGCGGAATTGCGGAAATATATGTAGTGCGGGCGCCGCGCTTTAATTGTTTTCGGTGGCAGGCACGCGGCTCTCATGCGCGGCGCTTGCCGTGTCCTCGGACGCGAGTTCCTGTTTGATCGTCTCAATCAACAGTTCAAGAAGAAGAGCAGCGCTGCCCGGACTGACCTGACGCACATCGGGCAGGGCATAGGACAGATAATTGATCAGCATCTTTCCCTTGGCCTTGCGATTGGCCGAGTCGATGGCCGCATTCCCGCCTTCCTTTAATGGCGTGCGCGAGCGCCGGATACGTGCGCTGCGCGCGGCGGCGCGATCAAAAGGCGTGTCAGCGGTGGTGAACTGTTTTCTCATCTCTGTCTCGTTCTCTGTCTGGCGCGACGGGTTGGGCCCGAAATCGTCCGCCGTTGCCGAAAGGGCGCGTGACGACGCATTCCTTGTCAGGACCTGCTTCCGGCATGGATCTCCCGCTGGAGCGAAGCCGGACGGGTTGTCAGCACGCTTGTCGAAATCCCGAAGATTTTTCTTGTCGTTTGAAGGGCCGCTTCGCTGATCGTCAAAGCGATGGCGATCGACCACTCGCCTTCGATCAATTCGGGCATTCCCAGCGGCTTGACGTCCCAGCCCATTTCAAAAAAGTGAGGCAACCACCACATTTCAACAATGGCGGTCAGCGCCGTGATTTCGTTGGCGAGGCAGTATTCGAGGATTCCACAATAAATGCTGCCCATCGCCAAGCCGCGATTTCGGCCTTCCCGGCGCTCCTTGATCACATGCACCCGCGTCCACTCGAAAATGTCGGGGCTTTTGGGAACGCCGTTTAACGCAAGCCGGGGGAAAACTTCGCTAAGCAGATGAGGTTTCAACGACGGCATAAGCCGCGAACCGCCGATGACCGTGTTGCCGTCGATCACCAGGACGTAGATCGCATCGTCATTGTCGAACTGATCGCATTCGCGGCTGTCGGGGCGGGCAAGCGTCATCCACTTGCGTTCGCCGACGTAGATATTGTGACGAATACGGAAATGCTGTTCGACTTGCGACGCGTAGTGGTCGCGATTTTCCGACGTAACGATATGGATCATTGCAATCCCCATCCGGGTGCCTTCTGGATGGGAAGCTAATAAAATCTGCCTTTGCCGCTAGTCTAACATGTAGGACTTGACAGGTCGCTTAGAGAGAAATCTCGCGAGTCCTGATTGCATTTACAACGGCCTGCGTCCTGTTCACGGCGTCGAGCTTTGCCGTTGCGCGTTTGGCAAACGTGTCGACCGTCGACTTGGACAGGTTCAGGATAAGTCCGATTTCCCAGGACGACTTGCCCACGGCCGTCCATTGCAGAATTTCTTTCTCGGTCTTGGTGAGAACGCCTTTTAGCCGGACGGGTTCGCGATTCAGGTTGGCGATGCGCCCGTGCGCGAACATGCTCACGACGTGGAGGACGCGTTTCGCGTCAGGATCGAGATCGGGCCTTTCGCCTGCCATCGTCACGCAAGCCTGGAAGCCGCTCGTTCGCATGATGGGCACCAGAAATCCCTTGCGCATGCCAAAGTCGTACGCCGTGTCCATGACTTCAGCGGCACTCGGGCTACCCACCTCCACTTCGGACCATTCAAAAGGATTGCTCGTGGTGCGGCAGAGAGCGGCGACCGGGTCGTGCCGGTAGAAGTCTCTTTTGACGTAATGTTCGGTCCAGCCCGCGGGCCAGCCGTTCATCAGGATGTATTCTTCCAGCCGAAGCGGCGGTTCCGGCACGCCGGTCACCAAAAAAGCGGTGAACCCGAAGGAAGAAAGAATGTGTTCCAGCTTGTCGGTAACCCCAGAGACGGTTCCGATCCGCTCGAATTCCGAAACGGCGTCAAGCATTCGTTTCGCATATTCAGCCATTGCGGTCGGCGCCAACGGGCGCCCCTCCTACGACAAGACATCCAACAAGCGCACGGCCTGCAATCGCTTCATTCATAATGCCGGGGCGCAAAAGCGCGATGCCCATAAGGCACTCGTGGGATCCGGCATCATAACGTCCAGCCGAATCTATATGAGCCGCAACTAAACAGCGAGTCCGAATGCCCCGAGGCGGGAGATTCTGCGGCGCGTCCTCTGGTTGTACTCGGTTTCAGGATCGTCCGGCCGACATTCCCGGCCGCTTCGCCCCTGCGATGTCCTTGGGCCGGGAAATGCGCGAACTGGCACCGGTTATGCGGCGCACGTCGCCGACAACGGCCAGCTTGCCGTCCTTTTTCAGAGCTTCGATTTCGCCTTCCAGTTCCAGCAGCGAACGCACCATTCGTTCGGCGCGGTGCGAATTTCTTGCCAATCCGTGCGTGGTCTTTTCCCAGACATGAGGCGCTGCGATGAGTTGATAAAGGGCGCGCCAGGCCGCGAACGACAGCATGAGCCAGTGAACCGGCGTCAGGAGCAGCACCCACGCGGTTGAACTGAGGCCACGCCGGGCAAGTCCGAGCCAGCCGATAAAGGCCGACGACAGATAGCCGATCATCGCGGACAGACCGTAGAGCGCAACGACGATGGGGAGGTCGGCGGTGTCGCTGCGCCATATCGTGGTGCCGTTGGCGAGCGAGAAAAACAGCGCCGCCAGGAATAGCGGATGCACCAGTGCCGCCAGTACGCTGCCGCCGACGATCAGTTGAAAACCGAGAACACCTACGGCACCGAGTTCACCCAGCAGTTGGCGCGGCTGGCGCATATGAACCAGCCAGGTTTGCATCCAGCCTTTGAACCAGCGCGTCCGCTGGCGCAGCCACGGACCGGCTTCGACCGGCGCTTCCTCATACGTGGTGGATGAGATCATCGCCGAACGATAACCGAGCCGCGCCAGCCGGATGCCGAGATCGGCATCCTCGGTGACATTGTAGGGATCCCAGCCGCCGATCTCGCGCAACGTCGCGGTTGGAAAATGGTTGGAGGAGCCGCCGAGTGGCAGCGGTAGACCCATGCGTGCGAAGCCCGGCAGGAAAACGTCGAACTGTCCGGCATACTCTGCGGTGAAATAGCGGGCGAGCAAACTGTCCGCGGTATTGTCGATGCACAGCCGCGCCTGCACACAGGCAAGATCGGGACCGGACGCACCAAACATTCCCAGCGCGCGGCGAAGCTGATCCGGCTCCGGCCGATCCTCCGCGTCATAGACCACCGTATAGGCGCCGCGCGCGAACGGCAGTGCGACGTTGAGTGCCTTGGGTTTGGTGCGCGGTCCGGCGGCCGGCACGGGGATGACCGTGATTGGAAACCTCGGCCTTGCGGCGGCGATGGCTTGCGCGATGGCGGTGCGGGTTTCCTTGTCGTCGGCCTCGACCGCGAGAATGGCATCGATCTTTTCGGCCGGATAGTTGAGCCGTTCGATTGCCGCCAGTAGTCCGCGCACCGACGACGCCTCGCGGTACAACGCGGCTATCACGGTATAGACCGGCAGCGCGGCGTCGGGCGTTGGCGCCATTGGTGCCTCGCCGGGAACGGGAATGAGCGCGCCGGTCAGCCGCAGGCCGAGCCAGGCCACGAACAACGCCGCCAGCATCACCTGAAAGATCAACGCGGTGGCGAACGGCGCAAGGGACAAGGCGGCCAGCGCCGTCGCCGCAAGGAGACCGAGCACGGCAAAACCGCGGATCTTGTTCGACGAACCGGCCGACAGCAGCGGCCATTTCCGTTTGAGGTGATGTGTCGCGCGATCGGCAAGGCTGTTGCCGGCACAGCGCATCACGAAGCGGTTGAAATGTTCGGCGGTGGTCAAACGAAAGCGCACCGCCATTTCCGGATTGTCTTCGACCAGTCCGATGAGCTTCCTCGCCGCGGTCGCGCGCGGCGCGATCGCGATCACCACGCCATCGCCGATGGCCAAAGGCAAAAGGCCGGCGGAAGCTTTTTCGATCAGGCGCTGGTCGTCGAGCGCGCACAAGGCCCGGGGAATCGAATCCAGGGGCTCGAAGGCCATGCCGATGGATTCGCCGAGCGCTCGGAGATAGGTCTCTTCGTCAATCAGACCGGCGGCGATCAAGACGCGATCGGCGCCGATGCCGAGGCGGCTGGCTCGTTGCTCGGCGGCGATAATGGCCCTGGTTGAGAGCCGCGAGCGGACGCAATCGATTTCGCGGAAACCTTCATCCGAATTGTTGGCATCTGCCGTGGCCGAAATGCCGGTCGCCGCGGCCGAGCCGCCCGTCTGGGACAAGGGAGCCCCCGCGCTGTCTCTTCCCACCGAGCGGCCAACTGCCGGCTCGGCCCTAACGCCAGACCCCATACGCCACCCCACGCCCGTCCCCAGCAACCGAGCTTATAGAAAATACAACCATACGGCGAGTCGAAATGTCGTAGTGGAGGAGAGGGCAGCGTTTCGGGCAGTTGGCCGCTCTGGCCAGACGGTGGTAATACGCGCCCCATGTCAAACTTCATGCCCACCTTTGTTGTGCCGGCGGCCATCATCGCTGTCGCCATCGTTCTTGTTCTCGGCCTCGTCAATATGATGCGCGGCGGCTCGCCAAACCGCTCGCAAAAGCTGATGCGGCTGCGCGTCCTGCTGCAATTCGTCGCCATCGTCGTCATTATGGCGACGATCTGGGTGATGGGGCGCTAGCCCGGAGGGCGGCCGGTTCAGAACCGGTTCGTGCGCGAGAGGTAAGAATCGATGGTCGTTCTCAACCGCATCTACACCCGCACCGGCGATGACGGCACGACCGCCCTCGGCTCGGGGGCGCGTCGCAAGAAATATGATCTGCGCGTTGATGCCTATGGCACGCTCGACGAGGCCAACGCCGTCATCGGCCTGGTGCGTCTGCATACCGCGGCCGATCCGGTGCTCGACGAAGCCTTGGCACGCATCCAGAACGATCTGTTCGACGTGGAGGCCGATCTGTGCCTCGCCGAGAAGGGACCGGGCGGCGCTCGTCTGACCGTGACCGATACCCAGGTGGATTGGCTGGAGGGTGCTATCGACCGGATCAACACGGAACTGGAGCCGCTGAAATCCTTCATTCTGCCGGGCGGAAGTCCGGCCTCGGCTTATCTCCACCTCGCCCGCACCGTGTGCCGCCGCGCCGAGCGCATCATGGTCGAACTAATGGACGTTCCCGGCGAGGAGGTGTCCGCGCCCTCGCTCAAATACGTCAATCGGCTGTCGGACTATCTTTTCGTCGCCGGCCGTTACGCCAACGCCAAGGGCGCTGGCGACATCCTGTGGGCTCCCGGGCGGAATCGGTAGACGAAAGGGGCATTCGGGCATTGCATCGCAGCACAAACGTTGACATGCCAACGGCGCAGCCTTTAGCTACCGCCCGCTTTCCTTGAAAAGACCCTGCGGGGATTGAAAAATATGAAAATTCTGGTGCCCGTGAAGCGGGTCGTCGATTACAACGTCAAAATCCGCGTCAAGGGCGATGGCTCCGGCGTCGAACTCGCTAATATCAAGATGTCGATGAACCCGTTCGACGAGATAGCCGTTGAAGAGGCGATCCGTCTTAAGGAAGCCGGCAAGGCGACAGAGATCGTGGTGGTGTCGATTGGACCGCAGCAGGCGTCCGAGACTATCCGTACCGCGCTCGCCATGGGCGCCGACCGCGGCCTTCTGGTGAAGGCCGAAGGCACCGTCGAGCCGCTGGCGGTGGCCAAGATTCTCAAAGGCATCGTCGACGCTGAGCAACCCGGTCTCGTTATTCTCGGCAAGCAGGCCATCGACGACGATTCAAACCAGACCGGTCAGATGCTGGCGGCACTGCTCGGCTGGGCGCAAGGGACGTTCGCCTCCAAGATCGCCATCGAGGGCGACAGCGTCTCGGTGACGCGCGAGGTCGACGGCGGGTTGCAGACCGTAAAGCTCAAGGCGCCGGTGATTGTTACCACCGACCTGCGCCTGAACGAGCCGCGTTACGCAAGCCTGCCTAATATCATGAAGGCCAAGAAAAAGCCGATCGAGGACAAGACGGCCGCCGATTACGGCGTCGATACCAAGCCGCGGCTTGAAGTCGTCAAGACCAGCGAACCGGCGGGGCGCAAATCCGGCGTCAAGGTGGGCTCGGTCGCCGAGCTTGTGTCCAAGTTGAAGAACGAAGCGGGAGTAATCTGAAGATGACAACGCTTCTTCTCGCCGAGCACGACAACAAGTCTCTCAAGGATGCCACCAACAAGGCCCTGACCGCCGCAAAGGAACTGGGCGCCGACGTCCACATTCTGGTCGCCGGCAAGGACTGCAAGGCCGCGGCGGACGCCGCCGCCAAGCTCGACGGCGTGAGCAAGGTGCTGATCGCCGACGCGCCGGCTTATGAGCATCATCTGGCCGAGCCGCTGGCGGCGCTGATCGTCTCGCTCGCCGGCTCGTATGATGCCATCGTCGCCGCCGCGACCACCAACGGCAAGAACGTGATGCCGCGGGTCGCCGCGCTGCTCGACGTCATGCAGATTTCTGAAATCATCAAGGTGATTGCGCCCGATACTTTCGAGCGGCCGATCTACGCCGGCAATGCGATCCAGACCGTGAAATCGCTCGATGCCAAGAAGGTCATCACCGTGCGCACGTCGACCTTCGCCGCGGCGGGCGAAGGGGGGGGCGCCCCCGTCGAGCCCGCGACGGCTGCCGCCGATCCAGCGCTGTCGTCTTTCGTCAGCGAAGAACTGTCGAAATCGGATCGTCCGGAACTGACTTCGGCCAAAATCATTATTTCTGGCGGTCGGGCGATGCAGAACCGCGAGAACTTCACCAAATATATCGAGCCGGTGGCCGACAAGCTCGGCGCCGCCATGGGGGCTTCGCGCGCGGCGGTCGATGCCGGCTATGCGCCGAACGACTGGCAGGTCGGACAGACCGGCAAAGTGGTCGCGCCCGATCTCTATATCGCGGTCGGCATTTCAGGCGCCATTCAGCATCTTGCCGGTATGAAGGATTCCAAAGTGATCGTCGCGATCAATAAGGACGAAGAAGCGCCGATCTTTGCGGTTGCCGATTACGGACTGGTTGCCGATCTTTACCAAGCATTGCCGGAATTGGCCGAGGAACTGGGCAAGATCGGAAAGTAACGGCATGATGCTGAAAGGCCGGCACCGGCGTCCGAACCAGCGGTTGCGCGAGAGTGTGCATCCATGTGGTCCGGTGGCGCGTAACTTCGGTTCGTCATAAATTGGAATTTCCGTCGCGGCGTAAACGAATAGAATAATAACCCGAAGCTTAAGCCTCAAAGTTGGCGCTTCGCATCGATCGGATAAAAAATGGCTGTCACTATTAAGAACATTGGTGTGATCGGAGCCGGCCAGATGGGCAACGGCATCGCGCACGTCTGTGCGCTTGCCGGGTTCTCGGTGATGCTTAACGATGTCGCGCCCGAACGCATCAAGGCGGGTCTTGCGACGATCAACGGCAACATGGCCAAGCAGGTCAGCAAGCAAGCAATCAAGGAAGAGGATCGAAAGGCGGCGTTGTCGCGTATTCACGCCGCGGAAAAATACGACGACCTCGGCGCTTGCGACCTGGTGATCGAGACGGCCATCGAAAAAGAAGAGGCCAAGCGCAAGATTTTCGCGGATTTATGCGCTTCGCTCAAGCCGGAAGCGATCATCGCCACCAATACCTCGTCGATCTCGATCACGCGATTGGCTTCGTCGACCGACCGGCCGGAGCGGTTCATCGGTATTCATTTCATGAATCCGGTGCCGTTGATGGAACTGGTCGAGGTCATTCGCGGCATCGCCACCGACGACAGTACTTTCGAGTCGAGCAAGACCTTCGTGCGCAAGCTCGGCAAGCAGATTGCCGTGTCGGAAGATTTCCCGGCCTTCATCGTCAACCGTATTCTGCTGCCGATGATCAACGAGGCGATCTATACGCTGTATGAAGGCGTCGGCAACGTCGAGGCCATCGATATGGCGATGCGGCTCGGCGCGCACCACCCGATGGGACCGCTTGAACTGGCGGACTTCATCGGCCTCGATACGTGTCTCTCGGTGATGCAGGTGCTCCACGAGGGCCTGGCCGACTCCAAGTACCGGCCATGCCCGCTGCTGGTGAAATACGTCGAGGCCGGCTGGCTCGGCCGCAAGACCCAGCGCGGCTTCTACGATTACCGCGGCGACAAGCCGGTGCCGACGCGCTGATCTCTTGCCCCGGATGTGACGCAGCACGCGCGAAGCGATGTGGTGCGTCCAGGGCCGGAGCCGTCAATCTGAAACGATCATTTCTGGGCTGGGGTTATCCAGCCGACGCCGGCGCCGCCCGGTTCGGTCAGCATGGCGATGCGGCCTACACCCGGCACATCGAAGATCGGCCGCATCAATTTGGCCCCGGCCGTGACTGCCTTCTTGACGCGCGCATCGACATCGTCGACCGCGAGGTAGGACATCCAGCATTCCGGCACGCCGTCGAATTTCGTATCGTTGAGCGGAAACATGCCGCCGACAGCCTTGTCGTTCATCTTCGCGACCCAATACGTGCCATCCGGCATATCCATGCTCTCGAAGCTCCAACCGATGACGTCGCCGTAGAATTTCTTCGCCTTGCCGGCGTCGCGCGTCATCAGTTCGTTCCAGTAGAAATTGCCGTGTGCGCTTGATTGTTCGGCCATCGATACCTCCATGTTCTACGTGTTGAGATAACGCTCGAATTTTTCCAGCGCGCCGGTCCAGCCGTCATTGTGATGGTCGCGCGCGGCCTCGTCGAAGAACTGCTCGTGGGTGAGTGTGAAGATCGTGCCGCCGTTGTCGGCCTTGAAAGTGACGGTCACCAGCGATTCGCGTTCCCGCGTCGATTTCCAAGCCCAGGTGTAGACCAGTTTCTCATTGGCGATCACTTCGCGGTAGACGCCACTGACGTCATGTTCCTCGCCGCTCGGCGCCAGCATGACAATGCGATAGCGGCCGCCGACACGCACATCATTTTCGGCCTGCAATGTTTTCACTTCGCCGGGACCCATCCAGCGTTTTACTTTTTCCGGGTCCGTCCAGGCTGCGAAGACTTTCGCCGGTGCGGCGTTGAAGCGGCGCTTGAGGGTGAGACTGGGCTTGGTTGCGACGGTGGACATGAGTCTTCCTCCAAAAATGTGGCGAGTTGATCGAGGCCTTCGTTCCAGAACCGCTGGTATTTGTTGAGCCATTCATTGGCTTCGTGCATCGGCTCGGCGCGGAGGCGGCATGACACGGTGCGTCCCGACTTGTCCCGCGCCACCAGTCCGGCATTCGACAGCACATCGAGGTGCTTCATGATCGCCGGTAATGACATTGAAAACGGTTCGGCCAGTTCGCTGACCGAGATCGTTTTGGTCTCGCCCAGCCGCGCCAACAGGGCTCGCCGGGTCGGGTCGGCAAGCGCGGCAAAGGTGCGGTCCAAGGCGCTGCTCGAATAGTAAACCATGTGGTTAAGTATAAGCGCTGGCGCCGACGCGTCAAGCGGCCGCAGGATGGAATAGTCCGGGTGCGCTGTTTCGAGTAAGGTTTGATTAACCCGGGCAGCCCTAACATTCTCGGCTGCGCGGGGGCGCATTGAAATGACTTATCGATACGTCGGCATCACTTTTGGATATGGCGGTTCCGGCAGTTCGGCTTGGCAGACCTTGAAAGCCAAGCGCGCCGCAATGGGCGCGTCGTTGGGTGCGGCCCAAGCCAATCTTGCCGCCATTACCTCGGCCTTTGCCAGCGCGCAGCAGGACAAACTAACCGGTCTTGGCACGCTCGCCGCTAACGCGGCGATCGCACGCATCAAAGCTGACGCGCAGACCAAAAAGGACGCCCTCCTCAACCAGATCGATGGCGCTCAAAGCACGCTCGACGCTGCCAAGGCCGTCAGCATGGGAAAGCCCAAGTTTGTGTCATGGGCGCTGACCCAGACAGTTGATACGACTGCCTGAAGCGCCGCGCTTTCAGCCGCCCTTGACGCCGGCGAGCGCCGCTTCGATCAATTTGACGGCGTCCGGGCTTGCCCATTCGGCCGGTCCCGCGATCGTGCCGATCTCGCAGCCATGCGGATCGACCAGCAGCGTGGTCGGCATGCCGAAAGCGCGGCCGACGGCTTTCAAATCCTGGAACGCCTCGGCGCTTGAATCGGCGAAATAGGCAAGCTTCTCGACGCCAATCTCCTTGAGGAAGCTTTTCGGCTTCTCCGGATCGCGGGTGTCGATATTGACCGCCACTACCTGGAAATCGGGACCGCCGAGCTTTTGCTCCAGGGCATCGAGCGCCGGCATTTCCTTGCGGCACGGCACGCACCAGGTCGCCCACAGGTTCAGGAGCACGGTGCGGCCGCGGAAATCGGCCAGGGACTTTTGTGCGCCGGTGGCGTCGGTAAAGCTCAGGTTGGGCACCACGAGCGGGCTTTTGACGACGTTGACGGCCGCGACCTCGCCACGGGCGAACGGCGCGATTTTTGCCGCCACATCCACCGCCGGACGGCATTGGCCATCCTTGGAGGCAACGGCGGACACGTTGCGTGTCAGGGTCGTAATCCCGTATACCGCGCCTAGACCGACGACGATCCCGACGACCCCGCCCGCGAGGACCAACATGAGCCGCTTGATGGCGAAGCTTCTGGGGGACCGTTCGGACATGGGCGGCTAAACCTCGATAAAGTCGGCGGCAAGAGCGGCGAAAAGAGCGGCAAAGAGATCGACAAGATGAGCAACAAAATGTGGGGCGGACGGTTTGCCTCCGGCCCCGACGCCATCATGGAGGAAATCAACGCCTCCATCGACTTCGACCGGCATCTGTACCGGCAGGACATCGCCGCGTCCAAGGCCCACGCCGACATGCTGGCCAAGCAAGGCATCATTGCGGCAGACGATGCTAAAAACATCGTTCACGGTCTAGACACGGTTTTGTCAGAAATCGACGGCGGCAAATTCGAATTCAAGCGCGCCCTCGAGGACATCCACATGAATGTCGAGAGCCGGCTGACCGAATTGATCGGTCCCTCGGCGGGCCGGCTGCACACTGCGCGCTCGCGCAACGATCAGGTGGCGACCGATTTCCGGCTGTGGATGCGCGACACCATCGACACTATCGATGCCGCACTCGCGGCCTTCCAGCGCGCGCTTAGTGAAAAGGCGCTCGAACATGCCGGCACCGTGATGCCGGGCCTTACCCATTTGCAGACCGCCCAGCCGGTGACCTTCGGCCATCACCTTCTGGCCTATGTCGAGATGGCGGCGCG
>JBEPUC010000022.1:0-62196 GCA_041691675.1 Hyphomicrobiales bacterium | reverse complement strand
ATCGACCACCGCGTTTCGGTCGGTCGCAGGTCCCTTGCGGCAGGTGCAGCCGGGATGGAACGTGGTCTGCGCCCGCTGCGTCGCGGCGCTGAGAAACTCGTCGTCGGTCTGGACGTCCGGTCCCGGATATTCCTCGTAGTCGTAATAGGGCGCCAGCGGCTCGGACTTGAGAAGCCGCCGCGCCAGCCGCATGCCGGCGACGACGACGCGGCGATCCAGTTCGTGGCTCAAGTAATTGGTCTGGATGATTGGCGGCGCAAACGGATCGGCCGAGCGCAGCCGCACATAGCCCCGGCTCTCCGGCCGCTGCTGCCACGACGCCACCGAGACGCCCGGCTCGCGCTCCAGTTTGCCTTGCTCGCCCTCCATGTAGCTCGCCGGCGTGAAGGTGATCTGCAAGTCGGAGCTTTCCGCAGTCTCGCCGGAATGCCAGAAGCAGTACACCAGCGTCGGCGACAGTGCGAGAATGCCGCGCCGCGTCGCCACCCATTTCAGCGCCTCGAACGCGAGATTGAGGCCGCGCGCGCGCTCGTTGATGGTCTTGACGTTCTTCACGCGCGCGACCGAGCGCGGCGCGTAATGATCCTGCAAACCTTCACCGACGCCGCCGAGCGCGTGGCGAACCGCAATGCCGAGCGATTGCAGCAATGGCGCCGGGCCTATGCCCGACAATTGCAGAAGCTGCGGCGAGTTATAGGCGCCGCCGGACAGGATCACCTCCTTGCGCGCCCGCACTTCGCGAGTCTCGCCGCCCCGGCCGCCGATGCAATAGCGGACGCCGACCGCGCGCTTGCCGTCGAATATGATTTCGGTGGCGTGCGCTTGCGTCCGCACCGTGACATTGCCGCGCTTCATCGCCGGATGCAGGAATGCGGTGGCCGCGCTGATGCGGCGTCCGTTGTGAATGGTGCGCTGGGCGTAGGACACGCCTTCCTGAATCTTGCCGTTGTAATCGCGATTGCGCGGAATGCCGAGGCTGATCGCGCCGGCGATGAATGCCTCACACAGCGGATCGCGCCAGTCGATGTCGGTCACGGTGAGATTGCCGTCGCGGCCGCGGAACGTGTCGTCGCCATCGCCGATGCGCCGTTCCATGCGCCGGAAGTAGGGCAGGACGTCGGCGTAGCCCCAGGTGCGGTTGCCCATTTGCGCCCAGGTGTTGAAGTCGCTGCGCTGGCCGCGATTATAGATATGGCCGTTGATCGATGACGAACCGCCGAGCGTCTTGCCGCGCGGCGAGAAGATGCGCCGGCCCGCCGTGTAGTCGCCGGGCTCCTGCGAATAACACCAGTTGATGCTTTTGTTGTAGAACGTCTTGATGAAGCCGGCCGGCAGATGAATGTAGGGGTGCCAGTCGGCCGGCCCTGCTTCGAGGACGCAGATGCTGGAGCCCGCATCCTCGCTCAGTCGGTTGGCGAGCACGCTGCCGGCGGAACCCGCGCCGATGATGACGTAGTCGAACGTATCCATTCCGGTGCGGCTACCCTTGAAAAATCAGCATGACGAAGGCGGCGAACAGCATCGCGTGTACGCAGCCTTGCAGGATATTGGTGCGGCCGCTGGCGAAAGTCACCACGCAGACGGCCAGCGTCAACAACAGCAGCACGTTGTTGGCATGGTCCAGCCCAAGATAGACCTCATGCTTGGTGAGATAACTCACCGCCAGCATGGCCGGCACGGTCAGGCCGATGGTCGAGAGCACCGAGCCGAGCGAAATATTGATCGAGCGCTGCAGATGATTGGCCATCGCCGAGCGCATCGCGGTGACGGCTTCCGGGGTCGCCACCAGCATGGCGATGGCGATGCCGCCGAGCGCCGGCGGCACTTTCAGCGTCTCGATGAAATAGTCGATCGGATGCGCGAGCTGTTCGGCGAGTAGCACGACAACCGCGATGTTCACCACCAGCAGCGCGCCGTGCCAGCGCAATGAAGGCGCCGCCTTCGGCAAGTGTTCCGGCTCCGCCGGTTCGCCGTCGCTGATGAAGTAACCACGGTGGCGTCCGGTCTGGATGGCGAGGAACGTGGCGTATAGGCCGATCGAGATGACGAACAGAAACACCCGTTCCGCGAACGACAGCGTCGGTCCCGGTGTCGTGACGGTGAAATCCGGCAGGACCAGCGTCAGCACCGCCAGCGGAATGACGACGCCGAGATAGGCGTTGGCGCCTTGCAGGTTGTAATGCTGCTCGCGGTGCCGCCAGCCGCCGAGCAGCAGCGCGCCGCCGACCATGCCGCCCAGAATAATCATGACGATGGCAAACAGCGTGTCGCGCACCAGTGTCGGATTGTTGTCGCCATGCAGCATGACCGCCGAGATGCTGATGACCTCGACCGCCGTGACCGACAGCGTCAGGATCAGCGTGCCGTAAGGCTCGCCGAGCACCTCTGCGACGCGGTCGGCATGCCGCACCACAGCCAGCGCCGAACCGAGCACCACCACGAACAGCCAGGTAAAAATCAAGCCGGCGCTGATCAGGGTCGCCGGCGCGTCCAGCACCCGCGTGCCGGCGAACAGGAAAGCCATCGCGGTGGCGATGCCGATCGGCAAAAACCACTCGTTGAAGATCGCCCGCCGGGTTGTTGTGCTTGTGGACGTCAAGGAGGGCCACGTTGCTGATCGACACGGCGCCGCGCCGCCTGAGGGGTGACGGCCCGCATCATAACAACGGGTGCGCGAAAAGCGAATGCAGCGTTACGACCAAAAATCTGCGCTGATTGGCGCTACCCGATCCGGTCCGGCAGATGATCGTCATGCGCGAGCGACGAGAACTTGGTGATGGCGCCGTCGAAGGCGAGTTCGACCGTACCCGTCGGGCCGTGGCGCTGCTTGCCGATGATGACCTCTGCCTTGCCGTGATACTTGTCGCTATCGGCCATCCAGGCGGCGAATTTCTCGCGGTCGCTTTCCAGCGGCTTGCGCATGACGTGGTAGTATTCCTCGCGATAGACGAACAGAACCACGTCGGCGTCCTGTTCGATCGAGCCCGATTCACGCAAGTCGGATAGCTGCGGATGCTTGTCCTCGCGGCTTTCGACCTGACGCGAGAGCTGCGACAGCGCCATCACCGGCACATTCAATTCCTTGGCCAGCGCCTTGAGCTTGGTGGTGATCTCGGTGATTTCCTGGACGCGATTCTCCGATCCGCGCTTCGACGAGCCGGTGAGCAGTTGCAGATAGTCGATGATCAGAAGATCGAGTCCACGCTGGCGCTTGAGACGCCGTGCGCGCGCGGCCAGTTGGGCAATGGAGATACCGCCGGTCTCGTCGATGAAGAACGGGATGTTCTGCATCTCGATCGACGCATCCTTGAGGCGCTCGAAATCCGCTTCGCCGATGGCGCCGCGCCGGATCTGGTTCGATGGAATCCCGGTCTGCTCGGCGATGATACGGGTGGCGAGCTGTTCGGCCGACATTTCCAGCGAGAAGAAGCCGACGACGCCGCCATTCACGGTGTGGGTGTGGCCGTCGGCCTTGACCTCGCCGCGCCAGGCGCGCGCGATGTTGTAACCGATATTGGTGGCGAGTGCCGACTTGCCCATGCCGGGGCGTCCGGCGACCACGATCAAGTCGGATGGCTGCAATCCGCCCATCATGCGGTCGAGATCGTCGAGGCCGGTGGCGATGCCGGACAGTTTACCGTCGCGCTGATAGGCGCGCGCCGCCATGTCGACCGCCGTGGTCAGCGCCTGACCGAAGCGCTGGAAGCCGCCGTCGTAACGGCCGGTCTCGGCCAGTTCGTAGAGCTTGCGTTCGGCGTCCTCGATCTGCGCGCGGGGCGCGAAATCGACCGGGGCGTCGAAAGCGACGTTGACCATGTCCTCGCCGACCTTGATGAGATCGCGCCGGATCGACAGATCGTAGACCGTGTGGCCGTAATCCTCGGCATTGATGATGGTCGTGGCTTCAGCCGCGAGCCGCGCGAGATATTGGCTCAGCGTCATGCCGCCGATGTCGATGGTGGCGTCGAGGAAGGTCTTGAGCGTGACCGGCGTGGCGATCTTGCCGGCGCGAATGAGATCGCGGGCGATCTGGTAGACCTTCTGATGGATCGGCTCGAAGAAGTGTTCCGGATTGAGAAAGTCCGAAACGCGATAAAACGCTTCGTTATTGACGAGAATAGCACCCAGCAGCGCCTGTTCCGCCTCGATGTTGTGCGGCGCGGTGCGGTAAAGTGCGGACGGTTCTTCGACCGGCCTGCGGAGTGCTGATTCGATGGGGGCCATAATTCCTGTTGATGCGCTCGTGCGGCGGATGTTTGTTCACGATTGCTTAACACCGCCGTCAGGCGGCGCGATGGTCGCCCGTCGATAATAGCCGCTGTCCACAGGAGCGCCGTCGACAAAAAAATATCTCCCACTATTGGGCGAAATGATTTGACGGATCACGCAGAAAAAAGACCGGCGAAATCGTCGCCGGCCTTGGAATGGTGAACGCCCGGCGGCTATTCGCCGGCGAGCCGCAAAGGTACCTGCTGCCGTCCTTCGACAGCCGCCAGCCGGGTTTCCTCGCGCACGATGTAATCGCGCGTCATTGGCGTCACACCCTGACGTTTGGTGAGCTGAATCTGAAGCACCATCAGATTCTGCTCGCGGAACGCCATTTCCGACGACGCCAAATAGAATTCCCACATACGGACAAAGCGTTGGTCGTAGATCTTCTCGACTTCCTCGCGGTGCGCGAGAAAACGCTGGCGCCACGCCTTGAGCGTTTCGGCGTAATGCAGGCGCAGGATTTCGATGTCGGTGACCAGCATTCCCGATTTTTCGATCTTCGGCAGAACTTCGGACAAGGAGGGGATGTAGCCGCCGGGGAAGATATATTTCGATATCCAGGGATTGGTCCGGCTCGGCCCTTCCGAGCGGCCGATCGAATGCAGGACCATGACGCCATCTTCCTTGAGCAATTCCGCGGCCTTGCGGAAGTAGGTGTCGTAGTGGTTGACACCGACATGCTCGAACATGCCGACCGAGATGATCCGATCGAAGCTGTCGTCAACGTCACGGTAATCTTGCAGGTTGAAACGGGCGCGCTCGCTCAAGCCCCGTTCGGTCGCGCGCGCATTGGCGATGCCGTATTGTTCCTCCGAGAGCGTCACGCCGGTCACATCGGCACCGCCGAACTCGGCGAGGTAAAGGCCAAGGCCGCCCCAGCCGCAGCCGATATCGAGAATGCGCAAAGGCCGGTCGGCCAGTCCTATCCTGGGGATGTCAGGGGACAGCCGAAGCTTCGCCGCCAGATGCCGCTTCTTGGCCAGTTGAGCGTCATCGAGCGACTGGTCCGGCCGCTGGAAATAAGCACAGCTATATTGCCGGTCGGCATCCAGGAACAACGAATAGAGTCGGCCGTCGAGATCGTAGTGGTGGGCAACGTTGCGGCGCGCCCGCGCGCGCGGATTGAACTGCTCCAGGCGGCGGTAAAGAAACCGCAGCAGGCCTTGCAGGCGCGCCCAATGCGGCACTTCGCTTTTTTGCCCGAGTGCGATGGCGAGAACGTCGGCGATCGTGCCTTGCTCGACGACGAAGCTGCCGTCCATATATTCTTCGCCGAATTTAAGTTCGGGATCGAGCAGGATGCCCCATTCGGCGGCGCGCGAGGTAAACCGAACCGATACCGGATCGCCGGTGCCATCGCCGAAGGTTAGAACCGTGCCGCGTGAAGTCGTAACGCGGAATGTGCCCCGCCGGATAAAGGTCTTGAGGAGAAACCGAAGCAACCGATCCATTGGCCACCTCCAATCATTTAGCGACTACGTCAAAATACCGAACAAGTCCTTCGCCAAATCATGCCTCAACCAATGCCAACCACGCGCTCCGACGTTAATAACTTGTATTCAACTAACGTCGCTAGTTTATGCTTGTTCCGCCATTATTCAACCAAAGTCCTTACGGTTCCGCAATGCCACAACGCGGTACGTCGCATGCGAATTTGGCACGGGTCGGGAGGAGCCACAGCCACGGCGGGCCTAGGAAGACGGGTCCGGTTTGCCCACAGCCTTAAGCCCGGCAGTCGGGTCACAATCCGCCGAGAATGCGCTATCAAGCTGGCGACTTGAGCGCGTAAAGCGGTTAAGGCAGTGCGGGCGACAAGGGCTAAGAGGTTCGAGGGATATGAAGCGTTTCAGTTTCGCTATTAGGCCGTTTATCGGCTATGCGACCGGGTTTTTCTTGCTTGTTGCGGCGGTGCCCGCGAGCGCCCAGGACAACTTCGATCAGGGCAAGACCGGCGCGCAGTTGTTCGCGTCGGATTGCGCGATTTGCCACAAATCGGTGCAGGGCCTGAACAAGGACCGCGGCGCATTCGGTGGCGGGCTCGAGAGCTTCCTGCGCGAGCACTATACGGCCAGCCGGGAATCGGCCGCCATCCTTGCCCGCTACATCCAGTCTGCCGATAGCGGGCCGGCCCCGGGCAAGAGGGGCGCCAGGCGCAACGCCAGAGGGTCGGAGAAGGGTTCGGACAAGCCGAAGGCCGAGCGCAGGAAATCGGGCGCCGCCAGCGTCAAGCCGGACGACGCTAAATCCGACGTCCCCGCGCCGAAGCCCGAAACCAGAAGCGAAACGGCACCCGAAGCGAATCCCGCCGACAGCGCCAAACCGGACAAGCAGGACAAGTCCGACTGATTGGACGGCGGTCGCCGTGCCGGCCTTGCGCGGCCGATCGGCTCTGAAAAGCAAATCCCGCCCCGGATGACATCCGGAGCGGGATTTTTCGTTCAAGGCATGTGGCCGGAGATTACTCCTCGTCGGCGGCCTTGGCTTTCTTCTTGCCCTTGGCGGGCTTTTCGGCGGCCGATGCCTCATTGGCTTCGTCGGCGGCGGTCGCCTCGGCTTCTTCCTCTTCGGCGTCGAACAAGGCCTCGGCGCGCTCGCGGGCCGCTTGGGCTTCGGCCTCGGCGTCTTCGACATCCTCACGGCGGATGGTCACGTCCTCGCCGCGGGCGATGCGCTCGGCTTCGGCCTCGCTGCGGGCGACGACGACCGTCACCGACACTTCAACATCCGGATGCAGCGCCAGCGGCACCTTGTACTGGCCGATCGACTTGATCGGTGCGTTGAGTTCGACCGCGGTGCGGTTGATGACGGCGCCTTCGGTCGAGATCAGAGTCGCGATGTCGCGGGTCGAGACCGAGCCGAACAACTGGCCGGTTTCGCTGGCCTGACGGATGACGGTGAAGCTCTTGCCGTCGACCTTGGCGGCGAGCTTGCCGGCATCGCCCTTGCGCTCGAGGCTCTGCTGCTGCAACTCGGCCTTCATGCTTTCGTACTTGGCCTTGCTGTCGGCGTTGGCGCGCAGCGCCTTGCCACGCGGCAAGAGAAAGTTACGGGCATAACCGTCCTTGACGCGCACGACGTCGCCCATCTGGCCGAGGCGGCCGACGCGTTCCAAGAGGATCACTTCCATTGTCGTTACTCCTTCGTTTGATAAATCGTGTTTCGATTTCGGTTGATGACGATTGCGGTAAACTCAAATCCGGGGCGGCGGCAGCCCGCGTTTGCGGGCGGCGCGCGCCCGCAACCCGAACGCCGTTTCGGCAAGCCCCAGCATGCACAGCGACAGCACCGGCCAGCCGAACACCAGCACCGAGGCATAGACGCCGCCAAGCAGGAAGGCGCGGCTCGATATGCCGCGGGTGATCGCATGCAGCACCGCGAAGCCGAGCACGCCGTAAGCCATCAGCAGGCTGGCGGCGACAACGCCGGCGAGAATGCCGACAAGGTTACTTAGAAAACTCACCGCGACGGCGAGCGCGAGCGCCAATGCCACCAGCGGCGGAAACGTCATATCGGCGAGCGCCGGCCACGGCCGCGTCAGCCGGCCGGAGAATTTCACGATGCGGCCCGCGAGCCAGAGGTTGACGACATTGGTGGCGGTCGCGAGCACCGCGGCCGCCAGCGGCACCGCCACCACCAGCAGCGCGACGAGCGCCTTGTTGCCGCTGCTGGCCGAAGCGCCACTGGCGTCATTGTCGCCATAAAGCACGCCGGTCAGCGACTTCGCCAGAGCGGCGCGGAAGCTGTCGCCATCGGTGCCGAGAAACGGAACGGCGGTAATGACGACGAGCGCCGCCAGCACTGCCGACCAGACCACCAGCCGGCCCGGCGGATACCATTCGAGCGCCGCCGGGGTAGGGGCCGCGCCGCTGCCGACGCCGCTCACAACAGGGCTGTTGATGATGGTTTCATCGGCCGGGCGGGCCAGCATGGTGAGATAGCAGAGCCACCAGGCGGGAACGCCGGCGCCGGTCAGAAAGGCGAAAAAGAACAGGCCGCCGAAAGTGGCCGAGAGCGCGGCCGAAGCGGCCAGCGCGGCGATCAGGGCCGACCAGTGGCTCCAGCCAAGACCGGCGATCATGATCGGCAGCGGTGCGAGATAAAACAGCGGGATCGACAAAAGCGTGCCGGACGTCACCGAGGCGAACAGCAAGGCTGCCGCGGCGCCAGCGCCAATCCCGATCAGGCCGATCTGCAACATCACGAGCTGTCCCGCTGCGAGAGCGGTTAGAGGCGGATCGATCCGGTATGGATTGTCCGCCCCAACCATCGGCTGCCGGGATCAATCCCGGAAGCCTCGTTTCAGGTAACCGCCGACCCGTCTAGCGGATCAGCGAATGACGCAACTGATACGCGATAGCGGATCAGCGAATGACGTAAGGCAGCAGTCCGAGGAAACGCGAGCGCTTGATCGCCTGCGCCAATTCGCGCTGCTTCTTGGCCGATACCGCGGTGATGCGGGAGGGCACAATCTTGCCGCGCTCGGAGACGTAACGCTGCAACAGCTTCACGTCCTTGTAATCGATCTTGGGCGCGTTGGCGCCGGAGAACGGGCAGGTCTTGCGCCGGCGGAAGAACGGCCTGCGGGCTCCGCCGCCACCACCGCCACCTTGTGATGATCCGAATGCCATGACCTAGAACTCCCCTGATGCGGTGTCGTCTTCGTCGCGACGCGGGCGGCGTTCGCCGCGATCGCCACCGCGTCCACCGCGATCCCCGCGGTCGCCTCGATCTCCGCGCTCGCCACGGTCGTCGCGATCGGATTTGCGCAGCATCGCGGAAGGGCCTTCCTCAAGCTCTTCGACGCGGATGGTGAGATAGCGCAGCACATCTTCGTTGATGCGCTCCTGACGCTCGACCTCGGTCAGCGCCGCTGAAGGGGCTTCGACGTTGAGCAGCGTCAGATGCGACTTGCGATTCTTCGAGATGCGATACGAAAGGGATTTGAGACCCCAATACTCGGTCTTGGTGATTTTGCCGCCGTTATCGGTGATGACGGCGGACAGTTTCGCGGTCAATTCCTCGACCTGCTGCACGCTCAAATCTTGGCGTGCGAGATAGACGTGTTCGTACAAGGGCATGAAATGCCTTTCCCTGGTTAGCCCGTGATCCTCGATCCTGGCGCCTAGCCCTTCGAGCCTTTCGGGAAAGGCTCGAAACTGCTCCGAAGGCGGAAACACGGGACGCCGGGCGAGAGGCCCTACCGCAATCCATTGCCGATGCCGGACGAGCAAAAGCGTTGGAAAACGGCCGTCCGTTCAGTCCCCAACCAGGATCGACGGAAGATTGTGCGGTTTATAGGGAGTTTCGCCGAAAAGGCAAGGTACATCGGGCATGTACGGAGAGGGCGCAGACCCGGTCCCTCCATGGAACTTCACGCGGCGTTGGAGCCGCTTTTCCTATGCAAACGGTCGGCAAGCTTGACCGCCAGATCGACGCCCTCGCGGATCTGGCGCACGCTGACCGGGTTGCCATCGTTGTTCTTGCGCATGGTGTTGAGCGCCGCCAGCAGGCGTTCGAGATTCTGCGCCAGAAATTGCTGGCGAAACGCCGGGTCGCTGCGCGCCCGTTCGATATCGCTCTCGGTCGCCAAATTGCTCATCCCGGTTTCCGTCGATTCCGTTCGCCGTCACGGCCAAATGTCATCAACCGAATATCGCGAAGTGCGGTTACGCTGTCGCGTCAGGAACTGACGGAAATATAAGCCCCGAGTCTTTTAGGTTGGTTACCGGAAACCCTTGAACTGGAAGGGATCGCCAGTTGACACGGCGGCGTGCGCAGTGTCTTTCGGCGCGATTCAACGTCCCGGGCATGGTAAAATCATCCGCCAGGGCTGAAATGCTGCAAAGACACGACAAGGTCCGATATGGCGGTTGCTTTCGTTTTTCCGGGTCAAGGCAGTCAGACGGTCGGCATGGGCAAGGCCCTTGCCGATAATTTCGCCGCCGCGCGGGAGGTGTTCGATGAGGTCGATGCCGCGCTTGGGGCCAGACTGAGCGCCATTATCTTTGAAGGCCCGGCGGATACCTTGACGCTCACCGAGAACGCCCAGCCGGCGCTGATGGCGGTGTCGCTGGCGGCGTTCCGGGTGCTCCAAGCCGAGGCCGGGCTCGATCTTGCGCGCGACGCCAAATTCGTGGCCGGCCATTCGCTCGGCGAATATTCGGCGCTCGCCGCCGCCGGCACCTTCAGCATCGCCGACGCCGCGCGGCTGCTGCGCATCCGTGGCCAGGCCATGCAGAAGGCGGTGCCTGTGGGCGTTGGCGCCATGGCGGCGCTGCTCGGTCTCGACTATGAGACCGCCGTCGCGGTGGCGCAGGAAGCCGCGCAAGGCCAGGTCTGCGGCGCGGCCAACGACAATGGTGGCGGACAGGTCGTCGTCTCGGGCGACAAGGCCGCGGTCGAACGCGCGGTCGATATCGCCAAGGCCAAGGGCGCCAAGCGCGCCATGCTGCTGCAAGTGTCCGCGCCCTTCCATTGCGCACTGATGCAGCCTGCCGCTGACGCGATGGCGCAGGCGCTGTCGCAGGTGAAGGTGAGTGCTCCAGTGGTGCCGGTGGTCGCCAATGTGAAGGCCGCCGCTATCAATACGCCGGACGAGATCGTATCCGCTCTGGTGGCGCAGGTAACCGGCACGGTGCGCTGGCGCGAATCGGTGACATATATGTCAAACGCCGACGTGAAGACTTTCTATGAAGTCGGCTCCGGCAAAGTCCTCAGCGGCCTGATCAAGCGCATTGCCGATGGTGCAACGTCGAACGCCCTCGGTACGCCGGAAGATGTCGCGGCCTTTGCGGCCGGGAGAAACTGAGAATGTTTGAACTGACCGGCAAGACTGCATTGATAACCGGCGCGAGCGGCGCCATCGGCGCGGGCATCGCGCGCGCCATGCACAAACAGGGTGCGACCGTCGCGCTGTCCGGCACGCGCCGCGAACAACTCGATCTGCTGGCCGGCGAACTCGGTGACCGCGTTCACGTGGTGCCGTGCGACCTCTCCGACATGGCCGCCGTCGAAACTCTGGTGCCCGACGCGGAGAAGGCGATGGGTCAGCTCGACATCCTGGTCGCCAATGCGGGCATGAATCGCGACAACCTCTTTGTCCAGTTGAAGGACGAGGACTGGGATCGCGTCATCGCCGTCAATCTCACCGCCACGTTCCGGCTGACGCGCGCAGCGGTGTCGGTGATGATGCGCCGGCGCTGGGGCCGCATCATCGCGATTTCCTCGATCGTCGGTTTCACCGGCAATCCGGGGCAGGGCAACTACACGGCGGCGAAAGCCGGCATCGTCGGCATGATGAAGTCGGTGGCCGCCGAGTACGCCAAGCGCAACGTCACCGCCAACTGCATCGCGCCCGGGGTCATCTCCAGCGCGATGATCGACAAGCTCAGCGACAAGCAGCGCGAATCGATCATGGACAAGGTTCCCTCCCGCAAGCTCGGCCAGCCCGCGGATATCGCGGCGGCGGCGGTCTTTTTGGCTTCGGAGGAGGCCCATTACGTCACCGGCCAGACACTCCATGTCAATGGTGGAATGGTCATGTATTGATTGGATTTGCTTGGCTTTTTGGTTCGCACCCCGCTAGTCTGGCGCGCGCTAGTCAACGCAAATGAAGTATGGTAACCGATTTTTGGCCCGGCTGGGGCGGCCGATGGCGGATGTCGCAACGCAAACTATATCCGCGATCCGAAGTCGTCACGCCACCGTCAACCACGACGAGGCCTTTACCGCGATGGTTGCGATCCGATCGGATCGCGACAAAATCTAAAAGCACGAGGTTGAAACGATGAGTGACATTGGCGAGCGGGTTAAGAAGATCGTCGTGGAGCATCTGGGAGTCGAGCCCGACAAGGTGGTCGAGGGAGCAAGCTTCATCGACGATCTCGGCGCCGACAGTCTCGACACGGTCGAACTGGTCATGGCGTTCGAGGAGGAGTTCTCCTGCGAAATTCCCGATGACGCAGCAGAGACCATTCTCACCGTCGGCGATGCCGTCAAATTTCTCGAAAATAACGCTAAAAGCTGAGCCGACGCTGTCGCGGCCACCAACTAACATTGCATCTCTTTGCCCGGCGGTGGTCGGGTTCGCGATCTTTGAGATCGCGATCTTTGAGACAATGTGTTTTGGGCCGTCGAGCGGCGCGGGATGCACAGGCGCCCGGGTTTACGCGAGCCGCGTGAATCCGGGCGTGTGTGCAAGAAAGAGTGCGTGGAGCCGGTCATGAGACGTGTGGTCGTCACCGGGATGGGAATGCTCACGCCGCTCGGAAGCGGCGTCGAGACGACCTGGAGTCGCTTGCTCAAGGGCGAGAGCGGCGCCAAACGGATCGACACGTTTGAAGTCGAGGACCTCGCGTGCAAGATCGCTTGCGTCATTCCGCGCGGCGACGGCTCGAACGGCACGTTTAATCCCGATCAGTGGATGGAGCCGAAAGAGCAGCGCAAGGTCGACGACTTCATCGTATTCGCGATGTGCGCAGCCAAGCAGGCGCTCGACGACGCCGGCTGGCATCCCAAGACCCATGAAGACCAGTGCGCGACCGGCGTCGTGATCGGCTCCGGCATCGGCGGCATCGAAGGCATCGCCGACATGGCGGTAGTGCTTCATGAAAAAGGCCCGCGCCGCGTATCGCCTTTCTTTATTCCGGGACGCATCATCAATCTGGCCTCCGGTTTTGTCTCGATCGCATTTGGGCTCAAGGGTCCCAATCACGCGGTGGTGACGGCCTGTTCGACCGGCGCGCACGCCATCGGCGACGCCGCGCGCATGGTCGCGCTTGGCGATGCCGACGTCATGGTGGCGGGCGGCACCGAGTCGCCGGTCAACCGGATGGCGATGGCGGGTTTTGCCGCCTTGCGCGCGCTCTCGACCAATTTCAATGACGAGCCGACCCGGGCCTCGCGGCCTTACGACAAGGCGCGCGACGGCTTCGTGATGGGCGAGGGCGCGGGCTGTGTGGTGCTGGAGGAACTCGAACACGCCAAGGCGCGCGGCGCCAAGATCTATGCCGAACTGATCGGCTATGGCCTGTCGGGGGACGCCTATCACATCACCGCACCGTCTCCAGACGGCGATGGCGCTTTCCGCTGCATGAGCATGGCGCTCAAGCGCGCCGGCATCGCGGCCGCCGACATCGATTACATCAACGCCCATGGTACCTCGACGCCGCTTGGCGACGAGATCGAACTGGGTGCCGTGCAGCGGCTGGTCGGCAATGCCGCCAGCACCGTGTCGATGTCGTCGACCAAGTCCTGCATCGGCCATCTGCTCGGGGCCGCCGGCGCGGTCGAGGCGATTTTCTCGATCCTGGCGGTGCGCGACGACATCGTGCCGCCGACCATCAATCTCGAGAACCCCTCGGTTGAGACGCCGATCGATCTGACGCCGAACAAGGCGCGCGAACGTCCGGTGGAGATCGCGCTGTCGAATTCTTTCGGTTTCGGCGGGACCAATGCCTCGCTGATCTTCCGCGGCTATGCCGAATAGCGCATGATCTGGGGAGCCGCTCGCCGGCCCCCGCGCTTTCGCCACAATTGTTTCTAACCTGCGAACTCTCCTATCGTTTTTTGCTGCCGTGACTAAAGTTGCGGCCGGCGCGCCGGCCCGGTGCCGGGGCGTTCAACCCGGCGGAGCGTCGGATAAGGTGACCAGGCCAGTGCCCACAGCGAGAGCGGATCGTTGAACGCGAATTTTCCACCGGACGATGGGCGAAGCCCGCCCGCCCGCCGCGCCGGCGACGGCCGCCGTGGGCCGCTGGCGCGGGCCGCCACCGCCGGCGAAGTGCCGCCACCGCCACCTCCGAGCAAGCCACCGCGCAGTCCGCGCGCCGCGCTGGAGCCGGAAATGGTGCCGCCGCCGAGAAAGCGCTCCAAGCGTGTGCGCCACCCACTGGTCATCGTCGGCAATGCGATCTTCACGCTGCTGGTGGTGATTGCGGTCGCGGCCGGCATCATGCTGTTCGTCGGCAAGCAGCGTTTCGAAGCGCCCGGGCCACTTGCCGAGGACAAGGTCGTCAATATCCCGACCGGCCTCGGCATCAAGGATATTTCCGATCTTCTCGAACGCGAAGGCGTGATCAGTCATCCGTATGTCTTCGTCGGCGGCGTCATCGTGCTCAAGGCGCGCGGCTCGCTCAAGCATGGCGAGTACAAGTTTACCCAGCATGCGAGCCTGTCGGACGTGATCGACACCATCATTGACGGCAAAGTGGTGCAGCACACCTTCACGGTGGCTGAAGGGCTGACCTCCGAGCAGATCGTCGCGCGTCTCCTGGAGACGCCGACACTGTCCGGCCAGATCAAGGAAATTCCGCACGAGGGTACGCTGTTGCCGGAGACCTATAAATTCACCCGCGGCATGGCGCGCGAACAGATCATCCAGCGCATGGAGCAGTCGCACAAGCGCGTGCTCGCCGAAGTGTGGGCGCATCGTTCGCCCGATCTTCCGATCCAGACGCCGGAGCAACTGGTGACGCTGGCTTCGATCGTCGAGAAGGAAACCGGCAAACCGGACGAGCGCACGCGGGTCGCGGCGGTGTTCGTCAACCGGCTCAAGAGCAAGATGCGTCTGCAATCCGACCCGACGATCATCTATGGCCTCACCGGTGGCAAAGGCGCGCTGGGGCGACCGATCATGAAAAGCGAGATCGAGCAGCCGACGCCTTACAACACTTATGTCATCGACGGCCTGCCACCTGGACCGATCGCCAATCCCGGACGCGCCTCGCTTGAGGCGGCCGCCAATCCGGCGCGTACCAAGGAACTCTATTTCGTCGCCGACGGCACCGGCGGCCATGTGTTCTCGGACAGCTACGCCGAGCACCAGAAAAACGTCGCCAAGCTGCGTGCCGCCGAACGCAACAATGCGGCGTCCGGCAATACGGATGAGGCGCCCGCGCCGGCGCCCGAGCCGCCGAAACGCAGCGGCGGGCGGCGCTAGTTCGCCTGTCTGGTGCTATTTGGCGCGGCTTGTGACGCTGCGCTCCCGCGTTTATGGTCCCGCCACTCCGTCACCACCGTCGTCGTCACGGCAGCACTGAAAGATCGCGCATATGGCTCTATCGAGCATGACCGGATTTGCCCGCGCGCAAGGCGTGTCCGGCCCCTATGCCTGGAGCTGGGAAATCAAATCGGTCAATGCCAAGGGCCTCGACATTCGCTTTCGCATGCCGCCGGGCTGGGATGCGGTCGAAGCGCCGGTGCGCAAGGCTGCGACCGACGCGCTCGGGCGCGGCACCGTCTACGCCAATCTCAGCGTCGAGCGCAAAGGCGTGCAGCCGACGATCCGGATCAACGAGTCGGTCCTCAATGCCGTGCTGGCGACGCTCGACCACATCGACAACAAGGTTGTCGGCGCGGGACGCCCGACCGTCGATGGCATTCTGGCGCTCAAAGGTGTCATGGAGATCGTCGAGGAAGACGAGCGTCCGGAAGATCGCCGCGCCGCCGAGCAGGCGATGATCGCCGGTTTCAATGCCGTACTCGCTGATCTCACCGCCATGCGCCACACCGAGGGCGCAACCCTTGGCCGTCTGCTGTCGTCGCGGATTGACGAGATCGGTTCGCTCGCCGCGCGCGCGGAAGCTGCGCCCGGCCGCAAGGCGGAGGCGGTCAAGGCCCGGCTGGCCGAGCAGGTGGCGACCTTGCTCTCGGCCTCGCAACGCTTCGACAGCGATCGGCTGCATCAGGAAGCGCTGCTGCTCGCGGCCAAGGCCGACATTCGGGAGGAACTGGACCGGCTCGCTTCGCACGGCGAGCAGGTGCGTAAACTCCTCGCCGCTGGCGGCGCGGTGGGGCGCAAGCTTGATTTCCTGGCGCAGGAACTCAACCGCGAATCGAATACGCTCACCGCCAAAGCCAACGATGTTGAACTGACCAATATCGGGCTCGAACTCAAAAGCGTGGTCGAGCAGTTCCGCGAGCAGGTCCAGAACCTCGAATGAACGACGAATTCGATATCAGCCGCCGCGGCATTATGCTGGTGCTGTCGTCGCCGTCGGGCGCGGGCAAGACGACTTTGTCGCGCAATCTGCTGGAACAGGAAAATATCGACTATCCTGGCAAGCTCGAACTGTCGATTTCGGCGACGACGCGGCCGCGACGGCCGAGCGAAATCGACGGCGTGCATTATCAATTCGTCAGCAAGGCGCGCTTTGAAAGCATGCGCGACCATGGCGAATTGCTCGAATGGGCCGAGGTTCACGGAAATTATTACGGCACGCCGCGCGAGCCGGTCGAGAAGGCCCTGGCCCAGGGTCGCGACGTGCTGTTCGATATCGACTGGCAAGGCACACGACAGCTTCTTGAAAAGATGCGTGAGGATGTGGTTACGGTCTTCGTGCTCCCGCCCTCGGCGGAGGAATTGAAATCGCGGCTGGTGCGCCGCGCGGAGGACAGCAGTGAGGTGATCGCGCAGCGGCTTCACAATGCGGCGGAGGAATTCCAGCACTGGAATGAGTACGACTACATTTTGGTTAATCGCGATCTCGACAAAAGCTTTGCGCGGCTCCGGGCGATCCTCACCGCCGAGCGGCTCAAGCGTGTGAAGATGCCGAACCTGAACGATTTTGTGAATAAGCTGCTGACTGAGCTGAAGGCGCTGACGCCCTAACTGCGGTCGTTGCGGCCCGCAAACGCTCGCGCCAGCGTGACGAAACCCTCGACGTCGATTTCCTCGGCGCGCGCGGTCGGCTCGATGCCCGCCGCTTCGAGCAGTGCGCCGGTATCCACGCCCAGCGATTTTAAACTCTGCCGTAGCATCTTGCGACGCTGACCGAAGGCGGCTTCGGTGATGCGCTGCAAGGCTTTGGCGTCGCAGGCGAGCGGCACCGGCCGCGGCGTCAACCGCACCACGGACGACGTGATCGTCGGCGGCGGTACGAAAGCCTGCGGCGACACATCGAACATGATGCGCGCCTCGGTGCGCCAGCCCGCCAGCACTGCCAGTCGGCCATAGGCTTTATCGCCGACCTTGGCGACGATGCGCTCGGCGACCTCGCGCTGAAACATCAGGATCATCTGATCGTACCACGGCGGCCATGGTTCGGCGGTCAGCCAGTCGATGAGCAGTGCAGTACCGATATTGTAGGGCAGGTTGGCGACGATGCGGCCGCGCTCCGGCCCGAGGTGTTCGCGCAGGTCGATCTCGAGCGCGTCGCCGGAAACGATTTCGAGCCGCTCGGGATAATGCGCGGCGATTTCCTGCAATGCCGCGATAGCGCGGTCGTCGCGCTCGACAGCGATGATCCGGCGCGCGCCGAGCGCCAGCAAAGCGCGCGTCAGCCCGCCCGGCCCGGGGCCGATCTCGACGACGGTGATGTTCTCCAGCGGCTCGGCGGCGCGCGCGATCCGCATGGTGAGGTTGAGGTCGTGCAGGAAGTTCTGGCCGAGCGATTTCTTCGGCGTCAGGCCATGTTTGGCGATGACCTCGCGCAGCGGCGGCAGGTCGTCGATTTGCGTCATGTGCCGACCAGCGCTGTTGCCGGCGCGGTCAAGCGCGCCGCCAGCGCCAATGCCGCGGCCAAGCTCATCGGATTGGCCTTGCCGGTGCCGGCGATGTCGAAGGCGGTGCCATGGTCGGGCGAGGTGCGCACGAACGGCAGGCCGAGCGTGACGTTGACACCGTGATCGAAGGCCAGCGTCTTGATCGGGATCAATGCCTGATCGTGATACATGCACAGCGCGACATCGTAGGTAGCGCGGGCGCGCGCATGGAACATGGTGTCGGCCGGCAGCGGACCGACGGCGTCGATGCCTTCCGCGCGCAGACGGGCGATCGCTGGCGCGACGATGGCGCGGTCTTCCTCGCCGAGCGCGCCGTCCTCGCCGGCATGCGGATTGAGGCCCGCGATGGCGAGCCGCGGCCGCGTCATGCCGAAGCGTTCAATGAGGTCATGGGCGACGATGCGTCCGGTCTCGACGATCAAATCGGTGCTCAGGTGCGAGACCACCTCGCGCAGCGGCAGATGGATGGTCACCGGCACCACTGCGAGTTCGTTCGACCACAGCAACATCACGGGGCGATACTTGCGGCCGTCGGCTTCCTCGGCGAGCCGCGCCAGAAATTCGGTATGGCCCGGCTCCGCAAAGCCGGAGCGGTACAGCACATTCTTGGCGATCGGATTGGTGACGACCGCGCTGGCGACGCCATCGCGCACGTCGGCGACCGCGCGCCGGATCGAAGCGATCGCCGCCGGAGCGCTGCTGTCGTCTGGCTTTCCGGGCTCGGCGGTGATGTCGAGACCGAGCGCGACGACCGGCAAGGCGTGGCCGAACACGGCGATGGCCTCAAGCGGCGTCACGGTTTCGACCGGAATGTCGAGACGGAGCGCCGCCGCTCGCCGCCGATAGAAATCCGGCTCACCAAGGACATAGAACGGCGGCACATCGAATTCGGCGCGGGCACGCCAGAGCGCAAGCGTCAGGTCGGGACCGATGCCGGCCGGCTCGCCGAGCGTCAAAGCCAGCGGAAGTCTCGTCAGCGGCGGTCTAGCAAGAGGACGACCGGCGAGAGGATGGCCGGTAATCGTGGTCATTTGTAAACGATCATCGAGGAACGCCGGATTTCGTCGAGAAACTTTTTCGACTCCGCCTCGAAGCGCTTGGCGAAAATCTTCTCGCGCGTCTCGCGCTTGGCGGGCGAATCCGAGGTGCTTGTCTTTTTGTCGCAGAGCGCGAACATTTGCAGCCCCTGCGGCGTGTTGTCCGGCGTACTCAGGTGACCGACCTCGAGCTTGGCCAGCAGATCGCGCAATTGCTCCGGCAGGTCGGCAGAACTTCTGCTGACCGGTTCGCGCACCGCGACGTCGCGCAATGCGCGCGCCAAGGGCAGGCCGGTTTTGCAGGATGCAAAACGGGCGCGCAGTTGCTCGGCCTCGTTGCGCTTGGCCGAGATAACGCCCGCGCTGGCGCCATTCGGGATGATGACCGTGATCGGGTAGAGCGTGTAGATATAGCCTACGGTATTTTCCTTCTCGCTGGTCGCCGCCATCGCCCTGGCGATATCGGCATCGCCAACCTGCAAGCTGGTGCCATAGCGGCCGCGCACGAGCTGCGACCAGGTCATTTCGGCGCGGATGCGCGCCTTCACGGCGTTGGCCGAAATGCCGCTGCGTTCCAGGACCTGCGAAAACTGTTGGGACGAGATGTGTTGGCGACTGGCCATGTTGTTGAACGCGGAATCGACTTCGGCGTCTGAGACCTCCATGCCGTAGCTGCGGGCCTTGGCGATCTTGAGCCGGTCGTCGATGAGTTCGTTGATGACCTCCTGGCGGGTCGGCGCCTTCTTCGACGACGTCGCCATCAACTTGGTGCGTTGACGGACATCGAGTTCGGTGATTGGCGAGCCGTTGGCGATCACGACGACCTGGGCCGAGGCCGCGACCGGGGCCAAAAGAGGCAAGACCAGTCCGGCGCAGAAGATGGCGCCAGCCGCCGCTATTTGAAGCAGTCTTCGTTTGTTGCCTGGTTGGTTGCTTGCATCAGACATCGCTCTATCCATCGCATCGGGCCGGCATCCGGTGACGGGACCGGCCGGCCGCATCAAAGTCCACCACTGACCGCAGTGCCGCCAAGCGTACGCAAGCTAACTTGCAGCATGATCGTGTGGTTCAGGACTGGACTTCCGGTCCCATACGAATAGTTCGTAATGTAGTTCAGGCCCAGGATGAAGCAGTCATCGATATAGGCCACGCCCACGCTATTGGACGAGAATGTTGCGTTTTCGATGTCATAGAGCGCCGACGCCCGCACCAGCCAATTGGTGTCGAGTTTGTAGCTGCCGGAGCCCAAAAGGCCCTGGCGGCGTTCAAGGAAGCCGATATCGGGCTGAGCCGCATAGTCGCCATAGACCAGACCGACGTTCCAGCGGTCGAAATTGGCGTTGGCCTCAAGTTCCATGCGCTGGACGGTGAACTTGTCTTCGCCGAAGCGGAAGCGCGAACTGAACTTGTAGGTCGAGTTCGGCTGGTACGAGACCCGGGCGACATAGTCGGACGCGCGGGTATCGAGGCCGCTGTCGAGGCCGGTATTGGTCGCGTCCTGGACCGCGAACGAGTTCTGCCCGAAAAGACTGTAGGATTGTCCGAACAGGACATTGACGTTGCCGCCCTGATTGAACTGCGCGGTATATTGCAGGCCGTAATTGGCGCGGCTGCCGCCTTCGATCCGGTCGTAGCCGGAGAATTTATCAACGCGGAACAGATTGCTGTCGTCGAAGATCAGACTTTGCGCGTCTTCGTTGGGCCAGCGGCCGACCTGCGTCTCGTTCGGGCGGATGATGATCTGGCCGATGGGCTCGATCGTCTGCGTACCCCACGAACTGACGCTGATGAACGGGTAGCGATATTCGAGGCCGACCGTCGGCATTGCCCGGACCAGATTGCTCTCGCCGGTGTTGATGAAGTTGCCGACATTGGGATCATTGCTGACGTCGAACGATCCGGCGTCGGCACGCAGCGAAGCAAACGGCGTGAACACCTGACCGAACTGGTCGGTGATGCTGCGGCGCCAGTGAGCTTCCACTGAAAATCGGCTGAACGTGCCGGGCGCGCCACGCAACAGACAGTTCGCCGGTGTTTTTGCCGCCGGATCGGCCGTGAGACACTGGTTCTCGCCGTTGAGGCCGCCGAACAGCGCGGTCTGGTTGATGGCGTCGAAGTTGGCCTCGCTGCGGGTCAGGCTGGTGAAGTTGAATTTATAGCCGAGCTCGCCGCCGAAGATCGGGTGGTCGAAGGTGTAGTTGTAGTCGATCACCGGATGCACAACCGGAATTTGCGACTGCACGTCGGCGGTCGAAAAGCCGTAATAATAAATCGACCGCGCGTCGAAATAGCTGCGGTTGCCTTTACCGGTCAGATAGAGTTGGGAGATGCCGGAGGTCGCGCCCGAGCCGAAAGCATCGGTGTAGTGATAGGCCGAAAGGCGCGGATTATAGTCTTGCAGGTATGTCTTGTCGGTCAGCGCCACCGCATCCCAACCCCAGACCCATTTATCGTTGAGCGCGAACTGGCCCGAGCTTTCGACACTGCCGCGGAAGTTGCGATCGCCGGGACCATTGTCGAAATTGTCGGGTTTCAACTGATTAATGCCTGAGGCCCGAATCTCATAGGCGCCTGTGGCCAGGCGTTGACGGAATTCGCCTTGAAGCAACGGTCCCTGTTTGGTGGTGATGACCGGCGAGAAGGTGGCGTCGTAATCCGGCGCCAGCGCCCAATAGTACGGAATTTCGACCGACTGACCGAATATCGAGCTTGATCCGAGCGACGGGATCAGGAATCCGGACTTGCGCTTGACGGTCGGATCGGGTGCCGAGAAATAGGGCAGGTAGGCGATCGGCTTGCCGAAGAATTCGAGGCTGGCGTCCTCGAAGTAGATCATCTTTTCTTTCTGATCGTGAATAATGCGCGCGGCCTTGACCTGCCACAGCGGCGGCTTCTTCGGGTTCTCCTTGCAAGGTTCGCAGGCCGTGTACACGCCGTTCTGAAAGATATTGTAGTTGCCCTTGGTGCGTTCGGCCCGCGCGGCCGCCAGATAGGTCTGATCCGGGGTTTCGAGCCGCAGCGAATCGACGAAGCCGTCGCGGTAGTCATCCGACAGATCCATCACTGTGGCATGGGTGACGTTGCCATCGCCCTCGGTCAGCCGGACATTTCCTTCGGCGTGGAGGCGCTTGGTGCCCTGGTCGTAAACGACCTTGTCGGCTTCGAGTGTCGAGCCGCCATAATAGATCTGCACCCCGCCGACGGCGGCAACGCGATGATTGTTGTAGTCGTAATTGATCTCGCGCGCCTGCACGATCATGCGCTTCTGATCGGGATTGTCCTTATCGAGCGTGACCTTCTTCTTGACCGGGGCGGGGCGGGCTGGAAACTTTAGTTCCTGCGCAGCGGCCGTCGTCACCAGCGGACCGAAAACCGACGCGAGCGTCAACGCTCCGCCGCACGCCAACAGCGCAAGGATGGTAAAAACTCTGGCCACGCTTCGGCGCGAACGCCGCGGCACTGGTGGACGAGTGCTAGCAAGCACCGCCATCAGCCGTCCTCCTGATACAATAACGCAATAAACCCCGTCAGGCCGCCCGCGAACACCGGCAACCAAGCCGCTGCCACCGGGTGCATCAGCTCGGCCTTGCTCAGATCCTCTGTCACCTTCTGCAAAATGTAGAGCAGAAAGCCGGCCGCGACGCCACTTAAAACCATCTTTTGCACCCCGCCGAAGCGGAAGAAACGTAAACTGACGGCGGCGGCAAGGAGAACCATGGCGGCGAGGAAAAATGGCCCGGCAAGAAGCTTCTGGAACTGCAATCTATAGCCTGCGGCGACAAGACCTGCGTGTTCCGCGATCTTGATATACAGCGGCAATTCCCAGAATGGCACGGTCTCGGGGGTCGCAAAACTTTCGCGGACCTGTTCCGGGGTCAGGCTGGTCTTGAACCGGAACTCGGCCCGGTCGACCGGTAGCGACTTGAGCTCATAGACGCGGGCGTCGATGAGTCGCCACACCCCGGGCTCGAGCACGGCCGAGCGCGATTCGATGCGCTGCCGGAATTGCCCGGCCTTGTCGAAGGTGAACACCGTGACGCCGTAGAGCGACACGCCCTGGTCGCGGCTCGACTTGGCATTGATGATGGCCTCGCCTTCGTCGTTGCGCTGGCTCGCCCAGAACGGGCCGCCGCCGCGCGTCGCCACGGCATCCTGTCCGAACAGTTCGCCTTCGTAGCGTTTCGATTGCTCCTGAAGGACGGCCGACACCGGATTGTAGACCGTCGTCGCAAAAACGCCGATCAGGAACGCGACTATCACCGCCGGCGCAACGAACTGCCACGCCGACATGCCGGCCGCGCGGGCCACCACCAGTTCGAGCCGGCGCGAGAAATTGAGGTAGCAGGACATCGCGCCGATCAGAACGCAGAACGGCAATATCCGCTCGGTCACCTGCGGCACCCGGAACAGCGAGGTCTTGGCCACCAGAAGCGCCGAGACATTGGGGACGTCCGAAGCGCGCCGCATCAGTTCGATGTAGTCGAGCAAGGTGACCAGGAGGAAAATGCCGCCGAACACGAGCAGCACCGTGCTGAGAAAATTCAGCCCGAAGTACCGCGCGATCTTTCCGCCGATGATCGTCATGTGATTATCATGGGCGCATCACGACGGTGCGAAACGCCGGCCGATGCGCTCGGTCAGCGCGGTCAGCCAGTTGGTGAGGAAAGCGGGCGGCTCCAGGATCAGGCCGCGGTGAATGACATACAGCCCGCCGCCGATGGCGATGGCCACACCGATATATTGCAGCGACAGCATCCATGGCGCGGCGGCACCAAACACGGTCGAGGCAAAGCCGATCAGTCGCAACAACGCCACCGCCGAAATAGCGCCGACCATCGACAACGCCCGGCTCTGGCGATTGGTGCGCGGCGCGCCGAGATAGGCGAAGGCGATCACCACGAAGGCTATCGGATAAAGCGGCGCGATCAGGCGGTCGTGAAGCTCGGCGCGGAATTGCCCCGGCTGCTCGATGTAGAACTGATCGGTCGGATCGGGAAACATCAATTGCCAGAGGTAGCGCTCGCGGATCGAATACTTCACCGCCTGCGAGCCGCCGGCGAATTGCGACAGGTCGAAGGCATAGCGGTCGAATACCACCATCGCCGGATCGTTCTTGCCGGTCTCCTGGCGCTGCACCACGCCTTTCTGCAACACCAGATAGGTGCCGTTGTCGTTGTCGAGGAGGTCGCCGGTCTGCGCCAGCACGGTGATGCGCTGGTTCGGATTGCGCTGGTCGTCGAGGAAGATACCGACCAACTGGCCGGTGTGCAGGCGCTCGCGGATGCGGATGGTAACGCCGGCCTCGATCGGGGTGAAGCGGCCGGGCTGCACGATCGTGCTGACCACGTTGGCGCGCACTTCGGTGAGCCAGTCGCGCAGCATGCGCAGGCCCTTCGGCGCGAAATAGGCGCTGATCGCCATGACCAGTATGGACACCACAAGCGCCACCGACATGAAGGCCCGGAACAGAAACCACGGCGACATGCCGGCCGCGTTCATGACGATGATTTCGGAATCGGTCGACAGCTTGTTGAGCGTGTGGGCAACGGCGATCAGAAGCGCAATCGGTGCGATCACCAGAACGAGCAGCGGTATGATCAAGCCGGTGATGCCGACGAAGACCAGGATGGTCTGGCCCTGGTTGGTCATCAGGTCGATGTCGCGCAACGCCTGTGTGACCCAGATCACCGCGGTCAGACTGACCAGCACGACCAGAAACACACCGATCGTGGTGCGGAAGATATAGTGGCTGATGGAGCCCATCCGTGGCGTCGTTCCTGTTAAACGGCCATGTCATTTTGGCCGTTTACCACGCCCTCCGGTACCGAACCGGTCTACGCAGCACAATAAAGCAAACCTGACCCCCGCCAGGTCTTCCTTGCCAAGCCCACTTTGATCACGTCACAAAATGGCCCCGCAATGGCAAAGCCCTTGTTTATGCACATTAAATGGTAAACGAGCTACCCACGCCCCGAAAGCTGAACACAAGCCCGTTAACCGTGATTCTGGCAAGCGGATAGGCCGACTTTCGGCGCGGGGCAACGGGTCGGACTCGGCCGCTGGCGGAGGCAAAGCCCGCCACAATTTCACGCCGGGCTTTGCAGGAGGCCGATAGCGGGGCATATGGGTGGAACATCTCAAGGAATGACGCCCAATAAGGATGGTGCAATGGCCGACGCTCCCAAGCTTCGTTTTGAGTCCTTCGCCCCCGTCACTGTGGCTCCGGCCAAGGGTGTGCTGGTGGTCTTTTGCGACGATGGACTGAAATTCGGCGACGCAACGGCCAGGGTGCTGGGATCGGCCGCCGCCCTGGTGGCGCGCGCCGCCAGGGCGGAGCGCTTCACCGGCAAAAGCGGGACGTCGCTCGACCTGATCGTGCCGGAGGGTCTCAAAGTGTCGCGGCTGACGGTGATTGGCGTCGGCAAATTGTCCGAACTCACGGCGAAGGATTACGTCAAGTTCGGCGGCGTGGCGTTCGGCAAGCTGCCGCCGGCCGCGACCGAAGCCACCGTCATTGCCGACATGCCTGGCAATGGTGTGACGGGAGAGCAGGCGGCCGATCTTGCGCACGGTATGCAACTGCGTGCCTACAGCTTCGATCGCTACAAGACGCGGAAAAAGGACGACGACAAGACGCCGGCGAAGCGCAGCGTCACCATCGCCACCGGCGATGCCGCGGCCGCGCGCAAGGCGTTCGTTGCCCGCGAGGCGCTGGCCGGCGGTGTCCTGATGGCGCGCGACCTCGTCAACGAACCGCCCAACGTGCTCTATCCGGAAGAATTCGCCCGCCGCGCCCAGACGCTGAAGAAAGCCGGCGTTGCGGTTGAGGTTCTCGACGTGCCGGCGATGAAAAAGCTCGGCATGGGTGCGCTGCTTGGTGTCGGCCAGGGCTCGGTGCGGCCGAGCCGCGTCGTGGTGATGCGCTGGAACGGCGGCAAGAAAGGCGAGGCGCCGGTCGCCTTCATCGGCAAGGGCGTGTGCTTCGACACCGGCGGCATCTCGATCAAGCCGGCGTCCGGCATGGAAGACATGAAGGGCGACATGGCCGGTGCGGCCTGCGTCGTCGGCCTGATGCAGGCGCTGGCCGGGCGTAAAGCGCGGGTCAACGCTGTCGGCGTTATCGGCTGCGTCGAGAACATGCCGGACGGCAACGCCCAGCGTCCCGGCGATATCGTCACATCGATGTCGGGACAGACCATCGAGATCATCAATACCGACGCCGAGGGCCGTCTCGTTCTTGCCGACGTCCTCTGGTACACCAACAAACGGTTCAAGCCGAAATTCATGATCAATCTGGCGACCCTGACCGGCGCGATCATCGTCGCGCTGGGTCAGGAATTCGCCGGCATGTTCACCAATGACGATGAACTTAGCCATCGCCTACACAAGACCGGCGAGGAAACCGGCGAAAAGGTTTGGCGTATGCCGCTGTCGCCGTTCTACGACAAGATGATCGATTCCAAATTCGCCGACATGAAGAATACCGGTGGTTCGCGCTGGGGCGGCGCGATCACCGCGGCGCAATTCATCCAGCGCTTTGTCGAGAAGACACCGTGGGCGCATCTCGACATCGCCGGCACTGGCATGGATTCGCGTGCAAGCGACATCAACAAAAGCTGGGCTTCGGGGTGGGGCGTGCGACTTCTGGATCGGCTCGTCGCGGATTATTACGAGAAATGACGGCAGCCGGTTTTTCCAAATGAGGATTGTGACGTGGACGTCGCGCTACATGGCGCACGACGACCCGCGCACGGCGCTGGCCAATCTGGTCGCCATTCTCATCGTCTCCAATCAGCCGTTTTACCCGCTTTACTTCTACGCCATTGCCGGCAGCGCGGCGTGGGTCACGGTCGTGACGTTTGTCTCGACGCCGTTCTTTGTCGCTGTGCCGTGGCTCGCCCGACGCAATGCCGTCGCCGGACGCCTGCTGATGTGTCTTGCCGGTACTTTGAATACGGTGCTGTGCGTCTGGGCGTTCGGCGCGGCGAGCGGTGTCGCGTTGTTTTACCTGCCGTGCATTCTGCTTGGCGTGCTGCTTTTTCGCGGCAACGAGCGCGTCGCGATGGCGTTCTGCACGCTGCTGCCGATGCTGGCGTTTTATTTTCTGCGCGACCCTCTCGGCGGACCGTTGCAGGTTTTCAGCGCGGACGAATACGCGTCATTAGTGACGCTGCATGCAATAAGCGTCGGCTCGCTGACGGCGTTCATCGGCTACAAGTTCTCGGCGCTGCTCGATCGGAACTGACCAGACTCGGCGTGCCATATTCGCTGGTGGCAAACATTCGCAGCGAGTGTTAAAATATGTGACGACAAAAGCCGAGATCAAAGTCGTCCTTAGCCGCTTTGGCCGATGAAAATTCGTTGCACAACGCGTGCCATGGCGCAGGAGACCGATGACCGAAGTTCTGTTCTACCACCTGCAGGGCCAGAAGCTCGAAGGCGTGCTGACGCCGCTTCTGGAGAAGTCGCTGGAGCGCGGCTGGAAGGTGATCGTGCAGGGCGCATCCGAGGAGCGCATCGACGCGCTCGACGCGCATTTATGGACCTATCGCGATGACGGTTTTCTGCCGCACGGCACCTGGCGCGAGCCGGAGGCTGCCGAGCAGCCGGTGCTGCTGACGATCAACGACACCAATCCGAATGCGGCGACGGTGCGTTTCCTCATCGATGGCGCGGCCCTGCCGGTGGATGCCGAAGCTTACATGCGCATCGTTCTGGTGTTCGACGGCAACGATGATGAGGCCGTCGCGGCGGCGCGCGCGCACTGGACGACGGCCAAAGCCAAGGGATTCGAGGCGACCTATTGGCAGCCGGATGAGCAGGGGCGCTGGGTCAAGAAGGCCTGAAGCGCGGTGTGGCAGGGAAAATCGTTAGCCCGCCCGCAGCCGCTTGCCCTATGCCATTGTGATGACGCAAAATAGGTCTTAGGGGACAATACGATAGATCAGTTCCGGGGGAAGCCGTTTTGCCACGTCGTCGTATTGGTTTGCACATTACGGGTCTTGCCCTGCTGGCGGCGCTGACGGCGGGCTGTTCAGGCATGACGGACGCCTTCAAGAACGATTCCGGCTTCATTCGCGGGCCTTTTGCCAAATTCAGCCGCGAGGACGGCAGTGCGGCCGCGGTCACCGACAAGAATTTCCAGCTCTCGCCCAGCGGGCCGGTGGCCGCGGAGGATCTAGTGCAGCCCGACGGCCGTTGCGCCGCTCCAGTCGCCCAGGCCACGGCAACGCCACAGCCGGCCGCTCAGCCGATTGCCGCGCCGGCATCCGCCGATGGTCCGGTCGGTTCCGCGGCGGGCGACCTCGCCGGTGCGCCGCTGATCGGCGGTGTCGCGCTCGGCATGTCAGAATGCGAGACGGTGCGGCGTGCTGGCCTCGCGAGCAACGTCAATATCGCCGTCGGCGACAAAGGCGAGCGCAAGGTGGTGCTGACCTATCTCGAGGGCAACTGGCCGGGCGTCTACACATTCTCGGCCGGGCGGCTGAAGGAAATCGCCGCAGCACCGGTCCAACCCAAATCGGCCAAACGAACGCCGCCGAAAAAGAAGCAGCCGAAGCGCGCCGTCAGGCCAAGTCCGTCCGCACCGGTGACGCAAATCCGGTAAAGCGGTTTACGCCGTTTCCAGCGCGCTCGATGCCGCCAGCCAGGCCTCCTCGGCCTTGGCGATGGCGGTGACGACGTTGGCGCGCGTCTTCGACAGTTCGGCGGCACGGCCCGGGTCCTTGGCGAACAATGTGCCATCGGCCAATGTCGCATCGAGCTTGCCGAGCTGGCGATTGAGCTGCGCGATCTCGGCTTCGGCCTGCGTGATCCGTTTACGCAGCGGCGCCGTATCGATGCGTTTCTCGGCCGCGGCGCGGCGCGCCTGAACGGGGTCAGGCCTGGTGGTAGACTTGGCGCCGACCGTAGTGTGGCGGTTGTCCGATGAGAGAACGAGACGCGTATAGTCGTTGAGGTCGCCGTCGAATGGCTTCACGCGGCCGCCCGACACCAGCCAGAGCCTGTCCACGCAAGCCTCAAGCAAATAGCGATCGTGCGACACCAGGATCACCGCGCCCGGAAAATCGTTGATCGCTTCGATCAATGCGCCACGGCTGTCGATGTCGAGATGGTTGGTCGGCTCGTCGAGGATGATCAGATGCGGCGCGGCGAAGGTCGCCAGACCCAGCAAAAGCCGAGCTTTTTCGCCGCCGGACAGCTTCTCCACTTTGGTGTTGCCCGCCTGGCCGGAGAACCCGATGGTGCCGACGCGCGAGCGCACTTTGGCTTCCGGCTGGTCCGGCATCAAGCGCCGAACGTGCTCATAGGGCGTGCCGTTGAGGTCGAGTTCGTCGACCTGATGTTGCGCGAAGTAGCCGACCTTGAGCGCCGCCGCGCGCGTCACCGTGCCGTGCATCGGCTTGAGCTTGCCGGCGAGCAATTTGACCAAAGTCGATTTGCCGTTGCCGTTGGAGCCGAGCAGGGCGATGCGGTCGTCATTGTCGATGCGTAGCGACAGGTTCGACAAGATCACACGGCCGTCATAACCGACTTCCACATCGTCGGTGGCGATGATCGGCGGCGACAGCAGTTTCTCCGGCGGCGAAATGATGATTGGCCGCACGTCGTCGGTGACCATCGACGAGATCGGCTGCATCTTCGCCAGCATCTTGATGCGCGATTGCGCCTGCGTCGCCTTGGAGGCCTTGGCGCGGAAACGGTCGACGAAAGCCTGCAAGTGCGCGCGCTGCGCGTCCTGCTTTTTCATCATCTTCTGGTCGAGCACCAGCTTCTCGCTGCGCAGGCGTTCGAAGTCGGAATAGCCGCCTTTGTAGAGCGTGAGCTTCTTGGCCTCAAGCGACAAAATCTGATTGACCGCATTGTCGAGGAGGTCGCGGTCATGGCTGACGATGATCATCGTGTGCGGATATTTCGCCAGATGGTCCTGGAGCCACAACGTGCCTTCAAGATCGAGATAGTTCGTCGGCTCGTCGAGCATCAGAAGGTCGGGCTCGGAAAACAGGGTCGCCGCCAGTGCGACGCGCATGCGCCAGCCGCCGGAAAACTCGGTGCAGGGCCGGGCCTGATCGGCGGTCGAAAACCCGAGGCCCGAGAGGATCGAGGCAGCGCGGGCAGGGGCAGCATGCGCACCGATGTCGGCAAGCCGGGTCTGGATCTCGGCGATGCGGTGCGGATCGGTGGCGATCTCGGCCTCGTGCATCAGTTCGGTGCGCTCGCTGGGAGCCTGCAGCACCACTTCGAGCAGGCTCTCGGGACCGTTCGGGGCTTCCTGAGCGAGACGGCCGATGCGCCAGCGCGGCGGAATCTCGATCGAGCCGCTTTCGGCGCCCATTTCGCCGGTAATGACGTTGAACAGCGTCGATTTCCCGGTTCCATTGCGGCCGACCAGGCCGACCCGCCCGCCCGGGATGATGCGGGCAGAGGCGTCTTCCAATAGGGAACGGCCAGCAATACGCACTGTGAGGTCGTTGATGATGAGCATGCACGCCTTTTGGACGAGTGCGCTGCACAAGGCAATGCCCACCTTCGTCATTCCGGGACGCGCCGGAGGCGTGGATCCGGAATCCATAACCCCCAGCGCTGAGGAGTATGGATTCCGGGTTGCCTTGCTGCGCTCGGCCCCTGGAATGACGGGCGGGTAGCTACTCGATTTTGGTCAGCCCGACCCCAGTTTGGCGCTGGTAGATAATCAGGTCGAAGCTCGGCGTGGCGTCGTTGCCGAGGATCGATGACAGCAGGGCATGGGCCTGCCCGCGATGGTGGGTCTGGTGGTTGAAGAAATGGTCGAGCGCCGGCTGGAGCGGTTGCTCGATGGTTTGCGGATTGACGACGGTCCGATAGCGCAGCGTACCGTTGAGTTTCTCGTCGTCGAGCCCTTCGATATAGCGGCTGATGAGGACGTCCTGCGATTTCCGCGCCGCCCTCAGTTGCGCGAAGTCTTCATAAAGGATCGCGTTAAGGCTCCGCGGTTGCTCGCCCACGCCGGTAAAGCGCCGCATCCAAATGCGGTCGCCGACCAGCAGGTGATTGAGCGTGCCGTGCAGGGATTTGAAATAGGCGCCGCGGTCGGCACGGTAATCGGCGTCCGAAACGGTCGCGACGGCGTCATAGAGATGTTCGTTGCACCAGGCATTGTAGCCGGCGAGCATCCGGTAGCGGGATTTCATCGGTAGTCCCCCAAGCTCCCTTTTAGCGCGGAACAGCGGCGTGTGGGCCCGGTTTATCGATCTTTATCGACCTTGCCGCCTCTCAAGCCCCCCGGTATAAGCCGCCGCAACCGGGATGTTCCAATGAATGTCTTGTGCGTTTCCAATCAATCTCAGTGAAGGACCAAACCGATGGCGGTCGAGCGTACTTTCTCAATTCTCAAACCCGATGCGACCGCGCGTAACCTGACCGGCGCCATCAATGCCATGATCGAAAAGGCCGGTTTGCGCATCGTCGCGCAGAAGCGGGTGCAGATCACGCGCGCCCAGGCCGAGCAGTTTTACGGCGTGCACAAGGCGCGGCCGTTCTTCGGGGAGCTGGTCGAATTCATGGTTTCCGCGCCGGTGGTGGTGCAGGTGCTGGAAGGCGACGGCGCCATCGCCAAGTACCGCGACGTGATGGGTGCGACCGATCCGGCCAAGGCCGCTGACAACACCATCCGCAAGGTTCACGCCAAGTCGATCGGCGAGAACTCGGTGCACGGTTCCGATTCGACCGAAAATGCCGCAATCGAAATCAATCAGTTCTTTTCCGGCAACGAAATCGTCGGCTGAACCCCCAGGGGTTTTCACCTAGTCACAGCATGGCGCGCACTGTAAGGTGCGCGCCATGTTCATTTTGCGGCAAGAAAAAATCAAAAAAAGACAGTCACTTACGGAGGATTCATGGACTTTCTTGCGGATGAGATGACGCACCCGACGTTCTGGCTGGCGGTGATTCAGGTTATCTGGATCAACATCCTTCTGTCCGGCGACAATGCTGTCGTCATCGCCTTGGCCTGCCGTGGTCTGCCGCCGCGCGAGCGTCGCTTGGGCATGATCATCGGTGCGGGTGCGGCGTCGGTCCTGCTCATTGTTTTTACCGGCATCGTCTCGGCCCTGATGACGCTGCCTTACCTCAAGCTGTTCAGCGCGATCGCCCTTCTCTGGATCGCGATCAAGCTGCTCGCACCGGCGGCGCACGACGCCGAGGATACGCCGGAGGCTATCGAAGACCTGTGGCGCGCGGTGCGCCTCGTCGTCGTCGCTAACATCGTCATGAGCCTGGACAACGTTATCGCCGTCGCCGCGGTGGCCAAAGGCGATTATGTCCTGCTGACCCTCGGGCTTGTGGTCAGTATCCCGATTGTCATCGCCGGCAGCGCCATCATCCTGGCCCTGCTTGAACGCTTCCCGATCCTCATCTGGTGCGGCGCCGGTGTTCTCGGCTGGGTCGCGGGCGAGATCTTCGCCAGCGACTCCGTCGTGCTGAATTTCTTCAGCGGCTATGAACCGGAGCATATCGCACTGGTGGCGCAGATCGTCGGCGCCGTGTTCGCGCTTGGTTGCGGGTTCATCTGGCGCAGCACCCATAAGGCGGCGGTGAGCGAAGCCTGATTAAGTCCGTGCCAAGAGCCGTGCCAAGCGCCGTGCTAAGAGCCGCGTCACCGGTCGCGGTGGCGCGGCTTTTCTATCGGCACAGCGCCCCCGGACCTGTCATGACTGTCGGTCATATTTCATGGCCAGGCGCACAAGCTCGGCAATGTTCCGCGCGCCGATGCGCTCCATGACCCAGGCACGATGGTTCTCGACGGTCTTCGGGCTGATGTCGAGCCGCGATCCGATTTCCTTGTTCGACAGGCCGGCGACGGCAAGCTCCATAACCTGACGCTGCCGTGCGGTGAGGGATTCGAATTTCACCGGCAAATCCTTCTGTTCGCCGAAATTCTCCCGCTGCTGGCTTTCCTCGATCGCATTCCGCACGCTGGCAAGCAGCCGGCTTTCATCAAACGGCTTCTCGATAAAGTCGGCAGCGCCGACCTTGATGGCGGCGACCGCCATGTCGACGTCGCCGTGACCGGTAATCAACACGATCGGCGCGCCGACATTGCGGCTCTTGAGTTCGCGCACGAGATCGAGGCCGGACATGCCGGGCATCCGCACGTCCGATACGATGCAGTCAAATTGTTTGTGCTGCTGTAGGGCTGCAAGGAATTCCTGCGCCGTCGAAAAGCTTGCGGTCGCTATCTTCTGCGAGTGCAAGTAGAGGCACAGAGAATCGAGCACGGCTTCGTCATCGTCGATTAAAGCGAGATGAATGGATTTGGTCATGGTTATACGGACTTTGCGATCGGCAGGGTGAAGCGGACGACGGCGCCTTGTGGGCTGCCCTCGAGTTTGAGCAGCCCGCCATGCGCCTCGATAATCGATTTGCAGAGCGAAAGCCCGACGCCAAGGCCGTCGACCTTGGTCGAGGAAAGGGGCACGAAAGCGTTTTCAAGGAATTGGCTGGAAAAGCCGGGGCCGGTGTCGGTGACACGGACTTCGACAAAGTCTGCATCGGCCGCCTTGGCGTCGATGGCAATGATGCCCCGCACGTTCTTGCTTTCGCCAAGCGCGTCAATCGCGTTGCGCAGGAGGTTGATCAGGACCTGTTCGATCTGAATCAGGTCGATCATGACGCTCGGCAGATCTTTCGGGATGCTGGAACGGATGGTCACGTGATGGCGGTCGATCTCGGGTTGGCATAGCTCGACGGTATCCTTGACCGCATGCTCGACCTTCCATGACGCGCGGTTGCTGCGATCGAGCCGGACCAGTGCGCGGAGCCGGCGCACCACTTCCGCAGCGCGCTCGACCTGAGCGACGGCCTTCTTTGCGGTCTCAGCGATCATCTTCGGGTTGGTGTTGCCTGAGCTGATCGCGTCATCGACCAGCCGCGTATAGGTGCCGGCCGCGGTCAAAGGCTGATTGAGTTCGTGCGCCACCGCGGCCGCGAGTTCACCCATGCTGCCAAGCCTGGCGACGCGCGACAGTAACTCGTGCTGCAGCCGTAATTGCGATTGCGCGCGCCGCCGCTCGGTGACCAGTTCGCCGGCGACAAGTCCTGTCATGGCGAGCACCAGCATCAGGGCCTGGAAGGACGTCACGTCGAACGATCCGGCGGGAAAAAGATGGATGCCGACGATTAGACCGAGCTGCGTAATGAGAATGCCGGCGCTGACGCCTTGCAAGCCGGTGCGCACGGCCATCCAGACAATCGGCAGGAACAGAACATAGAACAACTGAAATTGCTGTTCTTCTACGACGCCGAATACCATCACCAGCGCGACGCCGATGGCCGCCAGTTGCAGCGCGGTCTCCGTCGACATTGTCAGAAGCCGCGGGCGAGTCAGCGCAAGCAATGAGACCGGGGCGACGACGATGATGCCGATGACGTCGCCGATCCAGTTGCGCAACGCCGCGGCGATAAAGTCTGTCGGCGGCAGAAGCCCGGCAAAAACCGTCAGCCCGACATAGGCCACGGCGACGAACGCGGCGCTGACCGCCGCCACCACCATCAGCAGAAGCAGGTCGCGCATGGACGACAGCGCGGAGTCAAAGCGGAGGCTCGGCCGGAGCAGGAATAGGGCGGCCAGCGAGTAGCTGACGCCGACCAGGGCCGACGAAGCGATTTCGAACGCCCACGGCAGAGAAAATTGCCGCTGAAGGATGTCGGCGAGGAGTGGGGCGACGATGACAAAGGGAATCATCCGCCGGCCGAACATGAGCAGGAGGACAAAGCTCAGCCCAATGCCGGGATTCCACGGCGTGATGCTCAGGTGGGCGTAGGGCTCGATGAAGCTCAACCAATCCAGCAACGCGTAGGCTGCGAGATAGGTGACGACAATGACGATCTTCGGAGCGTCAAAAACGCGCGGAAAGGCCATTTTATGCAGTCGCTCTGCCTACAATGCTTTGACCGACAAGCTCTACATCCTTTTTGGTGGCCTTCCCCTCGATATTAGCACCTAGGTGAAATTACCCAAGGTCTATACCCCGGGCATTCATCCTGAGTTGTATGGCCTGCCGTTGCCCCTATCCTCCGCTGGTCAAACTACCGGAAGCGCGGGTGCTGTCTTTGCGAGCCGAAAGGCTGGCAGGGCATGTGCATGCAGTCGTGAGTCGGCGTTTCGCGCGAGAAGTGCGCAGACCAATTGCACCGGCGATACGGAGGCAGAGGGATGCCAAGCCTACGCGATAAAATTTTTTCCAATTGGGCGGCGGCTATCGCTCTCTGGGCGCTGCCCTATCTGACGCTGCGACGTCACCTTGGAGTCGAGACGACGGAAACTCTGAAGTGGTCGTTGGTGGCCATCGGTGTCTTGGGAACGGTTCGGGTCCTTTACGTCGCATGGCAGGTGAGCCGCGATCGAGCGTGGCGCGCGTCGCACGGCCTTTTGGCCTCGCGCCCGGCAAAATGAAACCTGATGTCGGTCCGGACTTAGGCCGGGTCAGCAACGCAGAGCTAGCTGAGGGATCCATTGCAATATTTGGTAGAAAGCTTCTGGCACGCGCCGTTTTGGATCGCACTCGGCCAGATCATCTGGATCAATGTCCTTTTGTCCGGCGACAACGCCGTTGTCATTGCTTTGGCCTGTCGCTCGTTGCCGTCGCGTCAGCGCTTCTGGGGCATTGCGCTTGGGGCCGGCGCGGCTGTGCTGCTGCGGGTCGTTTTCACGGTTCTCATCGCACAGGTCATGGCCGTTCCGTTCCTCAAGTTCACCGGCGGCCTGCTGCTCTTTTGGATCGCGGTTAAGCTGATCCTGCCGAACGACGATCATTCGGAAGGCAGCGTCAAGGCAGGCGATACGCTGTTGCGTGCCGTGTGGCTCGTCACCGTGGCCGACATCGTCATGAGCCTCGATAACGTGATTGCAATTGCGGCCTCGGCTGAGTCGGCGGCGGCGCACATCGACATCGCGCACGCGCTCACCATCAAGACGGCGCTGATCATCTTCGGTCTCGCCACCAGCGTGCCGCTCATCATCGCGGGCAGTGCCATCCTGATGAGCCTGCTCGAGCGTTTCCCGATCCTGGTTTGGGCCGGTGCGGCGCTGCTCGGCTGGGTGGCCGGCGAAATCATCGTCAAGGACGTGGCGGTCGAGACCTATCTGGGCCACAATCTGATCGAGCAAGCCCACGTGTGGGCGGCGCCCGTCGGGGCCGTGTTCGTGGTCGCCACCGGTTTCATCCTGCTGCGGCTTCGCAAGCGTCCTGTCGAGAGCGAAGCCTAGCCGGGCCGTTCACTGGAACCGGCATCCGGAGCCCCCTGCACAGCTTCCGGAATGACGGTATAGTGCCGGTGCGATGAATCAAACTGTCCGGCCTCCCAACGGCAAGCGGATGGGCGCCACCGCCTGTCCGCACGATTGCCCCTCGACGTGCGCGCTTGAAGTCGAATTGCTCGACGAGCGCACGATTGGCCGGGTGCGTGGCTCCAAGGACAACGACTACACGGCCGGCGTCATCTGCGCCAAGGTCGCGCGTTACGCCGAGCGTCAGCATCACCCCGACCGGCTGATGCATCCGCTGCAACGCGTCGGTGACAAGGCATCCGGTGAGTTCCGTCAGATCGGTTGGGACGACGCCCTCGACATCGTCGCCGAACAATTTCTCAAGGCCGAGCAGCGCCACGGTGCCGAAAGCGTCTGGCCCTATTACTACGCCGGCACGATGGGGCTGGTGATGCGCGACGGCATCAACCGGCTTCGCCACGTCAAGAAATATTCCGGCTATCACTCCACCATCTGCGTCAATCCGGCTTATAGCGGCTTTGCCGCCGGCGTCGGCCAGGTCGCCGGACCCGACCCGCGCGAGATGGCGAAATCCGATCTGGTGGTGATCTGGGGCACCAACGCCGTCAACACCCAGGTCAATGTGATGACGCACGCGATCCGCGCCCGCAAGGAACGCGGCGCCAAGATCGTGGCCATCGATGTCTACATGAACGGCACGATGGCGCAGGCCGATCTTGCCGTGCTGGTGAAGCCCGGCACCGATGGCGCGCTCGCCTGCGCCGTGATGCACTGCCTGTTCCGCGACGGCAAAGCCGATTGGGATTACCTCGACCGATACACCGATGCGCCGCGCGAACTGCAGGCGCACCTTCGCACCCGCGACCCGCATTGGGCTGCCGCCATCACCGGCACGCCGGCGGAAACGATCGAGGAATTCGCCAGATTGATCGGCGAGCGCAAGCGCACTTATTTCCGGCTCGGTTTCGGCTTCTCGCGTTCGCGCAACGGCGCGGTCAACATGCACGCCGCAAGCTGCATCGCGGCGGTCAGCGGTGCGTGGCAACTGGAAGGTGGCGGCGCGTTCCATGCCAACGCCGACATCTTCAAGCTCGACAAGACCGTGATCGAGGGGCTCGATGCCTTCGATCGTTCGGTGCGTGTCCTCGACCAGTCGCGCATCGGCGCGGTCCTGACCGGCGACCGTGACGCGTTGTTCGGCGGTCCACCGGTCGATGCGCTCATCATCCAGAACACCAATCCGGTGTCGGTGGCGCCGGACCAGACACAGGTCAAGCGCGGCTTTGCGCGAACCGATCTGTTCACCTGCGTCCACGAACAATTCATGACCGAAACAGCGAAGATGGCCGACATCGTCCTGCCGGCGACGACTTTTCTCGAGCACGACGACATCTATCGCGGCGGCGGGCATCAGTATCTCATCTTCGGTCCCAGGCTGGTCGATCCGCCGGGCGAGTGCTGGAACAACCATCAGGTGATCGCGGCGCTGGCCAAGCGCGTCGGCGCCGTGCATGCGGGTTTCGACATGAGCCCGCGCGAGTTGATCGATCAGATGCTGCGCGTCTCGAAACGCGGCACGCTCGCCGACATTGAGCGCGACCGCTGGATTGACTGCCAGCCGCCGTTTCGCGAATCGCATTATCTCGACGGGTTCCTGTGGCCGGATGGCAAATTCCGCTTCAAGCCGGACTGGCCGAACGTGCCGTTCCGCAGCCCTTATAATAGCGGCCCGGTTGCCGAGATGCCGTCGCTGCCGGACCACTGGACGTCAATTGAAACCGCTGACGCTGCGCATCCGTTCCGGCTGGCGACGTCACCGGCGCGCGGGTTTTTGAACTCGACCTTCAACGAAACGCCGACCTCGCTGGCGCTGGAAAAGCGTCCGAGCGTGATGATCCATCCCGACGACGCGGCGGCGCAGGGCATCGCCGATGGCGATTATGTCGTGCTTGGCAATACGCGCGGAGAGGTGCGCCTGCACGCCCGCCTGTTCGACGGGCTGCGCCGCGGCGTGCTGATCGCGGAATCGATCTGGCCCAATTCGGCCTATGCCGACGGCTGCGGCATCAACACGCTGACCGGTGCGGACTCGATAGCGCCGTACGGCGGCGCGGCGGTCCATGACAACAAGGTCTGGATCCGCCGCGCCTGATCCGGAGTGCCCGCGGCTACAGTTCTTTACCGATCTTGGCGTCCACTGAGTACCGGCCGCCGCCGCGCAGGGCGATGTAGAAATAAACCATGCCGAGCAACAACACGTACTCGTAGCCGCCCTGGCCGACGCTGAAGCCCTTGGCCCAGTGCGCGGTAATCAGGATGACCAGCATTTCGATCGCCAGTGCCGCGGAGAAAAAGCGCGTGAACAGGCCGATCGCAACGCAAAGCGTGCCGATGGTTTCGAGGAAGATCGCGACATAAGCCATGGCGCCCGGCGCCGGGAAGGCCATACGCGTAAACATGCCGGTGACGCCGGCGGGGCCAGGACCCATCACTTTGCCATAGCCGTGAACGAAAATGACGATGCCGATGGTGAGGCGCAACAGCGCGTACACGATCGGTTCGGCCCAGATATAGAAGCTGGCAAGACCAGGAAAGTGCAGTCTTGAGTGATGTGAGGTTTCGAACATGAGGAATCCCGCGCTGTGAATGATGTCAGTTCATAGAAAGGCCAATTCCTAATAACAACGCTGCGCGACACTTATTCCCAACGTTGTGAGGAACTTTATTACTCCGGTGTAAGCGCGGACGCGTCCGGCACTGCTTTGCCGTCGATCAGGCAGCGACCGTTCGCGACATAGACCCGGCCTTGCGCCACCAGATTCAGCGCCTCCGGATAAATCCGGTGCTCGACTTTGAGCACGCGGCCGGCAAGCGCACCTTCGGTGTCGCCATCGCGGACCTTGACCGCGCCCTGCATGATGATCGGACCGGCATCCATTTCCGGCACCACGAAGTGTACGGTGGCGCCGTGAACATTGGCGCCGGCCTCAAGCGCGCGCCTGTGGGTGTCGAGACCCTTAAAGGCGGGCAGGAGGGCGGGGTGAATATTGAGCATTCGCTCATGCCATCGGGAGACGAAGCCCGGCGAGAGCAGCCGCATGAAACCGGCAAGACACACGAGTTCGATCCGGCAGGTGTCGAGCGCCTTCTGCATCGCGTCGTCGAAAGCGTCGCGATCCTTGCCGAAAGGCTTGTGATCGATGACCTCGGTGGCAATGCCGGCTGCCCGGGCGGTTGCCAGTCCGCCGGCGTCCGGCCGGTTCGACAATACCAGGACGATCTCGGCCGGGTAATCCGGCTTCCGGGCGGCCTCGATCAGAGCCGTCATATTGGAGCCGCGGCCGGAAATCAGAACCGCGACGCGTTTTCTGCTCATTTTCCGCGGCCTGTGTTCATCCAGCGCTCGTTCGACGCTATCGCGCCAGATCGAGTGCGCCGTCGTAGACGACGCGCGGCTCGGCCGGGGCAGCGATCACCGCGCCGATGCGCGCCACGTCTTCGCCGGCCTGCTTGAAGGCCGCGCTTACCGCGTCGGCATCCTTCGCCGCAACCACGACGATCATGCCGATGCCGCAATTGAACGTCCGCAGCAACTCGTTCTGGGCAACGTTGCCGGTTTCGGCGAGCCATTTGAAGACCGGCGGGACCGCCACGCGCGTCAGGTCGATGCGCGCGCCCAAGCCTTTCGGCAGCACGCGCGGGATGTTGTCCGGAAAACCGCCGCCGGTAATGTGGGCGAGGCCTTTAATCGCCTTGGTGGCGCGGATCGCTGACAGGCACGATTTCACGTAGATGCGCGTCGGCGTCAGGATCGCCTCGCCGAGCGTCACGGCCGGCGCGAACGGCGCCGGCTCGCTCCAGGCCAGCCCGCTTTTGGCGACGATCTTGCGCACCAGCGAATAACCATTGGAATGCACGCCGGAGGATGCGAGCCCGAGAATAACATCGCCTTCGGCGATGTCGGGGCGCGGCAGCACCTCGCCACGCTCGACCGCGCCAACCGCAAACCCGGCCAGATCGTAGTCGCCGCCTTGGTAAAGCCCGGGCATTTCCGCGGTTTCGCCGCCGATCAGCGCGCAGCCGGCCTGACGGCAGCCGACCGAAATACCGGCGACCACGGCAGCGCCGATTTCCGGTTCCAGTTTGCCGGTGGCGTAATAGTCGAGAAAGAACAGCGGCTCGGCGCCCTGAACCACCAGATCGTTGACGGACATGGCGACCAGATCGATGCCGATCGTGTCGTGGCGGCCGGTTTCGATCGCGACCTTGACCTTGGTGCCGACGCCGTCATTGGCGGCAACCAGAACGGGGTCCTTGAAGCCAGCCCGCTTGAGATCGAACAGCCCGCCGAAGCCACCAATTTCGGCATCGGCGCCGGGCCGCGCGGTGGCGCGCACCAGCGGCTTGATCAGATCGACCATGCGGTTGCCGGCATCGATATCGACGCCGGCCTGCGCGTAGGTCAGACCGGGCTCTTTTGCGGTCATTCTGGCACCCTGATTTGGGCGGGTCCTACGGTGAAAACGCAATTCGCGCAATGGCTCGGCTATCGTTATACTCTGCTCTCGGGAATCTTCGTTCCCGCCCTCGTGCCGGGGGCTTTTCTGCTAAAAGCCGGGTTTTTGAGTGAGTATTCCTAACCTCATTACGCTGGGGCGTATTCTGTTGGTGCCGGTGGTGGTCTGGGCGATTGCGGCCGGGGACATGTGGATTGCATTCGTCCTGTTCGTGGTCGCCGGCATCAGTGACGGCGTCGATGGGTATCTCGCCAAGCGCTTCAACATGACCACCGAACTGGGAGCCTATCTCGACCCGCTGGCCGACAAGGCCCTGATCGTATCGATCTACCTGAGCCTTGGGATCAACGGGGACATCCCCCGCTGGCTGGTGATTCTGGTGGTGTCGCGCGATATCCTCATCGTCGGAGGGATCATGCTGTCCTGGCTGCTGGGAAACCCGCTCAAGATACGGCCGCTGCTGGTGTCGAAGCTCAACACCGTGGCGCAAATCTTGTTTGCCTGCGTGGTACTGGGTTCCCTCGGCCTTCATTTTGACGTCGGCCTCGTCAAGCCGATCCTGATGGGGCTGGTCGCGGTCTTGACGTTGCTGTCGGTAGCCGCCTATCTCGCCGAATGGGTCCGCCACATGAACTCGACGCCGGCCGGCCGGTGAGCGCGCCGGCTCCGCGGAAATCGCCGCTGCAGGCGGCCCACGGCGGCATGTCGTTCCAGCGGCATGTGATGTTCTGGCTGGCGGCGCTGGCCATCGTCATCGTCTTGCTGTGGCTGCTGGCGGAAATCCTGCTGCCATTCGTCGCCGGTCTCGCCATCGCCTTTCTGCTGACGCCGCTGACCGACCGACTCGAGCGCGCCGGGGTCAACCGGCTTGCCGCGGCGCTGATGATCATCACCGTGGTCGTGCTGGCCATCGTACTGTTGATCCTGCTGGTCGCGCCGATCCTCGGCGGCCAGTTGTGGTCGTTTATCGACAACGTTCCCGGCTATGTCGCCAAGCTGCAATCGCTGCTGCGAGATCCGAGCAACCCTTGGGTGCAGAAGATCGTCGGCGTCGGCTTCAACACTGACCAGGGCATGTCAGACCTCGTGGCCCAGGGCGTGGGCTGGATAACGACCTTCCTGAAGTCGCTATGGTCGGGGGGGCGGGCGTTGGTGTCGTTGTTTTCGCTCGTCGTGGTGACGCCGGTCGTCGCATTCTACCTGATCTACGATTGGCACCACATGATCGACACAGCCAATAGCTGGGTGCCGCTACATCAGCGCGACACGGTGCGCGGGCTGGCGCGCGAGATCGACGCCTCGATCGCCGGCTTTGTGCGCGGCCAGAGCGCCGTGTGTCTGATCCTCGGTTCTTTCTACGCGATCGCTCTGACGTTGAGCGGGCTCAATTTCGGTCTGCTGATCGGTCTGATTTCCGGCCTGATTACCTTCATCCCTTACGTCGGTTCGATGACCGGATTGATCCTTTCCCTCGGTGTTGCGGTGGCGCAGTTCTGGCCGCATTACACCTCAATCCTGATCGTGCTCGGCATCTTCCTGGTGGGGCAGTTTCTTGAAGGCAATGTATTGTCACCGAAATTGGTCGGCGAAAGTGTCGGCCTGCATCCGGTCTGGCTGATCTTCGCGCTGCTGGCCTTCGGTTATCTATTCGGTTTTGTCGGTCTTATGGTTGCGGTGCCGCTCGCCGCCACGATCGGCGTGCTGGCGCGCTTCGCGCTCAATCGTTATCTGGAAAGCTCGCTTTTTACCGGCGAGACGTCGGAGTAAGTTTATTCTTGGAGTTCGCTTTGAGTAACGATGCCGGCCTCGATGTCGATATCCCGCCGGCGCCGCGTCAACTGGTGCTGGCGCTCGACCATGCCATCAGCTTCGCGCGCGAGGATTTTCTGTCCGGTCCGTCGAACGCGAAAGCGCTGGCCTTGATCGAACGCTGGCCGGACTGGCCTGATCGGCTGGCTGTCCTCGTCGGCCCGGAAGGGTCGGGCAAAAGCCATCTTGCCGCGATCTGGGCGCAGGTCTCCGGTGCGCGCGTTCTCTCCGCCAAACTTCTCGGCGAGACCGATCTGCTCGCTTCCATGGCTACCGGCGCGTTGGTAGTTGAAGACCTCTCGCCGGACGACCTCAACGAACGGGCGCTGTTCCACCTGATCAACCTCGCCCGCGAGGAGCGGGTCGATGTGCTGTTCACTGCGCGGACGCCGCCGGCCGGCTTCCCGGTCGACATTCGCGATCTCGCGTCGCGCCTGAAAGTCTTGCCGGTTGTCGCTTTGACTGCGCCGGACGATGCACTGTTGCGGGCGCTGATCGTCAAGCTCGCCGCCGACCGGCAACTGGCGGTGGATGAGGCGCTGGTGAACTTTCTCGCGAACCGGATCGAGCGTTCGTTTGCTGCCGTGCGCGCGGCCGTCGCGCTCCTCGACGAAGAGGCACTACGCCAGCACCGCCCGGTGACCCGGGCGCTCGCCGCCGAGCTGTTCCGGACGCCTTAAGCCAAAACTTTAACGTCGGATCGGGTACAATCCTGACGCCGTGGCCTCGACCGTCGGCGGCTTGACTGCGGGCGGTCATCCGGCCGCCATCTTGGCCGGCTAAGCAGGGCCTTTCATTCAGGCATTCAGATTATGGCCGATCGCGCGCAAGCTACTGTAAAGGATGAAGAAACCGAACGGGCTGGGACCACCCACGCGCCGAAGGCCGCCTCGACGGCATCGGCCGATCCGGACTTAAGATCGCGGCCGGACCGCTTCATCAATCGCGAATTGTCGTGGCTGCACTTCAACCGGCGCGTGCTCGAAGAAGCGGCCAATGAACACCACCCGATGCTGGAACGGGTGCGATTCCTGTCGATCTCGGCCAATAACCTCGATGAGTTCTTCATGGTCCGCGTCGCCGGCCTCAAGGGCCAGGTGCGTCAGGGCATCACCACCCGCAGCCCTGACGGTCTCACGCCCGGCGAACAGCTCACCCAGATCGGCGAGGCCGTGTCGCAGCTTGCTTACGACCAGCAGCGCCGCTGGATCGAACTGCGTGAAGACCTTGCCGGCGCCGGCGTCACGCTGGTCGACGGTCTTCACCTCAAGAAGGCCGAGAAGGCCTGGCTGGAGGAGCATTTCCTCACCCATGTGTTTCCGCTGCTGACGCCGCTTGCCATCGACCCGGCGCATCCGTTTCCGTTCATTCCCAACCTCGGCTTCTCGATGGCCTTGCAGTTGAGCCGCGTGCGCGACGGCAAGTCGATGAACGCGCTGATCCGCATGCCGCAGAAGATCGAACGCTTCATCAAGCTGCCGGCGGCGCCTGAGGACGGCACGCGGATGATCACGCTGGAGGAGGCGACCGCGCTGCATGTCGGCCGGCTGTTTCCCGGCTATACCGTCAAAGGGCAGGGCGCGTTTCGCGCTATCCGCGACTCCGATCTGGAAATAGAGGAAGAAGCCGAAGATCTGGTGCGCTTGTTCGAGACCGCGCTCAAGCAGCGTCGTCGCGGTTCGGTGATCCGGCTCGAACTTAATGCCACGATGCCGGCCGAGTTGCGCGACTTCGTGCAGCGGGCGTTGGCGGTCGCCGACGACGAGGTGTTCATGGTCGACGGCGTGCTGGCGCTCAACGATCTGTCGCAACTGACGCGGATTGACCGGCCCGATCTCGAATTCGTGCCCTATAACCCGCGCTATCCGGAACGTATCCGGGACCACGGCGGCGATGCTTTCACCGCCATCCGCCAGAAGGACCTGGTGGTCCATCACCCGTATGAATCGTTCGATGTGGTGGTGCAGTTCCTGCAACAGGCGGCGCGCGATCCCAATGTCGTCGCGATCAAGCAGACTTTGTACCGCACCTCGGCGGAGAGCCCGATCGTCAAGACACTGGTCGAAGCGGCGGAGGCCGGCAAGTCGGTAACGGCGCTCGTCGAACTCAAGGCCCGCTTCGACGAGGAAGCCAATATCCGCTGGGCGCGCGATCTGGAACGCGCCGGCGCGCAGGTCGTCTACGGCTTCATCGAATTGAAAACCCACGCCAAGCTGTCATTGGTGGTGCGCCGCGAGGGTGGCTCGCTCGCCACTTACTGTCACGTCGGCACCGGTAATTATCATCCGGTGACGGCGCGCATTTATACCGATCTGTCGTTCTTCACTGCCGATCCGGTGATCGCGCGCGATGTCGCGCGCATCTTCAACTACATCACCGGCTATGCAGAGCCGGCCGAACTCGAACGCATGGCGATCTCGCCGGTCACGTTGCGGCCGCGCATTCTCGACCACATTGCGCGCGAGGCCGCCAACGCGCGGGCCGGCAAGCCTGCCGCGATCTGGATGAAAATGAACTCGCTGGTCGATCCGGAAATCATCGACGCGCTCTACGACGCCTCGATGGCCGGGGTGAAGATCGATCTGGTCGTGCGCGGCATCTGCTGTTTGCGGCCAGGCGTGCCGGGCCTCTCCGACAACATCCGCGCCAAGTCGATTGTCGGACGGTTTCTCGAACACGCCCGCATCTACTGTTTCGGCGACGGCCATTTGCTGCCGCATCCCAAAGCGGCGGTATATTTTTCCTCCGCCGACATGATGCCGCGCAATCTCGACCGTCGTGTCGAGGTGCTGTGCCCGATTCTTAATCCGACGGTGCATGAGCAGGTTTTGGGTCAGATCATGGTGGCCAACATGAGGGACAACGAGCAAAGCTGGAAGGTCTTGCCGGACGGCACTTCGGCGCGCATAAAGGCCGCGCCGGGCGAGGAACCGTTCAACGCCCACAAGTACTTCATGACCAATCCGAGTCTGTCGGGCCGTGGTAAATCGCTCAAAGAATCGTCGCCTCGCAGTCTCGTCCGGCGTATCGTCGAAGGCGCGTAGCCGTCCGGTCGCCAAAAGCGCGCAGGTCAAGGGCCGGCTCGATCACGGGCCGGCGATTGCCGTCATCGACATCGGCTCGAACTCGGTGCGCCTCGTCATCTACGAAGGCCTGACGCGCTCGCCGACGCCGATCTTCAACGAAAAAGTTCTGGCCGGCCTCGGACGTCAGGTACAGACCACCGGTCTGCTGACGCAGGAGGCCATCGACACCGCGCTCAAGGCGCTCGTCCGTTTTCGGGCGCTGTGCGACATCCAGCACGTCAGCAAGATCTGGGCGATCGCTACCGCCGCCTGCCGTGACGCCCGCAACGGCCGCGCCTTTATCGCCGAAGCGACGCGCATCTGCGGCGTACCGATCGAAATTCTGTCGGGCAAGCGCGAAGCCCAACTCACTGCGCTTGGTGTCGTCTCCGGTATTCATAAACCCGACGGTCTCGTCGGCGATCTCGGCGGCGGCTCGCTCGAGCTCGTCGATGTTCATGGCGCGCGCGTGCGTCACGGCCTCACGCTGCCGCTCGGCGGTCTGGCGTTGCAGGACATCACCGGCAAGTCGCTGAAGAAAGCCGAGAAGCTGGTCGGCGAGGCGTTCAAGGGTCTCGGCATCCTCAAGGAAGGCGAAGGCCGCAGCTTCTACGCGGTCGGCGGCACCTGGCGCGCGCTGGCGCGGCTGCACATGTGGCAGACCGGCTATCCGTTCCACGTCATGCACAATTACCGGATCGCCGCGCGCGACGCGCTCGACTTCTCGCGGCTGGTGCATCGCGTCGATACCGAAACGCTATCGAAGATCGAAGTGGTCAACGCCGCCCGCCGGCCGTTGCTTGCTTACGCGGCGCTGGTTCTGGAAAACCTGGTGCGCTCGATCAAGCCGAAGGATGTCGTGTTCTCGGTGCTCGGTGTGCGCGAGGGACTTCTGTATTCACTGCTCGACGCCAAGGAGCGCGCGCGTGACCCGCTGATCTCGATCGCCGCCGACCTCAATCTGCTGCGGTCGCGCTCGCCGCTACACAATGAGGAATTGGTCGGATGGACCGATCGCTTCATGGCGTCGTCGGGCCTCGACGAAAGTGCGGACGAGCGTCGCCTGCGTCATGCCGCCTGTCTGCTGGGTGACATCGGCTGGCGCGCACATCCGGATTACCGTGGCGAACAGTCGATGAATATCATCGCCCACGGCGCCTTTGTCTCGGTCGATCATCCGGGGCGCGCCTATCTGGGCCTCGCAATCTATTTCCGCCATGCCGGCTTGAGTGAAGATGAGTTGCCGACCCGCATCCGCGAACTGGCGACGCCGCGCATTCTCGATCGCGCCCGCGTGCTGGGGGCGGCGATGCGCGTCGCCTATATCCTGACAGCAGGGCAGAGCGGCGTTCTCGGCGATGTGCCGATGCTGGTCAAACGTGGCAAGCTGGTGCTGCAATTGCCGGGACGCTACGGCCCGCTCGCCAGCGACCGGCTGTTCAGCCGTCTGCGCCAACTGGCACGGCTGGTCGGTCGCGAACCGGTCATCGAGGCTTAACGTATCCGGGGGAGGACGCCTTGACCTGCCGTGATGCTCTCTTCATGAATGAATGTTCCGCCCGCCGCCGCTAAGGACCCCGCCGCATGTTCGATTTCGACCGTATTATTGAGCGTCGCGGGACGCATGCCTCCAAGTGGGACAACATGGCCAAGCTGTCGGGCATCACCGCGCCCGATGCGATTCCGATGTGGGTCGCCGATATGGACTTCGCCGCGCCGCCGGGCGTCACCGAAGCGTTGAAAGCCGAGATCGACCGCGCGGCACACGGCTACTACGCCGACACCGGTAGCTGGGCGCAAGCCTGCGTCGGCTGGATGAAGCGCCGCCATTGCCTGACGCTCGATCCGGCATGGGTATCGCCGACGCCGGGCATCGTTTCCGGGCTTGGACTGATGCTTCAGGCTTTCACCGAGCCGGGCGACGAGGTGGTGGTGTTTCCGCCGGTCTATCATGCCTTCCGCCGCATCATCGTCGCCAACGACCGGCGCATTCTCGATGCGCAATTGGTGGAGACCCAGGGCCGCTACGCCATGGACCTCGACGCGCTGGCAAAGAGGCTGACGCCGCGCAGCAAGATCGTGTTTATTTCGAGCCCGCATAATCCGGGCGGCACGGTGTGGTCGGCCGAAGAGTTGCGTGCGCTGGCTGCGTTCTGCGCCGAGCATGACCTGCTTTTGGTCTCGGACGAAATTCATTGCGATCTGGTTTTTCCCGGCGCCAAGCATGTGCCCACGCTCATGGCCGCGCCCGAAATCGCCGACCGTCTGATCACTTGCGTCGCCGCCACAAAAACCTTCAACCTCGCAGGTGCCCATGTCGGCGCTTGCGTGGTGTCCAACCCAGCACTGAAGAAGAAGCTCGACGCGCGCATCATGGCGTGCGGCGTCGGTTCCTATAACGGCTTCGGCATGATCGCGACCGAGGCGGCTTGGCGTACCGGCGACGCCTGGCTCGACGCGCTGCTCATTTATCTCGCCAAGAATCGCGACATTTTGAATGCCCGCATCGCCAAGGCCGCGCCCGGCGCACGCCCGATGGCGCTCGACTCGACGTATCTCGCTTGGGTCGATTTTGCCGGCACCGGCCTTGCGCCGGGCGATGTCGCGAAGCGGGTGGCCGAGCGTGCCCGTATTTTTGCCAGCCCCGGCGAGCAGTTCGGGCCGGGCGGCGAGAGCTGGCTGCGCTTCAACTTCGCGACGCCGCGGCCGGTTCTCGACGAGGCACTCGATCGCCTCGACGATGCCTTCGCCGATCTGCGGACGGTGAAGTGAAACGAGGGCCATCAATCGGCAAAGATGAAGCGGCAAATATGAAGCGTCTCGTGGTCGGCATCATCGGCAGCGCGCACGTGGAGGAGGGCCGCTTCGTCGGGCAGCGTGTCGGCGAACGCAATATACGCGCCGTCGCCGAGGTCGTCGGCGCCTTGCCGTTGATCTTTGCCGGCTCGCCGGAATTGACCGACATCGAGACTTTGCTTGCGACAGTGGACGGCGTGGTGCTGACCGGTGCGCGTGCCAACGTCCATCCGACGCGTTTCGGCACGCAGGCGCATCCCGCGCACGAGCCTTACGACGAGCCGCGCGATGCGCTCGCCCTCGAACTCGTGAAAACCTGCATTGATCGCGGCGTGCCGCTGTTCGGCATCTGCCGCGGCTTTCAGGAAATGGCGGTCGCCTATGGCAGCACGCTGCATCCGGAAATCCGCGAACTGCCGGGCCGCATGAACCATCGCATGCCGCGACTGGCGAATGGCGAAATCCACCCCGATCCGCTGGTCGTGTTCGCCGACCGCCACGATGTGGCGCTGGCGCCGGGCGGAATCTTTGCGGAGCTGTTGGGCAAGGAAACCATCCGGGTCAACTCGCTGCATGGGCAGGGTATCCTCGAGCCGGGCAAGGGCGTCGTCGTCGAGGGCGTTGCCGAAGACGGCACCATCGAGGCGATCACGATCAAGGACGCGAAAGGTTTCGCAATCGGCGTGCAGTGGCATGCCGAATACGACCCGCAGACCAACTTGATCAACCGCACACTATTTGAGGCGTTTGCGGCAGCGATTGCGGCGCGCAAGCGTACCGCGTGATTTCGCGTTCAGGTCTGGCTTGCAACCGCGACGAACGCATCGATGTCCGCCGCCGTCGTGGCAAACGACGTCACGAGGCGTATCAGGATAGAGTCCGGCTCAACGGTAACGGTTGGCGATAAACGGTCGATGGGCTCTTCGTAAAAGGCCGCGCCCGCGGCCCGGAGCCGTTCGCAAACGTGCCGGGGCAGCAGCGCGAATATTTCGTTCGCCTCGACCGGCCATACCGGCTTCAATCCGCTCGCCGTCAGCCTGTCGCTCAAGCGGTCGGCCATGGCGTTGGCGTGGCGCGCAAGCTTGAGCCAGAGGTCATCCGTCAGGAAGGCCTCCATCTGGGCGGCGATAAAACGATGCTTTGAGAGAAGCTGGCCGCCTCGCTTGCGGCGCGCCGCCATCCCGGCGCTGCGTTCCCGGTCGAAGAAGATGATCGCCTCGGCGCCCATCGCGCCGCCTTTGGTCGCGCCGAAAGACAACACATCGACGCCGGCCCTCCACGTCGCCTCGTCGGGCGACACATTCATGCGCGCCAGCGCATTGCCCAGCCGCGCGCCATCGACATGCACCGCCATGCCGTGCGCATGGGCAAGCGCAGCGAGTTCGCGGATCTCGTCAGGCCGATAAATGGTGCCGGCCTCGGTTGCCTGCGACAGTGACAGCACCGATGGCGATACGTGATGCGGCGCGCCCCATTGCGGCTTTTCGAGCGATGCCTTGAGGACCTCGGGCGTGATCTTTCCGGCATCGCCGGGCAAACCGACAAGTTTGATGCCGCTGCCGAAGAATTCCGGCGCACCGCATTCGTCGGTCGCGATATGTGCATCGGCATGACACAGCACGGCGCCCCAGGGCGGCGTGACGTGCGCGAGCGCCAGAGCATTCGACGCCGTACCGGTGGGGATGAGAAAGACGTCGACATCGCGTTTGAAGACTTCGGCAATGCGTTGTTCGGCACGCTTGGTCCAAGCATCGTTGCCGTAGCCGAGGGTGTAGCCCTCGTTCGCCCGAACGAGCGCGGCCATGATCTCCGGCGCTACCGTCGCCGTATTGTCGCTCGCGAAATTCACGGCTGTTCCGGCCTGTCACCGATTATCGCGAAAGAGGCGGATGCGATCATCAGCTTTTATCCACCGTCACCACTTTGCCGTGCTCGACCGCGAGCGCCAGTTTGCCGTGCTTGAGTGCGACGGCCTTTTCGCCAAACAGTTCGCGCCGCCAGCCTTTCATGGCCGGAACGTCGGCGTCATCGTCGGCGGCGATGCGGTCCAATTCATCGACGGTAGCGATCACCTTGGCGGCAACGCCGTGACTTTCCGCCGTCATGCGCAGCAGCACTTTCAGCAGTTCGACCGTCGCCGCGCCATTGGGTGCCGGGCGGAAACGTTCGAAGCGCGGCAAGGTCTTGGGATCGCGGTCGATGCCGCGCTGCACGGCCTCGACGATCGCATCGCCCCAACGCGAGCGCTCGAAGCCCTTGGGCAACGAGCGCAAATGGCCGAGCTTCTCGATCGAGGTCGGGGCCTGCGTGGCGATGTCGCCGAGCACGTCATCCTTGAGCACGCGCGAACGCGGGACGTCGCGGGTCTGCGCTTCGCGCTCGCGCCAGGCCGCGACTTCCATCAGCACGGCAAGCTCCCTCGGCTTGCGCACGCGCGCCTTGAGCCGTTCCCAGGCTTTGGCCGGATCGGCACGATAGGTTTCGGGCGAGGTCAGGACGCCCATTTCGGCCTCGACCCAACTGGTGCGGCCGCGCTTTTCCAGGTCGGCGGCGAGTTTGAGATAGACCGAACGCAGATGCGTGACGTCGGACAATGCATAGGTGATCTGCGCTTCGGTTAGCGGGCGTCGGGTCCAGTCGGTGAAGCGGTTCGACTTGTCGAGCACGTCGCCGGTGATGCGTTGCACCAGTTGGTCGTAGGAAATGGAGTCGCCGTAACCGAGCACCATGGCCGCGACCTGACTGTCGAAAATCGGATGCGGGATCGCCTTGGCCATGTTCCAGACGATTTCGATGTCCTGACGCGCCGCGTGAAAAACCTTGACCACCTTTTCGTCGGTGAGCAGCGCGAATAACGGAGAGAGATCGATGCCAGGAGCCAGCGCATCGATAACGACGGCCTCGTCGGCGGAGGCCAACTGCGCCACGCAGAGCAGCGGGTAATAGGTCGTCTCGCGCAAGAACTCGGTGTCGACCGTGACAAAGGGATGACGCGCCATGCGGGCGCAAACGGCGGCGAGTTCGTCGGAAGTGGTGATCAATGACATTACGTCGGCAACCTAACCTGATCTTGAGGGGCGATGGCCAATGTTATGACCGATGTTCAGATTCAAAGCTTTGTTTTGCCACGCACCGGCCCCATATGGATGAATTCCCACGGCGACGGCATCGTGCCGACTGGCACCGCGATGAGGGTCGGTTCGCGCGCGGCGAACGACGCCCGCAGCGCGACGGCCAATTCCGCCGGGTTCGCGGCGCGGCGGCCGGTGGCGCCGAAGCTCTCGGCAAACTTGACGAAGTCCGGATTGGCGAGCTCGGACGCGATCACCCGATTGCCGTAGCGCTCTTGCTGGGTGCGGCGGACATTGCCGAAGGCGTCGTCGGTGAACACAACGGCGACCAGCGGAATGCGGTGGCGTATCGCCGTCGCCATTTCATTCGCCGTGAACATGAAGCCGCCGTCGCCGTTGATCGAGAGTACCGGCACGTCCGGCCGCGCGTGCTGGGCGCCGAGCGCGGTGGCGAAACCCCAGCCGAGATTGTCCTGATAGCCCGGCGATAAGAATGTGCGCGGCTTGTAGACCGGCATAGCGAGCCGGGCGGCAAAGCCGACCTGCGTGACCTCATCGACATAGATGCCGTCCTCGGGCAGCTCGGCGCGAATGACTTCAAGGAATGCAAGTTGCGGCGCGAGCTTCGAGAGCTTCGCGCGCATCTTCGCCTGCCGCTCGCGCATCTCGTCGGTGCGGGAAGGGCGCTTATCGTTGACGCGCTCGAGCGCATCGATCAGCCGGCGCAGGATGGGCGGCGCGTCGCCGATCAGGGCGACGTTCGGTTTCTGGAAGCGCGATGCGCCGTGTTTGGTTGCGTCGATGCTCACGATCTTAAGATCGCGGTCGAAGCCCCATTGCGTCATCGGGTAGAATAGCCGCGTGCCGATGGCGAGGATGGCGTCGGCTTCGCCCCACAGGTCGCGGCCGAGCGGCAGGTTGACACTGAACGGTGAGCGATCGTCGAGCACGCCGCGGGCGCGCCGATATGTCATCACCGGAGCCTGCAACATCTGCGATAGCGCGGTGACTTCCGGCGAGGCGTCCTGCGCACCGGCGCCGGCGACGATGAGCACGCGCTTTGATTTGCCGAGCAGCCGTGCCGCCTTGCGGAGCGAATCCTCGTCGATCCTCGGCGCGCGCGGGTGTGCAGGCGGTGCCGTGGGTGTCACCGGTCCGCGCTTCCCCCAGACGTCGATGGCGCATTCGATCGCTGCTGGGCCGGGCCGGCTCTGACGCATCGAGCGGATGGCCTTGGCGACCTTGGCCGGCGCCTCGGCTGGCCCGTTGACGATCGAGGTGTGATCGACCAACCGGGCGAGGATGCCAGCCTGATCCCGGATTTCGTGCAGATGGCCCTGATCGTGGCCGATGGCCCCGGCCGGAATCTGTCCGATCAGCGCCAGCACCGGCGCATTCATGCCATAGGCCGTCAGCAGGGCGGCTCCCGAATTCAGGAGGCCGGGGCCCGGCACTACCGAATAGGCCTGCGGCTTTCCCGTCGCCAACGTTGCACCCAGCGCCATGTAGGCGGCACCCTGCTCATGCCGCGTATGCACGACGCGCAACGCCTCTCCCGCGCGGGCAAAGGCGTCGAACAGGTGGTCGTTATGAACCCCGGGCAGGGCATAAACAGTGTCGAGACCATGGGTGAGCAAGGTGGCGACGGTCGCCTCCGCCGTAGACATGTCGCTGTCGGCCGGTTTTGACGATACTCGGGCCGCTTTTCCGGCCTTTTTCGCTGGTCTCTTGGACATGGACGCTCCCGCACTTCAACGCTCGTGAGTGTGCAATTTGCCCCTGAGTCTGTCGAGGCGCTGCGTCCGACACTTTCGAGGCCTTGCCTTGACAAAGGCCACCCCCCATGCGTTTTTCGCGGCGCTCCACCCAGCCCTGAATCGCCGCCGGAACACGCCAGAATGTCGATGCATCGCTATCGTTCACACACCTGCGGCGCGCTGCGCGAGAGCGACATCGGCCATGAGGTGCGGCTTTCCGGCTGGTGCCACCGCATCCGCGACCATGGCGGCGTGCTGTTCATCGACCTGCGCGATCATTACGGCATCACCCAGGTCGTCGCCGATCCGGACAGTCCCGCGTTCAAGCTCGCCGAAACGCTGCGCGCCGAATGGGTGGTGCGCATCGATGGCAAAGCTCGAAAGCGCCCCGCCGGCACCGAAAACCCGGATCTGCCGACTGGCCAGGTCGAGGTCTACATCACCGAGATCGAAGTGCTTGGTGCCGCCGCCGAATTGCCGATGCCGGTGTTTGGCGAACAGGAATATCCGGAAGACATCCGGCTCAAATACCGCTTCCTCGACCTGCGCCGCGAGAAGCTGCACAAAAACATCATGCTGCGCGGCCAAGTGATCGACTCGATCCGCTCGCGCATGAAGGTCGGCGGCTTCTTTGAATTCCAGACGCCGATCCTGACAGCTTCGTCGCCGGAAGGCGCGCGCGATTACCTCGTTGCCTCACGCATTCATCCCGGCAAGTTCTACGCGCTGCCGCAGGCCCCGCAGCAGTTCAAGCAGTTGATCATGATTGCGGGCTTCGACCGCTACTTCCAGATCGCGCCGTGCTTCCGCGACGAGGACGCGCGCGCCGATCGCTCGCCCGGCGAGTTCTATCAGCTCGATCTCGAAATGAGCTTCGTGACGCAGCAGGACGTGTTCGACGCGGTCGAGCCGGTTATTCGTGGCGTGTTCGAGGAGTTCGGCAAAGGCAAGAACGTCACGCCGAAGTTTCCGCTCATTCCCTTCGTCGAGGCAATGCGCAAATACGGCACCGACAAGCCCGACCTGCGCAACCCGATCGAGATGCAGGATGTCAGCAAGGCGTTCGCCGGCTCCGGCTTCAAGATTTTCGCGCGCATTCTGGAAACCGAAGGCAACGCGGTGTGGGCCATTCCGGCGCCGACTGGGGGCAATCGCGCTTTTGCCGACCGCATGAACTCGTGGGCGCAAGGCGAAGGCCAGCCTGGCTTGGGTTACATCTTCTGGCGCGAAGGCGAGGAGGGCGGCGCGGGACCGCTCGCCAAGAACATCGGCCCGGAACGCACCAAGATGATCGCCGATCAGCTTGGTCTCAAGGTCGGCGATGCTTGCTTCTTCGTCGCCGGCAAGCCGAAAGATTTCGTCAAATTCGCGGGTCTCGCCCGCACCAAGGTCGGCGAAGAACTCAATCTGATCGCCAAAGATCGTTTCGATCTTTGCTGGATCGTCGATTTTCCGATGTTCGAGTGGAGCGACGAAGAGAAGAAAATCGACTTTTCGCATAACCCATTCTCGATGCCGAACATGGACGTCGAGGAATTTCTCGCGCTCGATCCGAACGACACCGAGAAGCTGCTTTCGATTAATGCCTTCCAGTATGACATCGTCTGCAACGGCACGGAGTTGTCTTCGGGCGCGATCCGGAATCATCGCCCCGAGGTGATGGAGAAGGCTTTCGCCATCGCGGGCTATCCGAAGGAAGTGTTGGAGGCGAAGTTCGGTGGCATGCTGAACGCCTTCCGGCTCGGCGCGCCGCCGCATGGCGGCATCGCGCCCGGCATCGACCGCATCGTGATGCTGCTCGCCGGGGAAGAGAACCTGCGCGAGGTCGTGCTATTCCCGATGAACCAGAAGGCGGAGGACCTGATGATGGGCGCGCCATCGGAAGTCACGCCGAAGCAGCTCAAGGAGCTGCATATCCGGCTAGAATTGCCGAAAAAAAGCTGAACTTGATGTATCTAGACAGTTTCTACTGCGGCTCTCGCAAGCTTTTCCAAGAGACCGGAAAGAAATGACCACTTTCCGGCAAATGCCGGCCCACTAATTACGAGCGTATACATTCCCTTCCGGGCTCCTAATTCCTTCCCCGGCTTGTGCTCGAAGATAATTTTATGGTTCGGCAAACCATCGCGGCTCACGCGCTCCAAGATTTCAGGGTTGAGTTGGGCATGGCCAAGTACCCGGCCAAGATTGGCGAAAGCCGTTTGTACGTGGTTTGGCCACCATTCTAAGTTCTCGCTCCCTGGATATAACCTAGCGGAGATTACCATCACTTCTCCGGCAGCGGGATGAACTCGATTTCATCGCCCGGCACGCGGCCGAAATGACCGGCTTTCCAGTCCGCTTTGGCCTGCTCGATGCGTTCCTTCCGCGACGAGACGAAATTCCACCAGATGTGACGCGGACCGTCCATCGGCGCGCCGCCGACAATGACGAAATGCGCGTCGGTGACGGCCGTCACGGTGATGGTATCGCCAGCCTTGAAGACCAGAAGCCGGCCGGGCTCGAATTTGTCGCCGGCGATATCGACGGTGCCTTCGACGATATATATCGCGCGTTCTTCGTGACCGGCATCGATCGGCAGTTGGCTGCCGGCCTTGAGCGTGACGTCACCGAAGATCGTCTCATGCACGGTCGGTACCGGCGAAGCCGCGCCATAGAGCGATCCAACCACGACGCGCACCATTTTGCCGTTGTCTGTAATCAGTGGGAATTCGGAGGCTGCGTGATGGGCAAAGCCGGCATCCATTTCCTCTTTCGCCGCCGGCAAGCCGACCCACATCTGGAGTCCGTGGATCGGACTGCCCGTGGCCCGCAATGCGGAATCGGTACGCTCGGAATGGACGATGCCGCGTCCGGCCGTCATCCAGTTCACTTCGCCGGGTTTGATCGCCAACGCGGTGCCGAGTGAATCGCGATGCATGATCTCGCCATCAAAAAGGTAAGTAACGGTGGCGAGGCCGATATGCGGATGAGGACGCACATCGAGGCCGGTTCCCGCGCGAAATTCGGCCGGGCCGAAATGATCGAAAAAGATGAACGGCCCGACCATGCGCGAGCGCGCCGAGGGTAGCGCGCGCCGCACCGAAAAGCCGTCGCCGAGGTCGACCGTGCGCGGCACGACGACATGGGCAATGGCATCGCAGCTATAGGCGTCGCCGGCTTCGGGATCCTTCCCTGGAAAAAAGCTCATGGTGCGAAATCCTCTGCCGATAGCGTGAAGCGTCGGCCTGTCCGGTGCGTCTCTGCGGTCACGGGTAACCGCATAATATCCGTTAGTTGCACGGAATGAAAAGGTCGCCTCGGCGGAAGCTGCGGTCCGTGCGTTGTCGGCCATTGGCCTGTTCTGTTCAAAAGGGCCTTAGCAACTGGCAGATTTGTTAGACGACCATTAACCACGCCGAATCTGATTTCTATTTCGGGCGAATTGCAAGATCGCACAGGTTTACGCTTAAGGCGGTCTTTACGGCGGCATGGCTCACTACCAGGACACCAGAACGGGTGTGCGGGCCGGAGCCAGAATGGGACTGAATGTGCGCGAATTCACGCGCCAGCATATTGTTGCGATCGCTATCGGCGTTCTGGTCGCGGGCACGCCTCTGATTGCCTTCAATTTCTGGCTGAGCGGCGTGATCGACCGGCAAGAGCAGGCGGCGACCGAAAGCGAGGCTGGGCAGGCGCTCGCGCTCGCGGAATCGCGTGTCACGCAGGTGATAAGCGCGCTCGACGATTTGGCGACGCGGGCCGACGCCTCCTGCGAGGCGGGCAGCGCGGCCGCGATGCAGCGCACTACTTTCGTCACCATGCCGATCAAGGAAATTTCCATTTTAAGCCCGGCGGGACAAACACTATGTACGCATCTGGGAAGCCCGCACAGCGCTGGTGCCGCCCTTCTTAACGGCGAAATCGGCAAGCGCACGGTCATGTCGTCGGAGGCGCTGCCGGGCAGCAATATCTACTCGGTTGATATCCTCCGGCTGGCCAATGCAACGCGCATGGTCCGGCTACGGCGTCCGGCCGGTGCCGGCAGGAATGAGATCGCCGCCATGGTTCCGGCATCGCTGTTTCTGCCCGAAGCCGGCAAGGCAGAATCGCCGCAATACGACACGGTTTTGAAGACCGCGGCGGGTGCTTCGATCGCGGAAGCGGGTAAGCGTCCGGACGACCCTTTGGCCGACCCGTTCGTATCCACATTGCGATCGTCCAAATTCGGCTTCAGCGTCGAGGTCATCGGACCGCGCGGGCGAATGGTTGCGGGAATCGTCGATTTGAAATGGGTCGGGCTGATCGCAACGGGCGCGGCCCTGCTGTTGCTCGCCGGGCTCGGCGTGATGATCCCCGCGCGATCGCCGCACAATCCCATATCCGAACTTAAACATGCGCTCGCGGCCGGAGAATTCGTTCCATTTTATCAGCCGATTGTCGACATCCGCTCGGGCCAGTTGCGCGGCGCCGAGGTGCTGGTGCGCTGGCGCAAGCCCGATGGCTCGCTGGTCCTGCCGGGATCTTTTATTCCGTTGGCGGAATCGGGCGGCTTGATCCGGGCAATGACCTTCGACCTGATGCATCGCGTTTGTGCTGAAGTCGGCAAGGCGATCGGTTCTCGCCCTGCATTGAAAATTTCATTCAACTTTGCCGGCATGCTTTTTTCCGACGAGACGATCGTCAAGGACGTTCGCAGGACATTTTCGCAAACGCCGATCAAGCTGTCGCAAGTCGTGCTGGAAGTCACCGAGCGCGATCCGATCGAAAACTTCACGCTGACGCGCCAGGTCATCGCCGCCTTGCAAGGCCTCGGCGTGCGTATTGCCATCGACGATGTCGGCACCGGCCACAGCGGATTGTCCTACATGCTCAAGCTTGGCGTCGACATCATCAAGATCGACAAGATGTTCGTCGACGCCATCGGCACCGATCGCAACTCAACGACCATCGTCGAGACGCTGGTCGATCTTGCCCATAACATGCGCATGGATATCGTCGCCGAGGGCGTGGAGAATTTCGAGCAGGTCATGCATCTGCGCGAACTCGGCATCCGTTCGGCGCAAGGTTACGTATTCGCGCCGCCGTTGCCGGGTTCGGCCTTCCTGCAACTGATCGAGGCGATGGATTCGCTTAACGTCGAGATCGACGACATGCCGCGGTCAGCCATCGAAGCCGTCGCCGCCTGATTTGCGCTGTTTAAATTGAAAAAGAGCGGCCTCGCGGCCGCTCAGTTATAACGCCACGCGGGAGGGACTTCGCAATCCGGGAGGGCGGTCCGCAGGCCTCGACTCCCGTGCCTTGGATTCCATGGGCAGTGCGACACGCGGCCGCCGATTCGTCAATCGCAATTATGCAGTTGTACAAAACGCCATGCCTTCCGCCGCGACCGGCGAGCAGGACAAAGGAAACAAGCAGGGAAAGGAGTCGACTTAGCGCTTCTAACGCCGCCTTTTTGTCCATCGGGGCGAGGGCGTGTGCGCCTAAGCCGACTCCCTTCTTGGCGTATGCATGACTTTGCAAAACCTTGATTGGCGCCGCGGAACTCCCTATTGCCGACCGCGCCTTTTCAAGGCCATGCACTACGCCGCTGCGAAGTGAACCGTCGTCTCGAACGTGTAATCACAAGCCATGCATCGCCACAGATGGCGCGCGCACGCCGGATTGAGCCACTCCGACCATTCCGGCATGTCGATGGGCTCGCCGCACTGCGCGCACTCATTGCCGGCGCTACGGCGTGGCGACATTTTGAAAGATTGACGGCGACGGTCCGGGTATTTGTCCCTCAGTCGATCCATGTGGGGGTCTCCCTTTTTTTGGAGAACTGGCTTTTCCCGCGTCAGTCCATGGAGCGAGCGTAGCGCACCCGTCGCCGCTTTGAAGCAGCAGGGTTTACCTATTCGATCAAGTCGCGCTCGGGCGCCGGCTATTTCTTTTCAACCGAGATGCCTTGGGGACCGATGTTTAACTGCACGCCTTTCGGCTCGCGGTTGTCCTGATAAACCTTGTAACCGAGGACGCCGACGACGACGCAAAGCACCGCCACGGCCAGAAGCAGAACATTACGGTTGATCGGCATGAAACCCCCTTGATGTATCCCGCCTATAACCGCGACGATGGAACTTAGTTCCCTCGCAGTTCCTCCGACCATTTCGCCTCACCGGTTGGTAAAAACTTTCAGCCGGTGCGCCGCCTCCGGATTGGCCGCTCCGGGCGGCATCCGGCCGGCAAGAATCTCCTTGACCTGATTGACGGTATCGAAGGCCTGATGCTCGGCCGCATCGGGCGTCAGTCCCGCGGTATGCGGCGTCGCGATGACGTCGGCACGCGAGGCTAGAAACAGCGAAGGTTTCTGATCCAGCGCGCGCCCGACATCCATCGCCGCGCCGGCGATCTGTTTGGCGTTAAGCGCCGCTTCGAGCGCCTGTTCATCGACGAGATTGCCGCGCGAGGCGTTGATGAAAAAAGCCGACTTCTTCATGCGGGCCAGCGCCGCTGCGTTGATCAGGTTTTCGGTCTGCTCGTTGGCGATCACCAGACAGACGACGAAATCCGATTGCGCCAGCACGTCTTCAAACGACGCTTGTTCGACACCCGGCTCGGTCACGGTCTTGAACGGATCGCTGACTTTCACCGTCATGCCGAAGGCGACACCGAGCCGCGCGAGGTGCTCGCCGATCGCGCCATAGCCGAGGATCCCCAAGGTCGCGCCGCTCAACTGCCGACCCATGATGGCTTCCGGATTGCCACCGGCGCGATAGGCGTTCGTGTAATCGAGCGTGTGCCGGCCGAGATCGATCATGTAGCCGATCGCCTGTTCGGCGACCGATGCAATGAAGCCCGGCGTCGCGTGCGTCACCAGCACGCCAAGCTTGCTCGCGGCCGCCACATCGATGTTGCGGATATCGACCGCGACGCGCAGGAACGCGGCGAGTTCGCGCGGCGCCTTGGCGAAGAATTCCGCCGGGCCGGGGGTCTGCCGGTCGGACACGATGATGTCGCAACCCTTGGCCGCTTCCGCCAGCGCCGCAGCGTCGAGCACCTTGCCGGTTTCGTTGAGCCTGACGTCACACAAAGCGCGCAGCGCCGCCAATGCGCGGGGACCGTAATAATTGGCCAGCATGTCGGGCGTATGAGTCAGGAGCACGGTGGGCATGCGGTTTCCTCGATAGCTTCTTGTGAGTCCGGCGCGGGGCTTGTTGGTTCTAAGGGCTTGCCGGTTCTAGCCGTCTCTTGCGATGATAGGCAAATCCGAGAGGATCGGACCGGGCTCAAAAAAGCTCGAAATCGGGGGCAGAACAGGGTCAACCGCGAGACCGGCAGAAGGCCAGCATGAGCCCGACAACCGACAAGCCGGCCGTCAAACCGAAGCCGACGGCCAAGACCAAGATCGAGCGGCCGCCGTTGTGGAAGGTCATTCTGCTTAACGACGATTTCACGCCGCGCGAATTTGTTGTCGAAGTGCTCAAGGCGGTCTTCCGCCTCAACGAAAGCCAGTCCTATCGCGTGATGATGACCGCGCACCAGAAGGGCGCCTGCGTCATCGCGGTCTACACCCGCGACGTCGCCGAGACCAAGGCCAAGGAAGCGACCGATCTCGGCAAGGCGAACGGCTTTCCGCTGTATTTTACGACGGAGAAAGAAGAGTAGGGGCCATCCATGCAACGCGTTCTCATCACCGCCGGCGCGGCCGGCATCGGCCGCGAATTCGCCCGCGCCTTTGCCGCCACCGGCGCTAAGGTTTTCATTTGCGACATCGACGATAAGAGTCTTGCCGACATGGCGACGGAAATTCCCGGCCTCACCGCGCAGCGTTGCGACATGGGCGTGCGCGCCGAGATCGAGCGCATGGTGCCGAAGGCCGCTGAGGCGCTCGGCGGGCTCGATGTGCTCATCAACAATGCGGGCATCGCCGGCCTGACGCTGCCGGTCGAGCAATATCCTCCGGACGACTGGGACAAGGTGATCGCCGTCAACCTCACATCGATGTTCGACGTCACAAGGCTCGCCATTCCGCACCTGAAGAAATCGCCGGCCGGCGTCATCGTCAACATGGCCTCGATCGCCGGACGTTTCGGATTTGAAAATCGCTCGCCTTATGCCGCGACCAAATGGGCCGTGATCGTTTCACCAAGACGCTGGCGGTCGAGCTTGGCCAATGGGGCATTCGCGCCAACGCGATCGCGCCGGGCGCGGTCGATGGCGATCGCATCGTGCGGGTCTTTCAGGGCCGGGCGCAAATCAGCGGCCGCACCATGGAGGAGGTCAAGGACGAAGCCTTCGCCCAGCAGTCGATCAAGGATTTCATCGATCCCAAGGATATTGCCCAGCTTGCGGTGTTCCTCGCATCGCCCGCGGCGAAGTCGATCTCGGGACAGGTGATCCCGATCGACAACGACCGGCAGAAGGCGTGACTCATTGCCCGTATTGTTTGGTCGGCCCCGGGCAGGCCGTCGTCCCAATTCCTTCCGTCTTCGCCCTTTGGGCTTCGACGGACACGCCTTGCCCGCCCCCGATAAAACGAGGGCGCGCGGAGCGCCGGGGCCACAACAGCCCCGCAGCCTCGTGTGATGTTTAAATTTTTGTCACACGAGCATAGTCACCACGAAGATGCCGGTTCCCCGGCGCTCCGCGCGCGGTGTTTATAGGTTTGCTCCGCAAAGCCCCCGGTGGACCGACCTTTCAGGCAACCACCCAGCCTCTTCTTTCGAATTGGCGGGCTGCCTATCCACCGCTTTGGGGGCCGGAACAGGCTGACGTTGAAACCTCGACCGGTTGTCAGCCCGCCCATCGACGGCCCCCGTGACGCACGGAGGTGCGCCGGGACCAAGCGGCTTGGACCGCCGATGGGTTTGTTGCGTCGCATCTCCGACACCCCCACCGGCCACCGCTGCCCGCCCCAACGTCTGACGACGCTGATCAAACGCCCCTCGTAGATTGGGACGGGATGGCGTGTATATAGTCCTAATACTGGCTTGTTGTCAAGGATTATTTTCAGGCCGCATTTCGTGGTGCGTAGCGCGGGGACCCGTTGGCTGACGCAGCGTGTGTGGTGATGGCAATCTCTCATTGTCATCACCGGGCATAGCCGTTCGAAGAACGGCGTTCTTTTAGAACGCCTATG
>JBEPUC010000021.1:0-63075 GCA_041691675.1 Hyphomicrobiales bacterium | reverse complement strand
GGGGGTGTTGCCGGGGCCCAATTTGGGGGCTTAGGTCCTTGGGCACAACACACACCCCCGGGGGGGCGGGCGCCCGGGGGGGGGGCGGGGCGCCCCCCCCCCCCCCCCCCACGCCCTCAGACTTTTTGGACTGACCTTCAGACTTTACGGATGACCGGCGGGTTTGCGCCGCCGCGGTTTCAGCCGCCGGCCTTGAGGCGCTTGTTGCACGCGCTCCAGTATTGCGGCCACTTCATTCCCTTCTCGATCTTGTCGGCGGCCTTGGCGGTCTTCCATTCGGCGCCGCACTTCTTTTGCCGGTCGCGGAGCGCGATCTGTCCCGGGCTCGGTGGCTTCTTCGCCTTGGCTTTGGTGTCAGCGGACGCCGCGGCCTGCGCCGATGCGCTGGTGGTGATCGACGGCAATGGCATCAGCGCCGTGCTCGCTCCCAGCACGGCTGCGACGAACAAGCCTGCCCAACTGTTTCGCTTGCGGATACTCAACCTCATGGCGCTCCCCCATAATGTGCGCCGGCTGCGGCCGGCGCGACGTAGCGGGTCAATACAACCCTAGGGCGACAGGATAACGGGTCAGGGTTGCGGACGTCTAGCCCGGTGGCGCCGCGACGGGGCAGGCGTTCCCGACCGTCCGGCAGGGCTGGTTGCGGTTTGCCGCGTCGCCGTCATAGTCGTTTGAGCGGATTTCAAAGCGATCGGAGAGAACGACATGGCACGCCAGACGGCCACGCCGCCCAAAGCAGCGGTCAAGAAAGCGTCGCGTCCCAAGAACGCCAAACCCGCTAAAGGGCGCAAGCCTATCGACCTTTACTATTGGCCGACGCCGAACGGCTTCAAGATTTCGATCATGCTCGAAGAGTGCAAGCTGCCGTACAATCTCAAGCCGGTGAACATTTCCAAGGGCGAGCAGTTCAACCCCGATTTCCTCAAAATCGCTCCCAATAACCGCATGCCGGCGATCGTGGATCCGGACGGCCCCGGCAGGCGGCCGATTTCGATCTTCGAGTCCGGCGCGATCCTGCAATATCTCGGCCGCAAGACCGGCAAATTCTATCCGAAGGATGAGCGCGGCCGGGTCGAGGTCGATCAGTGGCTGTTCTGGCAGATGGGCGGCGTCGGTCCGATGGCGGGGCAGGTGCACCACTTCAAGAATTACGCGCGCGAGACGATCCATTACGCGATCGCACGCTATGTCGATGAAGTGAATCGGCTCTATGGGGTGATGAACAAGCGCCTGGCGGACCGCGAATACGTTGCCGGAAAATACTCGATCGCCGACATGGCCTGCGTCGGCTGGGTCAATGGCTGGGAGCGGCAAGGACAGGAGATGGACAGCTTTCCGCATCTCAAGCGCTGGCTTGCCACGATGAAGGCGCGTCCGGCGGTCCAGCGCGGCATGGCGCTCGGCCTGGAATTACGTCAAGGCGTCGATATGAAAGACCCGAAGGTGCAGGCGGTCTTGTTCGGACAGCGCGCGCGCTGAATTGAGCGGCGCGCTACCGAAGTCATCGATCACTCGGTACGGGTCCAGGTCTGGCTCTTGCACAGGAAGCCCAGCACGCAGCCTTGCACGTTCATCGCTGAGTTGCTGACCACCGTTACATGGGCCTGATAGGTCTTGCCGTCGTCGGCATTATAGATTTGGCCAGACCATTTGTTGGGACCGTCCGGCGCCATGCCTTGAACCACCGGCACGCCGATGAGCGGACGGTCGCGCTTGGAGGGATTGGCATTGTGCTTGTCGGTTTTCGGCCGGCCGGTCGTCGGATCGATTGCCTTTTGCACCCACACGACCTTGCCGCAGAGCTTGTTGCCGCTGCACTCGGTGATCCGCACTTTGGTGCCGCCGTTGGCCGACAGCCATGTTCCGACCGCTGGCGCGGCCGCCCGGGCACCCGGAGCGACGGCGAATGCAAGGCCAAGCGCGAAGGCTGTGGCGGCGAGAAATTTTGGTGCAGGCGATCTCATCGGGATTTCCATTCCGCTGGCGTGCATGTTGGATTTCAAGCGCGGCCGGAATGCAATCAATGCCGGCCGCGGCTTCTAAGTTCATATAACTGCAATAAGTGACATTGGTTACCCCGACCCCAATCAACTCAGTTAGCGGTTTGTTACAGCCGTCAAGAAATCGATAAATAGCCATGTTTTAAGGCACTTTTTGTCCGAGTGGTGTTGGGATTGCGGCGACTTCTTCATCATCGATTCATCGCGATGCTTAAACTGTCATTCAAATTTTCTCTTCAAGATCGCGGTTGTCGGATGGACGCGTTGGCCACCGGCAACAGGGACGCAACGATCGCGCCATCCGCGAAAGCGGATCGGCCGATCGGAAAAAAGGGGAGGCCACAATGGCTGACAGCATCGAAGTTGAACTGGAAATCGTCGCGGTGAATTCAGCGCCGTCGGATGCCGAAGGCTGCTTCGGCCTCGGCATGCTCTATTCGGCCGGTGCCGGTGTAACGGCCGATCTGGTCGAGGCGCACAAGTGGTTCAATCTTGCCGCCATGCGCGGACACGGGCACGCCGCGCAGGTGCGCCGGGAAATTGCCGAGCAGATGAGCGATAGCGAAATCGGTTGCGCCCAGCGCGCGGCGCGTGATTGGCTCAGGAGCCACCCGCAGGCCCCGGTTCCGACGCCGGTAGAGGCTTTCCGCGCGGCGGCGTGATCGCATCGGTCGCTTAATAGCGATCCCGCCGGAGATGCCGTCGCGCCCGTGGGGCGTCGGGTCTGTAGCGGGGATTCTCGTAGCAGATGCCGCCCAGACCGCTGAGCGTCGCCCGGCATTGCCCGTAGGTGACAAAGCCGCAATTGGTCGCGCCGACCGACGCTTCGCTGTATTGCGCGCACCACGGATACTCGATTTCGGCGCGCGCCGGCGTCGGCGCGGCAACAAATGCGACGAAGAACGCGGCCAGCACCGTGGTGGCAAGCGCGCCGGCGATCGATTTCAGCATGGGGCGGCCTTTCTCGCAGATAGTCTACCTATGGCGGCCGGCGTCGCGATTTAAGGCCCCACCGTCACCTCGCCTGGACCGGTACTCTTTGCAATATAAATGTGCCGCGGTGGCATTGCACGAATTGACGGCGAAACCCCGATTCTATAGGCCATTCCCGGTACCGGAGACGTGGCCGAGTGGCTGAAGGCGGCGGTTTGCTAAACCGTTATACGCTCCAAAGGCGTATCGAGGGTTCGAATCCCTCCGTCTCCGCCAGCCTTTAGTACAAAACAAAAGTAATCTCAGCAGGTTAGGGCGGTACGGCGGCGAAATAGGTCGTCAAATCCGTTCCGCCCCAGTCTGTCCGGCATTGTGGCTTGCACACCCGATTTCGGGGTGGCGCTCACTTTTCCATCACGGGAGGTGAAAGCAGTTTTTTCAACAGCGGCGCAAGGTTCCGCAGTTCCTCGCGGTGCGCCAGCGAAAGGGTGCCCAGCAGTTTTTCCGCCTTGGCTGTCAGGGCCAGCAACACCTGGCGGCGGTCGGTCTCGCCGGTCTCGCGCTTGATCAGGGCGTTGCCGGCGAGCCGGTCGACCAGGCCGACAGTGCTGTGATGCTTGAGGCCGAGACGGTCGGCGAGGGCGCCCGTCGTGATGCTGCCGCCGGGAAAGCCCTTGATGGCGAGCAGAGCCTGATGCTGCTGCGACGTCAGCCCGACCTCGCGCGCCGCATTTTCGCTGAAGACGAGAAAGCGCCGAAGCAGGGACCTGAACTCGGCCAGTTGTTCGTATTCGGCTTGCGTGAGCGCGCGCGGCTTTGCCATGCGTGACGCATTCCCATTTTTATCCGACGTCTACAAGAAGCCTTTACATCTCGGCGGGGTTTCAATAAGAGGCCTCAAGAATATCGCAGTGCGATATAATCTGTTTAATACTGGATTCCTCACCCCATGCCGCCCGTTTCGCCCTCGAATACCCCCGCAAGCGCCGTCAATGAAAGTCCCTCATTCGGGCACGGCATCGCGTTCAAACCGCTGCGGGACTTCAGCACGGACCGGCGCATCCTCATTCTGATCGGCATGGCGCTCGTCGTTGGCACCGCCGGCGCCGTCGCCGCCTGGGTGCTGCTGCATCTCATCGCCATCTTCACCAATCTTTGTTATTTCGGACGCCTCAGCAGCGCGCCGGTCTCCATCGCCGACAACAATCTCGGCATGGCTGCCGTGCTGGTTCCGGTCGTCGGCTGCCTGGTGATCGGCTTGATGGCGCGCTACGGCTCGGAGAAAATCCGCGGCCATGGCATTCCCGAAGCGATGGAAGCGATCCTCATCGGCCGCAGTCGCATTCAGGCCAAGGTCGCGGTGTTGAAGCCGATCTCGTCTGCCATCTCCATCGGCTCTGGCGGACCGTTCGGCGCCGAAGGTCCCATCATCATGACCGGCGGTGCGTTCGGTTCGCTTTTCGCGCAATTTTTTAAATTGTCCAACGCCGAGCGCAAGACATTGCTGGTGGCCGGCGCGGCGGCCGGCATGGCGGCGACGTTCGGCACGCCGGTCGCCGCAATCTTGCTGGCGGTGGAGCTTTTGCTGTTCGAGTGGAAGCCGCGCAGCCTGGTGCCCGTCGCCGTTGCCTCCATTGTCGCCGCTGCATGGCGGCCATGGCTGCTGACGCCGGGCGTTCTGTTTCCAATGGCCAACAGCGCGGACTTGCCGCCGGCTGGACTGGTTTGCGCCGTCGTTCTTGGCATTCTGGCCGGGCTCGGCTCGGGTCTGCTCACCCAGATGGTCTATGCCTGCGAGGACCTGTTTCAACGGCTGCCCTTCCACTGGATGTGGTGGCCCATGTTCGGCGGTCTGGCGATCGGCATCGGCGGATTGATCGAGCCGCACGCGCTCGGCGTTGGTTACGATAGCATCTCGGACTTGCTCCAGGGCGCGATGACGCCTGCGGCGATTGCGAAGTTGGTCGTCGTGAAGTCCGCCATATGGTCGATCGCGCTCGGTTCGGGAACATCCGGCGGCGTGCTGGCGCCTTTGCTCATCATGGGTGGCGGCATCGGTGCGCTCTTTGCGGCCATCGTGCCGTTCGGCGATCCTGGCCTTTGGGCACTGGCCGGCATGGCCGCGATGATGGGCGGCACCATGCGCTCGCCATTGACGTCCATCGTCTTCGCACTGGAACTGACGCACAATTTCGGCGCGCTTTTGCCGATCACGACGGCGGCCGTCGTGGCGCACGCCGCGACCGTCTTGTTGTTGAAGCGTTCGATATTGACCGAAAAGGTCGCCCGGCGTGGTCATCACGTCGTGCGGGAGTACGTCGTCGATCCCTTCGAGGTCATGCGGGTGAGCGACATCATGGCCAAGCCGGTCAATCACCTGCCAGCCGAAATGCCGATTGAAGAGGCCGTCGAATTCTTTTTATCGAGCGATCCGCGCCACAAAAGCTACCCCGTTGTCGACGCGAAGGGACATCTGCTCGGCATGGTCTCGCGCGCCGATGTGTTGCGGTGGCGCACGCAGGGCTGGGCGGAGGGGGCTACTCTGGCCGGTACGACAGGTGACACCGACATTGTTGTCGGCTTCGAGGATGAACTGGTCGGTCAGCTTGCGGACCGCATGGCGACCGCGGAAGTCGGACGGGTACCCATTCTTCGCCGCAGCGATCAGCGCGTTGTCGGGCTTGTTGCCCGGCGGGACCTGCTCCGCGTGCGAGCCAATGTCAGCGGCCACGAACGCAACCGGGAAGCGCTGCTGCGGCTGCGGCAGAAGCGGCACCGTCGTAAATTGACCGGACCAGCCTCCGCTCAGCCCGATGAATTGAGTTCGCCATAGCGTGAATGCGCGCTCGCTGACGTCAGCCGAATTATGACTTCGCGCGCTGGCGGGTATTATCGCGGAGTTCTGTCGTGCCCTCTCGGCTGAAGCCGCCCGTGCGGCCAGTCGGCATGTCTGGCGTGAGGCGGGCGTCGGCTGTGCTGCCCTCGAGCATCAGATCGCCGCGTTGCCGGGGCAGCGCTTCGGGATGCTGCTGTTGCAGGAAATCGATCATCTTCTCGCGCACCTCGCAGCGCAGGTCGAAGGCATTCCCGGCATTTGACGCGCTCATCAGGCAACGCAATTCCATCGTGTTTTCCTTGGCGTCCGTAACCTGGAGCCCGACGGCGCGGCCATCCCATTTTGGCGATGCCTTGACGATCTCGGTGAGCTTGTCGCGGATGATTCCGACCGGAGCGCGGTAATCGAGATAGAGCATCGCCGTGCCGAGGATCGCCGAGCTTTCGCGGGTCCAGTTCTGGAACGGCTTCTCGATGAAATAAGTCAGCGGCACGACCAGCCGCCGCAGATCCCAGATTCTCACCACAACGTAGGTCGAGGTAATTTCCTCGATCGTGCCCCATTCGCCTTCGAGCACTACCTGATCGTCGAGCCGGATCGGCTGCGTCATCGCCAGTTGCACGCCGGCGAACAGATTGGACAGCACCGGCCGCGCCGCGAGACCGGCCACGAGACCGGCAACGCCGGCGGAGGCAAACAGGCTGACGCCGTATTGCCGCACCGGTTCGAATGTCATGAGCGCGGCCGCGATCGTGACGATGATGATCAGCACGTCGGCGGTGCGCATGAGGACGCGCACTTGCGTCAAATGTTTTCGCGCCAGCAGATTGTCGTCCGTATCGATGTTGAAGCGGCGCAGATAAAGATCGGCGGAAATGCGCAGCGCGGTGATCGCGGCCCAGCCGATCAGCGCGATCACCGCGAGCAGCAATATTCTGGCCAGCGTCTCGGCGGTGGCCGGATCGAACGGTGCCACCGGCACCGCAATGATCAACGCCAGGACGATGAGCGCCAGCCGCGTCGCACCGCGCATCCGGTTGAGGATGGTCACCGCGTAGGGGTAACGATTGACCAGCAAGATACTCAAAGCCCGTCGCACTGTTTTGTGCAGGGCCAGGGCAATGCCAATCGCCAGCAGGACGACGACTGTGGCGACGATTTGATGGGGCAGCCAGGTGAGCCAGTCGGCGAGGGTGGCGAGCGCCGATTTAACCGAATCCATGAGTTCCCCTTGCGCCGGAAGTATGCGGAGAATGTGGTTTGTTGCTCCGTCCGAAGCTGGACAGGCGGGCAGCGAGGTGTCAGAACCGCCGCGTTGCAACAGAAATGCGCGGCGGCGATGAAAAGTTTCCTGCTCAAGCTGTTCACCTGGTGGAATTCGACCACTTTCGGAACCCAACTCTGGACCTGGCGGTTCGGCGAGAGGGTCGGCAGCGACGAATTCGGCAACGTCTATTACCGCACGGCAGGGGGCAAGATTGACCCGGTGCTGCTGTTTGAGCGCCGCTGGGTGGTCTATGCCGGTTACGCCGAGGCTTCGACCGTGCCGCCGTCCTGGCATGGCTGGCTGCATCACACGGTCGATGTGCCGCCGACGCTGGAGAGCTATCAGCCGCGTGAGTGGCAGAAGCCGCACCGCCCCAATCTGACCGGTACGCCCGGGGCCTATCGGCCGCCCGGCTCGACGCTCGCCGCCGGTCATCGCCCCCAGGGCACCGGCGATTACAAGGCGTGGACTCCGTAACACGCGCTCCATGGCCGTGCTGACGAGGGCGAGCCCGTTGCGCCAAGTGCGTGGGATGCACGCCGGGCCTGCCGCCCTTCCGCCGCCGCATTCGCCATGTTAACCGGACGCTCGTCCAGCATCGGGAAAGTCGAAGATTCGATGGCGCGGTCCAGGCTCATAGTTTGTCTGCTTGCGGCATCGGTCACGCCGGCTGCGCTGCTGCTCGTTACCGCGCCGCTCGTGACACTGCCGGCCGCCGCGCAATTCGGGTCGATCTTCAGCAACGATGAGCCGCCGCCGCGGCCGCCGGGCAATGTGCCGGGCGGGGAGCAATATCCCTATCGCGGTCCCGATCAACGAATGCAGCCGCAGCAGACGATGCCGCCCGCGGATCTCGGCCGTGGCGGCGATGTGCGCAGCGGCGTCGAGTATCGCAGGCCTACCGACGCGCGCGGCGACGTGGCGCCGTCACAACCGCAGCCGCCGCCGTTGAGCCTGCCGCCGTCAAGCCGTCCAGGGGCGGGCGCGATCCAGTCGCAGCCGCTGGCGCCGCCGCAGGGCGCCCAATCGGCGCCGAGCGCCGCCGCGCCGTTGCAGCCGATCCAGCCGCTGCAACCGAAACAACAGGATGCCGCCCGCCCCCCGGGCCAAACGCCCAACGTATTGCCGGGCTTGCCGCCGGGCACACGCCAACCGCCGGGAACGCCGCAGACCGCCGACACGTCGCAGCAGCCCGGCGATGAAATCGTGGTGGCGCCGCCGCCGCAACGCATCGCCAATCCGACTGCGGTGTTTTCCGGTCTCGACAAGATCACCGGCCGCATCATCTCGTTCGACGTCGCCATCAACGAGACCGTGCAGTTCGGCGCGTTGCAGGTGACGCCGAAGGTCTGTTATTCGCGGCCACCGACCGAGACGCCGAACACCGACGCTTTCGTGCAAGTGGATGAAGTTACCTTGTCGGGCGAAATCAAGCGTATCTTTGAAGGCTGGATGTTTGCGGCGAGCCCCGGCCTCCATGCCATCGAGCATCCGATCTACGACGTCTGGGTGACCGACTGCAAAGGCGGACGCGGGCCCGATGTCGCCGACGCAAACGACGAGAAGCCGGAGGCCAAAGCTGAGGCAAAGCCGGCGGCCAAGCCACCGACCCCGCAGCGGCAGCGACCACGCGCGCAGCAGCAGGCGCCGGGCGCTTTGCCGGCAATCAGATAGCGACTTCTTTGTTCTTGTCCCGGGCGCAGACCCGGGACCTTTACAAACTCCGAGGGGAAAGGTCGCTAACCTCGCAAAATCGCCAGCGCTTGCTCGCCGCTTACCGCGCTCTCGAGCTGCAATGCGCCGAAGTCGGCATCGCCCGTGAGCGCGTCCCGCAGCAGGCGGTGGTAGCGCGCCTTGGACACGTTGAGCGCACCGAAGGTCTTGAGGTGTTCGGTGACGTATTGGGTGTCGCACAGCGTGAAGCCGCCGGCGACGAGCCGCGCGATCAGATGCACCAGCGCGATTTTGGATGCATCGCGCACGCGGTGAAACATGCTCTCGCCGAAAAAGGCGCCGCCGAGCGACACGCCGTAGAGCCCGCCGACAAGCGCCTCTCCATCATAGACCTCGATGGTGTGACAGTGTCCGAGGTCGAACAGGCCACGGTAGATTTTGCGGATGCGGCGGTTGATCCAGGTGCGGTCGCGCTCGGGCGCGGGTTCGGCGCAGCCGTCAATCACAGCGTCGAAATCGCGATCGACCAGAACGGTGAGGGCGGTGCTGCGCACGGTGCGGGCCAGCCGCGCGGAAACATGAAAGTCCCGGAGCGGGATGATGCCGCGTTGTTCCGGCTCGACCCAGTACAGCGCCGGATCATCGGCGTTCTCGGCCATCGGAAAAATGCCGCAGGCATAGGCCTTGAGCAGCACTTCCGGCGTGATCTCGATATAGCTGGTCTCGCGGTTGGCCATTTCAGTTGCGATCCGAAGCCCGGCGCGCCGATCTTAATCTCCCGATTACCATAATCCCACCAATTTTCGAAAAGCTTGAACGTCGTGTGGCGTAAGTCATTGTCGCTCCAGACGAGGTGTCAAACCGAGTTTCTGCCAGAAGGTAGCACAGGGCCATGGAACGAGTGATGCAACGAACCGTGGGACAAGCCGTTCAACCGATCTCAGTCTTGCTGGTGGAAGACGAGGCCATGATCAGCAGCATGGTCGCCGATGAACTCAGCGATCATGGTTTCGCCGTCCATGAAGCCGCCACCGCTGTCGATGCGCTGCGCTATATCGATTCCGGCGGCGAGGTGGATGTGCTGCTCACCGACATCAACCTGCCGGGCGGTATCGACGGCACCGAGCTCGCGATCCGGGTCCGGGAAATGCGGCCGGAGATACCGATCGTCTACGCCTCCGGGCGCTACAGTTCCTCGGGCCTGGGGCAGATGGTAACGCGCTCGGTCTTCGTGCCGAAGCCCTACAGCCTGACGGACATTTGCATGTTGCTGGCGCGGCTGACCGATCCGGTGAGTTAGAGCCTTTCCGGCTTGATGGAATCAAAGCCGGGGCTCTAACTTTTTGTTTTGACGCGTTTTCTTCACGCGAACCGGTACCCACTTCGCTCGAAAACGCTATAAACACACGGCCGTCGACGCGCGTTGGCGTCAGGGCGCGTGAGCCGCCGGCTTTTCCACGTGGACGTCGAACGACACCAGCGCGCGGGTGCCGGCGTGCTTGGAATCGAACTCGATATTGGCGCGTAATTTGTCGCCCATCGCCCGGACGATGCGTTGGCCAAGTCCGCCCGATTTCGGCTTGCCGTTTTTCTGACCGCCCGGCCTGGCGCTGCCCGCTTTTGCACCGGCGTCCGGCGAAAAACCGATGCCGTCATCCTCGACGCTCAACAGCGCGCGGCCGCCGCCGACATCGCGCAGCGCCACCCGGATCGGGCCCTTGTTGCCGGGATAGGCGTATTTAAGCGCGTTGGTCACCAGCTCGTTGACGATCATGCCGACGGCAACGGCGTGGTCTGGCGCGGTCGAAATCGGTTCGGCATCCAGTGTGAGCTGGGCGAGGCCGCCGCCTTCGGACGAGCGGCGCAGGTCTTCGACCAGCGCTTCAAGGTATTGATCGATGGCAACCGTTTGCACGTCGTCGGAGGTGTAGAGTCTGCGATGGACCTGCGCGACCGCGAGCACGCGGCCGGTCGCGGCGCTTAACGCCTCGCTGACGTCTTCGCTGCGGGCGGCATTGGACTGGATGGTCAGCAGTGACGCTATGAGTTGCAGCGAATTGCCGACGCGGTGGTTGACCTCGCGCATGAGCAACGCCCGTTCCGCCGCCAGCGCCTCGAAACGATCGCGCGCCGCGCGAACCTCGGCTTCGGCGGCTTCCTTGGCGCGGCGCGTTCGCATGGCATCGACGGCGGCACGAAACGCCGCGGTGAGCAGATAAACGAATTCGCCCTGGACGTCCTTGACCAGATAGTCGAACGCGCCGGCCTTGAGCGCAGCCACGGCCATGCGGCTATCCTGCGCGCCGGTGACCACGACCACAGGCGGGTGCTGCGGCATCGCATTGATGCGCTCGGTGATGTCGATGCCGCTCAAACCCGGCATGTTCAGATCGACCGAGACGGCATCGAACTCCTGTTCGGCGATGAGCTTAAGCCCGCTCTCGCCGTCCGGCGCGGTAACGACCTCGATGCCCTCACGGCCAAGCCCACGCCGGACCAGCGCGCACAGGCCTTCGTCATCGTCGATAAACAATACCTTGCGCGGCATAGCGTACTCGCGGCTGGCTTTCGTGTGCTCGATGGTTATTCGGGAGCGGGAACCTGCATAACCGAAAAGAACAGACCGAGCTGCCGGATCGCGTTGGCGAAATTCTCGTAGTTCACCGGCTTGGTTATGTAGACGTTGCAGCCGAGATCGTAGCAGCGCTGGATTTCGACGGCGTCGTCGGTCGTGGTCAGAACCACCACCGGAATGCGCTTGAGGTGCTCGTTGGTCTTGACCCGGCCGAGAATTTCGACGCCGGTCATGTCGGGCAAGTTGAGGTCAAGCAATACCAGAAGCGGCTTGCCGCGATTGGCAATGCCGGTGCCGTCGGCGCCGAACAGATAGTTGATCGCCTCCGTACCGCTGGTGAACGGCGTGATCGGATTGTTGACGCCGGCGCGGCGGATGTTCTTCTCGATCAGGCGCGCGTGGCCTTCGTCATCCTCGATCATGACGATTTCGACCGGACGTTCCGACAATTTGCTGTTCATGCAGCGCTCCTGCTTTCGACCGACCACCGTTTTGGCAGCGTCACGGTGAACGTGCTTCCCTTACCCAGTTCCGACTCGAGGGCCATGGTCCCCCCCAACCGCCGCACCAGCGCGCGGACGTGGGCGAGGCCGATGCCCTCGCCGGGGCGGTCCTGACGACCGGACCGGCGAAAAAGTTCAAATACCCGCTGATGATCGCCGGCGTCGATGCCGCGCCCATTATCCTCGACGTCATAAATCACGTGGGTTCCTGTAGTGCGGCCCCGGACGGTTATCGTGAGTGGTACGTCGCTCCGGCGATATTTCAAAGCATTATCAATTAGATTAGCAAAAATTTGCTCGAGGGCGAGGGGATCGCTTTGGACTACCGGGAGTTTCTCAACCCGCAGACCAGCCTCCAGTTCCGTGACCCGATGGTTAACCGTCCCCGCGATCTGCTCCAGCAGCGCCTGCATATCGACGGTTTGCGGGTGGAATTGGCGGCGGCCTTCCCGCGAGAGTTTCAACACGGCATTGATCAGGCGGTCCATGTTCCCGATCGAGGTTTTGATGAAGCGGATGGCTTCGTCGAAGTCCTTGCCCAGTTGTTCGGTGGCGGCATCCGGGGCGACACCGGCGGCGGTCTCCGGGGAGGCGGCAGCAACGGCGGCATCGGCTTGCCCGTTCAAAACGGCAATTTCGGCGGTGAGTGTCTGAACCTTGTCGAAAATCTCCTTGCGCAGCGCCTCCAGCTCCGAGGTGAAGCCCATGATGTTGACCAGCGGCGAGCGCAGGTCGTGGCTGACGATATAGGCGAAGCGCTGGACTTCCTCGTTGGCCTCAGTCAAGTCGGCGGTGCGGAATTCGACGATGCGTTCCAGATTGGCGTTGGTGCCGGCGAGTTCCTGCCGGGCAACCTCGGCGCGGCGGGCATTGCGCCGCACCAGCGCGATCGAGATGGCGCCGATCAAAATAATAAGAGCAGCGCCGACCAGCGTGACGATCAGCAGCAGCGTGTTGGTCTGTCGTGAACTGTCAGACCGCTCGGCCGCGAGCCGGCCTTCGTCGCTGACCGCGCCGCTGACGGTATCACGCAGGCTGTTCATGATATCCCGGCCGGCGTCGCCGAGGACTTCGGCACGGGCGGCTTCGCGGTTGCCGGTCTTGTTGAGTTCGATGGTCCGCGCCATTTCGGCAAACTTGGCTTCAACGACCGATCGCGTCCGCACCAGCACGGCCTGGCGCTTCTGATTTCCCTTGGTCAATGCCAGAAGTTCGGCGACGCCTTCCTTGACCGCAGGTTCGGCCACACGATAGTCGTCGAGATAGCTTTCCCTGTTCGTGAAGAGATAACCGCGCTGGCTGCTCTCGGCGCGCCGGACGTTGAGCAGAATTTCAGACAGCTTGTTCTGCACCACGAGCGTTTGCGCCAGCAGACCGGCATCGCTCGATGCGCGGTTGACCAGCAGGACGGTGGCAACGCTGATCGCGATCAACAGCGCGAAACCGACGCCGAGCAGCATCGGTTGCAAGTTGACGGTTGCGCTCCGCTTTTCTTTTTTCGGCTTCGTGGCTGTATCGGCGTTTGCCAATGTCATGGTCCTGTCGCCTTAAGGTGCCATGCCGCCGTGCGCGAGAAACTGCTCGAGCCAGTGAATATGGTAATTTCCGTCGATGATATCGGCCTCGCGAACCAGCGCCCGGAACAAGGGCAATGTGGTTTCGATGCCGTCGACCACGACTTCGTCGAGCGCGCGCCTGAGGCGCATCAGCGCCTCGGTGCGGGTCTTGCCATGCACGATCAGCTTGCCGACCAGCGAATCGTAATAAGGCGGGATCGTGTAGCCTTGGTAGACGGCGGAATCGATGCGCACGCCCAAGCCGCCGGGCGCGTGGTAATGCAGGATCTTGCCGGGCGAGGGCCTGAACGACACCGGGTTCTCGGCATTGATGCGGCATTCGATGGCGTGCCCGCGGAATTCGATGTCTTCCTGCTTGAGCGACAGTTCGGCGCCGGCGGCGACCCTGATTTGCTCGAAGATCAGATCGATGCCGGTGATCATCTCGGTGACCGGATGCTCGACCTGAATGCGGGTGTTCATTTCGATGAAATAGAATTCACCGTCTTCGTAGAGGAACTCGACGGTTCCGACGCCGAGATAATTGATCTCGCGCATCGCCTTGGCCACCGTCTCGCCGATCTTGTTGCGCGCCGCCACGTTCAACGCGGGCGAGGGGCTTTCCTCGAGCACCTTCTGGTGACGCCTTTGTAGCGAGCAGTCGCGTTCGCCGAGATGGATGGCGTTGCCCTTGCCGTCGCCGAGCACCTGGATTTCGATATGGCGCGGCTTGCCGAGATATTTCTCGATATAGACGGCATCGTCGCCGAACGCGGCTTTGGCTTCCGAGCGCGCCGTCGATAGCGCGGTCGAGAGTTCGTCGCGCGAGCGCGCAACCTTCATGCCGCGGCCACCGCCGCCGGCGGCCGCTTTGATGAGAACCGGATAACCGATTTCGTCGGAGATTTTGGCGGCCTCGGTGTCGTCGGTCACGCCGCCGTCAGAGCCCGGCACCACCGGGATGCCGAGGCGCTTGGCGGTGCGCTTGGCCTCGATCTTGTCGCCCATGGTGCGGATATGTTCGGCCTTGGGGCCGATGAAGTGCAGGCCGTGGTCGGCAAGGATTTCGGCGAAGCGCGCGTTCTCGGACAGGAAGCCGTAACCCGGATGCACGGCGTCGGCGCCGGTGATCTCGCAGGCGGAGAGAATGGCGGCCACGTTGAGGTATGAATCCTTGGCCGCCGGCGGACCGATGCACACGCTTTCATCGGCGAAGCGCACATGCATGGCGTCGGCGTCGGCGGTCGAATGGACCGCGACGGTCTTGATGCCAAGCTCCTTGCAGGCGCGAAGCACCCGGAGCGCGATCTCGCCGCGATTGGCGATGAGGATTTTATCGAACATGTTTTTCTCTTGTCCCGGACGCGGCACAGCGCGTAGCCATCAGCACGTTTACGTGCGTCTTCGACGCACTATGGCGAAGCGGTGCGCCATCGAGCCGGGACCGTTCGAACCCGTAGCGGTCCCGGTTCTGCAGCGCATCATTTCGTGCCGCGCTGCGCCCGGGACAAGTAAAGCGGTCAAGCGACGGCAAAGGTATCACTCAACAACCACCAGCGGTTCGCCGAATTCTATCGGCTGGCCGTCCTCGAACAGAATCTGGATCACGGTGCCAGCGCGCGGCGCCGGAATCTGGTTCATGGTCTTCATTGCTTCGATGATCAGCAGGGTATCGCCGACCTTCACTTTGCTGCCGATCTCGACGAACGGCTTGGCGCCGGGCTCGGCCGCGCTGTAGGCGGTGCCGACCATCGGCGAGGCGACGACGCCGGGGTGCTTGGCCGGATCGATCGGCTTCGATGTCGATTCAGCAACCGGCTGAGGCACTGCATCGACCATCGATCGCGGCGCGGGAGCGGGCGCCGCCGCGGCAACCGTGCCGCGAGCGACCCGGACACGCTGGCCATCCTGTTCGATTTCGATTTCGGTCAGGCCGGTTTCGTCCAGGAGCTTGGTCAGTTCATGGATCAGGTCGCGGTCGACGACGGGAGATTTCGGCGATTTTGCCATCAGTGGTTCCGATTATTTTTGCGCATGATTTTTCCGGGCAGAGAGGCGTCCCGTGTGGAGATCACGCGCGCTGCTTTTCTTTAGCGGTCTCTTTCGAGATTTCTTTCGAGATCTCTTGGGTGCCGATCATGCCGGCAAGGCCGGCGATCGCCAGCGCGTAGCCATCGACGCCGAAGCCGGCCATCACCGCCCGGGCGATCTTCGAGACATAAGAATGCTGACGGAAGCTTTCGCGCTGGTGGACATTGGTGATGTGAATTTCGATGACGGGAAGTTCGGTGAGCGTCAGCGCGTCGAGGATGGCGACGGATGTGTGGGTATAGGCGGCCGGATTGATGACGATGCCGGCGGCTTTCGACGTGCGGGCCTCCTGTATCCAGGTGACCAGTTCGCCCTCGATATTGGACTGGCGGAAAACCAGGTCGAGGCCGAAGCGGCTGGCGGCGACCTGACACAGCTTCTCGACATCCGCGAGCGTGGCGCGACCGTATTTCTCCGGTTCGCGCGTGCCGAGCATGTTCAGGTTGGGACCGTTGAGGACGAAAATCGTCTGGGTCATCGTCTAAAAGGCCAGGTCTGGGACTCAAATCCGGGAATCAGGTCTGAGAATTGATGGGCGTCCGGCGGAGACGGCGGCACGCGTAATGAATCACCAATACGCGCATAACTGTGGCGCTTTATAGGTGCCCGGGGCGTTCAGGGGAAGCCCGGAACCGGTGCCGCGGTTAAGCGTCCGAGCGTCGAATTCTGGAGCCTGCCGGGGCGGGCGCAACCGTTTCTTCGCCGGCCCAGTCGATCACCTCCTGAATCGCCGATAACCGTCGCCGTCCGGCCGTCCGGGCTTTCTCGAAGATCGCGATCTGGCGGTCGGCGCTGGTGCCGGCGGCGATAATTCCGTCGAGATGGGCGATCTCGGCCTCGCAGCCGAAGGCTTCGGCGTCGGGGCCGATGAAGTCTCGGACCTGGCCGAGCCACTGCGTGATGTTGATCGGCGCCCGTGAGAACGGGTCGACGAAGGTGGCGGTGGTGCCATGGCGCTGCGCGCGCCACTTGTTTTCGGCGGTGATGGCGCGGCCGACGCGGTCGAAGCCGGTATTGATGGCGCGGTTGCGGTCGAGCGCGCGCACAAGGCAGCGGAACAGGGCGGCGATGGCGACGGCATCATCGAGACGCGTACAACTGTCGGCGACCCGCAGTTCGATGGTGGGGTTGCCCATCGACGGCCGCAGCGCCCACCAGATGTAACTCGCGTCCGGAATAATCCCGGCGCCGACCAGCGCCGCGACATAGTCGGTGTAGTCGTCATTGGTGCGAAACAATTCCGGCAGCCCGGTGCGCGGCAATTCGTCGTAAGCGGCGAGCCGGTATCCGTGCAGTCCCGTCAGGTTGCCCTGCCAGAACGGCGACGAGGTCGATAGCGCCAGCAGCAAGGGCAGGTACGGCGTCAGGCGCACGATCAGGTTGATGCGCGTATCGAGGTCGGGCACCTCGACATGGACATGCATGCCGCACAGCATGTTGCGAGCGCCGATCATTTGCAGGTCGTCCATGATCGCGCCATAGCGCGCCTTGCGGGTCATCCGCTGCTCGCCCCACAGCGCCAGAGGAAAGGTCCCTATCGCGGCGACGCCGAGTTTGCGGTCACGCGCCGCCTGACCGAGCGCACGACGAAATCGCGCAAGCTGCGCGCGCGCATCGGCCATGGTCTCGCACGGCGTGGTCATGACTTCGATCTGTAATTGCAGCATCTCGGTCGCGACCCGGTCGCCAAGGCTCTCGCTGATCGCGGCGAGGAATTTCTTGTCGGCACGGCGCAGCGCACGACGCGTCTCGGCGTCGTAGACGAAGTATTCCTCTTCGATGCCGACCGTATACATGCGCGCGACAACTTCGCCTTTGGTGTCCCGGTTCCGTTTTACTCTAGACGCAAAAAAGACCGCCGGGAATTCGAGCCCGGCGGCGCATATTCAAAATGGCTCGGGCATCAGGCTGCGCGGGTCCTGATCAGGGACTCTGCAGGAATGCCAAGACCTTGATGAAGACGCCATATCATCTTGAGGGTCAAAGGGCGCTTGCGATTGAGCACCTCATGAACGCGGTTGCGATTGCCGATGAAAGGGATTAGGTCGCGAGCCTGCAAGCCGTTCTGGTCCATATGAAATTTGATGGCCTCGACCGGATCGGGCAGGTCGAGTGGGTAATGCTTGCGCTCCCACGCCTCCACCAGCGTGACCATTACGTCGAGCCGGTCGCCTTCGGGCGTATTACGCTTGGCCGTCATCAAGCTCTCAATGATCTTGAGCGCGGCGCGATAGTCGCGCTGGGTTTTGATCGGTGAGATTTCCATGACTTTCTGCCTCAAATTTTTTGAGCGTCGATCTTATCGTATTGCCGATGGGTGCCGATGAACCGGACATAGACCACCCGATAGGGATAATTGATCCAGACGACGACGCGATATTTGTTGCCGGCAAGATTGAACACGACCCTGCCATCCTGTAGGATGCTCGCGTTGCGCATCGCGCGTTTGATGTCCGCGGGCGAGGCCCAGTCCGCCTGACGCACCGTCCGATACCAGGCCATGATGGATTCGCGCGCATCGGCATAACCGGGGCTGCGATCGAGGAACGCCTTGAGCGTACTGAGCGCGATCACCCTCATGGCAATAGACTATCATAGTCCCGAAATGGGACCAAGCCATTTTTCCACAAAAAAGGCCGCCGGGAATTCAAGCCCGGCGGCCTTTAACAATCTTGGCAATTGAGGACGTTAGCAGGTCGGCTTGCCGCAGCGCGAGGTATTGACCTTTTCACGCAGCGCGTCGAGGCCGACAGCGCCGACCACGACATCGTCGCCGATGACATAGCTCGGCGTGCCGTTCATGCCGAGTTGCTCGGCCAATTTGAAGTTCTCGGTCAAGGTCGCCTTCACCTCGGGGCTGGTCATGTCCTTTTGCAGTTTGTCCATATCCATGCCGACGTCCTTGGCGACGGCGAGCGCGTGGGCTTTATCGGCCTGACCGCGGCCGCCCAGAAGCTTCTCATGAAATGCGAGATACTTCTTGCCGCTCGGATCCTGCATGCGCACCGCGACCGCGACCTGCGCGGCTTCGACCGAGCCCGGCCCGAGCACGGGGAACTCCTTGAGCACGACCTTGAGCTTGGGATCGTCCTTGAGAAGCGTGAGCATGTCGCTCATGGCGCGTTTGCAGTAGCCGCAGTTGTAATCGAAGAACTCGACGAAGGTGACATTGCCGTTGGGATTGCCGAGATTGACCTGGCGCGGCGACGAGAACAGCGCCTTGGCATTGTCCTTGACGGCAGCCTGATGCTTCTCGCCTTCGGCGGCGGTCTGACGTTTGTCCAGTTCGGCAATCGCTTCCTGGAGGACTTCAGGATGGGCGATCAGATAGTCGTGCACGATCTTTTCGATTTCGCCGCGCTGCGGCGCGGAGAATTCCGCCGCCCGCGAGGCTTGCGGCAGCGCGAGAGCCAGCAGCGCGACGCCGGCGGCGAAGCTGCGCAGGCGCGATGTCGGGCATTTCATGGATGGGCGTCCTTTGGGCTGATTAATTACGGGCATTGGCGTTCGGTTTGAGATTGACGATGTCGTCGGCGCGCACCCAAGCGGGCGAGCCGACCGCGAGCCTTGTCTTGGCGCGAGAAGCAAGCTGACGCGCGGTCATCATGTCGCCGCGGCTAAAGGCAGCCTGGGCGGAAGCGAGATCCGCATGAGCAAGATCGCCCTTGCGGCCGTAGGCCATGGCCAGTTGGCTGTAAGCCTCCGCCGCTTCGGGCTCGCGGATCAGCGCCGAGCGCAACAGCTCGACGGCTTCCGCGCCTGACTTCGGATTGTTCGAGGCGTTGAGCGCTTGCGCCAGCAGAATCTCGATCAGCGGGGCCTTGTGCGACTGCGCCACGGCCTGGCGCAACGGTGCGATCGCCTCGGCCGGCCGGCCGCCTTCGAGCAGCGCCTGGCCTTTGAGTTCCTTGAAATAGGGATTGCCAGGCTGGGACCGGATCAGGTCGTCGATTTGCGCCACCGCCTGACGCAGATCGCCGTGGCGGTAGGTCGAGATGGCGCGGGCGTAACGGGCGGGCAGGCTGTGGTCGCTCAACGGATAGCGCCGCGCCACGGTTTCCGGCCGCTCGAGGAAGCCGGCGAGTTTCGCCCGCATCAGATCGTGGCGGGCCTGCAATTCGGGCGAGTCCTTGCGGTCGAAATAGGGGCTGGCCTTGGCGATCTGCTCCAGCGCGGCAACGCGTTCGGCCGGCATCGGATGGGTTTGCAGATACGGATCGATGTAACGCGAGTTGAACAGGGACTCGTCAGTCAGCCGCTTGAACAATTCGAGCATGCCGCGCGGCGACTGACCGGTGGCGTTGAGGAATTTGACGCCGGCGTGGTCGGCCTGATCCTCCTGGGTGCGGACATAGGCGAGCAGCGAGCGCTGGATCGCCGACTGCGGCGCCATGATGGCAGCGACGCCGGCGCTTCCGGCGCCAGAACCTGCCCCGGCCACGGCGACACCGGCGCCGAGCAGCAGCGCGACGATCGAGGCGGTCTGCGCCGAGGCGAGCTGCTCGCGCAGCCGTTGCAGATGGCCGCCGGCCAGATGCCCGGTCTCGTGCGCGAACACGCCGATGACCTCGTTCGGCGTCTTGGCGTCGAACAGTGTGCCGGCGTTGATAAAGATGTGCCGGCCATCCATGACGAAGGCATTGAAGGACCGATTGTTGAGCACGACGACCTTGACGTTCTGCTTGGCGAGCCCGGCGGCTTTCAGGATCGGCTGGGCGTAGTCGCGCAGCAATTGCTCGATCTCGGTGTCGCGAATCAGCGGCAGGGCGCGCGTCGCCCGGTTCTGCGCCTGCGCCGGAGTCGGCGTCATCGGGCCGGCGCCGGTCGCCGCCACCGCGAACGCCGTCACCACCGCAAGGCCGCGCAAGCCACAGCCCATTGTTGACGCCATTGCTGGCATCTTGCGCCAATGCTTGTTAAGCGTGCTGCTGATAGATCTGCCGAGATCGAACATTCGACTTAAATCGTTACCGTGCTGTGGATTTGGTAGCGCAGCCTTAAACCCGATCCCGAGCGGCCGGCTGCGAAGCACCCGTTATCTACCATCGATGCACCGTCACCTGAACCCAGGTTCCGATCACGAACGAGTCATGATGCGTCCAAATCGCAAAGAAGCCCGCAACGAAGCCTTTGAATACGGCAACAGAGGGGCGGCCGGCAACGCGGGCGACGCATTGCCGCTGGGCAAGCGCCATGCTTGAAACGGCAAAATCCCTGCTGACAGCCAGCAAGCGCAGCGACGTGCCGCCCTTCATCGTCATGGACGTGATGGCGGCGGCGGCGGGGCTGGAGGCGCAAGGCCGCCATATCGTCCACATGGAGGTCGGCCAGCCGGCGCGGCCGGCGCCCCGGACCGCGCTCGACGCCGCGCGGGCGGCGCTGTCGCGGCGCATCGCCTATACCGAGGCGCTGGGAATGCCGGCGCTGCGCCAGCGCATTGCGCGGCATTATGCGGAAACGTACGGCTACGACCTCGATCCGGCGCGCGTCGTCGTCACCACGGGCTCATCCGGCGGGTTCATTCTGACGTTCCTGGCGCTATTCGAGCCGGGCGACCGGGTGGCCCTGGCCAATCCCGGATACCCGCCGTACCGCCATATCCTGACGGCGCTGGGCTGCGAACCGGTGCTGATCGAAACCTCGGCTGCGACCCGGTGGGCGCTATCGCCCGAAGCGCTGATCGCGGCGCATCGCAAGACGCCGCTGGCGGGGCTTTTGGTGGCGAGTCCGGCCAACCCGACCGGCACCATGATGGAAGCCAAAGCGCTCAAAGCGTTGATTGAGACCGCCGAGTCTCTCGGCATCAAAGTGATCTCGGATGAGATCTATCACGGGCTCGATTACGCCTTTGCCGCCGAAACGGCGGCCAAGCTGTCGGAGCATGCCGTCATCATCAATTCGTTCTCGAAATATTTCTGCATGACCGGCTGGCGCATCGGCTGGATGGTGATGCCGGTGCCGTTGGTGCGCACGGTTGAGCGGTTGCAGCAGAACCTGGCGATCTCGGTGCCGACCTTGTCGCAGATCGCGGCGGAAGCCGCCTTCGACGGCCGCGCCGAGATGGACGAGGTCAAACACGGTTACGAAGAGAACCGCCGCATTCTCACAGACGGTTTGCCGAAGGTGGGGCTCGACAAATTTCTCCCCGTCGATGGCGCGTTCTATCTCTACGCCAACATCGCGAAGTTTTCCGACGACAGCCTCGACTTCGCCAAACGCATGCTCAACGAGGCGCATGTCGCGGCGACGCCGGGGCTCGACTTCGATCCGATCGACGGACGGCATTACATGCGGTTCTGTTATTCGGGGTCGGTCGAGGAAATGCACGAAGCGGTCAACCGTATTGGAGCGTGGCTCGGGCGATAGCCCGGCGCGAAGAGTCAGATGGTTGTCTTCGCGACATTAGGACCGGCCGGTACCAACCATGAACTGGTGACGCGCCGCTTCCTGGACTTTCACGGCATCGCGGACGCCCGCATCGAACTTGTCGGCGATTTCAGGGAAGCGATCGCGGGCTTGCGCAACGGCCGTTTCGATTACGTGGTGCAGTGCGCGGTGCATCCGGATACGCCGGCCACGTTGGGCGAAAACTTTCGCGACGTGTTCGCGGTCGACAGCTTCATCGCGCCGAGCAAGCCGCTGGCCGTGCTGACGCGCAAGGATGTCGCCACACCGCGCTCCATCGGCCTGCTGCGGCCATCGACTGAAGGCTATATCGATGTGAGCCGCTGGGATGCGCTGCATGCGGGACCGTCAATCCCGGTCATTTTCGACGGTCTGCTCGAGGGCCGCTACGACTCCGCGCTGGTCTATCAGGAATACGCCGAAAGCTATCCCGACCGCGTTCGGGTCGATGAAGTCATCGGTTCGCCCGACGATGTCTGGATTGTCTACGGTCTGAAGCGCGCATCGGATGGCGGCGTCCTGGCATGGCGCGACAGTCCGCTCGGCCGCGCGCTGCGCAACCCCACGGTGTAAATGCCGCGGTTTCGTGGCAACGTCGGAGGTCTGGCCGAACGCTTGCCGGCGGCCGCATGCAGCCTCTATGCTCGCGCGGAACGATAAAGACAAAAGACGAAACAAAAGAGCAGGGGCGATGACCGCAGCGACCGAAGGCCTCGAGCCTTTCCGGATCAAGATCAACGAACTCGACAATCAAATCACGCTTTTGCTGGCGCAGCGATTTCAGGTCTGCGCCGACGTTGCCATATACAAGAGCGCGCATGGCATCCCAATGATGCAGCCGGATCGCGTCGAGGCGGTCAAGAAACGCTGCGCGGAGATGGGCGTCGCCAACGGTTTGCGGGCAAGGTTTGTCAGCGATCTTTACGGCCGCATCATCCAGGAAGCCTGCGATCTGGAAGACGAGATCATCGACGGCAAAGTGACAGGGGAGTGAGACGATGACTTTTCAATTGAACAAGCGCGCATGGCGTACGGCGGCGGTATTGGCGCTGACGGCTGCCGTCGGCATCAGCGTCGCTTTTGCCGCCGAGCCCGTACCGCTCAATCCGCCGCAGAAGGTCAAGGTTGCCTACGTGCCGATCATGAAATTCGCGACGATGTATGTCGCGGCCGATCGCGGGCTGTTCAAGAAATACGGTCTCGACGTCGATCTCGAAAAGGTCAAATCGGGCACCGAGGCCATTGCCTTCCTCAATCAAGGCACCGTGGATGTCGGCGGCATCGCCATCGTCACGTCGCTGTGGAATAGCTGGAATCGCGGTCTCGATGTGCGCGTCATCGCGCCGGGCGGTCTTGAGCCGATGAAAGACAGTCCGACCGCCTTGCTGTTGAGCAAGAAGGCGGCGGAAGCCGGCGTCAAGACGATCGCTGATCTCAAAGGCAAGCGCATCGGCGCCTCGGGCGGTCCCGGCAGCGGCGCGGAATATCTTGTCGCCAAGGCGCTGGAACGCGCCAAGCTGACCATCCGCGACGTCAACCTCATCAGCGTCGGCGATCCGGATATTCCGGTGGCGCTCACGCGCGGCTCGGTCGATGCGGCGCTCGCGGCGGCGCCGTTCTCGGAGCAGGCGATCAAGGAGGGCGGCGCCACGGTGCTGGCGACCGATCTGACGCCCGGCCTGATGACGGTGGCTTTCGTCGGCTCCGGTAAATTCGTCAATCAGCGTCCCGACGTCGCCGAGCGTTTCGTCGTGGCGCTGACCGAAGCGGCGCGTCTGATGCAGGGCAAGGATTACTTTGCGAAAGAAAATCTCGATGCCTATCAGAAGTTCACCGCATCGAGCGAAGCGGCGCTCAAGGCGACCAAGCCCGCGGTCTACGATCCGAACATGGCCATTCCGGTGGCCGGACTCGCGGACGTGGAGCGCGTCCATCGCGAAAACGGCCGCACCGACTACGATAAGCCGATCGATCTCGGCAAGGTGGTGGATAGCCGGTTCGTCAACAAGGCGATTGCAGACCTCGGCAAAGCCAAGGAATAAAACGAACTGAGTGGAGAACAAACGAAAACCCCGCCGGTCCTGAAAACCGGCGGGGTTTTGCATTTTGGTGTTTTCAGTTCGGTTCTCGTCAGATGCCGCCGAGCAGCATGAGGATGATAATCAGGCTGAACGGAACGCCCAGCAACCAAAGCAGAATAGGCATGATGGCTCTCCTTCGTTCGAGGGTTTCTGTTATTCGGCAGGCGCGGTGGAGTTACGCAGACGCGCACGCTCGGCGTCGGTGAGGTACCAATCGCTGTTGCGCAGGTTGCCGCCTTCGATAGCGGCAAGCGCCGCCGACAAGGCGCCAGCCAGCATCGCGAAGGTCAGCCAGAATGCGAAGTTGCGCGCCGACTTGCGAGCGGTGTCGGCCGCGGCCTTCGCCTGAGTGATGGTCTGATCGATACGCTGTTGTGCTTGTTGCTGGGTCAACCCGGTCTGGCCGGCAACGACCTGGGCGAGATAAGCCCGGTCGTCATCGGGCAGGTTGCCGGTCAGTGCCTTGGCGATGATGCGGCCGATTTCTGCCCGGTCGATGTTCGGGCGCTGCGTGGGCGCCGCGAGCTGACCGCCCTGCAAGTTGGGCGGCGTCTGGCCGGTGGCGACAGGCGAGGTCGCCTGATCGGTCGCGGTTTGCGCCGCCTGTGCCGGGGAGGACGCGGCCGGCGCGGCTGCAGCACCGTTAGCGGCAGGGGCGGGCCGCAGCAGGCGGTCGAGATAAGGTGCTGTCGCGCTGTTTTGCGACCCGGCACCCACAGCCGCGCCGACAGCCGACCCCGTGGCGCCGATAGCCGACCCGGCGGCGCCGATGAGACTGGTGGTCGCACCGCCCAGAACCGCGGCGGTAATGATGGTCGCCATCGCCCAGACGACAAAACCATGCGCGCTGTCGCGGAAATAGCGCTCGTGCGCGTGTACGCTCGCCCATTGCGAGCGCAGCCGGCCGGCGAGATAGCCGCCGATCGTCGAAGACAACATCGCGACGACGATGAGGTAGATGCCGGCGCTGATGGTGAAACTGGTCGCCGAAAGACCCTCACCCGACCATGGCGAAACGACCGAAAAACCGACACCGACGCCAAACGCCACCAGTACCATCGTTATCGCGATCGACGCCGTTGTGCCGGCGAATATCGCTTTCCAACTCACGGCTGAACTGCCGTCGTCCACAGCCACGATCTCGGTCTGCGCAATCATTCCAGCCTCCATAATCCCAAACTTTGCGCGGACTTATTCCGCGTTGTGGCCGGTCAACTTTATGTGTGTCGGAAAGTTCCACCCGGGACGAATGCGAGCGAAATATAGATGTCCGGAACCGGACGTTGCCCTGCGCGAAGGCGGCGCAATTAAAGATCCGGCGCGATCAAATATCTAAAGCGTGTAGGCGGTGCGAAATCCGCCCCATTGCTTGCCGAACACCCGGATCGGCGCGCCGATTTCCCACATCATGACGATGCCATTGCCCATGTCGCGCGGATAGGTCTGGATCAGGTAAGGCCGGACCACGCGACCCGCCGACAGGCCGGCTCGGTCGTCGAAGATGCGCCGGTTACGGGAATGCGCCGTGTTCCAGATGACGTCGGCTTGGCCGCCGGCTTGCCGTTGCGGCTGCGAATAGATGTTGTTGTGTACCGGCAGGTAGCCGTTGCGGTCGACCGCGACGCAGAACACCATACGTTTGTCGCTTGCGAGCAATGGCTCCTGGATTGAGGGCAATAGCTGTTCGGTAAAGTTGAGAAAACGTGTCGTGTGCTGCACTGGATCGGTGCCGGGAACCGGCATGTAGTCGTTGTCGAACAAATCCTCGAGCGAGATGATGCGCTCGGTCACGGCCTGCTCGAAGAGACGGGAAATACGGGCGGCGGTCGCGGTCGCGCGCTCGATGAATTCGGTATTGTCGGAACGAATACCGGCGAGTTTTTCGGCGAGCCGTGTCCGGGTCTCCTCGCTCAAAGCCTCGAATGCGAAATGCAGGCCAAGCGTCGACTGATTGACCAGGCGCAACTTGCAGTCGTCGATGGTGGCCACACGCGCGGCCATCACGCTTTCGATCTGCAATCGTTGCTCCTCGCGCAATCGCACCAAGAGACCGCCTTCGGAAATATCGGCCGTCCGGCCGTGAATGAGACCGGCCGCCGTTTGCAATTCGACATCGATTTCGCACGGCAGCCGCTCGTGCTGCCGCCGGTCGCCGATTTCGTTCAGGCGCAGAAAAATCACACAGCGTGTCTTGAGGCGCTCGGCCAGACGATCCACCTCCTTGCCGGAGTGATCGACAGCTTCGCCATGCGCGGTCGCGCCGATAGCGGCCTGCTTGATCTCGGTGACGCCGTCGGCAACCGCACCGATAAAGCGCGAATTGTCGCTGGCGTTGCGAGACAGACCGTCGGTGGTCTCGACTTGATGCTCGATTGCGCTGGCGATGGTGGAAAACACCGGCCGCACCGCGTTGGTCGCTTCCGAAATGCGATGCACCGCCTGGATCGACGCCGCGGCGGCCTTTTGCAGCATATCGATCTTGCGCTTGATCTCTTCGGTCGCGGTCTGGGTCTGTACCGACAGAGCTTTCACCTCGGCGGCGACGACGGCAAAGCCGCGGCCGGCGGCGCCCGCGCGCGCCGCTTCGATGGTCGCGTTGAGCGCGAGCAAATTGGTCTGGCGGGCGATATTGGCAATCAGATTGACGACCTTGCCGATGTCGGCGGACGAGGTCTTCAATTCATCGACGCTGCGATTGGCAGCCTGAGCGGCGTCGCCGGCGTCGTCGGTCAGCGAATCGGCGGTCCGGACCTGCTTGTCGATTTCGCTGGAGGACTGCGCCAGTTCGACGGTGGCGCCGGCGACCTGATCGGCGTCGCGTTTGGCATCCTGCGATTGGGCGGCGAGGGTTTCGGTGCGGGCGCGGATCGCGGCCAGAGCTTCGGCCGAGGCTCTTGTGCCGCTGCGCACGATGGCGGCCGACTGCGCCAGGTCGCGCATCATCGCCGACAGATCGAGTTCCAGGAGATCGATGGTTTCGCGAAACGATGCCGCGTTGGTCGCGACAACCGCCTGTGGCTCAATCGTCGCCGGCAGGATTTGCGGCGCCGATTCGACGTTTGGCGGTTGCGATTTCTTGAAAGACGAAAACACCGGCATGCCAGCCAGTCATCGACGATCATGGTTAATTTTTGCTTAATACGGTAACGCGGTACGGCGTCGCGAACCGGCCCGATCGCGTCACCCTCACGTCATGAGGCTACTTCTTGAAACTGTCGAGCATGCCACGCATGCTGTTGGCGTTGGAGTTGCCGGCCGCGGCTTTTTCGTCGGCGTGGGCCATTTCCCTCAATCGTTTAGCGCAATCGACCTGCGCCCATGAAATAAACGCCCCGGTGAAGTTGTCGAATTGCAATTCCTCGCATTCGCGCTGATCGGCGGCGAACACGATCGAGCCGGTGCGGTAGGCTTCCAGAAGCCGGTTGGCGCGCAATGCCGCTTCCTGTCGTTCCTGCACAGCATGTTCGGCGCGAGCGATTGCCGCGGCGGCAATCGACCGTTGCACCAGGCCGACGACGACGAAAACAACGAGCAGGGCGCCGATAAGCGTTGCCGCCGCGACGAACGCCTGCCGGCGGTCGCCGCTCTTGAGACGCAGCCGCGATATCATCTGGAGCGGTGTCAGTGGCCTTTGGCGCATCGCGCTGTCCGTTCACAAGGCAGGCCAAAGCGGCGTGACCCAGGTGCGCAAGCGTAGACCCGACTGTTTGGAGTTCGCTGAAGCCGATCGTTCGACTTGTAATGATGTCTTTCATCACCCGCTTGAGGGCGGGCCTGGCGGCGCAGCGCGGCACGCCGTCTCTCTTCCATTTCCTCGGGCGATACTTACATCCGGGCTCGCCATCTTGAACGTTAATGAAGGTCGACATGCTCGATTTCGCCCTCCCTTCCGGACAGGAAGATGAGGACGTTGGGCAAAGCACGCCCGCGTCCGACACAGAGCTTCTCGATGCCTATTCGCATGCCGTAACGTCGGTCGCCGACAGCGTCGGCCCGGCGGTCCTGCGCGTCGAAACACGCGGAGCGGGCGGCCGTCCCGGCGGCAGCGGCTCCGGCGTTACGATCGCGCCGGACGGCCTGGTGCTGACCAACTGCCACGTTGTCGAAGGCGCCAAGGCGGTGCTGCTGCGCGACGCCGAAGGCCGCGTGATGGAGGCGCGGCGGCTCGGCGAGGATGCCGACACCGATCTTGCGCTGCTGCGCGCGGGCTCGGCGCGCGACCTGCCGCATGCGGCTCTGGGCGATTCCAAGACGCTGCGGCGTGGCCAATTGGTCGTTGCCATCGGTAATCCGCTTGGCTTTGAATCGACCGTGACCGCGGGCGTCATCTCGGCGCTCGGCCGCTCGTTGCGCGCCCGCAACGGCCGGCTGATCGAGGATGTGATCCAGACCGACGCGGCGCTCAATCCCGGCAACTCCGGTGGGCCGCTGGTGTCGTCGCGCGGTCAGGTCATCGGCATCAACACGGCTGTCATTCGCGGTGCGCAGGGCATCTGCTTTGCGGTCGCATCCAACACCGCGCAGTTCGTGTTGAGCGAACTCATCCAGTACGGCCGGGTCCGTCGCGGCTATATCGGCGTGTCGGGACAGACGGCACCGGTGCCGCGCCGGCACGCGCGGGCAGCAGCAATAGAGAATGCAGCGGGTGCGATGGTGACGGCGCTGGAGCCGAAGGGACCGGCGGCTGTGGCGGGATTGATGAGCCTCGACACCATCGTGCGCGCCGATGGTCAGTCAGTCACCGGCGTCGACGATCTGATCCGGCTGCTCAACCGCGAACGCATCGGTCGCGCGATCGCGATCGATGTGCTGCGGCGCGGGCAGTTGCGCACGTTCAACGTCACGCCGCTGGAGCGTCCGGTGGCGAAGGCCGCTTAACGGATTAAGGGCGCTGTTCCAAACTCCGCTCATTCCCGCGCAAGCGGGAATCCAGAAGCGACAAGCTCTCGTTTGAATTTGTCACGCTGGTCCCCGCTTTCGCGGGGACGAACGGAGGTGCCTATTGCGGCTTTTCGTCCGGCTCGTCGGCCGGTTCAACGGCATCGGCCGGCGGGGCGACGGACGGCTTCTGGGCGCCGGCCGGCTTCTTCTTCATTGCTTCTTTGCGCGCCGCCGGCTCGTAATTGGCGTTGGCCATGCACTTCTTGATGAAGGCATCGCGCTTGGCGCCTTTAAGGCTGTCGTGCTCGGCGCCGAATTTGCAGGTTTGCATCTTCGCATCTTTGGTCGCCGCCGAGGCGGGCGAGGCCAGCAATAAAACCGGCAGCAGGCTTGTCAGCGCAAAAGTCGGACGCATCGGCGTGGGCTCCCCTTCACGATCTTTCGTTTCGATACGTTAGCACGTCTTGACCGGCCTGCGCGGCCCAACCGGGGGGACGCAGCCGCATAGTTAATGCAGCCGCGCCCCATAGGTTCTCACCTCGGATTTTGAAGAAAATTGCGGCGGGACTTAGAGCCTTTCCGGCTTTGATGGAATCAAAGCCGGGGCTCTAGCTTTTTGTTTTGACGCGTTTTCTTCACGCGAACCGGTATCCACTTCGCTCGAAAACGCTTTAGCTCTTGTCGCCGAGCAATCGCTTGCCCCACCAGCCCCGCTTGGGCGCGGCAGGTTCCGCTGCAGCCGTCGAGACCACAACCGGAGCCGGTAACGGAGTTGCCGGCGCGGCCGGTGCGCCCGCACTCGTGACCGGGGCCGGCTCGCGAATGGTCGAGCGCCGACGCGGCGGCTCCTGGGTGGCAACGGGTGCTGCTGCCTCGACTGTGGGTTGAGCGGCCGGCGGCGCGTGACCCGCCGCGGCGACGTAACGATCGGTCTGGCCGTTGCCATAACCGGGGCCCAAGTTTTTCGAGGAGTCTTTCGAGGAACCGTTCTGGGAGCTATTCCCCGGACCGTTGCCTTGTCCCTTGCCTTGGTGGTCGTCGGCGGCGGTGACGGTCACGGGGTCTACATCGCCCGAACCTTCGTCCTCACCTGAGTCTCGAGAGTGTAGGCCATCGCTCTCCTGAGCACCGGCATCCTGACCGGATTGACCATTGAGGCCCGGGGCGTCGCCATCCCGATGCCGGTTGCGGCGACCGCCGCGACGGCCGCGACGGCGGCGACGGCGCACGTCCTCGCCGCCTTCGGCCGAGCCATTTGCATCCTCGGCGAGAGCAGGCTGCGCGCCATCTTCGCCAAGCGAGTCGCCATTCTGATCGTCCCGGGCGACGGCATTGTCGGCAAAGGCTTCTGCCGGCGTCGTGCTTTCGCGCGGCTCACGTCCCGAACCTTGACGTCCCGAGCCTTCATGCCCTTCGCCGCGACCGCGTCCGCGTCCGCGGCCACGCCGTCTGCGCCGGCCCGGGCCTGAATCGCGTTCACTGTCGCGCTCACCGTCGGCCTGGGCTGCTTCGTCGCTCTCGTCACCGGACTCGACTTCTTCGATCGAGGAGGGCGCCGCGATCGTCTCGTCGCTATCGTCCTCTTCAACTTCCGGCTCGACGAAATCGTCTTCCTCGAAGGTCACGGGCGTGGCCGGCGCCGCCGCGGCAATCGCCTTGGCCGCTTCCGGCGTATGCATCTGCTCGCCGCGATCGACGATGTAGGAAACCTGGGCGCTCACCGTGGCGTCGGCCGAGATCGTGATGGTGATATGGAAGCGCTCTTCCAGTGCGCGCAGGTGGGCGCGCTTGTGGTTGAGGACGTAGAGCGCGACTTCCGAGCGCGTGCGCACGATCAGGTTATGCGTCGCGCCCTTGTTCAGCGTGTCTTCGATGGCGCGCAGCAATTGCAGCGCGACCGACGACACCGAGCGGACATGGCCGAGGCCGCCGCACACCGGGCACTTCTCGGTCGAACTCTCCAGCACCGAGGTGCGGATGCGTTGGCGCGACATTTCCAGCAAGCCGAAATGCGAGATACGGCCAACCTGGATGCGGGCGCGGTCGTGCTTGAGCGCGTCCTTCATGCGCCGCTCGACCGTACGGTTGTTGCGGCCTTCGTCCATGTCGATGAAGTCGATGACGATGAGGCCGGCAAGATCGCGCAGGCGCAACTGGCGGGCCACTTCGTCGGCGGCTTCGCAGTTGGTCTTGAGCGCGGTGTCCTCGATGTGGTGCTCGCGCGTGGCGCGTCCCGAGTTGACGTCGATGGCGACCAGCGCCTCCGTCTGGTTGATGACGATATAGCCGCCCGAGCGCAGTTGCACCGTCGGCTGGAACATGGCGTCGAGCTGGCTTTCGATGCCGTAGCGCGTGAACAGCGGCTGCGGATCGTTATAAAGCTTCACGTTCTTGGCATGCGTCGGCATCAGCATGCGCATGAAGTCGCGCGCTTCCTTGTAGCCGGCGTCGCCCGAGACGATAATTTCCTCGATGTCCTTGGAATAGAGATCGCGAATCGACCGCTTGGTCAGCGAGCCTTCCTCGTAAACCAGTTTCGGCGCCATCGACTTGAGCGTGAGATCGCGCACCGTCTCCCACAGGCGCAGCAGATATTCGAAGTCGCGTTTGACTTCGGTCTTGGTGCGGCTGGCGCCGGCAGTGCGCAGAATGACGCCCATGCCCTCCGGCACTTCCAGTTCCTGCGCGATTTCCTTCAGGCGCGAACGGTCTTCGCCCGAAGTGATTTTCCGCGAAATGCCGCCGCCGCGCGCGGTGTTCGGCATCAGCACCGAATAGCGGCCGGCGAGCGAGAGATAAGTCGTGAGCGCCGCGCCCTTGGAGCCGCGCTCTTCCTTGACCACCTGCACCAGCATGACCTGGCGGCGCTTGATGACTTCCTGGATCTTGTAGTTGCGGCGGAAGCGCGGCGTGCGCTCCTGCGCTTCTTCGAGCGCATCGGCGCCGCCGACGGATTCAACGTGTTCTTCTTCGTGGTGGTCGTCTTCGGCGTGATCGTCCGCATGATCGTCGCCGTGATTATCCGCCGGCGCGGCGTCCGCGACCGGACCTTCATCGCTTTCGGCGATGGTGGCGACACGGTGATCGAGATCCTCTTCGTGCCGATCGTCGTGATGGGCTTCGCCGGCCTCGTGCGGGGGCGGCGGGGCGCTATCGCCAGCCGGGGCCTCATGGGCTTCGGCGTCAGCCTGTGGTGCGGCCGGTATCGGTTCCACGGTCGGGACCGGGGCGGCGGCTTCGGCGATTTCGGCCGACGTATCTTGCGTATGATCTTGCGCGGCGGGTGCCGTGTCGTTGACCGGCGCATCCGAAACCGGTGCGGCGGTCATCGCCGGCAGTTCGCCCGGCATCCCGCCAAGGGCGGCTTCACCGAGAGCGGTTTCGCCCGCGGCCAGATCATGCGTCACATCGGGCTGTGGCTGGTCGGCGGCATCGGCCGCCACCGGCTCGGACCGGCTCGGGTCGCGCTGCCGGTCGGAGCGGGAACTGCGGTGCCGGTTGCGGCCACCACGACCACCACGACCGCCGGCACCACCACTGGCGCGGTTGTCGGCATCGGCTTCGGCGGCTTTGGCGTCGCGCTCTTCCTGCGCGAGCAGCGCCTGCCGGTCGGCGACCGGGATCTGATAGTAGTCCGGGTGGATTTCGGAGAAGGCCAGAAAACCATGCCGGTTGCCGCCGTAATCGACGAATGCGGCTTGCAGCGACGGTTCGACGCGGGTGACTTTGGCGAGGTAGATATTACCGCGAAGCTGCTTGCGGTTAGCGGATTCGAAGTCGAATTCCTCGACGCGATTGCCGCGAAGAACCACAACGCGTGTTTCTTCCGGGTGGGTGGCGTCGATCAGCATTTTGTCGGCCATTGGGGGATCTCGCTGAGGCCCGCCCGCCCGGGTGCTCGCGCCAAGAAATCCAAAGGGTTGAAACCCAGAGGATTAGAGGCGCGAAGCCGGCCATGGGGGAGGCGGCCTGATAGGGGTTATGGAAAAGGGGTGCGTTTTCACGCGAAGGATGCGCCCGCTCCAAGACAGGTCGGCCCATAGAAAAACGCGCAGTCACGAGAGCATCGCGAAAGCGTTGGACCTCTAATTGCCTTTGCTGCGACCTTGGCAGCATGAATGGTACGATCCGTATCGGCTCACGGCCGCGCCAAAAGCAGCGCCGCCGAGTTGTCATCTGCCGACGGCCTGAATACGGCTAGCCAAGGTGGCCAGACGCTGATCCGGGTGTCCTTACAAGGGTTTCGGCTCGCTTCGCCGTCCGTTCGGCTGCCTCCTCGAGGGGCCGATCCTGGACTGGCGGGCCGGGGGCCCGAACGCGGCACATCCGGAACTAAAACCGTCAGCACACTCTATGTACGGCGGGAGTCTCTCAATAGCAAGAAAGGTTTGGCCTGATGCCGATCTGTCTAGAAATATGGCCGAGGAGGCCGGAACCGGCATTGGGCGGTAGTTGCAGCGATTTCTCTGGCCTAGCGCGACGATTCGGTCCGGGCCGTAAGAGCCGTTTGTGAGGCGTCGCGTTAACGCCACACTGGCTCGGCCGAATGGTAGGACTGTTAAGTTCCCTTAACCAAATCAAAGCCTAATGGAGTAAGACCACCCAGAGCAGGGTCGGATTCGGTGACAGTTCAAATCTCGAGCAAGAGAGGCATGTTCGCAGCCGGTGCGTCGCTTTGCGGTGCCGTGCTGATGCTTGCCGCCGTCCCCTCTGCCGCGTCGGCTGCCGAGCGCAGCCCGGTCGCCAACCAGGCCGTTACCGACGCCATCGCCAACATGCCCGCTGTCACTGCGGCGCGAGTCGGCGGCGATGACGCCAAGACGCGGTTCGTCATGGACCTGTCGCAGAAGATCGATATCGCCGCCTTCGCGCTCGCCAATCCCTACCGCATCGTAGTCGATTTGCCGCAGGTCGCGTTCCGGCTACCGGACAAGATCGGCGAGCAGGGCCGGGGGCTGGTCAAGGCGTTCCGCTTCGGCCTGATCATGCAGGGCGGTTCGCGCATCGTTATCGACACCAAAGGGCCGGCGCGCGTCGATAAGGCGTTCGTGCTCGACGCCGAGGGCGGCCAGCCGGCGCGGCTTGTGCTGGATTTGTCGGCGACCGATCGCGCCAGCTACATGCGGGCGATTTCGCTGGAAACGCGAGCACCGCGCACGGCCAACGTCAAGCAAAGCGAGGCACCAGCGTCGTCACCTGCCGACGGCGATACGCGGCCGCTGATCGTGCTCGATCCGGGTCATGGCGGCATCGACAACGGCGCCAAGGCGGCGTCCGGCGAACTTGAGAAGGATGTCGTCCTGCATTTCGCCCTGACGCTGCGCGGGTTGCTCGAGAAGTCCGGCAAATACCGGATCGCGATGACGCGCTCCGATGATACCTTCATCCCGCTCGGCGAACGCGTCCGTTTCAGCCGCGCCCAGGGCGCCTCCTTGTTCGTTTCGCTCCATGCCGATTCATTGCCGCGCAGCGAAGGCCAGGCCGAGGGCGCCACGATCTACACGCTGTCGGAAAATGCCTCCGACGCCGAAGCCGCCCGTCTTGCCGAAGCCGAGAACAAGGCCGACGCGATTGCCGGCGTCGATCTCACCGCCGAGCCTGACGACGTCGCCAATATTCTGGTCGACCTGGCGCAGCGCGAAACCAAGAGCTATTCGACGCAGTTCGCGCGCACCGCGGTCGGCGCATTGAAGAATACCGCGCGGCTGCACAAGCACCCGCTGAAAGCGGCCGGTTTCAAGGTTCTAACCGCGCCGGACGTGCCGTCGGTTCTGGTCGAACTCGGCTACATGTCGACGAAAGATGACTTGAAACTAATGACGACGGACGCCTGGCAGGCCAAGACCGCCGCGGCGCTGGCGCACGCGGTCGATACCTTCTTTGCGCCGCGGTTGGCGCGCGGCAGCACGGGCGCGGCAAATCGATGACGAACCTGCGGCCTCAGTTTCAACATAAAACCAAGCGACCAGAGACGCTTGCCGGAGTTTGCCCTAGGCCGCGGCCACAGCATCAACTAGGACTTGTTCGACCGACGCCTGGTTCAAGGCACGCTAGAGGCGGGATTTTACCTTCATGAAGTTCATTCTGCGCTTCCTCGGCTTTCTGTTCGCGGCGGGCACTATCGTGTTCGTTGTCGGCGTTGCCGCGGTCGCGGGGCTGCTGTGGCACTTTTCCAAGGACCTGCCGGACTATTCGCAGCTTCAGGATTACGAACCGCCGGTGATGACGCGGGTTCATGCCGGCGACGGTTCGCTGGTGGCCGAATATGCCAAGGAGCGACGGCTCTATATTCCGATCCAGGCGGTGCCGAAGCTGGTCATTCACGGCTTCATGGCGGCCGAGGACAAGAATTTCTACGACCACGGCGGACTCGATTTCACCGGTATCGCGCGCGCCGGCTTTAGCTATTTGCAGAACTTCGGCTCCGGCCGCCGCCCGCAGGGGGCTTCGACCATTACGCAGCAGGTCGCCAAGAACTTCCTGTTGACCAACGAGGTGTCGTTCACCCGCAAGATCAAGGAAGCGCTACTGGCGCTCAAGATCGAGCGCACCTATTCCAAGGACAAGATCCTCGAACTGTATCTCAACGAGATTTATCTCGGTCTCGGCGCTTACGGTGTCGCCTCCGCCGCGCTGGTTTATTTCGACAAGGCGGTCAACGAACTGACCATTCCGGAAGTCGCTTATCTCGCATCGCTGCCGAAGGCGCCGAACAATTATAACCCCTTCAAATTCCGCGAGCGCGCTTTGGAGCGCCGCAACTGGGTGATCGACCGCATGGCGGAGGCGGGGTTCATCAAGTCCGCCGATGCCGAAAAGGCCAAGAGCGCGCCGCTCGGCGTGACTCAGAAGCCGACCACCGCGCATACTTATTCGGCCGAATATTTCGCCGAGGAAGTGCGCCGCGAACTCTATGACCGCTACGGCGAGAAGAAGCTGTACGAAGGCGGCCTGTCGGTGCGCACGACGCTCGACACCAAATACCAGGGCATGGCGCGCAAGGCGCTGGTCGAGGGTCTGGTCAAGTACGACGAGAGCCGCGGCTGGCGCGGCCCCGTGAGCAAAATCGACATTTCCGGCGATTGGGGCGTCAAGCTGGCCGAAACCAAGTCGCTCAACGATGTCGCGCCGTGGCGGCTGTCGGTAGTGCTGGAAGTGTCCGACCAGTCGGCGCGCATCGGCCTCCAGCCCGGCCGCGATCCGGCCGGCTATGTCAGCAAGGAACGCGACATCGGCATTCTGCCGCTCGACGGCGTGAAGTGGGCCAAGACCGACCGCAAGGCGGTGACCAAGGTCAGCCAGGTGCTCAACCCCGGCGACGTTGTCTATGTCGAGGCTGACGACAAGAAACAGGGCCAGTACCGGCTGCATCAGGTGCCGGAAGTCTCCGGCGCCATGGTGGTGGAAGATCCGTGGACCGGCCGCGTACTCGCGATGGTCGGCGGCTTCTCCTATGACCAGAGCCAGTTCAACCGTGCGACGCAGGCGCTGCGCCAGCCCGGTTCCTCGTTCAAGCCGATCGTTTACTCGGCGGCGCTCGACAACGGCTACACGCCGTCGTCGCTGGTGCTCGATGCGCCGATCGAACTCGATCAGGGACCGGGCCTCGGTGTCTGGAAGCCCGAGAACTACGAGAACAATTTCTTCGGTCCGTCCACCTTGCGCTTCGGCATCGAGCACTCGCGCAATGTGATGACGGTGCGGCTGGCGCAGGATGTCGGCATGCCGCTGATCTCGGAATACGCCAAACGCTTCGGCGTCTATGACAGCCTGCCGCCATATCTTTCGTTTGCGCTGGGTGCCGGCGAAACCACGTTGCTGCGCATGGTTACGGCCTACGCCATGTTCGACAATGGCGGACGGCGGGTGAAGCCGACTCTGATCGACCGCATTCAGGATCGCTACGGGCACACGGTCTATCGTCACGACGAACGCGAATGCATCGGTTGCGACGCCAAGAAATGGGAAAACCAACCTGAGCCGTCGCTGATCGACCGGCGCGAGCAGGTCATCGATCCGATGACCGCTTACCAGATCACCTCGATGATGGAAGGCGTTGTCATTCGCGGCACCGCCGGCAGCGTCGGCTTCCAGAAGGAAGTCGCCAAGCCGGTCGCCGGCAAGACCGGCACCACCAACGACTATAAGGACGCCTGGTTCATCGGCTTTACGTCGGATGTCGTCGTCGGGGTCTATATCGGCTTCGACAAACCGCGTTCGCTCGGCCGCGGTGAAACCGGCGGCGTGCTGGCGGCGCCGATCGTCAAGAATTTCATGAAGGTGGCCCTCGTCGATAAACCGGCCGTGCCGTTCCGCGTGCCGCCGGGCATCAAGCTGATCCGCGTCGATGCCAAGACCGGCATGCGCGCCGGTCCCGATACGAAGAAGGCCATTCTTGAAGCTTTCAAGCCCGGCACCGCGCCGCCCGACAACTATTCGGTGGTCGGCTACGACAATGAACGAGGTGGCGGCCAAGGCGGTGGCAATGTCGGCGGCGGTGGATTCTTCGGCCAGCAGGGCGTTTCGCCGGAATCGGGCCGTGCGGTGCGTTCGGGCACCGGCGGACTGTACTGACGGCATCGGCAAGGCCGCATGAACAAGGCGGCGCGGCTGAGGTTGCGCTGGCGGCTTTGCGCCGTTACATCCCCTAGCGAATTTATCGATTCAAAGGCGGCCGTCTGGCCGGCAGCGGAACGTCGACATGCGCGCGGAAACACAGAACCTCGTTGAAGAGATCAAGCAGTCGGTCGGGCTGCTGAGGAGGCATCTTTGACGTCGATGCCGCGACGCGCCGTCTCGCCGAATTAAACAAAGCCGCTGAAGACCCGGGCTTCTGGAACGACCAGGCGCGCGCCCAGCGAACGATGCGCGAGCGCGACGCGCTGGAGGACCAGCTTCAGGCGATCGGCCGCATCCAGCAGGACCTCGACGATCAACTGACCATGATCGAACTCGGCGAGGCCGAGAACGATGCGACGGCGATCGCCGACGCAGAGATTGCGCTCAAGGGTATCAAAGGCGAGGTGGCGCGGCGCGAGTTGGAGGCGCTGCTGTCCGGCGAAGCCGACTCCAATGACTGTTATCTCGAAGTGCACGCCGGCGCCGGCGGCACCGAGAGTCAGGACTGGGCCAGCATTCTCTTGCGCATGTATGTGCGCTGGGCCGAGAAGAAAGGCTACAAGGTCGACTGGCTCGAGGAGAGCGAAGGCGATGGCGCCGGCATCAAGTCGGCGACCGTGCAGATCAAGGGCCACAACGCCTACGGCTGGCTCAAGAGCGAGAACGGCGTGCATCGCCTCGTGCGCATTTCGCCGTTCGATGCCAATGCGCGCCGGCACACATCGTTTGCCAGCGTCGTGGTGTTTCCGGTGCTCGACGACTCAATCAAGATCGAGATCGATGAAAAGGATGTGCGCACCGACGTGATGCGATCGGGCGGCGCGGGCGGTCAGCACGTCAACAAGACGGAATCCGCCGTGCGCCTGACGCATATCCCGACCAACACCGTGGTGAAGTGCCAGCAGGATCGCTCGCAGCACCGCAATCGCGCGATGGCCTGGGACATGCTGCGCGCCAAATTGTTTGAAGCGGAGATCAAGCGGCGCGAGGCCAAGGCCGAGGCCGAGCAGGACGCCAAAACCGATATCGGCTGGGGCCATCAAATCCGGTCGTATGTCTTGCAGCCTTATCAGATGGTCAAGGATTTGCGCACCGGCGTCTCGACCTCCGACAGCGACGCGGTGCTCAATGGCGATCTCGACCTGTTCATGCAGGCGGCGCTAGCGCAGAAGGCTTTCGGCGGCGGGCCGGAGAGCGTCGAGGACGTGGAGTAGCGCGGCCTCGCGTGGTAAACTCAAATATCCGCGCCCAGCACTTCGTGGCCAAGCCTCAATCCAGCGCGCAGGAATTTCTGCGGATTGACCGGCTTGTTGTCGATGCGCGTCTCGTAATGCAGATGCGGACCGGTGGATCGGCCGGTCGAGCCGATGCGGCCGATGGTCTGACCGAGATGCACGTATTGGCCGACCTTCACTTCGATCTTTGACATATGACCGTAGCGGGTCGACAGGCCGTTGCCGTGATCGACTTCGACCATGTTGCCGTAGCCGCCGGCCCAGCCGGCGCGGGTGACGTGGCCGTTGGCGGTGACACGCACCGGATCGCCCGTGTCGCCGCGCAAATCGACGCCGGTGTGAATCGCCGCGCCGCCGAGGAACGGATCCATGCGCATGCCGAACGGCGAACTCATATCAACGTCGCCGATGACCGGCTTGCGCACCGGCACGCTGGTCAGCGCCTGGCTGTAGCGGTTGAGTTGCGCCCGCGCGACGTTGATGCGGTAAAGCTGGCGCTCAAAGGGGCTTGAGCTACCGCGCGGAGCTTTCAGCGGCACGTAAGGACCGCCCGTCGCGCTGCTGGCCGCGCCTTTGCCGATCGTCACGCCGAGATCGGCGAGCACGCCGCCGATGCGGCGAACTTTGGTATCGGCGTTCTCTTCCATGTCGGTGAGCGCCGTGGTCTGGCGTTGATCGACCTTGTCGAGCGACAGCGACACCCGGGTCAGGATACCTTCGAGGCCGCCGCGCGTCGCGGACGAGGCGAGGCGGGTGTCTGACGCCGGTTCGCGCGACTGCAATCGCGCCTCGCGATCGGGCGGAGCGGTGAAAGTGACGGTGTCGCTGATCGGCGTCGGCTTGACCGGCTTGTGCGCCGGCGGCGGCGCGATGCGCGCGGGCTTGATTGAGCCGGTCGTCATCACGTCGCCCGAGATAGCCGAGGTACGCTGCTCAAGCGTCGCCTGACGCCGCAACAGCGCCTGAAGCTTCTGTTCGAACTGTTCCTGGTCCAGCAATTGACGGCTGGTGATGCGATCGACCTGGGCACGCAGTTCGGCGATGCGGTCCTCATAGGCAAACTGCATTTCCGCCTGGCGGCCGATCAAGCGGGTGAGGACATCCTCGCGGAAGGTGAAGTAGGTGCCTGTCGCGATCGACCACACTCCCATGATGACCAGCGTGCCAACGACGATCCAGAATGCGACGGGACCGATACGGACCTGATGGCCGGCATGGACCAGCGTGTAGTCGGCCAATGAACCGTCTGCGCTTTTAGCGCCCTTGGAGCCTTTGGGCGCATGCCGGCGATTGAGTTGCTGGGAAACGGTTTCGGTGGATTGAGGGCGGGACGCCGTCGCGGCGCTTGAGTGTTCGTAGTGGGAATAAGACGAATACGACATGAACGCTCCACGCCGATCTGGGCGAAGGAAAAGGCCAAGACCGGAGCGTGGATATCAGACCGATATGGTTAAGATTTTCGTAAATTACGGAGCGATGCTGCCGCGCAAAGTGCCCATCGTTACAGCGGCTTTAGACCGGCTTGCCAGCGGTCAACTGACGCGCCGCGGTCAGCACGTCTTCGGCATGTCCGGCGACTTTTACCTTCGGCCAGACCTTCACGATCCGGCCAGCGCCGTCGATCAAAAACGTCTTGCGGAAGACGCCCAGAAATTTGCGGCCGTACATCGATTTCTCGCCCCAGGCCCCATAGGCTTCGAGCATCGCCTTCGATTCATCGGAGGCGAGGGGGATCGAGAGCTTATGCTTGGTCCTGAATTTGGTTTGCGCCGCGACCGAATCGGCCGAAACACCGAGAATGTCGGTTCCGGCTTTGGCGAAGGCGGCACGGACGCCCGAGAAGGCAATGGCTTCGGTGGTGCAGCCGGGCGTGTCGGCTTTCGGGTAGAAATAGAGCACGAGGTTGCGGCCCCTGAAATTTTTTAATGACACCGTGGTTCCATCGTCGCGCGGCAGGCTGAAGGCGGGCGCCCTCGTGCCCACCTCAGGGCCGGCCTTGTCTGTGGCCGGTGCTTTGGTGGCCGCGCTCTTCGTCACCGGGCGCTCGGTCACCGGATCCTGGGTCGCTTCGACCCGTGAAACCTTGGCCATATGCCTTCCTTTCGGCGCTTTCGACCGGTCATTGTCGGCCATTCCGGTTGTGTCGGGGTGGACATGACCGGCTCCGCAGCCATGCGCTCGAGCGCGCAACCCAATATGCGCTTCTTGTCAGCGCCGCGAAACGGGCAAATGCGGCCGACATCACCGGCCGAGGTCGCGGGCATCGTGCGGGCGGGGTTAAACGGGCCGACGACCGCCGATTGCGTGCCGATTTTGTTGATCGAGGCATGCACAGGCAAAATGTGAGGGTATGACAGGCAAGGCTGACCATCGCGGGAATTCCGCCCACCATGCGCCGGCAGAGCCACAGAAGCCGCTTTCGCATGGCCGCGCCGATGCCACCTCCGACGCCGAAGCCGAGTTCCTGCCTCGCGACACAGTAGGTTCGCCGGGCGATCTCCCGGCGCCGGGCCATCCCGATATGCGCGTCCCGGATTACATGCCGCTGCATGGCCGCGCCCACTTTCACATTCACGCAGACGACGACGACCCGGCCGCGGCCTATGACCACGACGAGCACGATCGCGATCACGAATCGCGCGTCGACGAGGTCCTCGGCCGCACCCGCTGGAGCGGCTTTCGGCGCGACGTGATCAGGCTGCTGCACAAACCCATTTTGCAGCGGTTGTTCTGGGGGCTGACCATGGCCACCGTCGTCGTGACGGTCGGCGTGCTTGGCCTGTGGTGGCGGCTCTCGAACGGTCCGATCGAACTCGATCTGGCCACGCCTTGGCTCAAGCAGGCTATTGCCGAGAATTTCAGCGCCACTGACAAGGTGACGGTCGGCGGCACCCAGATTGAGCGCGACGAGACCGGGCGCACGACCTTGCGGGTCCACGATATTGTCGTGCGCGACGCCGACGGCACAGTGGTGGCGAGCGCACCGAAAGCCGAAGTGGGCCTGTCCGGCATCAGCCTGCTCTACGGGAATATCCGGGCACAAAGTCTCAATCTGGTCGGCGCCGAGATGTCGGTGCGTATCGAGACCGACGGCCGCGTCACTATTTTTGCCGGTGCCGACAAGATCGAGGCACTGCGTCCGATCGCCACCGCGCCGCCGGGCGTTGCTCCTCCGATTGCGCCGGCGGGAAAAGCGCAGGCGCCGCAAGACGTGGCGGAGGCGGCATTCACCGATTTCGCCGGAGCGATGACCTGGCTCGACGGCATCGGCACCGGCGGTCTCGATGGTCACGACCTGCGTGAACTTGGCCTCAAGAACGGCCGTCTGACCGTCGATGATCTGCGCAACGGCAAGCGGTGGAGCTTCGACCGGATCAATGCGAGCCTGACCCGGCCCGCGCAAGGCGGCGTCGTGTTCAAGATCGAGTCGGTCAACCCGGACCGGCCGTGGGTGTTGAGCGCGGCGATGCGTCCGCTCAATGATGGCGTCCGCGCTTTCGGCATGGAAGCGCGCAAGGTTTCGACGCGCGACATGCTGCTGGCGATGCGCTTGAACGACAGCAGCATCGACGTCGATCTTCCGGTATCGGCGTCAATCCGTGCCGATATTCTGCCCGACGGCACGCCTCAGGTCATTCAAGGCCAGATTTCGACCGATCCCGGCACCATCGTCGATCATAACGATGAGAACTCCCGTTTCGATATCGAACACGCGGATTTCAGGTTCAATTGGGATGCGCGCAGGCACAGCCTGATCGTGCCGTTTCAGATTCATTCCGGCGGCAATCAGTTCACCATGCGCGCGACGGTGGAGCCCCCGGCTAAAGGCGATACGGCGTGGCGCTTGACCATGGAGCGCGGCGACCCGGTTATCGATCCGGTCATTCTTGGTTCAACTACATCGCCGGAACAGGAAGGTTTCGCGATCAATCGGCTTTCGGTCCGCGCGCGCATCGATCCGACGCGCAAGCGCTTCGATCTCGACCAGGGCGATTTCAGTCGCGTCGACACCCGGCCCGCGTACAATGTCGGCGTTGCTGTCACCGGCAGCATGGATTTTTCTGGCGAGCCCCATCTCGCCTTCGGCGTCGCGGGCACACGGATGCCGATGTCGGTGCTCAAGCGTCTGTGGCCGGTCTTTGCCGCCGCCGACGTGCGCGAGTGGGTGATGGATCATATTTCCGGCGGCATCGTCGAGCGGGTTCTGATCGCCGGCAATGCGCCGATGGCGGATTTCAAGAATGACGGCCCGCCGACGCCCGAGGATGGTCTGTCCGTCGATATCGAAACCAGCGGTACGACCCTGCGCCCGGTCGACGATCTGCCGAAGATCCGCGATGCCAACCTCAAGGTCCACGTTACCGGCGCCAGCGCTACCGTGAGCATCGATCGCGGCACCGTCGAAGTTGTGCCGGGACGCAAGCTGAACGTGGCAAGCGGCGTGTTCGAGGTACCCGATACACATGTTAAACCGCCGCCGGCGCGGGTTTCGTTCCGCGTCGATGGCACGGTGCCGGCGGTCGCGACTTTGCTTGCGCGCAAGGCCTTGAAGGACAAGGTCGGCCTCGCGCTCGATCCGGGCTCAAGTCGCGGCACGGTGAACGCCCAGGTATCCGTCAACATGACGCTCGATGCGAAGGCATCGAAGGCGTCGACGACCTACGCCGTCAACGCCGAACTGGCCAATTTCGTCGCCGACAAGCTCTTGCTCGGGCAAAAGGTCGAGTCGCAATCGCTCAAGGTCAATGCGTCCTCGGACGGATACCAGATCAAGGGCGACGTCAAGATCAACGGCATGCCGGCCGCCATCGAGGTGCAGAAGAACAAAGGCGACGCCAGCGCTCAGATGCAGTTGCAGGCCTCCGTCGATGACGCGGGACGCCGCCGTCTCGGCATCGACTTCGGCAACGCCGTCACCGGCACGATTCCGATCAAGGTGACCGGCCTCATCGGCGACAACGTCAAGGACGACCGCATGTCCGTCGATGCGGACCTGACGCCGCTCAAGATCGACAACCTGCTGCCGGGCTGGGTCAAGCCGGCCGGCAAGGCAGCGCGAGCGAGCTGGACGCTGACCAAGGGCGCCAAGGGGATGCGCTTCGACGATCTGGATATCGACGGCGCCGGCGCGCGCGTCAAAGGCTCGGTCGACTTTGACTCCGACAATCAGGTGGTGGCGGCGAGTTTTCCGGTCTTCAGTCTGTCGGAAGGTGATAAGGTCTCTCTGAAAGCGGATCGCAATGACGGCGTGTTGCGGGTGACCATGCGCGGCGACGTCTTTGACGGCCGCGGTTTCGTCAAGTCGTCTCTTGCCGGCACCCAGGAGCAGACCAAGCAGAAGCAGATCGACCTCGACCTCGATATCAAGATCGGCACGGTGGTCGGCCACAATGGCGAGACCTTGCGCGGGCTTGAACTTAAACTCTCCCGCCGCAGTGGACATATCCGGACGTTCACGCTCAATTCCAAGATCGGCCGCGACACGCCGTTCAATGGCGACCTGCGTGTGCGCGCGCGCGACAATCATCAGGTCATCTTCCTCGAAACCGACGACGCCGGCGCCTTATTCCGGTTCACCGACACTTATCCGCGCATGTTCGGCGGCAATATGTGGGTTGCGATGGATCCGCCGACGCAGGAGCAGACGCCGCAGGTCGGCACCATCACCATTCGTAACTTCGTCGTGCGCGGCGAACCGGCGCTCACTAAGGTTGTGGGAGGCACGGGGAACGCCAAGGGCGGCGGCGTCAATTTCAGCGAGATGAGCGCCGGCTTTACGCGCTTTCCGGGACGAATGTCCGTGCGCGACGGCATCGTGCGCGGGCCGCTGGTCGGGGCAACGGTCGAGGGCCAGGTCGACTATGCCCGCGACGATGTCCATCTGCGCGGCACCTTCGTGCCTTTCTACGGCCTGAACAATATGTTCGGGCTCGGTCAGATCCCGATCGTCGGCTTGTTCTTGGGCGGCTCCAACGAGGGCCTCGTCGGCATCACCTATGAGGCGGTCGGGCCGCCGAGCGCGCCGCGCATTTCGGTCAATCCGGTGAGCGCCATCGCGCCGGGACTATTGCGCAAGTTTATCCCGTCGCCGGGAAGTTTCGATCCGGGCTTTCTGCCGCCGCAGCGGTGACGGGGGGCGCTTATCCCCCCCTGAAAGGGGAGGGTACGGCGCGCAGCACCGGGGGTGGGGTTACTCATGATAGCAAATGAAAGAAACCCCACCCGGCTCGCATCAGCGCGTTGAAGACGCGCTGATGTCTCGCCACCCTCCCCGCAAGCGGGGAGGGATAAGAAGGATCACACCGGTTTCAGCAACACGTGCTTCTTCTTGCCAAGCGACAGCTTGATCGCGCCATCGGCGGTCAGGTCCTTGGCCGTGAGCACCATCTTCTCATCGGCGACGTTTGTATCGTTGATCTTGAGGCCGCCGGCCTTGATCTGGCGGCGGGCGTCGCCGTTCGACGACACCAGCTTCGACAATTCGGCAAAGGCCGTGAGCACGCCGATGCCCTGGTCGAGCGCCGCGCGCGGTACTTCGACGGTCGGCAGCGCTTCGGCGAAAGTGCCTTCTTCAAAAGTCTTGCGGGCGGTGCCGGCGGCTTGGTCGGCGGCGGCACGGCCGTGCACCAATGCTGTCGCCTCGGTGGCGAGCACCTTCTTGGCGTCGTTGATCTCGGCGCCCTGCAAGGCGGAGAGCCGCGCGATCTCGTCGAGCGGCAGCGTCGTGAACAATTTCAGGAAGCGCGACACGTCGCCGTCCTCGGTGTTGCGCCAGTATTGCCAGTAGTCGTAGGGCGAAACCAGATCGGCATTGAGCCACACCGCGCCGGCCGCGGTCTTGCCCATCTTGGCGCCCGAAGAGGTGGTGATGAGCGGCGCGGTCAAGGCGAACATCTGCGCGCCGTTCATGCGACGGCCGAGGTCGATGCCGGAAACAATGTTGCCCCACTGGTCCGAGCCGCCCATCTGCAACGTGCAGCCGTAACGCTTGTTCAACTCGACGAAGTCGTAGGCCTGCAACACCATGTAATTGAATTCGAGGAACGACAGCTCCTGCTGGCGCTCGAGCCGCATCTTGACCGAGTCGAAAGCGAGCATCCGGTTGACCGAGAAGTGCTTGCCGACGTCGCGCAGGAAATCGATGTAATTGAGCTTGTTGAGCCAGTCGGCATTGTTGGCCATCACGGCGTTGCCGCCATTGCCTTCGCCTTGGCCCTCGAATTTGAGGAATTTGGAAAAGATCGCGCGGATGCCGACGAGGTTTTGCTCGATCATGTCCTCGGTGAGGATTTTGCGGCTCTCATCCTTGCCGGACGGATCGCCGACGCGCGTCGTGCCGCCGCCCATCAGCGCGATCGGCCGGTGGCCGGTCTGTTGCAGCCAGTACAGCATCATGATCGGCAGCAAGGAGCCGATGTGCAGCGACGCCGCGGTGCAGTCGAAGCCGATATAGGCGGTCAGCGTGCTGGCGGCGGCGCGCGCGTCCAGCACGTCCGGTTCCGAGACCTGGTGGATAAAGCCGCGCTCGCTGAGAATGTTAAGGAAATCGGACTTATAGGTGCTCATTCGACGGCTCTTTTGACACTGTTGGCGGCTGGCTCGCTTGCGCGTGGCCGGTGGTGTAACAGGTCCGGCGTTTGATTCAACCGAGAGGGCGGCGGTGAGGGCGGTAACGGCCATAGGCCTGATGAGCGGCACGTCTCTCGACGGCGTCGATGTGGCGCTAATCGAGACCGACGGCGAGCGCATTGCCGCCTTCGGGCCGGTCGGCTATCGGCCGTATTCGGACGCTGAACGGTCGCTGTTACGCCAGGCGCTGGCCGATGGGGCCTGTCTGGCCGACCGCCGGGCGCGACGAGGCGTACTCGGGGAGGCGGAAGACTTCATCACCCGCGCTCACGCCGAGGCGGTCGAGACGTTTCTTGCGAACGAGCGGATTGCCAAAACGACGGTGACGGCGATCGGCTTCCACGGCCAGACGGTCCTACATCGGCCGGCGGATCGGCTCACCGTCCAGATCGGCGACGGCGCGGCGCTGGCGCGGCGGCTTGGAATTCCTGTCGTCTACGATTTTCGGGCGGCGGACGTTGCGGCCGGTGGCCAAGGAGCGCCGCTCGTCCCGATTTTCCACCAGGCGCTGGCGCGCGATCTCGACCGGCCGCATCCGATTGCCGTGTTGAATGTCGGCGGCGTCGCCAACGTCACCTTCGTCGATGGCGGCGATCCGGTCGCCTGCGATACCGGGCCGGGCAATGCGCTGATCGACGATTTCATGCGTGCCCGCACCGGCGCGCCGCTTGATCGTGACGGCGATCAGGCGTCGCGCGGCAAGGTCGATGAGGTTTTCGTCGAGCGCGTGCTGGCGCATGCCTTCTTCGATTTGCCGTGTCCGAAGTCGCTCGACCGTAATGCCTTTGTCTTCGCCAATATCGGCCTGCCGGATTTCACGGTGGCCGATGGCGCGGCGACTTTGTCGGCATTAACGGCGGCTTCGGTCGCGCGGGTCGTCAAGCGTCTGCCGGGGCCGCCGCGCTCGTGGATCGTTTGCGGCGGCGGCGCACGCAACCCGACATTGATGCGGATGCTGGCGCAGCGTCTGGCACCGGCGAGGGTCGAGACCGCCGAAGAGGCGGGCTGGCTGTCGCAATCTATCGAGGCGCAGGCCTTCGCCTATCTTGCGGTGCGCACGCTCAACGGATTGCCGATCACGTTCCCGCTGACCACCGGCGCGCCGGGGCCGATGACCGGCGGCATCGTCGCCCAGCCTTGAACGGCTACGTCGCCAAAAGCTCCTTCATGGCGACGACCGCGACGCGATAGCCGTTCGCGCCGAGACCGGCAATCACGGCCGTCGCGACCTTCGATACGAACGAGTTGTGATACATGCTCTCGCGGCGGTGAATATTGGTGATGTGCAGCTCGATGATCGGACCGGGAAACATCTTCAACGCATCGAGCAGGGCAAGCGACGTAAAGGTATAGGCGGCCGGATTGATGACGATGCCGCTGCCGTTGTCGATGGCCTCATGAACCCAGTCGATCAACTGCGTTTCGCTGTTGGTCTGGCGGAATTCGACGGCGGCGCCGCCCGCAGCTTCCCGGCACATGACTTCGATCTCGGCCAACGTTGTCTTGCCGTAGATTTCCGGCTCGCGCAGGCCGAGGCGATTGAGGTTGGGACCGTTGAGAACGTAAATCGGCTTGGTCGTAGACGGCTTGGTCATGGATACGGTCAGCCTTTGTAGCCAAAAATTTGCGGAAGCCAGAGAACCGCCTCCGGCACCGCGGTGATGAAAGCGAGCACGACGAGCGCCGCGACGATGAACGGGAGCGCCTCGCGCACGATCGAGCCCAGCGACTGCTTGGTCATGTTGGCGACCACGAACAGCAGCAGACCGTAAGGTGGCGTCACCAGGCCGATCATGATGTTGACCACCACGACCACGCCGAAATACACGAGGTCGATGCCGAGCGCCTTGGCGGTCGGGATCAGGATTGGCACCACCACGAGCAGGATGGTCGTGCCTTCGAGCAGGCAGCCGAGCACCAGCAGGAGCAGGTTGACCAGGAGCATGAAGCCGGCGGCGGTGAGCTGGAAGCCGCCGATGAAATGCTGCAACGACACCGGGATCTGCTCGATCGTCACCACGTAATTGAAGGCCATGGCGCCGGCGATCAGCATGCCGATCGATGTCGTCGCCTTGCTGCTGTTGAGGATCGCCTCGTAGAGCTGCGGCAGGGTGACGGACCGATACAGCAACGCCGAAGCGAGCAGGGCATAGAAGGCGGCAACCGCGGCGCCTTCGGTCGGCGTCATGACGCCACCATAGATACCGAACAACAGGATCACCGGCAGCATCAGCGCCGGGAATGCGTTGATTGTGATTTTCGGCACTTCGCGCAGCGGGATCGGCGGCTCGACCGGGTAGTTGCGTTTGCGGGCGATGATGAAATTCGTCACCATGAACGCGAGCCCGAGCATGACGCCCGGCACGAAACCGCCGAGGAACAGGTAGCCGATCGACGCGTCCGACACCAAGGCGTAGACCACCATCGGAATCGACGGCGGAATGATTGGCCCGATCACCGCGGCGGCGGCCGTGATCGCGGCCGCATAGGCCACGGGATAGCGGCCGTCCTTGGCCATCATGCCGATGATGATACGGCCGATGCCGACGGCATCGGCGATCGCGGATCCCGACATGCCGGCGAAGATCATGTTGGCGACGACGTTGACGTGGCCGAGGCCGCCGCGGAAGCGGCCGACCAGCACGAGACAGAAATTCAACAGTTTGTCGGTGAGGCTGCCGATGTTCATCAGGTCGGCGGCGAGGATGAACAGCGGGATCGCCAGCAGCACGTAGCTGTTGAACAGGCCGTTGAGGATCTGCTCGGCGGCGGTGCCGGGATCGACGCCGGCCATGAACATGTAGGCGATCGACGACACGATCATGGCGTGGCCGATCGGCAACCCGAAGGTGCCGAGCGTCACGATCATGATGATGCAGATCATGAATGGGGTGACTGCCACGGTCAGTCTCCGATCTTGGCCGGATCGGTTTCCGGTTGCTTGGCGCCGGTGAAGGCGCGGTAGACGAGGTAGCAATAACGCGCGATGCAGGCGACCGAGAAAATGATGAAGACCGAATACATCCAGTTGATCGGCACGCGCAGATAGGCCGAGTGTTCGACCTTCATGAAGCTGACATATCGATAGGCGGCCGGCAGCGAAGCGACGTAGGCGAGGATCAGGACGGTTCCGGTAATCACGTTGAGGATGCGTCGCGTGTTCTCCGAAACGTTGGAATAGAGAATGTCGAAGCGAATCTCTTCGGATTCTCGCAGAACGAACGCCGCGCCCCACAATACGACCCACAGCCAGGTCGTGATGATGACCTCTTCTGACCAACCGATCGGGTCATTGAGGACGTAGCGGAAGAAGACCTGGATAATGAAGACCGCGAACATGGTGGAGAGAAGCGCGACGGAAACATCTTCCGCGCGTCGCCGCAGCCATCGTCCCGCTTCTATGAGTTGGTTGCTCATCTTCGCATCGATCCGTTGATGGGCGTATCTTGACCGAAGCAGGGCCGGCGGTCACTCGGCCGCCGGCCCATGCATTCGGTGTTTTGCCGCGGTCAGGTGGTGTCAGATCAGGCGATGGCGTTGATCTTCTCGAGCGCGCCCTTCGGCCAGTCCTTGCCGTATTTGTCGACGTACTTCTTCTGCGCGAAGGTGCGGAATGCCTTGACGTCCGGCTCGTAGACTTTTTTGCCTTCCTTCTTGAAATACTCGAGCGTCTCGGTTTCCTGGGCGTCGAAGCGTTTGATGTTATCCGCCGACATCTTGTCCGCCGCGGCCTGGAATTTGGCCTGCTGCGCCGGAGACATCTTGTCCCAGATTTTCGAGCGCATGCACATCACGTCGTAGGCGATGACGTGACGGGTCAGGACGAACTGCGTCGTGACTTCGTCGAACTTCATGAGCTTGCTGGCGACGACAGGGTTGTCCTGGCCATCGACGGTGCCGTTCTGGAGCGCGGTGTAAAGCTCGGCGTAGGCGACGGGCGTCGGATTGGCGCCGAGCGATTCGCCGAGGAATTGCCAGAACTCGCCCGGCGGCATGCGCAGCTTGATGCCGGCCATGTCGGCGGGCGTCGTGATCTTCTTGTCCGGCTTGAGATTGATACTGCGTGAGCCAAAATAGACCGGCGTGAAGACCTGAATGCCAAGCTGGTCCTTGGCCATCTTGATGAATTCCTTGCCGATGTCGCTCTTGAAGGTTTTCGTCATGTGCGCGGCATCGCGGAACAGGAATGCCGAGGTCAGCAGCGACCAGGCCGGAATCTGTTTTGAGATATCGGCCGGTGCGAGATTGCAGAGATCGAGATTATCGCGCTGGAGCGCGACAAGTTCGGCGCCCTGCTTGAACAGGGTGTTGCCCCAATAGGGCTCGAAATCGAATTCGTCTTTGATCGCTGAGGCGAATTCCTTGTAGGCCTGCGCCCGGAGATCGTTTTCGGTGAAAGCCGCGCTGAATTTCAGCTTGGTCTTGCTCTGGGCAATGGCGGGCATCGCGCTCCCGAGCGTGAGAAGCGAGGCGCTGCCGGCCAGCATCGAACGTCGTGTCATTGAGAGACGCATGGTTTCCTCCGTGGACGTTTTTTTGATCGTAAAACTTGTTTTGATTTATCCGCCGGTTGAAGCGTCGCTTCAATATTTAATATTGTAATCCTCAGATGATTCCATAATACTCCGATGAGCGCCGCGAGGCCGATTTATTGGGAGGCTCGATGTCCAGCGGTCTGGGTGGCGTTGAAACGGTCGGCGAGCGGGTTTACCGCCGGCTGCGTTCGGACATTCTCTTCGGGCGTTTGGCTCCGTCGCAGCGATTGAAGCTCGACGTGATGAAGGATGCTTACGGCGTCAGCATCAGCACATTGCGGGAATTGCTGAATCGGTTGACCTCCGAGGGACTGATTGTCGCGGAGGGCGCGCGCGGCTTTGAAGTCGCTCCGGTGTCGCCGGAGAATTTCAAGGAAATTGCCAATTTGCGGCAACTGCTCGAATGCCATGCGCTGGAGCGGTCGTTTGCGGCCGGCGACATGGAGTGGGAAGGCCGCGTCGTCGCCGCCCATCACAAGCTCGCGGTGATGGAGAAGCGGGCGGTGGCCGGCGAGCGCGGTCACGGCGAATTGCTCAAGCGCTACGATTGGGAGTTTCACCAGGCGCTGCTCTCGGCGTGCGGCTCTCGGGTTCTTCTGGAAGCGCACGGCGCCGTCTTCGACAAATATCTGCGCTACCTGATGATCGCGGTGATCTTCCGTGGCGAGCTTGCCGCGGTGGAACACCGGCAATTGCTTGAATGCGCACTCAAACGCGATGCAGCCGGCGCGCAACGCGTGCTGGTCCGCCACATTCAGGATTGCGTGACCTATACGCTGGCGAACAGCAAGATCGGACTATTCCCGCCGGCCGGCCGTCAGGCGACCAAGCGCGCCAATGCAAGCGCGCCAATGTAAGCGCGTCGATCGCAGCGGAGTGACGGTGACGGCGTTAGAGTGTTTTCGAGCGAAGTGGATACCGGTTCGCGTGAAGAAAACGCGTCAAAGCAAAAAGCTAGAACCCCGGCTTTGATTCCATCAAAGCGGGAAAGACTCTAGCAGGCTGCTGAAAAATTCTGTCGTTGTCATTCCGGACGCCACGAAGTGGCGATCCGGAATCCAGAGTGACGAAGAAATTCAATGTCGCTTGATTCCGGGTTCGCGCGTTCTGCGCGCCCCGGAATGACGGAAAAGATTTTGAGCAGCTTGTTAGAGCGTCCGTTCCTGTTAGCTTAGGCCGCCGGTTTGCGCTCAGGGGTCTTGAGGCGCTTGTCGAGATATTGTTCGATCGAACCAAGCAACGTATCAACCTTGCCATCGAAGAAATGGTTGGCGCCGGGCACGACCTTCTGCTCGATGACGATGCCCTTCTGCGTCTTGAGCTTCTCGACCAGCGTGTTGACGTCTTTCGGCGGCACCACGGCATCCTTGTCGCCGTGAATGATGAGGCCGGACGACGGGCAGGGCGCGAGGAACGAGAAGTCGTAGAGGTTGGCCGGCGGGCAGATCGAGATGAAGCCTTCGATCTCGGGGCGGCGCATCAGCAACTGCATGCCGATCCAGGCGCCGAACGAGAAACCGGCGATCCAGCAGCTTTTAGCCTCAGGATTGATGGTCTGCGCCCAGTCGAGCGCGGCTGCGGCGTCCGACAGTTCGCCGGTGCCATGGTCGAACGAACCCTGCGAGCGGCCGACTCCGCGAAAGTTGAAGCGCAGCGCCGAGAAGCCCCGGTTCACGAAGGCATAATAGAGCTGATAGATGATCTGATGGTTCATCGTGCCGCCGAACTGCGGATGCGGGTGCAGCACGATGGCGATGGGCGCATTCTTCTGGCGCGCCGGATGGTACCGACCTTCAATTCGACCGGCGGGACCGGTGAAAATGATCTCGGGCATGATGTCGACCTCGAACTTGGTGCGCAGCGTTGTCGCGGCGGCTCTTTAGATAATGCCCATCGCTCGGTTGCGGGGACGGGACCTCACAGATTAGAATTATTCTAATTATATGATTTCCGCTGTTCACCGCCGCAACAATGGCTATAAGTTGCCGGGCAGATGCGGGCTTTTACCACAGGGCGCAGGGCGAAAAGCAAGCTTTTTGCCACGTCGAACCCTAAAACGGTATTATAATACTGGCTGAATTCATGAGTGAGCGGGCCTATTTCGACTGGAATGCGACTGCTCCGCTGCGGGCCGAGGCTCGCGCAGCGATGACGGCTGCACTGGAACTTACCGGGAATGCATCGTCGGTCCATGCCGAAGGCCGCGCCGCGCGGCATTTGGTGGAGGCCGCGCGCTCGCAGGTTGCCGCGTTGGTCGGCGCCGAGGCCAGGAACGTTACGCTCACGTCGGGCGCAACCGAAGCCAATGTGCTGGCTCTGACGCCGTTTCTTGAAGTGGCCGGCGAGAGGCAGCCGCGGGACCGGCTGTTCGTCTCCGCCATCGAACATCCCTCGGTTCTTGGCGGCGGACGCTTTGAGGCTGCCGCAGTGGAAAAGCTGCCGGTGACCGCCGACGGCGTCGCCGATGTGGCGGCGCTCCCGGGCGCGCTTGCCAAGGCCGAGCGGCCGCTGGTGTCGGTGATGCTGGCGAACAATGAGACCGGTGCGATCCAGCCGATCCGCGAGATTGCCGACGTTGTTCACGCCGCCGCCGGCATCCTGCATGTCGATGCCGTGCAGGGCGCGGGACGCATCGATTGCGACATGGCGGCGCTCGGCGCCGATCTTATCAGCCTCTCGTCGCACAAGATCGGCGGGCCGCAGGGCGCCGGTGCCCTGGTGCGGCGATCCGGGGTATTCGGCGATATTCACATCGCCGCACCGTTGATCCGGGGCGGCGGGCAGGAACGCGGGCTGCGCGCAGGCACAGAAAATGTGGCGGCGATCGTCGGATTCGGCGCGGCCGCCCAAGCCGCCGCGGCCGCAAGACAGGCGGACGCGGTTCGCATGGCGCGGTTGCGCGATCAATTCGAGGCTGAACTGCGGAGTTTGCGGCCGGATGCGGTCATTTTCGTCGCCAATGCCGCCCGGCTGCCCAATACAAGCCTGTTCGCGGTTCCCGGCCTCAAGGCCGAGACGGCGATAATCTCGTTCGATCTCAACGGGGTAGCGGTGTCGTCCGGGGCTGCCTGTTCGTCCGGCAAGGTGTCGCTTTCGAGCGTGCTGACTGCCATGGGCGTCGATCCGGCGCTGGCGGGGGGCGCAATACGGGTCAGCCTCGGCTGGAGCACTACCGATCGGGACCTCGAAATCCTGCTAAATGCCTGGAAACGCGTGGTTTCGTCATTACTTAAGGGTAGAGCCGAAGCTGCCTGAAACAACCATTCAAGGGGACGTGCGCGACGAAAGACGCGAACCGACCATAACCGACTGATCCAACCCGCGGTCCTTGAAACCGTGAGCGGAGGGAAGAATGCCGGCCGTACAAGAGACCGTCGATCGGGTCCGACAGATCGACGTTGACCAATACAAATATGGGTTCGTCACCGATATCGAATCCGAGAAGGCCCCGATCGGGCTGTCGGAAGACACTGTCCGCTACATCTCGGCCAAGAAGAACGAGCCGGAATGGATGCTGGAGTGGCGGCTGGGCGCGTTCCGGCGCTGGCTGACCATGCGCGAGCCGACCTGGGCACGCGTCGATTATCCCAAGATCGACTATCAGAACGCTTATTACTATTCGGCGCCGAAGAAGAAGCCGCAGTTGTCGTCGCTCGACGAGGTCGATCCGCAGATTCTGGAAACCTACAAGAAGCTTGGCATTCCGCTGCGCGAGCAGGAAATGCTGGCCGGCGTCGTGCGTCCTGAAGGCGAGCGTCGCGTGGCCGTCGATGCCGTGTTCGATTCCGTGTCGGTGGCCACCACATTCAAGGAAGAACTCAAGCGCGCCGGCGTGATCTTCATGCCGATGTCGGAAGCGATCCGCGAGCACCCCGAACTTGTGAAGAAGTATCTCGGCTCCGTGGTGCCGACCTCGGACAATTTCTTCGCAACGCTGAACTCGGCGGTGTTCTCCGACGGCTCCTTCGTCTACGTGCCGGAAGGCGTGCGTTGCCCGATGGAGCTGTCGACCTACTTCCGCATTAACGAGGCCAACACCGGTCAGTTCGAGCGCACGCTGATCATCGCCGACAAGGGCGCCTACGTTTCCTATCTCGAAGGCTGCACCGCGCCGATGCGGGACGAAAACCAGTTGCACGCCGCCGTCGTCGAATTGGTGTGCCATGACGACGCCGAGATCAAATACTCGACGGTGCAGAACTGGTATCCGGGCGACGCCGAAGGCAAGGGCGGCATCTTCAATTTCGTCACCAAGCGCGGCGACTGCCGTGGCGCGCGGTCGAAGATTTCCTGGACCCAGGTCGAGACCGGCTCGGCGATCACCTGGAAATATCCGAGCTGCATCCTGCGCGGCGATAATTCACGCGGCGAATTCTACTCGATCGCGATTTCAAACGGCCGCCAGCAGGTCGACAGCGGCACCAAGATGATCCATCTCGGCAAGAACACGACGAGCCGGATCATCTCCAAGGGCATTTCGGCGGGCAAGTCGAACAACACCTATCGCGGTCTCGTGACGGCGCACCGCAAGGCCACCGGCTCGCGCAACTTCACCAATTGCGACAGCTTGCTCATCGGCGATCAGTGCGGCGCGCATACCGTGCCTTACATCGAGGCGAAGAATTCCTCATCGGTGTTCGAGCACGAAGCGTCGACCTCCAAAATTTCCGAGGACATGCTGTTCTACTGCCGTCAACGCGGCATGTCGGCGGAAGAGGCGACCGCGCTCGTCGTCAACGGCTTCGTCAAGGACGTGTTGCAGCAACTGCCGATGGAATTTGCGGTGGAAGCGCAGAAGCTGATTTCGATCAGTCTGGAGGGGAGTGTCGGTTGATGCCGGTCAAGCGTGTGTGGCATGGCTGGACGACGCGTGAGAATGCGCAGGCTTACGAAGACCTGCTCAAGACTTACGTATTCCCAAGTATCGAAGCCAAGCGTGTTCCAGGCTACCGGTCGATCGAAATGTTGCGCCGGCCGGTGGGCGACGAGGAAGAGTTCATCACCATCATGACTTTCGACGATCTTGGATCGGTGAAGGCCTTTGTCGGTGAAGATTACGAGACTGTCTATGTGCCCGACCGCGCCCGCGCGGTTCTGAAACGGTTCGACGACCGCTCGCAGCATTACGAGTTGGTCGAGAGCCGAAATTACGAGAGTTGAAAGAGAAATAGAGATGTCGTTGCTTGAAATAAAAAACCTGCATGTCGAGGTCGAGGACAAGAAGATCCTCAATGGCCTCACGCTGACCGTCGAGAAGGGGCAGGTCGCCGCCATCATGGGGCCGAACGGCTCTGGCAAGTCGACTTTGTCGTATGTGCTCGCCGGCAAAGACAACTATACCGTCACCGAAGGCGATATTCTGCTCGACGGCGAGAGCATTCTTGAACTGGCGCCGGACGAGCGTGCCGCCAAGGGCGTGTTCCTGGCGTTCCAGTATCCGGTCGAAGTGCCGGGTGTCGCCACGATGACGTTTCTGCGCACCGCGCTCAACGCCCAGCGCAAGCTGCGCGGCGAAGCGGAATACTCGACGCCGGATTTCCTCAAGCTCGTGCGTGATACCTCGGCCAAGCTTGGCGTCAGCCAGGAGCACTTGCGGCGCGCTGTCAATGTCGGCTTTTCCGGCGGCGAGAAGAAGCGCAACGAGATTTTGCAGATGGCGATTTTGCAGCCGCGCCTCGCCGTGCTCGACGAGACCGATTCCGGCCTCGACATCGACGCGCTCAAGACCGTGTCGGAAGGCGTCAACCGGCTGCGCTCGCCGGAACGCTCGATGATCGTCATCACGCATTACCAGCGGCTGCTGAACTACATCGTGCCCGACGTCGTGCATGTCATGTCGAACGGCAAAGTGGTGAAGTCGGGCGGCAAGGAACTGGCGCTTGAGCTCGAAGCCAAGGGCTACGCGCAATACACCGACGAGGCGGCGTAACGATGAACGCTGAAGTCCGCGCCATCAAGACAGCGGCTGAACAGGCGCTACACAACGCCTTCGAGAACGCGCGCGCGACCTTGCCGGGCAAGAATGCGCTCGCGGCTTTGCGGGAGGATGCGTTCAAGACCTTCGACACCAAAGGTCTGCCGCATTGCCGCGTTGAGGAATGGAAATACACCGATCTGCGGGCGCTGATGCGCGAGGCATTTCCGCTCGCCGCCCCGCCGGATGCCGCGGCCAAGGCGCGTGCGCAGGATACGGGCGACGTTTTCGCGTCGATCGATTGCCGCCGTCTGATGTTTGTCGATGGCGCCTTCGTGCCGGAAATGTCGGACCTCACGCCCGAGCCGGGCCTGACCATCGGCTCGATGGCGCAAGCGCTCGGGAAGGGCGACGCTCTGGTCGCCGCCTCTGTCGGCAAGACCTTCGAGACCGACGATGCTGCGGTCGCACTCAATACCGCGCTGATGGGCGATGGCGCTGTCATCCAGGTTGCCGACGGCACCGTCTTGAAGCGGCCGATCCATCTGGTATTCGCGACCGGCAGCGCCACGCCGGCGTCCAGCTTCACCCGCTCTTTGATCGTGATCGGCAAGAGCGCCCAGGCGATCATTGCCGAAAGTCACCATGGCGGCTCCTCGCAAGTGAATAATGCGCTTGAGCTTGTGATCGGTGACGAGGCTCAGGTCGATTATTTCAAGGTCACGCAGACGCGCGGCCTTCATGTCGGCAGCCTGCTCATGACCGCCGGCGCCAAGGCGCGCTTTAATACGTTTGCTCTCAACAGCGACGCTTCCCTGGTCCGCAATCAGGGTTTCCTCCGCTTTGCCGGCGAGGGTACCAAGGGCGCCATTCGCGGCGTCAATCTGCTGCGTGGCAAGGAGCATGTCGACACCACATTGCTGATCGAGCATGCCGCCGGCCATTGCGACAGCCGAGAGCAGTTCAAGTCGGTGCTCGACGACGAAAGCCATAACGTTTTTCAGGGCAAGATCGTGGTGAAGCCGCATGCCCAGAAGACCGACAGCAAGATGATGACGCGCGCGCTGTTGCTGTCGAACGAGGCGGAAGCCGACAACAAGCCGGAACTTGAAATCTTCGCCGACGACGTGGTCTGCGGCCATGGCGCCACGGCCGGCGCGCTCGATCCGAACCTGAAGTTCTACCTGATGTCGCGCGGCATCGACGACAAGCAGGCTGACGCGTTGCTGATCCAGGCCTTCATCGGCGAGACCGTAGAGGAGATCGAGCACGAAGGCTTTCGCGACGCGATCATGGCTGCGGCGCTGCGGTGGCTGGAGGCGCGGGCGTCATGACCCATCCTGCCGTGAGCAACGGTTCCTATGACGTCGAGCAGATACGCGCCGACTTTCCAGCGCTGGCGATGCAGATCTATGGCAAGCCGCTCGTCTATCTCGATAACGCTGCCTCGGCGCAGAAGCCGCAGGTCGTGCTCGACCGGTTACACAAGGCCTATACGCAGGAATACGCCAACGTCCATCGCGGCTTGCATTATCTGGCGAACGAGGCCACGGAGGCTTACGAGGGCGCGCGTGAGACTGTTCGCGCTTTCATCAATGCGGAGCGCAAGGAAGAGATCGTCTTCACCCGCAATGCGACCGAAGCGATCAATCTGGTGGCGTCGTCGTTCGGCCGCGACCGCTTCAAGGCCGGCGACGAAATCGTGCTCTCGATCATGGAGCACCATTCCAACATCATCCCGTGGCATTTCTTTCGTGAGCGCCATGGTGTGGTGATCAAGTGGGCGCCGGTCGATGACGACGGCAACTTTCTGATCGATGAATTCGAGAAGCTGCTGTCAGCGCGCACAAAGATGGTGGCGATCACGCAGATGTCGAATGCACTCGGCACCGTCGTGCCGGTGAAAGAGGTCGTCAGGCGTGCGCACGCGCGCGGCATTCCGGTGCTGGTCGATGGCGCGCAGGGCTCCGTTCACCTGGACGTCGACGTGCGCGATATCGATTGCGACTTCTATGTCATGACCGGGCATAAGCTCTACGGCCCGACCGGCATCGGCGCGCTCTACGGCAAATATCAGCATCTTGAGGCAATGCCGCCCTACATGGGCGGCGGCGAGATGATCCGCGAGGTCTATGAGGACCGCGTCACTTACGGCGACCCGCCGCACAAATTCGAGGCCGGCACGCCGCCGATCGTGCAGGCGATCGGGCTGGGCGCCGCGCTCGATTACATCAATTCGGTCGGCAAGAGCCGCATCCGGGCGCATGAGACGGCGGTGACGAAATACGCCCACGAGCGGCTCGGCAGCATCAATTCGCTGCGGATCATCGGTCACGCCAGGGACAAGGGGCCGATCGTTTCATTCGAGATGCAGGGCGCCCATGCCCATGACATCGCCACCATCATCGACCGTTCCGGTGTCGCGGTGCGGGCCGGGACGCATTGCACGATGCCGCTGCTGGCGCGCTTCGGCGTCACCGCCACATGCCGGGCCTCTTTCGGCATGTATAATACAAAGGCCGAAGTCGATATGCTGGCGTCCGCGCTGGTGAAGGCGCAGGAATTCTTCGCGTGAGTGACGACATGACCCAAGACACCCAAGATACCGGTGAGACGATCAAGGACACGGCCGCGCCGCCGGAACGGGCCGCAGTGGGCAAGGCGCCGGAAATCCTCGAACCGAACGCCGAGGTCTCCGGGTCTGCGTTGCCGCAGGCGGAACTTAACCGCCTGACCGACGAGATCATCGCCGGCCTCAAGACCGTGTTCGATCCGGAAATTCCCGCCGATATTTACGAACTCGGCCTGATCTACAAGATCGACATCGGCGACGACCGGGCCGTCAGGGTGGATATGTCGCTGACCTCGCCGAATTGCCCGGCGGCGCAGGAACTGCCGATCATGGTGGAAAACGCAGTTTCGAGTGTTCCCGGCGTCAAGGAGACCCAGGTGACGGTGGTCTGGGACCCGCCCTGGGACCCGAGCCGGATGTCGGATGAAGCCCGACTCGTGCTGAACATGTGGTGACTTAAAATTCGGAATTTCGGGACTAGATAGAGCTTAACGATCAGCGAGGCTCAAACCATGGCGACTGCTGCACCGAAACCCCGGCCGAGACCGCAAGTGATGCGTCTGACGGACGCGGCTGCGACGCGCATCAAGGACGTAATGGCGCGCGCCGATAAGCCGGTCGCCGGCTTGCGCGTTGGGGTCAAGAACGGCGGCTGCGCCGGTATGGAATACACCATGGAATACGCGGATGCGATCAAGGCGTCCGACGAGGTGGTCGAGGACAAGGGCGTCAAGATTCTGGTCGATCCGAAGGCGGTCTTGTTCCTGCTCGGCACAGAGATGGATTACAAGACCGAGAAGCTGTCGGCGCAATTCGTGTTCAACAATCCGAACCAGACATCGGCCTGCGGCTGCGGCGAGAGCGTGCAATTGACGCCGTTCAAGGATGAAACCGCCGGCGTGCCGTAAGCCGGCGTAAAGAGCGGCGCATGGACCGCGAAGCCATCGTCGAATTTTTCTCGAGCTTCGGCCCGGTCAGCGTCCGGCGTGTATTTTCCGGATTTGGCGTCTACGCCGATGACATCTGTTTCTCGCTGTTTTTGCGCGGCGAGCTTTACCTCAAGGCAGATGAGACGACCGCCCCGCGTTTCGCGGAAGAGGGCTCCCGGCCGTTCAGTTATACGAAGCCAAAAAGCGCAAAGGTCGTTACCGTCAATTCTTTCTGGCGGCTGCCGGAACGACTTTATGACGATCCGGATGAACTCGCCGAATGGTCGAAAACCGCCGTCGCGGTGGCTCGGCGTCTGAAGTTGGATAAACCCAAAAGGACGAAAAAGCCGGCGCGCAAGCGGCAGGTTAAGGCGAGGCGCTAAAGCGTTTTCGAGCGAAGTGGATACCGGTTCGCGTGAAGAAAACGCGTTAAAACAAAAGACTAGAGCCCGGCTTTGATTCTATCAAAGCCGGAAAGGCTCTAGCGGTTTTAATGCTACGCCACCTGGGAGGTCGGGCTCGCCGCGACTTCGGGATCGGTTTCGCACATCACCCGGTTGCGGCCATGCCGCTTTGCGGCATAGAGGCAGGTGTCGGCGCGTTCGATCAACGTCAACGGCGTGTCGCCGTTGTGCAGGCTGGCGACGCCGACCGAAATCGTCACGCGGCCGAGGTGCTCGCCGGTCGAGCGTTTCATCAATTCTTTGGTCATGACGGCGCGGCGGATGTGATCGGCCACGGTGATCGCCGAGCGCAGAACTGTGTTCGGCAGCACGATGGCGAATTCCTCGCCGCCGTATCGCGCCGCGGTATCCTGACCCTTGACGTTGTGCTTCACCGACATGGCGACGAGGCGTAGTACCTGGTCGCCGGTCAGGTGGCCGAAGCTGTCGTTGAAATTCTTAAAATGGTCGATATCGGTCATCATCAGCGCCAAGGGTTCGTCCTTGGCGCGCGCCTCGGCGATGGCCTCTTGCAGCGTGATGTCGAAGAATTTGCGGTTGGCAAGCTGGGTGAGGGGATCGGTCAGGCTCTCGGTGCGGACGGTTTCGAGATTGACCTGCAACTCGTTGATTTCCTGCTTGGAGGCGTTGAGCCGCGCTTCAAGCTTTTGATTGGATTCTTCCATCTCCTTGGCGGTATGCACCAGGCTCTCGACGATGACGCGCAGGCCCTCGCGATCCTTGGAGTCGCCGAGTTTCTCGGTCATGTCGGCGAGACTCTCGGTGTAGTTCGACGCGCTGCCGGCGGCGGCATCGATCATCGCCATGACCTGCTCGATTTCGCCCATCACCTGGCTACCGACTTTGTCGAGGCGTTCCGTCAAGCCCGTCGGCGAGAGATAGGTCCGGTGGATGTCATCGAGATAAGCATCCGAAAGCGTGCCGTTCTGGCGCAGCGTCTCATTGATGGTCTGATTGAGCGAAGGGTAGTAGCCGGTCGCGTAAGCGTACCAGATTTCGTAATTGCGCGGCGTCGCGGACTGCCGCAGCGCCTTGATCTGCCCGAGCGCGATTTCGCAGAACGCCATCGTGCGTTCATGTTCATCGGCTTGCCCGTTCATCAGAAACCTCCCTTGAGGCGCTATGCCTGTAGGTCTCTAAGCGTGCAGCCAGGTGGCCGCGCCACGTCCCCATTATCGGAACAGTAATCCAGGGATATGAATGCCGGGTAAATTCAAAAACCGGTTGTAGCTTAAAGTTGTACACCGGACGGGCTGGCGCTACGGCGGTAAATTCGCCGTTCGATCAATTATAACAGGTCAGGCCTTGATCGTGACCGGTCGCAAAAGGAACGCGGGCAGGTGGCTGCCGTCCGGGTCGTCGACAAGCGACTCGCGTCTCGGTTGTATGGAGTCCTGGCGCGCCGCAGTCTTTTGCGGACGGTGACGGGGCTGCTCTTGCCGCGGCTGGTCCTGACGCAACCCTTCCTGGCGCGAAGGTTCTTGGCGCGAAGGTCCTTGGCGCGAAGATTCTTGGCGCAACGGGTCAGGGCGCGGCGATTCCTGGTGCGCCGTCTCGTGGATCGGTTGGGGCTTGTCCTGCCGGGTGTTCTGGCGGTCGCGTCCGCCGCGATTGCGGCCACCGCGTCCGCCGCTACGCTCGGAACTGCGCTCGCTTGGCGGTCGCCGGTTGGCGCGAGGTTCACTGGGCGCATCGGCCTCGGTCCGGGCCGGCTCGCCCATCCAGGCAATCGGCATGCCCATCAGCTTTTCGATCGCCGCCACCGATTTGGCATCGATCGGCGCCACCAAACTGATGGCGGTGCCGGTCAGCCCGGCGCGGCCGGTGCGGCCGATACGATGAACGTAGTCATCGGCGTGATGCGGCACGTCGAAATTAAACACATGGCTCACCGCCGGAATATCGAGGCCGCGCGCGGCGACATCAGAGGCGATCAGCAGCTTCGCGTCGCCCTTGCGGAAAGCTTCCAGCGCGGCGGTGCGGGTGGATTGGTCGAGATCGCCATGCAGGGCCACGGCGTTGAAGCCATGGCTGACCAACGACTTGTGCAGCACCGCGACTTCGCGCTTGCGGTTGCAGAAGATGATGGCGTTCTTGAAATCGTCGGCGGCACGGATAACGCGGCGCAACGTGTCGCGCTTCTCGTGCGGCTCGCGGCCGACGGCAACCTGGAGCTGGGTGATCGTCGTGGCGGCGGTTGCCGGCTTCGACACCTCAACGCGCACCGGATTATGCAGGAAATTGTCGGCGATGCGCTGGATTTCGGGCGGCATGGTCGCGGTGAAAAACAGCGTCTGGCGCGTGAACGGCACCAGTTTGCCGATGCGCTCGATGTCCGGGATGAAGCCCATGTCGAGCATGCGGTCGGCTTCGTCG
>JBEPUC010000020.1:0-64601 GCA_041691675.1 Hyphomicrobiales bacterium | reverse complement strand
CAGACAGATCTTGCTCGGCCTGCGCATACGACACGCCGCGCTGCTTGATCAGCCGCACAGCCTCAAGCTTGAACTCCCGCGTAAACTTCCGACGCTCCATGACGCACCTCCCGTTCCATTAAAACACCTAACTTGGTGCCTTCGGAACCGGGTGCAGGCCACTTGCTCGGCCTGCGCATACGAAGCGCCGCACTCCTCGATCAGACGGACAGCCTCAAGCTCGAACTCTCGCGTAAATTTCCGACGCTCCTTGACCCGCCTTCCCGTCCATTAAACACCCTACTTGGTGTCTTCGGAACGTTTTCCGTCATTTTTTTGCTTCGTTTTTTAGTCATTTTTTTGCACCAAACTACTTTTGCACCAAACTACTAATGTGTTGTGCCCAGGCCTTAAAGGCAGCCTCCATTTCGGACGGATAGCCAAATCGATTGTAGGTTCCGGCTACGCCGCCAAACGACGGGCCTGAGATATGATTGATGCAGCGCTCGGCAACCTCTGTAACAATACCGACCCGTGCGAGGCCGGTCCGCATTGTTCGCCGAAGATCGTGCAGTCTCCATGGCGACGGAACTGGTTCGAAGTTCTCCGACGCGAGTTTCTCCATGAACTTGTCGATGGCCAGCTTCGCTTTGCTGAAGCCGCTTGGCGGCTTGTTGCGACCGAAGAGAAACTCATGATTGGTAGCGACGTGATTCAGGAGATTGTCGAATTCGTCGGCGATAAAGATCGCGTGGGCTCTACCGTTCTTTGTGCGCTCGCCGGGCAAGGTCCATAGATGCGCCACTTGATCGATTTCGTCCAGCGTCATTCCGGCGACTTCCGACCGCCGAGCGCCGGTAAGTAAGAGGGTTTTGAACAGCGGCCCGAACGGAAATTCGAGTTTGTCGCAGCCTTGCCAGAACCACCGAATTTCTTGGTCTGTAAGCACGCGTTCTCGTGATTTTTCGGGCGTTGGCTTGACCACGCCAAAGCAGGGGGAGGCGGTGATTATGTCCCGGCGAACTGCCCAGTTGAAAAACCCACTCAACGCAGAGAAGACGCGGTTAGCCGTTGTTGGGGCGCCTTCGGCTATGACCATATCAAGTAAGGCCAGCACATCCCTTTTTGTTATCGATACTATTGGGCGGCGTTGCCATTTAGGCAAGATACGGGTTGCGAAGAGGCGCCTCGCTTCCTTCGCGGTAGAAGGTTTGAGGGATGGGAAGTGAGCCCTATCGTATTGCTCATAAGCCGCGCCGACAGAGTCGGTCTTGGCTCGCCGCCGCGCGTCCACCTTTTCGGCTGCTGGATCGCTCCCCGAGTGCACTTTGAGCAGAGTCTTGGACCCGAGCCGCCTCGCATCCTTCAGCTTAATGCGGGGGAAGGGGCCCAAGGTGAGCTTGCGGGTGCGGCCATTGTGGACGTACCGGACTGCCCAAGATTTGAAGCCACTCGGCTGCACAACCACGCGAAGGCCGACGACGCGCGCGTCGGCGACCTCATAAACTACAAGCTTCGTTGGAAGTGCCACGATGTCGTGGTGCTCAAGCTCAACGCGTTTTCCCAAAGCGTCCCCCAAAGTAAAGTCGAGGTAAAGAACGTCATGCGGATGTTGTGAAGGGACGGTGCGCCAAAAAGGTTTCTAACAGCAAGCAGAATCAAGGAAAAATCTCGGTTAGGTTAAAAAGCGTCGCCATTGCTATTCCTTGGGCGTGGCAAGAACCACAGACTTCGAATCTGAGGGTCGGGAGTTCGAATCTCTCCGGGCGCGCCACTTTCGAACAAAACCGGGCACTCCTGCGGGAGCCGCCCATGACGAGCCGGACCTACCGGCAAAACGTTTTGGCCTCAGCGGTCCCGCTCGAGAAGAGCTAGCCCCTTCATATATGTCTCGATTGCCCCGGAAACGTTTGGCTCTATCGGCAGAGTTTTCTTTGCGGCAGCCCACTCATCCTGAAAATGCGTCACTATTTCGGAGGCGGTATCGACGACGAGCTTTTCGGGCAGATGTGCTTTCGCTGCGAGATAGCGGAGTTCGTCGAATGAGAATGCGCTCATTCGCTTGGTGCGGGCGTATTTGATCGCCGCGAATTCGCCCGGGATATACGGAATCGTCGAGACGAAATCGTATGCGGGGGCGAGCGCGGCTGTTCTTCGGTCCGGATAGATCAGCGACCAGTTTTTGACGTGCATGTCGGCATTGCCGATCAGGGTATTGAATACCAGCCTGCGAATGAACTCCGCCGCCGCCTCGTCGCCTGCCTCGACGCCGATGACCGTCGCGATATTCTTTGCGCTGGCGCGTTTGTACTTGTCCTCCGGCCAGACACCGAACACCTGCGCGAAGTCCTCGATATGGACCGGCCCGGCATCCGTTCGGTCGAACCTGCGGACTGCCAGAGCCCGGCCCTTCAGGTGGCCGATACCCTCGGGGAGCCCTTCGATGGCATCCTGCTCGATAAGCTGCACTTCGGGAACGTCCATTCCGAGCTGTCCCGCGAGCGTCATCATGGCGAACTCGTTTTCCGGCACGGTGGCGTAACGCTCGGATGGAAGCTTGACGATCCAGGAGCCGCCGACGCCTTCCGCGGGTATGGTCAGGCCGCCATTCTTCCCGTCATTCTTGACGGCCGAGAACTTTAGCTGGACGCCAGCAAGAGAAAATCTGAGGACGTTGCTACGGCGCTTGTTGCGACCTTCATCGAGCTCCTTGTCCGAGCGTGGGGGCATAGCCCCGCCCTCCGCAGGACGGATCGTGAGCGCGCCTGGAAGATCCTGCCCCAAGACCCAGAGCAGGAAGAACTCGCGTTTTTCGTTCACCCCGGCCTGTTTCGCGAGATAATCGCGCAATGGGCCTTCCGGCAGCAGGTTCGCGAAGAAGGGGGGCACCCGTGTGTTTGTCGGCGGAATATCCGTCAGCAGCTTGCCGAACTGATCCTTGAAAGAAAGGCTCAGCGTCGGCCGTTCGGGGTTGTCGATATAGGCTTTGTTGAACGCAAATAACGTCCTTGTGCCCTGAACGAGCGTCACGGTTCCGATCTGTTCGCCGTAGAGCAGCACTTCGAGGACGGAGACATCAGGCATCGTCGTCCTCCTCATCGAGCGCATAAGCAGAGCGCGGTGCTTCCGGCACAGCGTGAGCGATGCGGTTGCGCAGCTCTCGCAGTTGATTTGACGCGCTTAGAATAACCGGCTGCGCGTTTGACTTCATCGGCAGCTTCATCAGTCGGTCCGTGACACGCCGTATGGTCTCAAGTTCCGAGCTTCCAAGCTGAAAGTTCCCAAGCTCGCGTAAGATTTGATTGAGGCGATCGAGGTTTGGCGCATTCTGATGCAATCGGCTTACCCGCGTCACGGCAGCCTGCGCGCGGTTCAGCACACTTGCGCGCATGCGCGCGTCGTCGGACGAGGCGTTCCGCACTATGGCCTCGACGGCTGGCAAAAGCTTGCGGGGCACGAGGACGACTTCATGGTTGAGCGCGCGCGCAAGTTCGACGAGGCTCGAAAGCCTGAGATCGGTCCCGCCGCTCTCGATTTTGGAGATATGGCTTTGCGGGACCGCGATCCGCGCGCTGAGGTCGCGCTGGCTGAGGCCAGTGGCGTCACGGGCGGCCTTAAGGGTTTGGAGAATTCCGTCAGTCGCATAAACCATGATATGTCTCCGCATATCAAAAGATAATTTTGATATGCTAATACATATAATATGTCCGGATTGAGCGCAAGTTTGATCTGTAGAGGCATATCGATGACATCAATTGATATATTATAGCAGATCACTGTCCTTGGTCCTAGGACAGAGGACAGGTTTCGGTCTCAGCGGCGGATTGGGGTGTGTCATGCACCGGCAAGTGCAGCGGGGGCGCCGCGCTGCCAGCTTGCCTTTTAGTCGGCGAGGGCGTTCCGGCCACGTCTAGCGCCGAGAAAAATCTTGCGTCTCAATAACGATTATACTTAGTATAAGCAAAATAAGGCGCGGGTCTACCGACGCTGTGGAGGATGCGCTGGCGTGATCTGGAACGATGCCAAAGACTCCTTCAAATATGAGCCCGAGGGCGGTCGGTCGCCGGTTGATATTCGAGAAGCTTTGGCGCCGCGTGGCCGTCTGAGGGCGGCGATAAATTTCGGCAACAGTCTTTTGGCACAGGCCGATCCGGTTACGGGAGAGGCCGGCGGCATCAGCGTGGCTTTGACGCGCGAACTGGCGGCGCGCCTCACCTTGCCGGTCGAGATCGTCAGATACACCACGGCAGGAAGCGTCGTGGATGCTCTGAACCGTGACGAGTGGGATATCGGATTTCTTGCGATCGACCCGTTGCGGGCAGAACTCATCGATTTCACAGCGCCCTATATCGTGATCGATGGCAATTATGCCGTTCGCCAAGAGTCGTTGATCGAGAACTTAAGCGATGTCGATCGTTCCGGGGTGCGCATTTCTCTCACGCGAGGGTCGGGGTACGACCTCTATCTGACTCGAGCGATCAAGCACGCGACGCTTGTTCGCTCGGCGACGGTGAGCGACGCAATCAAAGCATTTGCCAGTTGGGACTGCGAGGTACTTGCCAGCATCAAGCATTCCCTGATGCAGTACCTGGATCAGACACCGGGCCTGCGCTTAATTGAGCCAAGCTTCATGTCGATCAAGCACGCTTTGGCGATTCCAAACGGGCGTACGGAGGCGGCCGCGTACGTAAGTGCGTTCATAGAGGAAGTTAAGACGACAAAGTTAGTTGCTGCCCGGTTGAACGATGCGACGTCTAAAATCGCATGAATGCTCTGTTGTCCCGAGCCTCGGCATGAGTAACGCCGATAGCACTGACCGCAACCAGGATATCGAAACTGGAAATGAATGACAGGGAGAAACGCATGAGCCTCGCCAAATCGATGGCCGTCACGAGTGCCATTTTGCTGTTCACGGGCGCGGCGGTCCGGGCTGCCGAGCCAACTGGTTGGCATCCACAAGGTGCGGTTGAATTTGTCGTCGGCTCAGGTCCAGGCGGTGAAAACGATCGGCTGGCGCGTTCGATACAGCACGTTCTTACCGAAGCGCATTTGGTCGATTCGGTGATCGTGCTCAACAAGCCCGGTGCCGGGCAAATCATCGCGATGAACTATCTCGCAGGAAAACCCGGTGACGCAAACAAGATCGGCCTCGTCTCGGGGAGTTTCATTAATTCGGTGGCGCGCCAAGGTTCGAATCTCTACAAGCAGTTGATCCCCATAGAAAAGATAGTCGACTCCTATCAAGTCTATGTGACCGGGTCAGAGTCGCGTTACAAGACAATGAAGGATGTCGCGGATCGGCTGCGTGAGGCGCCGGGCTCGGTCACATTCGCAGTCCCCGTTGGGATCGGAAGCCCAGGTCATCTCTCTGCTGTGAAACTCGCGAAAGCGCTCGGCGCGCCGCCGAGCAAACTGATTACAGTCGTATTCACTTCCGGCACCGACGTGGCAGTGCAAGCCATTGGCAATCATATTGATGTCGGGGTCATTAGCCTCGGCAGCGGATTGCCGCTCATCCGGTCCGGTAAATTACGTCTGCTCGGTATTGCCGCGCCGGCGAGGGAGGAGGGCGATGCCGCCCAATATCCGACGGTACGCGAGCAGGGGCTTGATGTGATCGCGGACAATCCGTTTACGGTTGTATTGCCGAGCGGACTGTCTCAGGAGCAAATCGCATTTTGGCAGCAGGCGATCGAGAAAGTCGCGGCTGATCCCGATTTCAAGAGAGTCGTGCAGCGAGAGGCATGGTCCATGAAGCCAATTCGCTATCCGGAGACAGTGAAGTGGATGCAAAACGAATACGATGAAAATCGTGACGTCCTCCGCGAACTCGGCTTGGTTAAATGAAGGGCGTAGCGGGGCGTTGCCTCAGACTTGGAATCTGAGGGTCGGGAGTTCGTCTCCGGGCGCGCCATTTCCCTCTTGGGAATGGCTGCCCTCAAATAAATATGGGTTCGCGAACGACGTTCGAACCGGCGCGCCATTCTCATAAGACCGATCGCACACCGCTCAGGTGAACTTGCCATGGTAATGGCCGGTCTCGCTCAGGACCTCGATCACGCGGCATTCACAGACTTGTCCCTGGCCGCATTCGTCAACGGTGCGCTGCAACTCGGCGCGAAGCACGGTCAGGTGCTCGATACGGCGGTCGATCCCGGTGATGTGCCGCCGCGCAATTTTGTCGACTTCGGCGCAGGACTGGTTCGGCCTGGCGCTCATCGCCAGCAACTCGCGGATGGCCTCAACCTCGAACCCAAGCTCTCGGGAATGACGGACGAAATTCAGCCGGGCCGCATGACTGGCATCGTAGCGCCGCTGTTGACCCTGGGTGCGCGGCGGCGCCGGCAGCAGGCCGATTTGCTCGTAATATCGGATCGTCGGTACTTTGACCTTGGCGCGCCGCGCAAGTTCGCCGATTGGAAAATCCATGGCAAAAGCCTCTTGAACCTCTAGTCACTATAGAGATTACGGTGCTCTTTGAAAAGGAGGCACCGCATGGCCGACGACTGCTGCAAATCCGAGGCTGACACCTGCTGCGCTCCGCCGCCGCTGGTTCTTGCGGCCAAGAAGGATGTTGAGGTCGAGGACGCCTGCGGTTGTTCGGGCGGTGTGCCGGTGTTCGACGGCGTTGACCCACGTTACAAGCGGGTGCTCTGGATCGTCATCGGCATTAACGGCGCGATGTTCCTGACCGAGACGGTGGCCGGCCAGCTTGCCGGTTCGCAGGCGCTTAAGGCCGACGCACTCGATTTCCTCGGCGATACCATAACGTACGGTCTCAGCCTTGCCGTAATCGGCGCCTCACTGCGGACGCGGGCAACCGCGGCGCTGTTCAAGGGTCTGTCGTTGAGTCTTATGGGACTTTGGGTGTTCGGCTCCACGGTCTATCAGACGCTTGTTCTCGGCGTTCCGAGCGCGGAAGTGATGGGGATCATCGGGTTTCTGGCGCTGGCCGCCAATCTTGCTTCGGTCGGCCTGCTGATGCGCTACAAGGACGGCGATGCAAATGTGCGGTCGGTCTGGCTGTGCTCGCGCAATGATGCCATCGGCAATGTGGTGGTTATGTTCGCAGCCTTGGGCGTCTGGGGAACCGCCACGGGCTGGCCGGATCTGGCCGTGGCAGTGATCATGGCGGGCATTTTCCTCACCTCGGCCGTGCAAATCCTGCGGCAAGCGTGGCGGGAGTATCGGGAAGGCGCAGATTATCCCGCCGCCAAAGGGACCGCGTAGGAATGCGCCGATTGGCGCTTTTGCTGGCGATGGTCTAGAGCGTTTCCTACATCAGTCAAAACCGTCGATTCCCGTGGCCGCGCGCCGTTGACCTGTCGCGCCCCGCGGCGACTCATCCGGATCGACGCCTGCTCCCGCGACAACCTTTAGGCCTGACATTCGTGACATTCCTGCCGACACACCCGACGCTTGCTCGCGCTTTGGCCGAGCGGAACTATACCGACCCGACCCCCGTGCAGACCGCCGTGCTGGCCGATGCGGCTTCCAGCCGCGATCTGCTGGTGTCGGCGCAGACGGGTTCAGGCAAGACCGTGGCCTACGGCCTGGCAATGGCAAAGAACCTTCTGGGCGAGGCGGAACGCTTCGCGCGCGGCGGCAAGCCGGCGGCGCTGGTGGTGGCGCCGACACGCGAACTGGCCTTACAGGTGCAGCGGGAACTGACCTGGCTCTATCAATATACCGGCGCCCGCGTCGTCTCGTGCGTTGGCGGCATGGATATACGGCGCGAGCAGCGCGATCTGGCCGATGGCGCGCATATCGTCGTCGGTACGCCGGGACGGCTGTGCGATCATCTGCGGCGTGGACGTCTCGATGTGTCCGAGTTGAAAGCCGTCGTGCTCGACGAGGCCGACGAGATGCTCGATCTCGGCTTTCGTGAGGACATCGAATTCATCCTCAAGACCATGCCGGAAGACCGGCGAACCCTGTTGTTCTCGGCGACTTTGCCGCGTGGCATCGTCGCCCTGGCAAGGGACTATCAGAACGATGCGCTACGTATCGAAGTCGAAGCCGGCGACCGCGGCCATGCCGACATCGAATACCGCGCCATTCGTGTTGCGAATCACGAGGTTGAACACGCCGTCGTCAATCTGCTGCGGTTTTTTGAATCGCCAAGCGCGCTAGTGTTCTGCAACACACGCGACGCCGTGCGGCATTTGCAGGCGGCGCTGCTGGAGCGCGGGTTTTCCGTAGTCGCACTGTCGGGCGAACTGACGCAGAACGAGCGCACCCACGCCTTGCAGGCGCTGCGCGACGGTCGCGCCCGCATCTGCGTTGCCACCGACGTCGCGGCGCGCGGCATCGATCTGCCCAAGCTCGATCTGGTCGTCCATGCCGACCTGCCGAACGATCCGGAAGTCTTGCAGCATCGTTCCGGCCGCACCGGCCGCGCCGGCCGCAAGGGCATCAGCGTGTTGCTGGTGCCGCCGGCGCGCCGCCGCAAGGCGGAAATCATGTTGCGGCAGATCGGCGTCGATGCCGTCTGGGGCACGGCGCCGCAGGCCGACGAAATCCGCAAGCTCGATCAGCAGCGCATGTTGCAGGACCCGTTGTTCACCGAGGAGTCCACCGAGGACGATCTGACCCTGGCGCGCGCCTTACTGGCCGAACGCTCGGGCGAGGAGATAGCGACCGCGCTGGCGCGGATGTACCGCGCCCGGCTGCCCGCGCCGGAGGATATTCTCGATCCGGGTCAGGATCGCTATCAGGACCGGTTTGCGGATCGCAATCAGGACCGTAACTATGACCGTAGCAAAGACCGCGGCCGTTCGCACGACGATCGTGGTGCAGCGTCTGATGCGGTCCCACGTAAGCCGCGGGTGCGCGAAAGCCTGCCGGGCGGCAGCGTCTGGTATCGCGTTTCGGCGGGAAGTCAGAAGAAGGCGGAAGCGCGCTGGCTGCTGCCGATGATCTGCCGTCGGGGCGGGATCAACAAGAACGACATCGGCGCCATCCGGATTTACGAGCACCACTCGGAATTTGAGATTTCCGCGCTGGCGGCCGAGAAGTTCGCTGAAAAAATCCAGCGTCCTGACAAGGAGCAGCATGTCATCGCGGTGCTGCCGGGCGGCCCGCAAGGTGAAAAAAGCGGTGAAGCAGCGGTTGAAAAGCCGGCAGAATTCGTCAGCAAACCACACGAGCGCAAGAACTACGAGCGCAAGGCCCCCGAGATTAAAGCGCCGGAAGTCAGTCTCGCCCCGGACAAGCCGGTCGAGAGCAAGCCTGTCCAGAGCAAGCCCTTCGAGTCCAAGCCCTTCGAGTCCAAGGCGCGTGATTTCAAGCAGCGTGACAAAGGCAAGCCGCATGGAGGGAAACCGGCGGACGGCAAGCCCCATTCATACGATAAGCCGCGTTACGAGAAGGGCGCCAAACCGTTCGCCAAGCCGTTTGCAAGGCAAGACGGCAAACACGATGGCAAGCCTTCCGGCAAGCACCACGGCAAGCCGCCCGTTGACGACCGCGCCCGGTTCGACCCCAATCGCCGTTTCAATAAAAAGCCGAAGCCGGGTTTCGTTAAGAAGCAAAGCGGGCCACGGCCTGCCCATTCCAACTTGACCGGCACTTCGCCTTCCGATGCGCCACGCAGCGATCACGCCGGATCGTCCGCAAAGCCGGCCTTCAAGAAGTCGAAAAAAAATAAGAAGCCGAAAAATTCCAACAATGCCAAGAATCCGAATAACCCGCTCAGTAGCAATTATCGGGATTGAGGAGCGCCGCGCGAAAGCCGGTCAGACCTGCTCGGCATTGAGATAGGCGAGCCGCGCACCGCAAAACGCGCAGACGAGGCCAAGCGCGAGCGTCGTCAGCCCGGCGACCACATCGACGGTGCCGCCGAGATTGCCGCTCTTGCTCATGACGCCGCCGGCGGTGGCGACCGCGAATACCATCGCGATCAGAAAACGTTGCGCCAGCCGGAACACGAAAGCGCGCTCGCGTGTCACGGCGATGAGATACGCGCCGGTCGCCCAGCCGCCGATAAATGCGGCGCCGCCGATCGTCCACCAGGCCAGCGCCGAGGCAAGTTGCCGCGCGGGCGCGCCGCCGCCATCGCGCAGCGCGGCACCGAGTCCGATGCCGAACACGGTCAGGGCAATATGGACGGCCAGCGCCGCGAATACGCCGCAGGCAATGGCCGCCGCATAATGCAATCGACGGAGGATGTCGGCTTCCATAGGCGTGCGGTGTCCCGGCTCCACGGCATGCTGCCGCGGCCGGACAATAGCCGATGGCTCAGAACGTTGCGAACCTTATCGCGCGGCGGCGATATTCGTGCGAAATCCCAGCGGAACCGCATTCAGCAGATCGTGGAATTCGCGTTCCAGTGCGTCAAGCGCGGCGCGCCGGGCCGGAGTCAACTGAGTCTGATTGCTTGATTGACTCGAAACGCTACGCTCGACGGACTGTACTGATCGAACTCCGATCGCGTCCAGGCGCATTGTCATCCCCCGGTTGGGCTTCGAACCATCAATGGCCTATCTGAGTCGGGCAGCAAGCAAAGCGGCGGCAGTTACGCCGGGTTCCAAATTGATCGCAGATGTTGCATTTCAGCGACAATCCCGGCTTGCGCCCCGGATCGCGAGTCGAACCAAGGCGTTAGCCTTCAGGATTGGCAATGACGGCGCGTATGAGCAATGCGCGCGCAGACGGGAAGGCGGGCGGAATGACCAACGAAACCGATCAAGCCGGCGCCGCGGTCATCGAAACCGATATTCCCGCCCGACTCGATCGGCTGCCCTGGGGGCGCTTTCACACGCTAGTGGTGGCCGCCCTCGGGGTGACGTGGATACTCGATGGGCTTGAGGTCACGCTGGCCGGCGCGCTGTCCGGCGCACTCAAGGAAAGCCCGGTCCTGCACTTCAGCAACGCCGACATCGGTCTTGCGGCGAGCGCCTATCTTGCCGGCGCGGTTCTCGGCGCGCTTTTCTTCGGCTGGCTCACCGACCGCCTCGGCCGCAAGAAGCTCTTCTTCATAACCCTTGCGGTTTATCTCACCGCCACCGCGGCGACGGCGCTGTCGTGGAATATCTGGAGCTTCGCGCTGTTTCGTTTCATTACCGGCGCTGGCATCGGCGGCGAATATGCCGCGATCAACTCGACCATTCAGGAACTGATCCCAGCACGCATGCGCGGCTGGACCGATCTCGTCATCAACGGCAGTTTCTGGATCGGCGCTGCCATCGGCGCGCTCGGCTCATTAGTGCTGCTCGATCCAGCCGTGATCGATCCCGATCTTGGCTGGCGTCTCGCCTTCCTGATCGGCGCGACGCTGGCGCTGGTGATCTTCTTCATGCGGATGTGGCTGCCGGAAAGCCCGCGCTGGCTGATGACGCATGGCCGCGCCGCGGAAGCGCAGCAGGTTATTGCCGGGATCGAAGCGCATTTTGCCGGCTTGCCACCGGCGCACGATCTGCCGCGCGTTCGCTTGCGCGCCCGCCGCGCGACGCCGCTGCGTGAGGTGGCGCATACGCTGCTGCATCGCTATCGACAGCGCACGCTCGTCGGACTGAGCCTGATGGCGTCGCAGGCATTCTTCTACAACGCCATCTTTTTCACCTATGCGCTTATCCTGACAGATTTTTATGGCGTACCCTCCGATCACGTCGGCTGGTATCTGCTGCCGTTTGCGGCCGGCAATTTTCTCGGTCCCGTATTGATCGGGCGACTGTTCGATACGCTCGGCCGCCGGGTGATGATCGCCTTCACCTATGTCATGTCCGGCGTGCTGCTGGCTGGCACCGGCTATCTGTTCATGCGCGACCTGATCGGCGCGGAAAGCCAGACATTGTGCTGGATGGCGATTTTCTTTTTCGCTTCCGCCGCCGCAAGCTCGGCCTATCTCACCGTCAGCGAAACCTTCCCGCTGGAAATCCGGGCGCTGGCGATTGCGTTTTTCTATGCCGTCGGCACCGGCATCGGCGGCATCGTGGGGCCGTGGCTGTTCGGCGTGCTGATCGACAGCGGCTCGCGCGTCAGCGTCTTCGGCGGCTATTTGCTGGGCAGCGTGCTGATGGTCCTTGGCGGACTGATCGCGTGGCGTTGGGGCATTGCCGCCGAGCGCCGGGCGCTTGAGGATGTCGCGCGGCCACTGACGTTCATCGATTGACCCAGGGATTGATTGCCTCGCGGGCGCTATTTTCCGGTTTTATCCTTGACCTTAATTTCGCGTGTTTGGCGTGCGCTCATCTTGAGCGCCTCGCGAAAGTCGGCCGAGCGGCCGTATTTCTTGAGAAGATCGCGGAAGGCCTCCTCGGTAATCTCCGGCAAGTCCTTCATCTGCTCGCGGGCCATAAGGTCTATCGCATCCCAGGTCGCGCGATCGAATTGAATGCGTTTGCCGACGAGGTCGTCGGCGTCATCGTTCCCCGGCTTGCGCTTCGCCTTGATCCTGGTCTTTTTGGCCATGGCCGGCCGATGCCTTTCGTTCGTGGCAGTGTGTTGAGAGGCGAGGGAAGCGTTATCCTTCCCCGATCTCCTTCATCACCTCCGCAGTATGTTCGCCGAGACGCGGCGAGGGCCGTTCGCTCGCCGCCCGCCAGCCGTCGATGACGATCGGCGTCCGCACGCCGGGGATGCTGCCACCTTTGGCGGCAGCGCTCGGCAGCGATAGCTTCATGCCGCGGTGGATCACCTGCGGATCCTCGAACACCTGCGAGACGTCGTTGATCGGCCCGGCCGGCACGCCCTGCGCCTCCAGTTTGGCGAGCAGGTCGTCGCGCTTCATCCCCGACGTCAGCGCCGACAATTTGCCGACCAACTCGGCGCGATGGGTCAGGCGGCCGACATTGTCGGCATAAGCTGGATCGCTGCCCAGTTCCGGCGCGCCCAGCACGTTGCACAGCTTGACGTACTGGCTGCTGTTGCCGGTGGCGACGATGACGTGACCGTCGGCGACGGGAAAAACCTGATAGGGCACGATATTGGCATGCGCATTGCCGATGCGTTTCGGCACCTTGCCGGACACCAGGTAATTCAACGCCTGGTTCGACAGCACGCCGACAGTCGAATCGACCAGCGCGGTATCGACATAGCAGCCCTTGCCGGTCTTCTCGCGCTCGTGAAGCGCGGCGAGGATGCCGACCACCGAGTAGACGCCCGTGAAAATGTCGGACATCGGAATGCCAATGCGGGTCGGCTCGCCATCGGCGGCGCCGGTCAGGTCCATGACGCCGCCCATGCCCTGGGCCATCAGGTCGTATCCGGCGCGTTTGGCATAGGGCCCGTCCTGACCGAAGCCGGTGACCGAGCAATAGATCAGCCGCGGGCATTCCGCCTTGAGGCTCTGGTAGTCGAGCCCGAACTTGGCCAATCCGCCGACCTTGAAGTTCTCGATCAGGATGTCGGACCGTGCCGCCAGCTTCCTGACGATGCGCTGGCCTTCCGCATCCTCAAAATCGAGCTCGATCGAACGCTTGCCCCGATTGGCGGAGTGGAAATAGGCCGAGCCGAGGTTGCCGCCGTCGGCGGCCTCCACAAATGGCGGTCCCCAGCCACGAGTATCGTCGCCGACGCCCTTGCGCTCGACCTTGACGACATCGGCGCCGAGGTCGGCCAGCGCTTGACCGGCCCAGGGACCAGCCAGGATGCGGGCAAGTTCAAGGACGCGGACACCCGCGAGCGGCTTCGGCATGGTGAAACTCCGGCAATGAAGGGAATGGACGCTATTGGCGGGGTTATAAATGCATCCGTCCACGCTGGCCAGACCGGGAATTCTTCTTGCTGCACCGCAGCTTGCGGCCAAATCGACCAACGGCCTATGGCGCTGTGTCACAGTGGAAGCTAGTGTGCGGATGGGGCACCGTAATAAAGAATACCGGACAGACGCCGGGCGACCGGCGTCGATACCAAAACGCGGCGGATTTCCCCGTCGCCATAAAAGATTGAAATGGAGGAGAACAATGAAGAAGCTTACGACTCTACTTGCAGCCACGGTTGCGGTTATCGCGCTGTCGGCGTCGGCACAGGCGCAAGTGATCCTGAAGGCGTCGCATCAGTTCCCGGGCGGCAAGGGTGACCCGCGCGATGAAATGGTCCAGATCATCGCCAAGGACGCCAAGGCAGCCAATGTCGGCCTCGAAATCCAGGTCTATCCGGGCGCTTCGTTGTTCAAGGCGAACGACCAGTGGAATGCCATGGTCAACGGCCAACTCGATATTTCGTCGTTCCCACTCGACTATGCCAGCGGCAAGGTGCGCGCCTTCGGCGCCACGCTGATGCCGGGCCTCGTGCGCAGCCATGATCGCGCTGCGCGCATGAAAGATTCGCCGTTTATGAAGGACATCAAGGCCAAGATCGAGAAGGCCGGTGTCGTCGTCTTGGCCGACGCCTGGCTCGCCGGCGCGGTGGCGTCGAAGAAAGGCTGCATCCGCACGCCCGACGACATGAAAGGATTGAAGATTCGCTCCGCCGGCCCGACCTTCGCGGAGATGTGGCAGGCGGCGGGTGCTTCGATCGTCTCGATCCCGTCGAACGAGGTCTACAACGCGCTTCAAACCGGCGTCGCCGACGCGACCGATACCTCGACCGGCAGCTTTGTCTCGTTCCGTATCTACGAGCAGGTTAAATGTATCACCGCGCCCGGCGACAACGCACTTTGGTTCATGTACGAACCGGTGCTGATGTCGAAGAAGAGCTTCGATAAACTCAACAAGCAGCAGCAGGACGCGCTGCTCAAGGCGGGCAAGAAGTCGGAGGATTACTTCGCCAAGGCGAGCCAGGGCCTTGACGACAAAATGGTCAAGGCGTTCAAGGATCATAATGTCGAGGTCGTAACCATGACGCCGGCCGAATACGATGCCTGGCTGGCTGTGGCAAAGAAGAGTTCCTACGCCGGCTTTGCAAAGGCCGTGCCCGATGGCCAGAAGCTGATCGATGAAGCGCTGGCGGTGAAATAGCTCAGACGAAGCCAACGCGGCCGGCGGTGCCAATCCGCCGGCCGTTATTTTATATTGAGGTGCCTTTAAGAAAGGCTCGTTTTATGGACTTGTTTATCCGCGCCGTTACCCGCATTTCGCAACTGTGCGGGATCATTGCTGCCGGCCTGATCGCGGCCGGCGTGCTGATCGTTTGCCAGATGGTATTCGTGCGCTACGTACTCAATCACAACACGATCTGGCAGACCGACTTCACCACCTATTGCCTGGTTGGCGCCACCTTCATCGGCAGCCCTTATGTGTTGCTCACCCGCGGGCACGTCAATGTCGATGTTCTGCCGCTTTATCTCGGACAGACCGCCCGTTATTGGCTGGCGCTTGCGTCGATTGTGATGTCGCTTTCGTTCTGCCTTGTGATGACCGTCCTCACTTTTAATTTCTGGCACGAAGCGTGGGATCAGAATTGGGTATCGGACTCCATGTGGCGGGCGCGGTTATGGATTCCGTACGCCACCATGCCGATCGGGCTCGGCCTGATCACGTTGCAATATATCGTCGATCTTTTGAGCCTGTTGACCGGCCGGCAGCCGCCGTTCGGGCTCAAGCCGCGTGAGACCGCCGAAGAGGCGGCGCGCGAGCACGCGCGACAAGCTTTGGGAGAAAGTCAGTGAGTCCGACCACGGAAGGCGCAATCGTCCTCATCGTCACGTTGGTCGTGCTGCTGTCCGGCGCCCCAGTGGCGTTCGGTCTGGGCGCCATCGCAGTTTCGTTTCTGATTATCTTCCAGGGTTTCGACTCGCTGCATGTGGTGGCGGAAACCTTCTACACCGGCCTGCAGGATTTCACGCTGGTGTCGATTCCGATGTTTGTGATGATGGGCGCGGCGATCGGCTCGTCGCCTGCCGGCAAGGATCTCTACGAGGCGCTCGACCGCTGGCTCTATCGCGTGCCCGGGGGCCTGGTGATCTCCAATCTCGGCGCTTGCGCGATCTTTGCCGCGCTCACCGGCTCCTCGCCGGCCTGCTGCGCTGCCATCGGCAAGATGGGCATTCCGGAAATGCGCAAACGCGGCTATCCGGACGACGTGGCGACGGGTTCGATCTGTGCCGGCGGCACGCTCGGCATCCTGATTCCGCCTTCGATCACTTTCATCCTATACGGGATTGCGACCGAGACCTCGATTGGCCGGTTGTTCCTGGCTGGCGTCGTTCCGGGGCTGATGCTGACCGGTCTGTTCATGTTGTGGACGATCTTCATCATCTGGAAGCGCGGGTTTCGTTCGCACGCCATCGACTTCCGTTATTCGTGGAAGCAGAAATTCGAGGCGATACCGAAGATCGCGCCGTTCATCGCCATCATCGTCGGCGTGATGTACGTGCTTTACGGCGGCGTAGCGACGCCGTCGGAAGCGGCCGGCGTCGGCGCTGCCCTCTGCGTCGTAATGGCGGTCCTCATCTACCGCATGTGGTCGCCGGACAAATGGTGGGCGATTCTGCGCGACACCACGCGCGAGTCGGTGATGATCCTGATGATCATCGCCGCCGCGGTGCTGTTCGGCTACATGCTGACGTCGCTTTATCTCACCCAGACGCTGGCGCACGCCATTGCCGACATGCACGTCAACAAATGGGTGTTGATGCTGATGATCAACGTGTTCCTGCTGGTGTCGGGCTTCTTCATCCCGCCGGCGGCGATCATTTTGATGACGTCGCCGATCCTGTTACCGATCATCACCGCCGCCGGATTCGATCCGGTCTGGTTTGGCGTTGTCATGACCATCAACATGGAAATTGGTTTGATTCACCCGCCGGTCGGGCTGAACATCTATATCGTCAGTTCCATCGCCCCCGATGTTCCTGTGACAAAAGTCATGTGGGGCACCATTCCCTACGTGCTCTGCATGATGTTGCAGATCGTACTTTTGTGCTTACTTCCTGAGATAGCGACTTGGCTGCCCGATCATCTGATGGGCGCCATTCATGCGGGCAGTGGATGAACACTTCGTTTTTTGGCGAGTTGTTGCAGGCAATTTCGGATCGCGGCCGGGCGCTGCTTGACCGCGGCCGTGATCGCCGCGGCGGTGCCTCGGCCCGTTCCGAAAGCCTGATCGAATTGTGCGAGCATCTGCTGTCGGGGCGGGGCGAAGCCTCCGGCGTCGCGCTGGCGCGCGAAATCCTCGCCGATTATGCCGAGCTGACCACCGGTCCGCGCATTGCTTTTTTCGAGGCGCTGGCGCGGCGCTTCGGCACTGACTCGGCTCGCATGGAAGAGGCGATTGCCGTCTGGAAGGCGGAACCTTCGGACGCGACGGCAGCCCAAGTGCACAGCGCCTCCGAACCGAGGCGGCAGGAATTGTTCCGCCGTCTCAATCTCGCCCCCGGCGGCACACAGGCGCTGGTGCGCATGCGCGAGCAATTGATGGATGTGCTGCCGAACCGCGACGATCTCGAAGCGGTCGATGACGACTTCGTCCACCTGTTCGCGTCCTGGTTCAATCGCGGCTTCCTCGTGTTGCGCCATATCGACTGGTCGACGCCGGCCATCGTGCTGGAGAAGATCATCCGCTACGAAGCGGTGCATGAAATCAGCGATTGGGACGATCTGCGCCGGCGCATCAATCCGAATGACCGGCGCTGCTATGCATTTTTTCATCCGGCGCTGGTCGACGAGCCTCTGATCTTCGTCGAGGTGGCATTGAGCCGCGATATCCCCGATGCGATCGCGCCGATTCTCGCCATCGGCCGCGAGACGGTCGATCTCGACAAGGCGCGCACCGCGACGTTTTATTCGATCTCGAACTGCCAGCGCGGTCTTGCCGGTGTTTCGTTCGGCAGCTTCCTGATCAAGCAGGTGGTTGAGGAGATTTGCCGCGAGAAGCCGAAGCTGTCGACGCTGGTGACGCTGTCGCCGGTGCCGGGCTTTGCCAAATGGCTGGCGCGCGAGCGCGCCGAGGAAAATTCTCCGGCGATCAGCGAGTCCGACAAAGCGAGCCTCACCGCGCTCGACGAGCCCGGCTGGTGGGTTGACGCGGAGACGAGCGAGAGCCTGCGCGAGCCGATGATGCGCGCCGCCGCCTGGTATTACCTGCGCGCGAAATCGCCACGAGGATTGCCGATCGATGCGGTGGCGCGTTTCCATCTCGGCAATGGCGCGCGGCTCGAGCGCATCAACTGGCTCGCCGACAAGTCGGACAAGGGCATGGCGCAGTCTTACGGCATCATGGTCAATTATCTCTACGACCTCGACGATATCGAAAAAAATCACGAGGCTTTTGCCGAACAACGCACCGTCGTCGCCTCGAACGCGGTGCAGCGCTATCTGCGCCCGGCACTCGAACTGGTCCCGATCGCGGGGTGATTTTTCTTTCCCCTCCCCTTGTAGGGAGGAGAAAGAAAGTCAAGCCTTGCCATACACCGGCACGATAGCGCCGCGCGTGACGGCGTTATCCGGCGACGCCAGAAACAGAATCGTTGCTGCCACTTCCTCGATCTTCGGCCAGGCGTCGAAATCGGCTTTCGGCATCGCCTTGCGATTGGCCGGCGTATCCATGGTCGAGGGCGCGACGGCGTTGACCAGAATGCCGTCTTTCACCACTTCCTCCGCCAAGGCAACGGTCAGCGATGCGATGCCGCCCTTGGCGATCGCATAGGCGGTCATGCCGGCGCCGGTCCGCGGCTCCAACGCCGGACGGGCCGCGATGTTGACGATGCGCCCGCCGAGCTTACCGGCCGTCATGGCTCTCACGGCCGCACGGCAACACAAGAAGCATGACACCAGATTGCTGTCGATCTGCTTCATGAGCGCGGCCTTGTCGGTGTCGGCGACCTTGCCGGAGGCGAAGCCGCCGGCAATATGGATCGAAGCCCAAGGGGCGATGCCGCTAAAGACCCTCGCCACGTCGGCTTCGTCGGCGAGATCGGCAATCTTGATCAGCGTCGCCTTGCTATCGTTGCGATAGGCGAAGCGCTCCATCTCGGCGTCGTGAACGTAAGGCACCGTGCAAGTCGCGCCCGCGTGCAACAACTTGCCGACCACTGCGGCACCGAGCGCGCCGGTGCCGCCGGTGACGACGATGTGTTTGCCGCTGAAGTTCATCCTGCAAACTCCCTCATGCCGGCTTGGTAAACAATCATCCCCGTCCGCGCTTCACCCGTGTCGGCAACACCTGATACTCCATCCAGTTTGCCACTTCGCTCACGCGCAATTTTTTGTCGAGCACGTTGCGGCTGATGCCATGTAGCCACGACAGCCGCTTGCACTCGGGGTCGTTGTCGAGCACATCGAGGTCCTGCGCGAAGGCCTTCATGTCAGGCTCGTCGGCAAAAAAGCCTTCCCCGATCAGCCGTGTTCCGATGCGGCGCACGATGGCGGCCAGTTCGCGCAAGGGATATTCCGGATGATACTGCACGCCCCACGCGACCGAGCCGGCCGCCTTGATTTCCACGCTTTGCACGGCCGAAACGGCGTTCGTGGCGAGCACGGTCGCTCCTGGCGGCAACACCTCGACCTCGTCGAGATGCACCGTCGGCGCATTGAACACATCCAGCTTGCCGACATACATCGGATGCTTGCGGCCGGCTTCGGTCAGGCGGATGCCACGGCCGAAACCTATCTCGCGACCTTTCGGATTCCTGCGGACGACGCCACCTGCCGCCACCGCGATAACCTGGAGGCCCCAACACGAGCCGAACACCGGCGTCCCGCTTGCCAGCGCCGCCCGCACCAGATCGATCTGGCGCGTTACCGAGGCTTCCATGTTGTAAATATGCAGGCTGGAGCCGGTGATGGCGATGCCGTCATAGCCGGCAAGCGACTCGCCCTCCGGCAGATGCGCCGCCAGGTCGGCCGGATAGCAGATATCGACTGCCGTGCCCGGCAGCAGTTCGCGCAGCAGGTCGGAATAGCCCTTGCTGGCCGGCACGCCGCCGAACGACAGGTGTTCGGCCATGGTTTCGGGCGAGTTGCCTTCGATAACGAGCAGACGCGGGGAGGGCATTTCCGGTCCTTGAACGGCGGGCTGAAGCCAAATACGACCAAACAAGTAGCCCGCCAGATATGTCCAACCTAAGGCGATTTGCCAAGCAAATTGATAAAGTAAATTACCAGGACCTATGGCTTCAACAGACGTTAACGGCCCGGCGTTAGATTGGGTCTTGTAAGCCTCATAAATTCCAAGCCCCAAACCTAAAGCGCTTAAATCAAATGGCCGACTACGATCTGGCGATTATTGGTGGCGGCATCAATGGCGTGGGCCTGGCGCGGGACGCGGCCGGCCGGGGACTGAAGGTTCTGCTCGTCGAGATGAACGATCTCGCCTCCGGCACCTCGTCGGCGTCCTCGAAGCTGATCCATGGCGGGCTGCGCTATCTCGAACACGGCGCATTCCGGCTGGTGCGCGAAGCACTGTCCGAGCGCGAGGTGCTGCTGCGGATGGCGCCGCATCTGGTCAAACCGATGCGCTTCGTGCTGCCGCCGGCGCCGGGGATGCGGGCACCGCTCAAGCTGCGCATCGGCCTGTGGCTGTACGACTGGCTCGGCGCGCGCAAGCTGTTGCCGGCGTCGCGTACGATCGATCTCACGCATAACGTCGTCGGCCAGCCGCTCAAGCGTTCATTCAGTTATGCTTTCGAATATTCCGACTGCTGGGTCGACGACAGCCGGCTCGTCGTCCTCAACGCGGTCGATGCGGCCGAGCGCGGCGCCACGATTCGCACCCGCACCCGCTGCGTGCGCGTGGAGCGGCGCAGCGAGTGGGAACTGGTATTGAACAGCCGCGGCCGGCGCGAGACCGCGACTGCGCGTGTGCTGGTCAACGCCGCCGGTCCCTGGATCGGCGAAATCGCCGATACCGTGATCCGGCAACCGTTGAAAGCATCGGTGCGTCTGGTCAAGGGCAGCCATATCGTCGTGCGCCGCCGTTTCGATCATGCCAGCGGTTACATCCTGCAAGCCAAGGACGGCCGCGTCGTCTTTGCGCTGCCCTTCGCCAACGACTTCACCTTGATCGGCACCACGGACGAGAATTTCGTCGGCGATCTCAAATCGCCGGCGCCGGACTCGGCTGAGATCAACTATCTGTGCGGCGTTGCCAACCAGTATTTCCGCGATCTCATCACGCCCGACGAGCTGGTGTGGTCGTATGCCGGCGTGCGTTCGCTTTACGATGACGGCCACGGCAAACCCGAGGACGTCACCCGCGACTATGTGCTGACGCTTGACGAACAGCGCAAGCTGGCGCCGCTGCTCACTGTCTACGGTGGCAAGATCACGACATACCGTCGATTGGCCGAAGCCGCGATGACCAAGTTGCGGCATGTCCTTCAAGGTCAGCCGGCATGGACCGGCGATTCGAAACTGCCGGGGGGCGAGTTTCCGGCCGAAGGCTTCGCCGAGGTAGTGGCCGAGATGATCGGGCGCTGGCCGTTCCTGACCGAACGCATGGCGCAGAGGCTGGCGCGCGCCTATGGATTGCGCTGCGATCGTTTCCTTGGCGACGCGCAGAGCATGGCCGAACTGGGGCCGCTTCTCGTTGGCGATCTTACCAGCGCCGAAGTCCGCTACATGGTCGAGCACGAATGGGCGCAGACCACAGACGACGTTTTGTGGCGGCGCAGTAAGCTGGGCCTTTCCGCGAGCGCTGAGGAACAAGCCGCAATCGGCGAGTACATCGTATCGCTAAAAAACAGTTAACGCAGACTGCACAATTGTACCGCATCGTTTTATCGCACGGCGATATCTTTGTGTTTGAGTGAGTTTGTAGCAGTGAAACGGTGCAACGCAGCGGGCTGCCCATGCCGATCGACACACGCTCCATTGAGACACGTCTGGCCACCGCCAAGGTTCTGTTGGTCGATGACGAATATTACATGCGCAAAGTCGTCCGCACGTTGCTGATCGGCATTGGCGTGCGCAATATTTATGAAGCAGCCGATGCGCCCGCGGGCCTCGAAGCTATTCGCACGGTACAGCCCGACATCGTCATTCTCGATTGGGAAATGCCGGGGCTCGACGGCGCCGGTTTCGTTCGCATGGTGCGCTCGCCGGAGACGTTTCCGTTTCCCAATGTTCCCATCATTATGCTGACCGGCCACGGCGAACGTTCCCGCGTGGTGGAGGCCGTCGAGATCGGCGTCAACGAATTCCTGCTTAAACCGGTTTCGTCCAAGGCGCTGCGCGACCGGCTGGTAGCGGTGTTGATAAAGCCGCGCGGTGTCGTCAAGGATGGTAATTATTACGGCCCGTGCCCGCGCAAGCTGGCGACTGACATTCACCACGACAATGATGCGGTCGTCGCCAGCAACATGGTGATGTTGAACTAGAATCCCTTCCGGCGGACGTGACCGCTACCCGGCCATAGGCTAGCCTCGGCGGCCAAGGCCGGGGACCGACATTTTGCCGAACCTTATCATCGCTATCGATCAGGGCACCACTTCGACGCGCGCGCTGGTGTTCGATGCGGCTTTGAAGCCGCTCGCCATTGCACAGCGCGAACTGCCCCAGATTTATCCGGCGCCGGGTTGGGTCGAGCACGATCTGGAGGAAATCTGGCGCGCCACGGTGGCGACCGTGCGTGAGGCGATGGCTTCGGCGCGGTGTGCCGCTGCCGATGTTGCCGGCATCGGCATCACCAATCAGCGCGAAACCACGGCAGTCTGGGACCGCAAGACTGGCGCACCGATTTATAACGCCATCGTCTGGCAGGACCGCCGCACCGCCGATCGCTGCGACGCCCTGCGCGCCGGCGGTCATGAACCGGAAATCGCCGCCAAAACCGGCCTGCTCATCGATCCTTATTTCTCGGCGAGCAAAATAGGCTGGCTGCTCGATCACGTCGAAGGCGCGCGCGCCAAAGCCGAGGCCGGCGATCTTGCGTTCGGCACGATCGACAGCTTTCTGCTGTGGCGTCTGACCGGCGGCAAAGTCCACGTCACCGACGCAACCAACGCGGCGCGCACCAATCTGCTCGATATAACAACCGGTCAATGGAACGAGGATCTGGCGCGTCTCTTCACCGTTCCGCTTAACATGCTGCCGCAGGTCCGCGACTGCGCCGGCGAATTCGGTGTTACCGAGGCGGCGTTGTTCGGCGGGCCGATCCGCATTCTCGGCGTTGCCGGCGACCAGCAGGCGGCGACCGTTGGGCAGGGCTGTTTTACACCTGGCATGATGAAATCGACCTACGGTACCGGCTGCTTCATGCTGCTCAATACCGGCGCCGAACGCGTCACCTCGCGTAACCGGCTCCTCTCCACGATCGCCTATCAACTCGACGGCAAGCGCACTTATGCGCTCGAGGGCGCCATTTTTGTCGCCGGTGCGGCCGTGCAATGGCTGCGCGACGGCTTGAGGATCATCGGCGCATCGCCCGAAGTCGGCGCATTGGCTGAACGCGCCGATCCGGCCGAGGCGGTTTATATGGTGCCGGCCTTTGTCGGTCTCGGTGCGCCGTATTGGGATCCGCAGGCGCGCGGGGCCATTTTCGGTCTCACCCGAAAATCCGGTGCGCCGGAGATCGCGCGCGCGGCGCTCGATGCGGTCGGCTACCAGACCCGCGATCTGGTCGAGGCGATGCGTGCCGACTGGCCGGCGTCCGGCGCGGCCGAGACGGTGCTGCGGGTCGATGGCGGCATGACGGTGAGCGATGCCTGCATGCAGTTCATTGCTGACATTCTGGCGAGCCCGGTCGACCGTCCCGTGGTGATGGAGACGACCGCGCTGGGTGCCGCCTATCTCGCCGGCCACGCCGCTGGCATCTGTCCAGATCTCGATGGTTTTGCCGCGCAATGGCGGCTCGAGCGGCGCTTTGAACCGCGCATGGATGCGGCGATGCGCTCTGCAAAATATTCCGGCTGGCAGGATGCGGTGCGCCGTACATTAACGCCGACGTGATGCCGCTGCGGCGAGGCCTATTGCGCCGGTACCGCGCTGGTGGGCTGCTCGGCCGCGGGCTTGGCGGACGACAATGGCGTGCCACCGGTGAGCCGCTCGATCGCCGAGCGCACGGCGTCATCGCCGCCACGCCGGCGCATGGCGTCGAGCAACGGCGCCGCCGCACCGGATCGCCTTATCAACGCCTCGGCATCCGGCAGCATGATCGGATCGTCCCAGGAGCCCTGGATGATGAAAGGCAGCTCAAACGGCAATGCCGAGGGCTTTGAGACCGATACCAGCGTGGCAATGCCCTTGAGGTCGAGTTCGCGTTCCGGCACCGACGCGGTGCCGGCGAGCGCCAGGCGAACCGCCGAACCCTCGACCGCAATATTCTCGACCGACACGATACCTTTCGCGATCTTCAAGCCGATGGCGATTTTCTGATACGGCGTGCTGCCGGTGCGAAAGTCGCCGCCACCCGACAGTGGCCGCCGCTCCAGCCGGCGCAGCAGGTTCTCGACATCAAGGCCGGCGAGTGCGCCGTCGGTGCCCGTCAGCGTCGCGGTGCCGTTCAGGGTGCGCGTCAAGCCCAGCACGCTTTCACCCGAGCCTTCGACGTTGAACGATATGTTGCCCTTGCCTTGCAGCCGATGCATGCCGAACAACTGGCCGAGGCAACTTTCCAGATCGACGTCGGTGAATTGCATCTGCGACTTGAGATCGATGCCATTCTCGAAATTGGCGAGCGCCATCGAGCCCTTGATGACACCGCCATAGGCTTGTGCCTCGCCGATGGTGATGGCGAGATGGCCGCCACGCAAATTGGCGCCGATCGCGGTGCGGCCGAACGTGGCATTCGACATCACGACCTTGGCTGCTGACAGTCGTAAATCGAGGTCCATGTTGGCCAGGCCTTCGGGCGTGATACTATTGCTGCTCCATTCGTGCCGGTTGGCCGTCAACAGCTTGATCGTCGAGACGTAAGGCGAAAGGTCGAGCGTTTCGGTGGCGAGCGTGCCTTGCAGCGTCTGGCGGCCATCGGTGGCGAAGGTAAGAACGCCTTCGGCGCTGTTGCCGTCGAGTTCGACATTGACGCTCGACAGGCCGATGGTACCACCGACGACGGTGGTCTGCGCCTTGATGGCGAAACGGCCGAAGCCGCCGCCCGGCAGCGGGCGTTGTCCGGCCCAGATCAGCGCCGCGCGCAGCGATGCTGTGTCGGCAGCCAGTGTGCCATCGATTTTGAGTGTCGGCTTGATGCTGATCGAACCCTCGAATGCCGCTTTCAGAGGCTTGCCGGCGAGGCGCACCTTGAGCCCGGTGCGATTGCCCTGCAAAGCCGCCGGAAAATCGGCCAACGTAATGCCGGCCTCGACCGGCTCATCGTGCCAGATGAAATGTCCGGTGGCGCCGAAGCTCTTCGAGATCGACGGCCAGGCCAGCGAAAAATCGACGCCGTTGAGCGTCTCTTCGGACTTGTTCGCATGGTTGCGCAACACCACGGTGCCGTTGTCGATGCGCATTTCGGAAAAAGCCGCGACGGAGCTGGTCGCATGCGGCTTTTTGCTTTTCGCCAGTGCCTCGATCAGCGCCGACCAATTGGTCTTGCCATCGGGGTCCATATCGATGGCAATCGTCGGCCGTTCCAGCGAGACATCCGCGATCTCGACGCGCCCGATCAGCAGCGGAAAAAACCGCAAACGCGCGGTCAGGCGTTCGGCGGTCAATGCGGGTCGCGCCGGATCGCCGAGCACGACATCGGCAAAGCTGACGCTGCCATTGGGAAACAGCGACACGGTGGTCTTGCCGAGCAGAAGCGGATCGAGGCCGGTGGCCGCGCTGATGCCGCCCAGCACCTCGGCGCGTACTGTATCGGGTGAAATGAGATAACCAGCGGTTGTAAGCACGCCGGCGGCGGCGGCGGCCATCGCGAGCAGTGCAAATCCCAAGCGACGGAGGCCAGCGGAGGCTGTCAAAATCGAGAATTCCGGGGTTAAAAGGGCGGACGCCGGCAGATTATACCATCGGTTCCGCCATCACCAATCTGAGAGGCCTCTGTGACCCTTTCATGGCCGGTGGACAAGAAGGAAATCGCGGTTAACTCAGCCGCGCGCGGTGGGCGGCCTTGCATCCGTGGTTCCGCCACCGCCGGCCCCGCGCCGCCGTTCAGGGCTACTCCGCCAGGACCCGCGTGGCCGGGAATGCGACTTCGACCAGCGTGCCGTTGTCCGGCTGGCTGGTGATGCGAAAGCGGGCGTGATTGGCCTCAGCCAGAGCCTTGGTGATCGGCAGGCCGAGGCCGGTCCCGCTGGCGCCCCAGCGGGACGAGGTTGCCAATTGTCGGAACGGTTCGAGCGCTGTCTGCAATTCATGCTCGCTCATGCCGACGCCGGTATCGCGCACCCGCAAGCTCGCCTCGTTATCGTCGTTGAGGGCGGTCGAGACGATGACCTGGCCGCCGGCGCCGGTATACTTGATCGAGTTCGACAACAGGTTGAGCGCAATCTGGCGCACCGAGCGTGCGTCGGCAACGATTGGCGGCAGGCCCGTTGGCAGCGATGTACGAATGATGACGCGCTCACGATTGGCCTGCTGCTGCAACATCGCGACGCATTGCTGAACGATCTCGTTGAGATCGACGCTGACAAAAGTGAGGTCAAGTTTGCCGGCCTCGATCTTGGATAGATCGATCAGTTCGTTGAGCAATGAGATCAGATGGCCGCCGGAGCCATGGATGTCCTTGAGGTATTGCTTGTAGCGCTCGTTGCCGATGGCGCCGAAACGCTCGTCCATCATCACTTCCGAAAATCCGATAATGGCATTGAGCGGCGTGCGGATCTCGTGGCTGATCTTGGCGAGAAATTCGGATTTCGCTGTGGAAGTCCGCTCGGCTTCGTGGCGCGCGTTGATCAGTTCTTCCTCGGTACGCTTCCAGGCCGTGATGTCGCGCAGCACCGCGCAAAATCTGTCGCCGCCCTCGATGCGCCCCATCGTGATGAACAGCGGCACCAGGCCGCCGCGGCGGACCCGGCCGATGGCCTCGCGGCCGGTGTCGAGCAAGCGCTCGCCGGCGGCGCCAGCCAGCCGCTCAAGATAATCGAGCGCGCTGCGACGGCTTTCCGGCGCCAGCAATTCGCTCAAGCTCAAATCGGTGAAATCGGCCGCATCGTAGCCGAACAGAGCCTGCGCACTGCGGTTGGCCGACAGCACGCGGCCGGCACGGTCGAGCACCAGCACGCCGTCGGTGGCGGTATCGAGGACGGCGCGCAGTTCGTGGTTTTCGTTCTCGAGGCGCCGCAGCGAGGCTTCGGCCTTGACGATGCTGTCGTCGGAAACGCCTTGCGTATTGATCATGAGAACCAGCGCGTTCTCCTGATTCCACGGCATACTGAACAGCCGCCCCGCAACCGACTTTTGCTTGCCGTTGACGGTGTTGATGGTCAGGGACTTGCCGCCGCTTTTGCCGTTGTCTGCGGCATCCGGCGCGGCGCTGGTCTCGATGAACAGGCTGTCGAGGCCGCCCGCTTCTTCCAGGGCTTGCAGATTGCCGTAGCCGGTCCAGTCGAGAAACGCGCGGTTGGCATAGATCAGGTTGTTGAGGCGATAGACCAGAATGCCGATCGGCAGGCGGTCGAGGATCGGTCGGCCATCCTGTACGTCGCGAATGGTCTCGTCCGGAGTCGCGGGGCGCGGCGGTTCGGTCGGTTGCTGCGTGAATTCAACGTCATGATCGGCTGCGGCACGCTTTTCCGGTGCGGCCTTAAGACGGGCATTGAGTTCGCGCGCCAGTTCCTCGAAGGCGCTGTGCTCGCCCGGGCTGAGCGTCGGTGACGGTGCTGGCGGTGCTCTGGGTGCCGAGGGAGCGACCGGTGCCGCCGCGCTGAAGGCGAGTACGTTGGTTGATGCGTTCGCAGCTTGTGCATCTGCATCGGGTTCGGGGATTTTTTCCGGCGGCGGCGCGATTGATGGCGCGATGTGCTGTGGCATCTGTCGGCAGACGCCGAAGCCGCGATAGCCGGCGAAGTGCCGGTCACGGTCGAACACCGGCAGCCCCGACATCTCGATGGCGACGCGCTGGTCGGAATCATCCACCGGCCAGTTGACGGTGATGCCGCTCCAGGTGTCGCGCTTGGCCAGCGCATGGGCGATGGCATCGCCGCCGTCGAGTTGCAATGTTTCGGCAAGCTCGGCCCACGGCCGGTGGAGCAGCGCCGCCGTCTTCGGGCCGGTCAGCTTGGCGAAATTGTCGAAGCCGGCGGTGATTTGCGTTGCGGCGTCCATCTGCCAGACGAAGCGGAATGGCTGCTTGCGCATCTCCAGTGCCGCTGTGGCGGTAAACGTCACCAGCAGGGCGACCGTGGCGCCGGCCCCGAGCCGCACGATATCGGCATGGCCGGAAGCAATAGCGCCTTCGGCGTGGCCGTTGTGGCTCGCCTCGCGCGCCAGCGCCTCGGCGCCGAGCGCGGCAAGGTCGTGCTTGCCGCTCATGCGCCCGCGCGCGTCGTCGGTCGTGGCGATCAATTCGCCGTCGGCCGAGAAGACCGCTACCGGCGTTTCGGCATCGGCAATGAGGCGCTGCGCGCGTTCCCCCAGTGTCATTTTTTTATCGGCGCGCTCGATCGCCACCACGAGAATGGCGGCGGTATTATCGGCCAGCGTGATGCGCGAGCACAGGCAAGTCGACGTGACGCCGAAGCCGCCGCCGAAACCGCGCAATCGCTCAAGCCTCCGAACCCCACCTTGCGGCAGCGTGTCCGCGAGCCGCGCGACTTGTGCGGCGCTCGGATGGGTCGGCTCGAAGGTGCGTTGCGCCAGCGCCGCGGGCGAGGCGGCATCGAAGATCGCGGCGGCGACAGGGTTGGCCCACAGCACGCGCCGGGCATCGGCGCTCCATAGCCACGCCGCCGACGGCGCGAGCGCGTGATCCGCCAGACGCATGTCGGCAAGCAAGCTCAACTGAAGCGCCGTCGCACCCATTGCCAAATTACACCAGGATTGCGAAAAAATCGCCGATTGGTCCGAAAGAACCGCTGCGGAATCGCCGCATCGCTTAGAGCTAACAAACCATTAATAGGGCCGGTGCAATGGCCGAGTCCACGCTTCAGCCGCTATTCAAAACAGGGAAGCGGCGATAACCTTAACCGCCAAGTTCCCGTCGCCGGGCCGGAACAGTCATTCGCTGCAATACGTGGCCCGCCGTGCCAATGTCATAGATCGGCGCCATAGTTGAATTGGCGGACCACAGCAGGAGAGCGCAAATGGCAGATCCGAAATTCGAGATTCCCGCGGAAATGCGCGAATTGGCGGAAAAGAGCGTCGCTCAGGCCAAGCAGGCCTTTGACGGTTTTATCGCCGCAACTCAGCAAGCCATCGGCACCGCTGAGACCAAGGCCAAGACGATACAGTCTGGCGCCAAATCCGCGAATGAACTGGCCATGACCTTTGCCGAACGCAATGTCGCGGCTTCGTTCGAACTGGCGCAGAAATTGATGAAGGCCAAGGACGTCCAAGAATTAACCGCAATCCAGGCCGAATACATCAAGAGCCAGATCGCGACCCTGACCGAGCAGGCGAAAGAATTGAGTCAGCACGCCGCCAAGATGACAGGCCACGCCTAACTCGCCGTCGGAACAGAACCTCAAGATATTTCCGTGGTTTACGGAGCCGGCGGACGTTGCGTTCTGCCTTTATGGTGCAGTGCAATATTTTTGTTGCATTGCATCAAAAATGTTCTATATTGAGGACATGCTCCTGCCGCGATCCGGCACGGGCTTAAAATCAGGTGCGGGCCGGTCTCCAAGAGGGCGGCGGCCCGTTTCAGCCGGAACCCGTCCTCAACCCAAGGATGATAATCATGGCCGAAGTTCAAGCCTCCACCACTGTGAAATCCAAGCCAAAGGTTGCCTCACTCGGCACCGACGCGAAATTCGAGATTCCGAAGTTCGAAATGCCGAAATTCGAAATCCCGACCATGGAAGTCCCGCCGGCATTCCGCGAAGTCGCCGAGAAGGGCATTGCCCAAGCCAAGGTAAACTACGAGAAGATCAAGACCGCGACCGAGCAGGCGACCGAAGCTCTCGAGGAAACCTACGCCGCGGCGTCCAAGGGCTACTCGGGCTATGGACTCAAGGTAATCGAGACCTCGCGCGCCAACGCCAATGCCGCTTTCGATCTTTTCGGCGAATTGCTGACCGTGAAGTCCTATTCCGAAGCGATCGAGCTCACCACCGGCTACATGCGTACCCAGTTCGACACCCTGACCGCGCAGGCCAAGGAACTGTCGGAGCGGGCGCAGAAGATCGCCGTCGAGACCACCGAACCGCTCAAGGGCAGCATGAGCAGCTTCGGCAAAGCCGCGTAAGGTTGGCTGCTTAAGACCACGCGCCACCGACAATACGGCTGCGGATTTTATCCGCGTGGCCAGTTCAAAGCCCGGGCACGTCGCGCCCGGGCTTTTTGCGTTCGGTAAATTCTCCGGCCCGACGAAGTTTCCGGTTCCGAGTGCCGGTTCGCGCGAACGCTGCGACGTCGCAAAGCGCTTGCCAAAGAAGGTCGTGGCTTCTAGGTTCCCGCTCGCTTGGTCCTTATGGACCGGCGAACCCGTGCAGCTGTAGCTCAGTTGGTTAGAGCGCCGGTCTGTGGAACCGGAGGTCGGTGGTTCGAGCCCACCCAGCTGTACCAATCTCTTCCCGCATGATCTTCCATCGGGAGCGCGGTGCTTCCCAACGCAAAAACGCCGGCGAGGTTTTCGCCGGCGTTTGCTTGTCTAGAGCCTTTCCGGCTTTGATGGAATCAAAGCCGGGCTCTAGTTTTTTGTTTTGACGCGTTTTCTTAACGCGAACCGGTATCCACTTCGCTCGAAAACGCTCTATTGCATCGAGACTTTAGCGGTAGACGACGCGACCATCGCGGGTATAGCGCGGGCCGGCACCGCGGCGCGGCCGATACGCCGGCTCTTCGTACTGCTGCTGGCGGCCGCCGCTGAACAGCCAATCGAAGAAGTTCGGGCCGCTCGGCGCGCCATAATCGCCGCCATACGAGCCGCCGCCGCCGTTACCGTTGCCGTTATACATGCCGACTGGCATGCGCACCGGCTTCGACGACTGGTTTGGTGCGCGTTCGATCGCGTTGTCGGCGACCTTGCGCTCGCTGCCTTTGAGGATCGAGATCATCTTGGCATCCCAGCCGTAGAGATCGTCGCGCAATTGCAGCTTGCCGTTTTCGTCGACGAAGGCCGTCTGGTAGGTCAGGTGGACCCAGACGTTGTGCGGGAAGTTGATATTGATCTCGTTGTTGCCGAGCATGCTTTGCAGCTTGGCCTCGGTGTAGTGTCCCTTCGGATCGACCAGCGACAACAGCTTCTCGCCATAGGTGAACGGATTGAGCACCCGCATGCAGCCGTGGCTGTAGGCACGCTTCTCCTTGGCGAACAGGTATTTGTCCGGCGTGTCGTGCTGATACACGAGGAACTTGTTCGGAAAGTTGAAGCGGATCCGGCCAAGCGCGTTACGGGCGCCGGGCGGCTGCTGGATATGGACGGTGCCATCGGCATCCTGCGTCAGCTTGAGGCCGATGCGGTCGAGCGCCTGCGGATCCTGTTGCAGCGCCGGCAGGTATTCCTTCTCGATGATCGATGGCGGCACGTTCCAGGTCGGATTGACGGTGATGAACTTCATCTCCGCGCTGATCAGCGGCGTCGCATGGCCCGGCTTACCGGCAACGATCTTGGTGTGCCAGAACACCTTGTCGTTATCGTACAGCGTCAACGTATAGTCGGGGATGTTGACGATGACATGCGGGTTGCCGAGATTGCGCGGATACCAGCGCCAGCGCTCCATATTGACGAGAACCGTGTCGACCGGATCGGCCGACGGGCCGCGCGCCTTGCGCTTCTCGCCGTTGAGCGCGGCGAGCGTCATCGGGCCGACATTGCCGTCGGCGTCGAGATCGGCGCCGGTCTGGAAGGCCTTGACCGCTTCGACCACCGCTTCGTCATAGAGCCGGTTGTCGGCATCGCCGACCTTGAGGCGTTTGCGAAGCGCGATGACACGCTCGTCCTTGACGCCGGGACGCATGATCGAGCCGCTGCCGATGTGAACGGACGGAGCCGGCTTTTCCTCGTCGGGCTTGGCCGCCGTGCCATTGCCGCTGCGCAGTTCGGCGAGCTTGGCGCGCAACGCCTTGAACTCGGCCATCGGCGGATTGTAGCTGTCGAGCACCGCACCGGCATCGTCGGCGGCGGCGAGCTTGGTGAGCACGTCGGCCGGTTCCGGCGCGACCAGGTTGAATGAAATGTCGGCGGCGACGCGGGTGAAGTGGACGCGGCCGATCTGGGCATGACGGGCGAAGGTCAATGCGTCAGCGGTAAGCTTGAGTTCGGCGGCCGCAAGCGCCTCGGGCGTGCTCGCCGCGGCGAAATCGGGCGCCGGATAATCGTTCGGGTCGAGGCCGACCTCGTCGGCTTTCGCCAGGTAGGCGATGGCGGACTTGGCGCGCGCGTCTTGCGCGCCGTCGGCGATCCACAACGGTTTGAAATCGCGGGCCTTGTAGAACGCCTCGACGCCGGCGCGCTCGGTCTTGCGGTCAAGCGCGCGATCAAGGGCCTTGCTGGCGACCAGTTCGCGCAATTTGTTGGAGATGGCGGCATCGGCGCTGACGGCCGGCGCTGGGGTGGTCGCCGGCGCTTCCGCGGCCTTTTCGGGCGCGGCTACTGGCGACGCGACGGGAGCCGGTACCTCTGCATTCTGGACCGGAGCTGTAACGGCCGGTGCTGCCGCATCCTGAGCGGGGGTGGCAGCGGCCGGTGCCGCCGCGCTTTGGGCCGGGGAATCCTGAGCCGGAGCGGTTTGGGCCGCCGCGTCTTTGGCCGGGGTATCGTTAGCGGTCGCGGCTTCGACGGCGGATTTTTGCGATGCAGCGTCCGCAGCAGCGGCGTCTGTAGCAGTATCCTGGGGCGCGGCCGGTACGGCCGCACCGCCGCCGACATCCTTCTGGGCCGACTGAGGCGTCTGATCGGGAAGCGGCACGACAATCTGCGTCTGATCCGCGGCTTGCTGCGCCACGGCGGCGTGGCCGGACAACGAGAGCACCAATCCGAGGGCGGTCGATGCCAACAGATTGTCAAAACCTACAAATTTCACCGCGAAGACTCCCAAAGGCTGAAAGGGACCGCCCCTTTGAATTGCCGTGTCACTCTATCCGATAGACCTAATTCCGTTACGCTTTTCACAACGCGCGTCGCAGGAAGGAACGTCGAGTGTGACTATTTTGCACTTGTTCCCGCGAGCGCCTGTCGGGACCAAGCACTGGAGCAACTACACAACCTTTTGTGTTACAAGTTCGTTTCATCACATGCGCGCCGGCCGCACGCTTTCTTTCAAATCTTTGCGATGTTCATTCCGGCGCCGCCTGTCCTGTCAGGTTGGATGCGACTCGCGTTTGCCGTATCGGACCGTAGCTTTTACCCAATGACATTTCTGTGATGGCGGTCACACCGGAGACTGGCCCTGAGATGTTCTTCGGGACGGGGCCTAGCCGCGTCCACCATGGGCCGGCAGCATCGCCGTTAACCGTGTTAACCGTGTGACCATGCCTACGGCAAACATGCCGCGCGATGACTTTGCGCGTTGCAAGAAAATCCCGACATTTCGGCTTTTCGCGAAAAAAAACCGGGCCCCACAAAGGGGGCCCGGTTGACAGTATGCCAGCGTGGGGGCTGGCAAACTTCAGAGGGGAACACGCTGCGCACCGGGCGACTCTGGGAGGATATACATCCGGCGCAACAGCGAGGCTTCACTATGAGAGGCTGGGCGGAGCCGAGCAACGCCACGCCTGACATGTCAGCTATGCCAAATCGCAAACCGCAGCGACGGCGATCCGATTTAAACGCAGGCGCGTTTCAAAAACTAGAAATGCGATCGTTGCGCGTTCGCCACCAGAAAGTCGCGGAAGACCTGAATGCGCGCGACGGACTTGAGCTCTTCCGGATAAACGAAATAGGCGTCGAGGGCGAGCGTGTCGGCGTCACCGAACAACTGCACAAGTCCGCCGTTTTCCTCGACCAGATAGTCCGGCAGCATCGCGACACCTAAACCGCGCTGACAAGCCCGCAACAAGCCCAGCACATTGTTGAGGCTGAGCGCCGGCACGCGCGGCCCCTTTGAATCGCGGCTCACTTCCAGAAGCCAGCGCCGGTTGGCGAAATGCGGCGGCACGTTGCCGCCCAGCAGAACGATGCGATGTTTGTCGAGGTCTTCGTGAGCGCGCGGCGTGCCGAATCGCTTGAGGTAATCGGGTGAGGCGTAAGCGTGGAAATGCACCGAAAATATCTTGCGCTGGATGAGATCCGGTTGCGTCGGCTGGCGCAGGCGGATCGCGACGTCGGCCTCGCGCATCGCCAGATCGAGTTCTTCGTCGGTGGTAATCAGCGTGATCTGAATGTCGGGATAGAGATCGAGAAATTCGCCGAGGCGCGGCGTCAGCCAATGCACGCCGATGCCGGGCGTGGTCGATACCTTGAGTTCGCCGTTCGGGCGCTCGCGGCTATCGGTCAGCTTGGTTCGCGCCGCTTCCAGCTTCATGAACACTTCGTGCGCGGTGCGGTACAGCAGTTCGCCCTGTTCGGTCAGGATCAAGCCGCGCGCGTGGCGATGGAAAAGCGAAACGTTGAGGTCGCCTTCGAGCGCCGACACCTGACGTGACACCGCCGATTGCGACAGACCGAGCCGTTCGCCGGCATGCGTGAAGGAGCCGGCTTCGGCGGCGGCGTGGAATACCTTGAGTTTGTCCCAATCCATTGAATTATTTGAATGCGCCATCGTTTATTCCGCCGCCGCGTGCTGCCGTTCGCGCTCATGACCCGGTGCATGATCGTGCGCATCGCCATGTACATGCGCGGCGATGAATTTTTCCGCTTCGAGCGCGGCCATGCAGCCTTGGCCGGCGGCGGTGACAGCCTGGCGGTAGATGTCGTCGGTCACATCGCCGGCGGCGAACACGCCGGGCACCGATGTCGCGGTGGAATGACCGCCGGTGACGATGTAGCCGGAAGGCTTCATCTGCACCTGACCGGCGAACAGCTCGGAGGAGGGCGAATGGCCGATGGCGATGAAGACGCCGTCGGCGGCGTGCTCGGTCACCGCGCCGGTTTTGATGTTTTTCAGCTTGATGCGGTTGACCTTGAGCGGATTTTCCGCGCCGGTCACGTCCTCAAGCACCGAATCCCAGACCACATCGATCTTGGGATGCTTGAACAGGCGGTCCTGTAGAATTCTTTCCGCGCGGAAGTGGTCGCGGCGATGGACGACCGTGACCTTGGAGGCGAAATTGGTCAGAAACAGCGCTTCCTCGACCGCGGTGTTGCCGCCGCCGATCACGAACACTTCCTTGTTGCGATAGAAGAAGCCGTCGCAGGTGGCGCAGGCGGAAACGCCGTAGCCTTTGAACTTCTGCTCGGAGGGCAAATTGAGCCAGCGCGCCTGCGCGCCGGTGGCGATGATGAGGCTGTCGGCGAGATAGATGTTGCCGGAATCGCAGGTCAGCTTGAACGGGCGCCGGCCGAGCTCGACCTTGGTCACGGTGTCGGTAACGATCCTGGTGCCGACATGCGTGGCCTGGGCCTGCATCTGCTCCATCAGCCAGGGACCCTGGATGACGTCGGCAAAGCCCGGATAGTTCTCGACATCGGTGGTGATGGTGAGCTGGCCGCCGGGCTGGATGCCCTGGATCAGCACCGGCTCCAGCATGGCGCGCGAAGCATAGATCGCGGCGGTGTAGCCGGCCGGCCCCGAGCCGATGATAACGACCTTGGTATGGGTAGTCTGTGACATGGTCTTCGCCCCCCTGGCGGGCGTCGGCGGCCGAGTCGCCCCAATAACCTGAAAAGGCGGCCGGACAGGCGACCGGCTCCTCTGCCGGCGCTCAATCTATGGTTTTCAAAGAGCTATGCAAGCCGCGCAACCCCCGTAAGTCACAAACTTCGTAGCTCATCGGTTCCCTGAAAGTCCCGATGAGGAAAAACTGCGCAATAATCTTTCGCGAAACATTATTTCGCGTTATGCATGTTCCGCCGGGTTTATCAGCCCCCGGAAGGAGAGTCCTTTTGCCCGCCAGCCTCGACGCCATCGATCGCAAGATACTCAAGGAGCTTCAGGACGACGGCCGCATGACCAATGTGGAACTGGCCCGCCGCGTCGGTATCTCGGCGCCGCCCTGCCTGCGCCGGGTACGCGCGCTGGAGGAGGCCGGGTTCATCAAGGGCTATCGGGCGCTCCTCGACGAAAAGAAGCTCGGTTACGAGGTCGTCGTCTTCGCCATGGTTCATTTGTCGAGCCAGGCCGAGGTCGATCTCACCGCCTTCGAGGACTTCGTCCGCAAGCAGCCGCTGGTACGTGAATGCTGGATGCTGTCGGGCGAAATCGACTTCGTCCTGAAATGCGTCGCGCCCGACCTGAAAACCTTTCAGGCCTTCGTCGAGAAACTCACGTCCGGTCCGAACGTGCGCAACGTCAAGACATCGCTGACGCTGCGCCAGTCCAAGGACGCGGCCATGGTACCGATGTAAGGCGATCAGAGCGTTTGGCAATTTAGACCCTCTTTATTGTCATAAATGCCATCTGGCCGATATAATCGGCATCGGCCATCTCAGCTCCGTCAAGACCAACGGAGTAACTGACATGAAGCGCTATGTGATCGAGCGGAATATTCCCGGCGTCGGCAAGCTGAACCGGCAGGAACTCAAGGGTGCGTCGGCGACGTCCAACGAGGCGCTCGCCAAGCTCGCAGGCAAAGTGCAGTGGGACCACTCTTACGTGGTCGATGACAAGACCTTCTGCATCTATCTCGCCGAAAGCGAGGAGGTCGTGCATGAGCACGCGAAGCTCAGCGGCTTCCCGGCCACCAAGGTCACCGAAGTGAAAGGCATCATCGATCCGACAACCGCCGCCGCATGACGGCGCGAGCGGCGCCTCCTGTTACGGAGGCGCCGCTCCTCCACTATGGGGAAAGCGATGACGCAGCCCAAAGTGAATTCGCGAGCGCCTCCCGGCCCGACGCCGACTGGCAAAGGCGTCATTGATGTTACGGTCGTTCTGCTCGACGGCGGCTATGCGTCGACGGCGGTCGCACCCATCGAGATTTTCTATTCGGCCGGCTCGCTGTGGAACTGGCTGCACGGCGCGGCAGAGCAACCGCACTTTCGCGTCCGCACCGCTTCGCTGGACGGCAAAAAGGTATCGAGCCTCTATCCGCTCGCGCTGACACCGCAGATGGCAATTCGGGACGTCGAACACACCGACATTATCGTCGTTCCGGCATCGATCTGGAGCGCCCAGGACCCCAAGGTCCGGAAGTCCGGGCTGTTGCCGTGGCTTCGCAAGTGGCACGCGCGCGGCGCCTATATTGCCGGCATATGCAGTGGCGTGGGCTTTGTCGCCGAGGCCGGACTGCTCGATGGCCGGCGCGCGACGACGCATTGGGGCATCGCCGATTCGTTATCGCGGCGGTATCCGAAAGTGAACTGGCAGCCCGAGTATTTTGTCACCGAAGACAGCCGCGTGCTGTGCAGTGGCGGCATCTACGCCGCCGTCGATCTGAGCCTTTATCTCGTCGAGAAATTCTGCGGGCACGAAGTCGCACTGCAAACGGCAAAGTCGTTGCTGCTCAGCATGCCGCGCAGCCGGCAGTTGGGATATTCCGTCGTGCCGCTATGGCGCCCTCATGACGACCACAAGGTCAAATCCGCTGAAGACTATTTGCGCGATCATTTCGACCGCGAACTATCGCTCGAGAAGCTTGCCGCCCGTATTGGAATGAGCCCGCGCAATTTCATCCGGCGGTTCAAGACCGCCACCGGCCGGCTGCCGAACGCCTATGTCCAGCAGCTCCGTATCTCGGCGGCGAAGGAAATGCTCGAGCAGCGACATCCTCGGTTCAGGATGTGTGCCGCCAGATCGGCTACGAGGACATCGCCTTCTTCCGCGATCTTTTCAAGCGCCATACCGGCATGACGCCAGGCGAATATCGCGAGTGTTTCGCCGGGATGAGCTTCGACCGAGGCCAATTGGCGGGCGGGCACAATACGGCGTCGTAGCGCGAAGCGGCTATCGGCGCGCGGAAGAAAAATCCTTCAAAACAAAAAGCGAGAGCCCCGGCTTTGATTTCATCAAAGACAGGGCTCTAAAAAAACGTCTGCGCCTTACGGCCACATCAGTGACGCCTATTTCCAGTCCACCTTCTTGATCTCATAGCCCTTGGCGCCGCCGGGCGCGTTGACCTCGACGGTAGCGCCCTTGGACTTGCCGATCAGCGCCTTGGCGAGCGGCGAGGTGATCGAGATGCGGCCCTTCTTGGCGTCCGCTTCCGGCTCGCCGACGATCTGCCACACCTTCTTTTCCTCGGTGTCCTCATCGACGAGCGTCACGGTGGCGCCGAACGTAATCGTATCGCCCGACAGCTTCGACACGTCGATGACGTCGGCGCGCGCGAGCTTGTCCTGCAACTCGTCGATGCGGCCCTCGTTGAGCGACTGCTGCTCCTTGGCGGCGTGATATTCGGCATTCTCCGACAGGTCGCCGTGCGAACGCGCTTCGGTGATCTGCTGGATGATGCGCGGACGCTCCACGCTCTGGCAGTGCTTGAGTTCGGCCTCGAGCGTCGTATAGCCCGCCGCCGTCATCGGAATCTTGTCTACCATCGTCTCTCTCCTCCTGGCGGGCGCCAGATCAAACTTGAACGCGCCGTAACGCCGCCAAGCCTTTCCAATCTTTAGGGCCGCTCACCCACTCGAAATTAGACTCCGGCCACGGGTTGCCCCGTACCGGAGTCATGTAACCAGGGCCATTCCCGGCCCAATAACACGCCGGCCGCGGGATACCTTGAGAGCCTATCGCTTCAAGGTATTTCCCCACGGCCGAGTAAAGATACCCAGCCTAACACGCGCCGCCGCTTCAGGTTCGGCCCCTCACCAAAAAAGTCCGCTCAGGACCGCCCGGTAAAGTAGCTCTGCAACGCACGAACCTCGAGGTCACCGCCGAGATAGGCTTTTATGCCTTTGGCGGCGGCGACGGCACCTGAAAGAGTGGTGTAGTACGGCACTTTATGCAAGAGGGCGGCATGGCGCAGGGAGCGACTGTCGCCCAGCGCCGCCGTCCCGTCGGTGGTGTTGAAAACGAGCTGGACCCCGCCGTTTTTGATGGCATCGACGATATGGGGCCGGCCCTCCAGCACCTTATTGATCTTGGCGGCAGGGACACCCTGTTCGGCCAGATAGCGTTGGGTGCCCGACGTGGCGATGCATTTAAAGCCGAGCGAGGTCAAAAGCTTGATCGACGGCAGGATGCGCGCCTTGTCGGCGTCGCGCACCGAGACGAATACGGTACCGGCGCGCGGCAGGTTGGTGCCGCCGCCGATCTGGCTCTTGGCGAAGGCGATCTCGAACGAGCTGTCGAGCCCCATGACTTCGCCGGTCGACTTCATTTCCGGCCCCAGCACGGTATCGACGCCGGGGAAACGCGCGAACGGGAATACCGCTTCCTTCACCGCGCGATGCTTGTAGACCGGCGGCTTGAGCTTGAAACTGGCGAGGCTTTCGCCGGCCATCACGCGCGCGGCGATCTTGGCAACCGGCAGCCCGATCACCTTGGCGACGAAAGGCACCGTGCGCGAGGCGCGCGGATTGACCTCGAGCACATAGATGTCGCCATCCTTGATGGCGTATTGCACGTTCATCAGGCCGCCGACATTGAGCGCCAATGCGAGTTCGCGAGTCTGGCGCTCCAGTTCGGCAATGGTCTCTTTGCTCAGGGAATGCGGCGGCAGCGCGCAGGCTGAATCGCCGGAGTGAATGCCGGCTTCCTCGATGTGCTCCATGATGCCGGCGATGAACGTGTCCTTGCCGTCGGCGAGGCAGTCGACATCGACTTCGGTGGCGTCCGACAGATAGCTGTCGATCAGCAGCGGGCTTTTCTTCGACACCACCAGTTCGGACGGTCTGTCGAGCGTGGCGGCAAGCCGCGCCACATAGCGGTCGAGTTGGCCTGCGTCGCGCACGATCTCCATGCCGCGCCCGCCCAGCACGTTGGAGGGACGGATGACGACCGGATAACCAATTTTGTCGGCGATCTCGCGCACGGCCGCCGGAGACGTGGCGATACCGTTTTCCGGCTGGCGGATCTTGAGCTTGTCGAGCAGCGTCTTGAAGCGATCGCGGTCCTCGGCGAGATCGATCATGTCCGGCGACGTGCCAAGGATCGGCACATTGGCCTTTTCCAAAGCTTCGGCCAGCTTGAGCGGCGTCTGGCCGCCGAATTGCACGATGACGCCGTGCAGCGTGCCGTTCGAGCGCTCGGTGTCAATGATCTCCAGCACGTCTTCCGGCGTCAGGGGCTCGAAATAAAGCCGGTCGGAGGTGTCGTAATCGGTCGACACCGTTTCCGGATTGCAGTTGACCATGATGGTTTCATAGCCGGCTTCCTTGAGCGCGAAGCAGGCATGGCAGCAGCAGTAGTCGAACTCGATCCCCTGGCCGATGCGGTTCGGGCCGCCGCCGAGAATGACGACTTTCTTCTTGTCCGACGGCCGCGCCTCGTCGGCCATCTGGCCGGCGAACGAGGTCTCGTAGGTCGAATACATATAAGCCGTCGGCGATGCGAACTCGGCCGCGCAGGTATCGATGCGCTTGAACACCGGACGCACGCCAAGCTTGCGCCGGTTTTTCTTGACCGTCTCGGCAGGCGTCGCGGTGAGCTTGCCGAGGCGAATGTCGGAAAAACCCATCGCCTTGAGACGCCGGAACGGCGCGGCCGTTACCGGCAGGCCTTTTGCGGTGATCTCGGCCTCGGCTTCGATCAGGCCGCGAATTTCGGCCAGAAACCACGGATCGATGCGGCAGGCATTGTGAATGAGTTCGTCGCTGGCGCCGAGCCGCATGGCCTGCGCCACCTTCAACAGACGGTCAGGAGTCGGCGTGCCGAGCGCGGCGCGGATCGCGGCCTTGTTGTCGGCGTCGTCGATGCTCTTGGCGGCGTCGTAGCCTTCGATGGTCATTTCATCGAGGCCGGTGAGGCCGGTCTCCAGCGAGCGCAGCGCCTTTTGCAGACTTTCCTGGAAAGTGCGGCCGATCGCCATGGCTTCGCCGACCGACTTCATCGACGTCGTCAGCACGTTCGATGCGCCGGGAAATTTCTCGAAGGCGAAGCGGGGAATCTTGGTGACCACGTAGTCGATCGTCGGCTCGAACGAAGCCGGCGTCGCGCCGCCGGTGATGTCGTTGGCGATCTCGTCGAGCGTGTAGCCGATCGCAAGCTTGGCCGCGACCCGCGCAATCGGAAAGCCGGTGGCCTTCGAGGCCAGCGCCGAGGAGCGCGACACACGCGGGTTCATTTCAATAACAACGAGCCGGCCGTCTTCCGGATTGACCGCGAACTGCACGTTCGAGCCGCCGGTTTCGACGCCGATCTCGCGCAGCACCGCGATCGAGGCGTCGCGCATGATCTGGTATTCTTTATCGGTCAGCGTCAGCGCCGGCGCGACCGTCATCGAATCGCCGGTATGCACGCCCATCGGATCGATGTTCTCGATCGAGCAGATGATGATGCAGTTATCTTTCTTGTCGCGCACCACCTCCATCTCGAATTCCTTCCAGCCCAGAACTGATTCTTCGATCAGCACTTCGCTGGTGGGGGAGGCGTCGATGCCGCCTTCGACGATGTCGATAAATTCGCCCTTGTTATAGGCGATGCCGCCGCCGGTGCCGCCGAGCGTGAACGAGGGACGGATGATGGCGGGCAGGCCGATGTCCTCAAGCGCGTCGAGCGCCTGCTGTAAGGTTTTGACCTGATGCGAACGCGGCGACGGCAGGCCGATCTTGGTCATGGCCTCGCGGAATTTCTCACGATCCTCGGCCTTGTCGATGGCGTCGGCGGTGGCGCCGATCATCTGCACGTCGTACTTTTCCAGCGTTCCGAGTTTGCGCAACGAAAGCGCGCAATTGAGCGCGGTTTGCCCACCCATGGTCGGCAGCAGCGCGAAGCCGCCGGGAACGACGTTGCGCTCCTTGGCGATGATCTTCTCGACGATCTCGGGCGTGATCGGCTCGATATAGGTGGCGTCGGCGAGGTCCGGATCGGTCATGATGGTCGCCGGATTTGAATTGACCAGGACGACCCGGTAGCCTTCTTCCTTGAGCGCCTTGCAGGCCTGGGTGCCGGAATAGTCGAACTCACAGGCCTGGCCGATAACGATCGGGCCGGCGCCGATGATCATGATGGTTTTGATGTCGGTGCGTTTGGGCATCTCACTCCAAGCAACGTTTCGCGGTCTGGCCCTCAGGATCTGGCGCTAAGAACGACCGCGCACACAAAAAAAGGGCGCGCTTGCGCGCGTCCTTATCGCCCCCAGGCGGGTCAACCCCGCGCGCACGGTGCTTAGACCAGAATCGCGGGGGTGGGAAGGGTCGGAACCCGCCTGAACACAGCAACTTGCCGCCGTTTCGCCGAAACTTTGCGGGCTTTTTGCCGTTGTTCCAATATGGGCTTGGGAAGTCGCATTTTCAACGTGGTTCGTAAGGGTAACAGCCCGCTTCTGTTCTCGGCGCTGGCGCTGGTTGGCACTTTCGCCCTGGCGCAGGCGCTGGACCCAGACAAAAGAACCGGCTTCGACAAGCCAGTGCCGGCACCGCATTTGCACGGCTGGCCGTTCTGGCGGCACGTCCTTTACCGCACCTATTCGGAAATCAACGACGACCGGCTCCTGGCGCTCGCCGCCGGCGTGGTGTTCTACGGCCTGTTGGCGATCTTTCCGGCGGTCACCGCGCTGGTATCGAGCTATGCCCTGTTCGCCAAAGCCTCGACCATCAACGGCCATCTGGCGCTGATCTCGTCGCTGATGCCGCAAAGCGCCTTCAGCATCGTCGACGAGCAGGTGACCCGCATCGTCACCCGGACCACCGGCGATCTGTCATTCGCGTTCTTCTTCGGGCTGGCGCTGGCGCTGTGGAGTGCCAATGCCGGGGTCAAGGCGATCATCGACGCGCTCAACATCGCCTACGGCGTGAAGGATCGGCGCTCGTTCATCAGGCTCAATCTGGTATCGCTGGCCTTTACCATCGGCGCGCTCGCCGTCTTGCTGCTGGCTTTCGCCGCCATCGTCATATTGCCGGTGGTGCTGTCCTATCTGCCATTCTACGGATACGACGCGACGTTGTTGCCGTTGCTGCGCTGGCCTGCGTTATTGGCGCTGCTGCTGCTCGGGCTCGCTTTGCTTTATCGCTTCGGTCCCAATCGCGAGGGCGCGCGCTGGCATTTCGTCAGCGCCGGGGCGGTGTTTGCCGGGGTCGCGTGGCTCGCGGGCTCGGCGCTGCTGTCATGGTATCTCGGCAGCTTTGCCAATTACGATGCCACCTACGGTTCGCTCGGCGCCGGAATCGGCCTGATGATGTGGCTATGGATGACGGCGATCGTCGTTCTGGTCGGTGCGGAATTGAATGCGGAGATCGCCGCCGCACGTTCTCCGCTGCCGGGCGCGGACGAAGACGGCATCGGCAAGGCGTGAGTTTGACGATTGCCAGGCTGACTTGACCGGACGCGCCGCTGCCGCCATTGCTGCAACCAGCCAAGAAATCTCACGGGAAGAAACCATGACCGCTCCATTCGCCAACCCGGTTGCGATGCCGGGCGGGAACATCCCCGCCATCGGTTTCGGCACGTCGCCGATGACCGGCGGCATGTCGGCCGATGTCGTGTTGAACGCCTTTAAGGCCGGATATCGCCACATCGATACCGGCCGCAAATACGGCACCGAAGGCGCGGTCGGCGAGGCGATGCGGGCGTCGGGTCTGCCGCGCGGCGACATTTTTCTCGTCACCAAAGTAAGCCACGAAAATCTGCGCGGCGCCGATTTCGCTCGGTCGGTCGAGCAGAGTCTTGCCGCGCTCAAGGTCGATTATATCGACCTGCTCATGATCCACTGGCCCAGTCCGGACATTCCGCTGAGCGAAGCGATGCCGGCGCTGGCCCGCGCCAAACGTGACGGACTGGCCCGCCATATCGGGGTCGCCAATTTCAACACCACATTGCTCGACGAAGCGGTGCGGCTTTCGTCCGAGCCGTTATCGGTGTTGCAGGCCGAGTATCACCCCTATCTCGATCAGACGAAATTGCTCGCCGGCGTGCGCAAGCATCAGCTCGCCTTCGTCGCGCATTGCCCGCTGGCGCGCGGGCGCATATTCAGCGATCTCGTTTTGGCGGGAATCGCCAAAAAGCACGGCCGCACCGTCGCCCAGGTGGCGCTGCGCTGGCTTCTGCAACAAAATGTGGTGCCGATCCCGTTCTCGTCGAAACCCGAGCGGATCGCGGAGAATTTCGGCGTGTTCGATTTCACGCTCGATGACGATGACATGCGCCGCATTTCGGCGCTTAAGCGGCCCGACGGCCGCATCGCCAACCCGGTCGAGCGGGTCACCGGCGGGTGGGATTGAGTTTGCGCCTTTAGCCGTGATGCGAGTGCGCGCGGCCTTACATCGCCGTCTGCTTGTGCCCGCAGTCCTTGCACTTGTACTCGACGCGGGTTTGGCCCGGTGTGGCGCTGACCTTATTGACGGTGCCGCACTTGCCGCATTTGGTCTCGATGCGGGTATCGCCTTGTTTGATCGCGACGGTTTTTTTCGCCAGCGCCTCGCGCATCAGCCGTTCGGCCTCTTCGCGCATTTCCTGCTTCGACATGTCTCGCCCGCCTCACTGGTTCGCGAGGCGTCATACTATCGAACGGCGCGGTCTGTCCATCGCCTCCGCGCCGGCAAAATCAACGGTTGGCGACGGGTTTGAGCTTGTAGAAGCCGACGTCGACGGCGCCGTTGAGGAACCCGGCCTCGCAATAGCACAGGTAATATTCCCACATCCGCTTGAACGTGGCGTCGAAGCCGAGTTGCTCGATCGCCGGCCAATTGGTCAGAAAGCGTTCGCGCCATTCGCGCAGCGTGCGCGCGTAGGCGATGCCGAACGGCTGATGCGCAACCAGTTCCAGTCCGGCGCGCGCGGCCTCGCGGCGAATGATGTCGACGGTCGGCAGCACGCCGCCGGGAAAGATGTAGCGCTGGATGAAATCCGGCTCGCGGCGATACTTCTCGAAGCGGTCCTCGGCGATGGTGATGGCCTGCAACAACACGACGCCGCGCTGCGTCACGGCATGGCGCAGCTTCTCGAAATAGCCCGGCCAGTAGCTTTCGCCGACCGCTTCGATCATCTCGATCGAAACCACGCGGTCGTAGGTTCCATCGATGTCGCGGTAATCCTGCAATCGCGCCTGCGCTTTGCGGCCCGCTAACCGCGCCTGCGCGTAAGCGAGTTGTTCCTGCGACAGTGTGATGCCGGTGACGTCGCACTTCGGCGCCAGGCGTTCCATCAGCGCGCCCCAGCCGCAGCCTATCTCCAGCACGCGCTCTCCGCCGGAAATCTCCAGGAGTTCGACGATGCGGTCGAGCTTCGCGGCCTGCGCGGCTTCGAGCGGCTGGCCCGGACGCGTAAACAGCGCCGAGGAATATTGCATGCCGGCATCGAGCCATCGCTCATAGAAGGCGTTACCGAGGTCGTAATGGGCGGCGATGTTGCGCTTGCTGCCGCGCCTCGAGTTGCGGTTGCGGCTGTGCTGCCAGCGTGCGATCAGGCGCCGCGCCAGCGAACCGGAAATCGAATCCTGCATCGGCCGATCGTTGCGCGCGCCGAATTCGAGGAAATTCAGCAGATTGGGCGTCCACCACGAGCCGTCGATATAGGCGTCGGCGAAAGCGATCTCGCCGCCGGTCATCAGGCGCCAGAGGGTGCGCCAGCGCCGGATCACGATCTTGGCGCTCGGGCCGGGATGCGCGCCTTCGCCATAGAGCACGTCGTTGTTCGGCAGCACGACGGTCAGGCTGCCATAGGCAATCTGCGACATCCGCCGCCGCATCTGGCGCACCAGGAACGACGTGCGGCGCGGAGCCCGGACGCTGGAACGCTCCAGGCGGGGCTGCTGGACTTGCGGATGGACGGCGGCGCGTGATGGCATTGGAATGTCAGACATGATGTGTCCCGTGACTGCCGGAGGTGCGCAGCGCCGGCACGATGGTGACCGGCGGCGGCGCGGCTGGGCGCGGCCGCAGCCGCATGCCCTTGATCCAAAGCTTTGCCGCTTCCCAGTGAATGCCGGCGACGACCTTCAATGTCAGCAGCGGGAAAGCAAAGAAGGCTTTCAGCAGCGCGGCATCGGTGAGCGCGCGGCGCTCGCCGGCCAGCGAAGCGACAATCACCCGGCCCTGCGCGTCAGCGCCATCGATGATCAATCCGATGCGTTCGCCCGGCGGCGTGACGCGGAACGTGTAGGCGATGTCCATGTCGATGAACGGCGAGACGTAGAACGATTTCAGGCAGCGCTGTTCGAGCGGCGCGGCCGCGTCGTCCGCGACCGGAATGAGATAGCTGTGACGCTCGCCGAAGGTGTTGTGCACCTCATAGATGAGCGCCTTGAGCGCGCCGTCGCGGTCCGCGCAGTAATAGACGCTGATCGGATTGAACGTGAATCCGAGCACGCGCGGCATGCACAGCAGCCGGATGGCGCCGCCGCCGAGATCGATGCCGGCTTTGGCGAGATGCGCTTCCGCCTGCGCGCGCAACGGCGTGTCCGTGCCGTCGCCGTGATCGGCGTTATAGAATCCGAACAGGTTGAAACGCTCGCGCGACAACAGCCGCAGTTTTTTCGGCAGGCCGGGCAGTTCGTCGAGATCGATCAGGGTCCAGAACACGCGGTAGGACAGCCGGTGCTGCTTCGGCTTGAAGCGCCGGTGCATCACGGTGCCGGTATAAAGACACGAGGCGGTCATTGTCGTTGTTGTAGTCATGGCGCCGCCTCGGTCGGGACCGATGCGGACGGCGCGTCGAGATGAATGCGGCCGGATTCGTTTTCAACCCGCCACGGCCGGCGAACGCCGCCCAATTGCTCGGCAACGGCAAGTCCGGACTGAAGACCGTCCTCGTGAAAGCCGGCGCCGAAATAAGCGCCGCAGAACCAGGTGCGGTTCTGCCCTTGCAGCGACCACAGCTTGCGCTGCGCCTCGAGCGCGCCGGTATCGAGGATCGGGTGCTCGTATATTTCGGAATGGAAGATGGTGCCGGCATGCGGCGGCCGCGGCGGATTAAGCGTGACGAAAAGCTGCGTCTCGCAGTCGAGATTTTGCAGCCGGTTCATCCAGTAGGAAACGGTGACGCCGCCTGCCGCATTTCCGGATTCGTCAGAGGGTGTGCGCTCTCCGATATAATTCCAGCTCGACCACACCTTCCGCCGTCGCGGCATCAGCCCCTCATCGCAATGCAGAACAGCCAGGTTGCGGCTGTAGCGGAACGGGGTGAATAGCGCGCGCTCGTCGCGGCCGGCGTCGGCGAGCAGCTTGAGCGCCTGATCGGCATGCGTCGCCATCACCACATCATCGTAACGCTGCGTGTCGCCGTCGGCGGTGTCGATCTCGACACCATTCGGATTTCGCCGGATCGAAACGATATCCTGGTTGAGCCGGATGCGGTCGGCATAGGACGCGGTCAGGCGCTCGACGTAGGACCGGCTGCCGCCGCGCACGGTGCGCCAGATCGGCCGGTCCTTAAGCTTCAACAGACCGTGGTTTTCCTGGAATCTGATGAAGGCGGCGGCCGGATAATCCAGCATCGCGCGCGGCGGCGCCGACCAGATGGCGGCGGCCATCGGCAGCAGGTGATCGTCGCGGAATGCCGCGCCGTAGTTGCCGATTGTCAGATAGTCGCCGAGCGTCGCACGCGGACCGAGCCGTTTCATATCGGCCGGCGCGTCGCGATAGAACCGCACCAGGTCGCGCAGCATCGACCAGAACCGGGGACTGGCGAGATTGCGCTTTTGCGCGAACACCGTGGCGAGACTGTCGCCGGCATATTCCAGCGCGCCGCGGTCGAGCGAAATGCCCAGCGACATTTCCGAGGCTTCGGACGGCACGCCGAGATGATCGAACAGCGCCGTCAGGTTCGGGTACGTGTGCTCGTTATAGACGATGAATCCGGTATCGACCGCGACTGTCCCGTGCGGCAGGCGGGCATCGACCGTGTTGCTATGACCGCCGATGCGCTCGGCGCGCTCATAGACCGTCACGTCGTGGCGCTGCGACAACAGCCATGCCGCCGCCATGCCGGAAATGCCGGTGCCCACGATGGCGATCTTCGGTCTGTCCGCATGCCTGTCCCGCAACCCGTGCCTCCCGCCGTTCAAGTTCCCTTTAGGTACGGGGAAGCGGGTGGTTTGGATCACGGATGATCCAAAATAGCGGCTCGAGCGTATTCTAGGGTATGCAAGCGCTGGAACAGGAAAGTCGCGCGGAACGAGGGGCGGGCCCATGGAGTCGTCCCCCAAAGGCGGGAAGATTGCACGACAAGCGGACCCAGAGCGGCCTCCCGGCAAAGACGCCCGCCATTTTGGCGCGGCTGATCGTGGCCATCGCCGTGCGGCAAGACCGGGATGCCTTTGCCGCGCTGTTTGATCACTTCGCCCCGCGCATCAAAAGTTTTCTGATGCGCTCCGGTGTCCCGGCCGCCGCGGCCGAGGAACTGGCGCAGGATGCGATGCTGACGGTATGGCGCAAGGCCGCGCAATACGATCCGTGCCGTGCCGGCGCTTCGGCCTGGATTTTTACCATCGCGCGCAATTTGCGCATCGACAGCGCGCGGCGCGAGCAGTGCGGCAAGGTGCTGGAGCTTGAGATGGTCGGGGACGCCGATCCGCCGTCGCCTCCGGATGCCGAACTGCTAGGCGCCGAGCGCGAAGCCCGCGTGCGCGCCGCGCTGAGATCTCTGTCCGACGATCAACGCCGCGTCGTGCGGCTGTCCTTCTTCGAGGGCAAGGCCCACGGCGACATCGCCGCCGAACTTGAACTTCCACTCGGAACGGTCAAATCGCGCATCCGTCTGGCGATGAACCGGCTTCGGGAATTGCTTGGTGACCTGACATGAATCGACATCACCCCAAGAACGAAACGCTGGCCGAATTCGCCGCCGGCACGCTGGACGAAGGCCGCGCCGTGGTTGTCGCCGCGCATCTCGCGATGTGCGGCGAATGCCGTGCCGTCATCGCGGCGCTGGAAGAGGCCGGCGGCCAGATGCTCGACGCCATCGCGCCGGTCGCGATGAGCGAAGGCGCAAGCGAGCGTGCCTTGGCGCGTCTCGACTTAGCGAGTCTCGACTTGGCGCGTCTCGACAACGAAGCCGCCGCGCCGTCTGCGCGAGCGACCGCGTCGGCGACACATCCGGTCTGGCAACCGGAGCAGAAGACCTTGCTCGGCTACGACCTCGGACCATGGCGCTGGGTTGCGCCGGGCCTGCATTACCGTGCGGTCAAGACGCCGGCCGATGCCGCCCGCGTCTTCATGCTCAAGGCCGTGCCCGGCCTGCGCATTCCGCAGCACCGCCACACCGGCACCGAACTGACCTGCGTGCTCGCCGGCGCGTTCATCCATGAAGGCGGCCGCTATGCCGCCGGCGATTGCGACGACGCCGATTGGGAAGACGGCCACAGCCCGGTGATCGACGACGGCGAGGAATGCATTTGCCTCGTCGCCATGCAGGGCCAGATCAAGCTCACCGGCGTGGTCGGACGATTGATCCAGCCCCTGATCCGGATCTAGGCGATGCGGAAAATGAGCGCATTGCGCGGCATCATGGGTCTGGCGGTTGCCGGGTTGGCGGCTTCCTGTTCGCCGGCGGCACTGTTGAATGCGGTGTCGAACAACGATGCCAGCGTCAGCACGGCGGCATACGGGCCGGACCCGCGCAACGGCCTCGACATTTACACGCCGCCCGGACGCCGTAACGCGCCGGTGATCGTGTTCTTTTATGGCGGCAATTGGCAGAACGGCGACAAAGCCATGTATCGCTTCGTCGCCGCAAGCCTTTCCTCGCGCGGCTATGTCGTGGTCATTCCGGACTATCGGGTGTATCCGCAGGTGCGCTTTGCCGGCTTCATGCAGGACGGCGCGAAGGCGGTCGCCTGGACCAAACAGAACGTCGCGCGCTTTGGCGGCGACCCCGGCCGCATTTTCCTGATGGGCCATTCCGCAGGTGCGCATATTGCCGCGATGCTGACGCTCGACGGCCATTGGCTCGGCGATGTCGGTTTGAATCCGCGCCGCGATATAGCCGGCTTTATCGGCCTTGCCGGTCCTTACGACTTCCTGCCGCTGCGCGACGACACTCTGAAGACGATATTTGCCGGCGGTGACATTCAACGCACGCAGCCGATCAATTTCGTTTCGGGCCACGAGCCGCCGTCATTGCTGATGGCGGGACGGCAGGACAAGACGGTCGATCCCGGCAACACCGACCGGCTGGCGGCGCGGTTGCGCGCCAAGGGCGATGACGTGAAGGAGATTCTCTATCCTCGCGTCGGCCACGCCGAACTCATCGGCGCGGTCGCGCCGGTGCTCAAGCCGTTGGCGCCGGTCGCCAACGATATCGACCGTTTCGTTCGCGCCCATGCGGGCGAACACCCTGTTGCCCGGCGGGCGGTGCGGCGATGACCGCCCTCACGGCATTGACCGCTTTCGTGGCAATTGCCGTCGCGCTGTCCGTAATCATGGCCGGCGCCTGGTTCGTTCAACAACGCACCGGCAATTCCGGCTGGGTCGATACGGTGTGGACCTTCGGACTCGGTCTCGTCGGTGTTGTCGGCGCGCTGGCACCGATCGACACCGCGGGCTGGCAGCCGCGCCAGTTCATCGTCGCCGCCTTCGCCGCGATCTGGGCGGCGCGGCTCGGCATTCATATCGCCACCCGTACCCGCAAGATCACCGACGATCCGCGCTACGCCGATCTCATCAAGGGCTGGGGCCGGGACGCGCCGCGCCGCATGTTCATTCTGTTGCAGCAGCAGGCGCTGGTCTCGATCCCGCTCGGATACGCCATGTTTGTCGCCGCGCATCGTCCGCAACCGGGGTTCACGACGCGCGACGCGCTCGCCATCCTCGTCATGGCCACCGCCGTCATCGGCGAAGGCGTTGCCGACCGGCAATTGCAGAATTTCAAATCCGATCCCGCCAACAAAGGCGGCATCAACGACATCGGCCTGTGGCGCTTCTCGCGGCATCCGAATTACTTCTTCGAGACTTTCGGCTGGCTGGCTTATCCGCTGCTCGCCATCGATCTCTCCGGCTCATACCCGTGGGGTTGGATCGCGCTGCTCGCTCCCGCCTGTATGTACTGGTTGCTGGTCTATGTCTCCGGCATCCCGCCGCTTGAGAAACACATGCTGCGCACGCGCGGCGACAAATTCCGCGCCTACCAGCGCCGCACTAACGCATTCTTCCCAGGACCCCGCAAGGAGGCAACATGAGCGCCATCGAGACCGCCATTCCGCTGTTCGAGCGCCTGCCGCTGCCGGACGCGCTGTCGCGCGCCGCGGTGTCGTTCCTTGTCGGTCGCACGCGCCACAAACTGGCCAACGTGCCGGACGATGCCAACAGGCGGTTCGCCGCCGGCATGCCAAATTATCCGATTGCCGAAAGCGTCGACGACGCCAACGCCCAGCACTATGAGGTGCCGGCGGCGTTCTTCGATCTCGTGCTGGGGCCGCGCCGCAAATATTCATGCTGCTGGTACGACGACGCCACCACGACGCTCGCCGAAGCCGAGGAGGCGGCGCTTGCCCGCACCGCCGAGAACGCGCGGCTCGCCGACGGCCAGCATATTCTCGAACTTGGTTGCGGCTGGGGCTCGCTGTCGCTGTGGATGGCCGAGCATTATCCGGCGGCGCGCATCACCGCGGTCTCGAATTCGCAATCGCAGCGCGTCTTCATTGAAGGCGAAGCCACCAAACGCAGCCTGAACAATCTCACCGTCATCACCGCCGACATGAACAGCTTCGCCCCGGCGGGGCGCTTCGACCGCGTGGTGTCGGTCGAGATGTTCGAGCACATGGCGAACTGGCGCGCGCTTCTTGAGCGCGTGCGGACATGGCTCGCGCCCGGTGGGCTGTTGTTCTTTCATGTCTTCACGCATCGCAGTGCGCCCTATCGCTTCGAGAAGGGCGACAAGGAAGACTGGATCGCGCAACACTTCTTTACCGGCGGCATCATGCCGAGCCAGCAACTGATCAACGAGTTTCCCGACCTGTTTGCGGTCGAGGCCAGTTGGCGCTGGAGCGGAACGCACTATGCCCGCACGGCGGAGGACTGGCTGAAGAACTACGACCGCCATGCCGAGGCGATCGACGTCGTGCTGCGCCAGACCTATGGCGCGGATGCGAATTTATGGCGGCGGCGCTGGCGGCTGTTCTTTCTGGCGACGTCGGGCCTGTTCGGCCATGCCGGCGGCGCCGAATGGGGCGTGGGGCATTACCGGTTGAAGCCGGTATGAGGGTTGAGCGCTCTCGCGCTTATCCCGCTCCGGCCATCGGCCCAATCGTCCGCGCCGCGTAATACGACACCGCTGCCGCGACCGCCGAGGCGAATGCGCCCCACGCGATATCGAGCACCGTGATCTGTAGGGTCCAGTTACGCAACGTGGCGTAGTTGGTGAGATCGTAAGTGGCGTAAGCCAGCGCGCCGTAAAGCGCCGCGTAGATCACGGCATGCGATACCGATCCGGCCTTGAGACCCGGGATCACGCCGAAGATCAGGATACCGAGCGGAAACAGCAGATAGAATGCGATCGCCGGCGGCAGATTGACGTCGGTCAGGAGAATATCCCCCAGCGTCGGCTTGTACAGAAGCTTGCCCATCAGCGTCAGCCAGACGCCATCGAGCAAGCAAAATGGAACGATGATGCCGACATAAACAATGAGATACAGCATGTCCCCCTCCGTTGACCGATCTAACTACGGGCGGCGAAGGGTACTGGATCACTGCGGGCGGCAGGCCGTACCTGACAGTCGCTGCGAAACGAACGAATTTCTCATGCCGGAACACGCAAACAAAAACCCCGCCGCGAGCGATCGCGACGGGGTGTTATAGGCCTGCGCGGTGAATTAGAAGTGATAGTTCAGACCGGCGCGGACGATGCTCGTATCGGCACTGCCATCCAGGTTGGTCGTGCCATTCGGCGCCGGCGCGTCGCTCGGCGTACCGGCATAAAGATATTCGATCTTGGCGCTCCAGCGGTCCCAGAGCATTGCTTCGTAACCGCCGCCGATCGTGTACGTCCAGTAATTAGTAGAATTCGAGAATGGGCCGGTGCCGATGTCGGTGCCTTCGAACCTGCTCTTGCCGTACAGAGCGCCGCCGGTGACGTAGAACAACGAACGATCAAAGGCGTAGCCCAATCGGCCGCGGATGGTGCCGAAATACGTGGTCCTGGCGGTCCCTGTGAATGTCGCGCCACTCACGGTGCCGTCACCGTCGCTGCCCTGGAAATCGGTTTCAATGCCGTAGACGAAATTGCCGGACTGGAAATTATAGCCGATCTGACCGCCGCCGACGAAACCGTCGCCGCTTCCCGAATAGGATTGTGCGATGCCGCCGACGGTCGCCGTGCCGTCGCCTGACGTCCAGCCCCAGCCCGCATTGAGACCGGCATAGAAGCCCGTCCAGTTGAAAGGCTGCGCGACGACAGTTGCCGGCGCTTTATAAACCGGTCGTGCAATATCGGCGGCTTGTGCCGACGAGATACCGATGCCCGCGATGACCGCAACGATCAAAGTACCAAGTGCGTTTCGCATGAAGCCTCCTAATGAACGACTAGAAAATATGAGTAGATAATCCTGGATGAGAACGGCTCCGTTTTCGACTCAAATAACAAATTCGATATGTAGGAACTTGATGTGCGTTGCCGTTTTGCAACATTTTTGTTGCGCATTTACTTGATAAGCGCCCGCCGCCGCAAAATACAAATAAGTTCCGTCCGCAACCAAACACTGGCGGGGCGCAAACTTCCGAAAAAAGAATGCGATGGAACTTATCTACGGCGCTTCCTAGAGGTTGGAGGCCCGGCCTGGAATTGAACCAGGGTAGAGAACCTTGCGGGGTTCTCCGCGTAAACACTCCGCCACCGGGCCGCAGCTAATCTAGCCCGGCGCGATCACGGATGCGTTACCGGCGGCGCAGCCTTCCCATTAATAATAAACCTACGGTTAAAATTGTTTAATCCGCGTCGCACGCTGTTAAACGCGCGACAGGAACGTCATGCGGCGCTGGTTGTGGCCGATATTGTGCCCGGCGCGCTGCGGCTTGAAGCCGGCGTCGCGCAGCTTCGCCATCATTTCGGCCTCGTCGTAATGCGACAGGCCGTGCGTCTTCTTCAGCGTGAAATAATCCGACACCAGAATGCGGATCAGCCCGCCGACCGCGGCCCAGAAGAATCCGTTCGCCGCGCCGAAACGCAACAGCGCCAGCGCCGCCCATACCGAGGCCATCCGTGGCGGCACGATGTCGCCGAGGACGAAAACGCCATCGGGTTTCAGCAGCCGGTGGAACGTCGCCATCATCGCGTCGAGTTCGGCGGCGGTCAGATACTGCGCCACCGAATGCAGCACGATGAGATCGACCGATGCCGCGGGCTGCGCCGCCGCTTCGTCCGGCGTCATCACCGAGATTTTCAGGTTGCCTTCGTAGCGCGCTTTCAACGTGGCGCGGACATTGGGGGCGGCCTCGACCATCGTGAGGTGACCGCTCGCTTCGGCGATGAGATTGGCCGAAGTCGCCTCGCCGCAACCATAGTCGAGCACGTTGGCGGTTTTCGACGGCACCAGGTCGCGGATGTCTTTGGCAATCGTCTCGTAATGCACGTCGCGGTGACGCGCATTCACGTAGATCACCGAATGCTTGAAATCGTAGAAGCTGATCCAGTCCATTATGCGGGCTTCCAGAGGGCCAGAAGCGGCCCGTCGCGACCCAGAACCGGATCGCTGGAAGGTTGTGGCACATGGGGAATTGTTTTCAAGGCCGCCAGGCGGTCGCTCGGCTTGTCGCCGCGGCACAGATTATAGGTGCCTTCCGGCGGATAGCCGCCGATGATGACAAGTCCGTCACCGTCCGACAGCCTTTGATGCCCGGTGCCGGCGGGGAGTACGGCAACGTCGCCGGGCTCGACCTCAAGGATTTCGCCCTTGTCGCCGCCGAGGCGCACCCGGGCTGTGCCGCGCGCGATGCCGAGCACCTCGTGGATCATGCTGTGATAATGCGTGAACGGGAAAATGCCGTCGCGCCAGCGGCCATGGCCCCAGCCATTGGCGTCGAACAGTTTTTCGATCTTGGCTTCGGGATCTCTGCTGCCCGTAAGATCGAGTGCGCCCTTATAGACCAGCACCGGCAAATGCGGATTGTTCGGCACCGCGCCGTCGTCTTTGAAGAGGAAGGTGATGGGGATCAGTGATGGCATGCCAATTTAACGCATGGCAACTAGGAATGTTCGCAGCATTTGTTTGTCGTCACCGGGCTTAGCCGTCCAAAGGACGGCGTCGCTTCGCTCGCCTATGTCCCGGCCATCCCGCTTAGGAGGGCACTGTGCTCATCTAAGCGGGATGGCCGGGACGAGCCCGGCCATGACAGCATTCTTCTACGCGCTTTTCTGCTTCTTCTTGCCTTCGCGCATCATGTCGACGAAGCGCGCGAACAGGTAATGTGAGTCGCGCGGGCCGGGCGAGGCTTCGGGGTGATACTGCACCGAGAACACCGGCTTTCCTTTCAGCGCGATGCCGCAGTTCGAGCCGTCGAACAATGAGACATGCGTTTGCTCGACATCCTTCGACAACGAGTCCTTGTCGAGCGCGAAGCCGTGGTTCATCGACGTGATCTCGACCTTGCCGGTGGTCATATCCTTGACCGGATGGTTGGCGCCGTGATGGCCCTGGTGCATCTTCATGGTCTTGCCGCCGACGGCGAGCCCCAGCATCTGATGACCGAGGCAAATGCCGAAGGTCGGCGTGCCGGTATCGATCAGCGATTTGATGACGGGCACGGCGTATTTGCCGGTCTCGGCCGGATCGCCCGGACCGTTCGACAGGAACACGCCGTCCGGCTTGAGCGCGACGATGTCCGCGGCCGAGGTGGTCGCCGGCACCACCGTCACCTTGCAGCCGGCGCCCGCCAGCAGCCGCAGGATGTTGCGCTTGATGCCGTAGTCGAGCGCGACGACATGGAATTCCGGCTTGTCCTGGCGGCCATAGCCTTCGTCCCAGACCCAGGGTGTCTCGTCCCAGGCGAACCGCTGCGCGGTCGTCACCATCGGCACCAGATCCATGCCGACCAGCCCCGGCCATTCCGCGGCTTCTTTCTTGAGCGCCGGCAGATCGAATTTGCCGTCCGCGGCGTGCGCGATCACGGCGTTGGGCATGCCCTTTTCGCGGATCAGCGCGGTGAGTGCGCGGGTGTCGATGCCGGCAAGCCCGATAATGCCGCGCGCCTTGAGCCAGTGGTTCAGCGCGCGGGTGGCGCGGTAGTTCGACGGCGCGGTGATGTCGGTGCGCAGGATGACGCCGCAGGCGCCGGGACGCGCCGCCATGTTGAGCGACTCGACGTCTTCTTCGTTGGTGCCGACATTGCCGATATGGGGGAAGGTGAAGGTGATGATCTGCCCGGCGTAGGACGGGTCGGTGAGGATTTCCTCGTATCCCGTCATCGCGGTGTTGAAGCAGACCTCGCCGACGGCATGGCCCTCGGCGCCCAGGCCAAAACCTTCGAGCACGGTTCCATCGGCCAGCACCAAGACGGCCGTGGCTTTAGGCTCGGCCCAAGCGGCGGCGGGATCGGTTTTGCTCTGTGTCATGGCCTCTTAGTTGCGTATTATGGCTTGGTAGGCAAGGGGTGGCGGCACGCCATCCCCGCCCGGAATGGCTCTCGAAATGGAGGCGCGACATGACCGGACCGGCCATCGAAACTCCACGCGAAAACTACCGCGAGGACGTGGCCGGCCGCGCCAATGTCGAGGATACCGCCGACCTCAAGGCCTATTACAAGGACCTCGAACGCTACGAGGCCGCCGCGCTGTGGACCGTCGCCAACAAGATCGAGCCGTGGGAGCCGAAGTCGAGTTCGGTGCCGGTGCTGTGGCGCTACGAGGACCTGCGCGAGCCGGTGCTGCGCTCGATCGAGCTGGTCGCGCCGGAAAAGGCCGGCCGCCGGGTCATCTATCTCAACAATCCCGGCCGCCAGGATGTCGCCGCCGCCTGCGGCTGGCTCTATTCTGGCTTGCAGGTGATGAAGCCGGGCGAAGTCGCCTCGGCGCACCAGCATTCCGCGTCGGCCTTGCGTTTCATCATGGAAGGCAAGGGCGCCTACACCATCGTCGATGGCCACAAGATGACGCTCGGCGAAAACGATTTCGTCCTCACGCCGAACGGCTCGTGGCATGAGCATGGCGTTGAGGCGTCGGGCACCGAATGCATCTGGCAGGACGGCCTCGACATTCCGCTGGTCAATGCGCTGGAGGCGAATTTCTACAAGGTGCATCCCGACCTCAAGCAACCCGTGAGCTACGCCGTCGACGACGCGACTTTGTCTTGGGGCGCGCCGGGCTTGCAACCCGCGCTCCAGGATTGGCAGAAGCCCTATTCGCCGCTGCTGAAATACGAATGGGAGCCGACCTACGAGGCGCTGTTGAAATTCGCCAAGGCCACCGACGGCTCGCCGTTCGACGGTGTCTTGATGAACTACGTCAATCCGCAGACCGGCGGCCCGGTGATGCAGACCATCGGCGCGTCGATGCAAATGCTGCGTCCCGGCGAAAAGATGCGCGCACACCGCCACACCGGCTCGTCGATCTATCAATGCGCCAAGGGCGAAGGCTATTCGATCATCGGAGGAAAACGCTTCGACTGGAAAAAACGCGACATATTCTGCGTGCCGGCCTGGGCGTTTCACGAACACGGCAACAATTCCGCCTCCGAGGACGCCTGCCTGTTTTGCTTTAACGATTTGCCGGTAATGAATGCGCTCGGCCTCTACCGCGAAGAGGCGTATGGCGAAAATGCCGGCCACCAGCCGGTGTAAATTCGAGGAAGGACGTTTCATGATCCGCGACGACATCAACAAGGCCTTGATCGAGGCGCAGAAGGCCAAGAACGAACGCACGGTGTCGACGCTGCGCATGGTCAACGCGACGCTCAAGAACGCCGACATCGAAGCCCGCACCACCGGCAAGCCGCTCGGCGACGCCGAAGTGCTGTCGATTCTGCAAAAGATGATCAAGCAGCGCCAGGAATCGGTCGAGCTTTACAAGAAAGGCGCGCGCGAGGACCTGGTGAAGCAGGAGGAGGAGGAGATCGCCATTATCTCCGTCTATCTGCCGAAGCAGATGTCGGACGCCGACGTGGCCGCCGCCATCGACGCCGCGATCAAGGAAACCGGGGCCGCGTCGATGAAAGACATGGGCAAGGTCATCGGCATCCTGCGCGGCAAGTATGCGGGGCAGATGGACTTCGGCAAAGCGAGCGGGGCGGTGAAGGCGAAGCTGTCGTAAGGTCTGTATTTTTTTGTCATGGCCGGGCTTGTCCCGGCCATCCCGCTTAGTTGAGCACAGTACCTTCCTAAGCGGGGTCACCGGGACAAGCCCGGTGACGACAAGACAAATCAGAAATCGGGTGTCGCCGCATAGCGTGTGCGGTTAGCTGTCTCCTGCCAACGCAGGAGATGCCTTATGAACACTCATGTCCACGACTGGACGACGCGCTTCGGTCACATAGCGGGCGATCTCAATGCGCAAGGCTGCGCCGTTCTGGAAAAATTGCTGACGCCGGATGAATGCCGGCAACTCGCCGCGCTTTATCGAAGCGACGATGGTTTCCGCAGCCGTGTCGTCATGGCGCGGCATGGCTTCGGCAAGGGCGAATACAAATATTTTTCCTACCCGCTGCCCGACCTGATCGCGCGCCTGCGCACCGCGCTCTATCCGCCGCTGGCGGGAATCGCCAACGACTGGAACGCGCGCATGGGGATCAATAGGCGCTATCCGGAAAAGCACGCCGACTTTTTGAAGCTCTGCCATGAGGCCGGCCAGACGCGGCCGACGCCGTTGCTGCTGCAATACGGCCCGGGCGACTACAACTGCCTGCATCAGGACCTCTACGGCGATCTCGCGTTTCCCTTGCAGGCGACGATCCTGCTGTCGGAACCAAGCGAGGATTTCACCGGCGGCGAATTCGTCATCACCGAGCAGCGCCCGCGCATGCAGTCGCGTGCCGAGGTGGTGCCGTTGCGTCAGGGCGATGCCGTGATCTTCGCCGTGCATCATCGTCCGGTGGCCGGCACGCGCGGCAATTATCGCGTCAATCTGCGGCACGGCGTCAGCCGCCTGCGCTCGGGACAGCGTCACACCGTGGGCTTGATCTTCCACGACGCCAAATAGGCTTACGCCACCTCGACCAGAATCTCCGCCAGCCGCTCCGGCTCATCGATCATCACATCGTGCCCGCACGGCACCTCGTAAGTGCGCCAGCCCTCGACCTTGGCGCGCGCATGCGCGGCTTCGAATGCAACATTCGGATAGGCGGAGGCGCGGATGTAGGTTTTCTTGGCGACCCTGTCGCGGGCGCCGGTCAGCTTGATTTTCTCGGTCAGGGTGCCGATCGGCTGCGGTCCGGCAAGGGAGTCCACCCAGGCGCGGTCCTTCTCATTGACGTTGAACGCGGCGGCGTCGCGCACTGGCACGGTGCTCTCGCCGCGCGCAGCGGCGGCGAGGATCGCCTCTTTCACCACCGGCTGCACCAGATCGACGACGGCGTCGCCATCGTCGGGAATGAAGGCGTCAAGGAAAACCAGCGAAGCAATTTTATCCGGCACGATCTCGGCAACGCCGGAGATGACATTGCCGCCATAGGAATGCCCGACCAGCACGATGTCGCGCAGCCGCTCGTAGCGGATCAGGTTGACGATATCGTCGATGTGCATCGTCGCATTGACGCGCGGACTGATGTGATGCGTGCGCTCGCCCTGGCCGGTCAACGTCGGCGCGAAGACGATGTGGCCCTGGCGGCGCAAGCGTTCCGCGAGCCGCACCCAGCCCCAGCCGCCATGCCAGGCACCGTGGACGAGAACGAAGGTCGATGGCATTTGCTACGCTCGCTTCTTCGGCTTTTTTGCCGTCTTCTGCTCCATATAGGAGCGCAGCACGGCATTGATGCGGCGCTGATATTGCCTGCCTTCGTTCTTGAAGAAATCCAGAACGTCTTCGTCGACCCGGATCGAAATCGGCTTCTTCTTCGGCGGCATGACGAGAACGGCTTCACCCCAGTTCCAGTCATCGCTCCAGTCGGGGTCGTTCGCGATCTGTGCGTCGATCTCCGCGTCGGTCGTGTTGCGCAGTCGCTCCAGATTACTCTTGATCTTGCGCGGAGCGGTGCGGGAGATGAGCGTGGTACTTCTTTCTTTCATCGCGTCTTGCCCGTCTTGCCGACATGATCCAGCAAATTGTAGCGCGGAACGTACATACGTAAACAACTTCGACATCGGCTAAAAAGCCGAACACCATATAGCGAACTTCGCCTTTGCGGTCGGAACGACGTGTCAGGATCGGTCCTGCGAAAACATGCGGCGCATCGTCGAAGTAAATCCCACGCTCCTCGAAAGTTTTCGCGCGTTTGACCGGATCCCAATCGAAACTGCGGACCTGCGCGAACAGGCTTTCGAATTCGTCCAGTGACATTGTTTGCTGTCTCGGGGTAGATGATTGAAGTTCATCATCATTTCAACCTTTCCACGAGACAGCAAATAACCCGTTCCGGATCATTCGAGTTACCGCGAGTCATGGTATGTATATACGATTGTATAGCGAATGGGTCAATCGGTCATTTTCGATGCCCGGCCCTGTGAATAGCGGTCAAAAGCCCTCAAAATGATGGTCTATTATTGCTTTCCTGCCCGTCACCAAGGCTAAGCGGACACAGCGACCGCCTCATCGGCCTATGATACCCGGCAACCGAATCGGTCACCGATAAGAGAAAGCAGAACGCCGCAGTTGCTTCGCGGCGAAGAATCCATGCGCTTCACGCCCCAGTTCCTTGATGAGCTGAAGGCCCGACTTCCGGTTTCGGACGTCGTTGGCCGGCGCGTGAAGCTTGTCCGCTCGGGCCGCGAGTACAAAGGCCTGTCGCCGTTCAACAAGGAGAAAACGGCGTCCTTTTTCGTCAACGACCAGAAGGAAGCCTGGTTCGATTTCTCCTCGGGCAAGAACGGATCGATCTTCGATTTCATCATGCTCACCGAGGGCGTCGCGTTCCCGGAAGCGGTCGAGCGCCTCGCCCAGATGGCCGGCGTGCCGCTGCCGAAAGTGTCGCCGGAGGACGAGCGGCGCGATGCCCGGCGCAAGAGCCTGCACGACGTGATGGAGCTTGCCGCGAAATTCTTCGAAGCGCAGTTGGCCGCCCGCGTTGGCGCCAAGGCGCGCGGCTATCTCGCTGATCGTGGCCTGACCGCCGCGACGCAAGTGCAATTCAGGCTCGGCTACGCGCCGGGCGAGCGTTTCGCGCTCAAGGAGCATCTCGGTTCGCATGGCATTCCGGTCGAGGACATGATCGAGGCCGGTCTGCTCATTGCCGGCGACGACATTCCGGTGCCGTTCGACCGCTTCCGCGATCGCGTCATGTTTCCGATTACCGATATCCGGGGCCGTACGATCGCCTTCGGCGGCCGCGCCATGGAAAAGGACGTGCCGGCGAAATATCTCAATTCGCCGGAAACGCCGCTGTTTCACAAAGGCGGCACGCTCTACAACATCGCCACCGCGCGTCAGGCCGTTCATGACGCAGGCAAGTCTACGCAGCCCGCGCAAAACAAAGACCCCGCCAAAACCGGCGCTCAGGTCGTCGTCGTCGAAGGCTATGTCGACGTCATCGCCATGGTCACGGCCGGTTTTCCGGCATCTGTCGCGCCGCTCGGCACCGCGCTGACCGAGGACCAGCTCGCGCTGCTGTGGAAAATGACCGATGAGCCAGTGCTGTGTTTCGACGGCGATGGCGCCGGCGTGCGCGCCGCCTATCGTGCCGTCGATCTGGCGATGCCGCGCCTGACGCCCGGCAAGAGCCTGAAATTCGCGTTGCTGCCGAACGGGCAGGACCCCGACGATCTGCTGCGCGCGTCCGGCCGCGAGGCGGTCGCCGAGGTGATCGCGGCGGCGCGGCCGCTTGGCCAGATGCTGTGGGGCCGCGAGACCGAGGGGCACTCCTTCGACACGCCGGAGCGCCGCGCCGCGCTGGAAGCGCGCATCAATGCTGTCACCGCCGCGATCGGCGACGAGTCGGTGCGCAAATATTATCGGCAGGATTTCAACGAACGGCTGCGGGCGTTCTTCGCGCCGGCGGCGGGGCAGGGTTTTGGCGGGCGCGGCAATTTCGGCTCCGGCCCGCGCGGCCAAGGTTTTGGTCAAGGTTTTGCGGGTTCTGGCAATTGGCAGCCGAAAGGCGGCGCCGGGCAGCGTTTCGGCGGCCGGCCGCGGCCGGAAGTCGGTTCGCGCAACACGCCCTACGTTGTGGTCTCGCAGCAGATGGCGGCGAGCCCCCTGCATCGCGGTTTTCGCACCTCGGTGCCGACCCGCGAGGCGCTCATTCTTCAGGCGGCGCTGAATTACCCCTGGCTGCTGCACGACCACCTTGAGGAACTCAGCCAGCTTGAGTTTCGCCATGCCGGCGCCGAGCAGCTCAAGGCCGCCTTGATCGACATCGCCGCCCATTCCAGCGATCATGCCTCCGGTCTCGCCCCCGAAACGCTCCGCGCCGAACTCGCCTCGCGCAATCTGACGGAGGTGATGGAGCGCATTGCCGCCTCGATCACCACCCAGTCGGTCTGGGGCGCGCGCCCGGACGCCGCCCCGGAGGATGTTTTGGTGACGTGGCAGCAGCTTGTCGCCTTGCATCGGCAGTGGCATTCACTAACTAAGGAGCTCAAGGATGCCGAGCAGGCGTTGGGCCAGGACGCCAGCGAGACCAACTATTTAAGGCTGCGCGACGTCAAGGATCGGCTGTCCCAGATGGACGGAACCGAGGCCTTGATCGAGGGTTTTGGCGCTTCGTCCGGACGGGGCGGCAAGAGCCTCTGATGAAGAGCCTCCGACGGAGTCTTTAAACTTAGGCTCTTCCAACGGGCTTTTAGCCTTGACCGTGGCGCGCGCGCGATGGCACGGAAAAGGCCGCTCGGAGACACTGGCGGCAGGGCGGCGAGACGTTGGCGAACCGGCGCGGAAGACAGGTCGATTTCCGCCGGATATTTGAGGTTAATCGGGGCTTAAGCGGGTTCCGACGACACTGCGGCCTGATTCGGGGTTAGCGTCTCCCGGCGCTGCCCTTTTTGGCTATGTGCGACACGGCCTGCATACGCGTCAAGGGCTGGCCAAAGATTAGCGATGGCGGGGAAGGTTCAGGAGAAGCAAATGGCGTCGAAGGCGAAAGTAATCCCGGCCAAGGAAGAAGCTCCCGAGAAGGAAGCCGAAGGCGCGCCCGATTCGCCGTTGCCGTTGCTCGATCTTAATGACGCCGCCGTCAAGAAGATGATCAAGGCCGCCAAGAAGCGCGGCTATATCACCTATGAACAGCTCAATGCCGTGATGCCCTCGGAAGAGGTCAACTCCGAGCAGATCGAAGACACGCTCTCGATGCTGTCCGAAATGGGCATCAACGTCGTCGAGACCGAGGACGCCGATAGCGACGAGGAAGGCGAGAAGGCCACCGACGAGCAAGACGACGACGACGATGACGACACCGGCCGCGAGGTCGTCGAGGCCAAGACGAAGTCGCTGGCGACCGTCGAGAAGAAAGAGCCGTCCGAGCGCACCGACGATCCGGTGCGCATGTATCTGCGCGAGATGGGCTCGGTCGAACTGCTGTCGCGCGAAGGCGAAATCGCCATCGCCAAGCGCATCGAGGCCGGCCGCGAAGCCATGATCTCGGGCCTGTGCGAAAGCCCGCTGACGTTCCAGGCTGTCATCATCTGGCGCGACGAGTTGAACGAAGGCAAGGTCTTCCTCCGCGACATCATCGATCTCGAAGCGACCTACGTCGGTCCCGACGCCAAGCAGATGCAGACGCCAACGATGGGCCCGGACGGCAAGCCCATCGCCAATGTCGGCGGCACGCCCGTTCCCGGCGCGCCGCATTTGCAGGTCGTGCAGCCGGTGGCGCCGACCGCGCCCGCCGGCGCGACGCCGTTCAAGACCGGCGATGCGGCGGAAGAGAAGGACCCGGCCGAGTCCGCCGCCGAAGGCGATTACGATGACGACGACATGGAAGGCTCGCTGTCGCTCGCCGCGATCGAAGCCGAGCTGAAGCCGAAAGTCGTCGAGACCTTCGACAACATCGCCGACAGCTTCAAGAAGCTGCGCCGCCTGCAAGAGCAGGACATCGAGAACCGCCTCAAGGTCACGACCGGCTCTTCGCTGTCGCCCAACCAGGAGCGCAAGTACAAGAAGCTCAAGGAAGAGATCATCGCCGAGGTGAAGTCGCTGCGGCTCAACCAGGCGCGCATCGACTCGCTGGTCGAGCAGCTTTACGCGATCAACAAGAGCCTCGTCTCCAACGAAGGCCGCCTGATGCGGCTGTCGGAGAGCTACGGCGTCTCGCGCGACGACTTCCTGAAGAACTACATCGGCTCCGAACTCGATCCGCGCTGGCTCAACCGCATCTCCAAGCTCTCGGCCAAGGGCTGGAAGGGGCTGGTCGCCAAGGAGAAGGACAAGATCAAGGAAATCCGCTCGCTGGTGCATGAGTTGGCGGCGCAGACCGGCGTCGAGATCGCCGAATTCCGCAAGATCGTGCAGATGGTGCAGAAGGGCGAGCGCGAAGCGCGCCAGGCCAAGAAGGAAATGGTCGAGGCCAACTTGCGCCTCGTCATCTCCATCGCCAAGAAATACACCAACCGCGGCCTGCAATTCCTCGACCTGATCCAGGAAGGCAATATCGGCCTGATGAAGGCGGTCGACAAAT
>JBEPUC010000019.1:0-65275 GCA_041691675.1 Hyphomicrobiales bacterium | reverse complement strand
TGTGCTCGATGGTGATGATGTCCTTGTTGCCGGTGGCGGTGACGAAGATGTCGGCCTGCGGCGCGGCGTCTTCCATGGTGACGACCTGATAGCCTTCCATCGCCGCCTGCAGCGCGCAGATCGGATCGACTTCCGACACCATGACGCGGCAGCCGGCCTGGCGCAGCGAGGCGGCCGAGCCCTTGCCGACGTCGCCGAAGCCCGCGACCATCGCCACCTTGCCCGACATCATCACGTCGGTGCCGCGGCGGATGCCGTCGACCAGCGATTCACGGCAGCCATAGAGGTTGTCGAACTTCGACTTGGTGACCGAGTCGTTGACGTTGATGGCGGGCCACAGCAGCGTTCCAGCCTTCTGCATGTCGTAGAGACGGTGCACGCCGGTGGTGGTCTCTTCCGACACGCCCTTGATGCTGTCGGCGATCGCCTTGAAGTAGCCCTTCGGCTTTTCCTTGAGCTGCTTCTTGAGCAGGGCGAAGAACACTTCCTCTTCTTCCGAACCCGGCTTGTCGAGGAATGCGGTGTCGCCGTTCTCGGCGCGCAGGCCGAGGTGGACGTACATGGTGGCGTCGCCGCCGTCATCGAGGATCATGTTCGGATGCAGGCTTTCACCGTTTTTTGCGCCGTGCCATTCGAACAGCTTGGCGGTGTAGTCCCAATAGTCCTTGAGGCTCTCGCCCTTGATCGCGAACACCGGCACGCCGGCGGCGGCGATGGCGGCGGCGGCATGATCCTGCGTCGAATAGATGTTGCACGACACCCAGCGCACGTCGGCGCCGAGCGCGGTGAGCGTCTCGATCAGCACGCCGGTCTGGATGGTCATGTGGAGCGAACCGGCGATGCGCGCGCCTTTAAGCGGCTGCTTCGGGCCGTATTCCTCGCGGGTCGCCATCAGGCCGGGCATTTCGGTCTCGGCCAGCGATAGTTCCTTGCGGCCGAAATCGGCGAGCGAGATGTCCTTGACGATATATTCCTTGGCGGCGGTCATGACGGTCCTATGCGTGCGGGGCGTTGAATTGTCGGATGGTTGGCCGTGGCTATAACAGGCCGCCGGACGCGCTGCAATGCATATATAAGGATTTCTTTATGTTCTGCTGATCTCCCCTGCGGACCGGGGGAGGGAGCAGAAAGCGGTCAGTCTTCTTCGCCGAAACCGTCGGCCACCAGCGCGTAGAGGTCCTCGACCGCCTTGGCGGCATCCTTGCCGGTGGCCTTGATGCTGATCTTGGATCCTGGACCGGCGGCGAGCATCATCAGGCCCATGATCGAGGTTCCGCCCACGGTCTCGTTGCGGTGAGTGACGATAATGGCGGCGTCGAAGGTTTCGGCGTGCTGCACGAATTTGGCCGAGGCGCGGGCGTGCAGGCCCTTTTTATTGACGATTTCGACCTCGCGGGCGACTGCCACGGCATGTTCGTCGGCGGCATTTCCGTCCGCTCGGCCGGGCGCGCTCATTTTCCGTTCAGCACCCGGCTGGCGATGGTGCAGTACTTGCGGCCGGCTTCCTGGGCGGCGGCGACGGACTCTTCAAGCGTCGCGGTTTCGCGCACTTTGGCGAGCTTGATCAGCATAGGCAGGTTGATGCCGGCGAGCACTTCGACCTTGGGCTGGCTCATCACCGAAATGGCGAGATTTGAGGGCGTGCCGCCGAACATGTCGGTGAGGATGGCGACGCCTTCGCCGCTGTCGACGCGTGTGACCGCGTCGAGAATATTCTTGCGGCACTGCTCGACGTCGTCTTCGGGACCGATGGTGATCGTCTCGAGTTGACGCTGGGGCCCCACGACATGCTCCAGAGCCGAGCGGAATTCGACGGCGAGCCGTCCGTGGGTCACTAATACGAGGCCGATCATCCCAGACTCCCCGCGGGCACTTTGATGCACCGCACGAATGGGGGCGCATTGAGGCCCATTCGATAGCCCGTTGCAAGGGCCAGACCTGCTATATAGGCGCTCTGTTGCACTGCGGAAAGGCGGGGCCAAAGGGGCACTCGTGGTCCGATTTTCGGCGGGGTCGACCCTAGGCCCGTTTTGGTTGAATTTTCTCGACGGGATCGAGCGCGGGGGCGTAGCCCAATTGGCCCCTCCGGGTCAATCGTCGGCATGGCCGCGCTCCACTGCCGTGCACAGCCAGGCGAGAACGAGGGGCAAAGCCGGGCCACCCGGTACGACGGCAAGCCGCGGCAGTTGGATGCCGGAAACTGCTGCGGTCATGGCCTTTACGTCCGGCATGCGGGCCGCATCGGAGGCGGAAAGATCGACGATCAGGCCGACAACGGCGACCGGCTCGTGCGGCAGGCGGCGGATGCCGAGACCGCGGATTTCGATGAGGCCGGCAAGCGCCGGCGCCGGGCGGACCAGCAAGCATCGGTCGGCTGCTTCGATAAGAGCGCGGTCATCGGCAATCAGCCGCGCAAAGGGCAAAATTGCGGAATGGCGGTCCGTCATTGCGGCCTGGATCAGTTCCCACGCCAGGCTCGATTTGCCGGCGCCGGACGGCCCGCGGATGAGGACGGCTTTGCGCCCGATCAGGACGGCGGAGGCGTGGATGGTGCTCATCTGTCATTCCGGGACGCTCGCGCAGCGAGCGGACCTGGAATCCATAACCCCTGTGGTGGGATTTGGCACCAGAGCAAATCATAGAGACTGCGGCTTATGGATTCCGGGTTCGCGCGCGATACGCGCGCCCCGGAATGACAAAACGGCTCACGCCGCCGGCAGGTGCACGATGAATCGCGCGCCGAGGACAGGCTGCTCGGTGTCGTCAGCGTCGACTTTCTTCGACACGTGCGGCGCCAGACGGTTCTCGCCCCAGATAGTGCCGCCGTGCGCTTCCATGATCTGTTTCGAAATCGACAGGCCGAGGCCTGAATTCTGGCCGAAGCCCTGATGCGGCCGGTCGGTGTAGAAACGCTCGAAAATCTTTTCGACCGCGTCCGGCCTGATGCCGGGGCCGTCGTCATCGACGAGGATTTCGATTTCGTTGCGAAGCTTGCGCGCGGTGACGCGGACATTGCCGCCTTGCGGCGAAAACGAGCGGGCATTGTCGATGAGGTTGCTCACGACCTGACCGAGCCGCGAATCGTGGCCCGGCACCTTGAACTGCGCCGGCGCGCCACCCTCAAAACGCAGCGTGACGTTGACGTCATCCTTGCGTATTTCGTTGGCCGCCTTCACCAGAGCTTCGAGCAATTGCGCCAGATCGACCGGCGCTGCTTCCTGACGCTGCAATTCGGCGTCGAGGCGGCTGGCGTCGGAGATGTCGGAGATCAGGCGATCAAGGCGTCTGACGTCATGCTCGATGACTTCAAGCAGACGCTTGCGGTTGGCGTCGGTCTTGGCCATCGGCAGCGTTTCGACCGCGGAGCGCAGCGACGTCAGCGGGTTTTTCAATTCATGCGATACGTCGGCGGCGAAACTCTCGATCGCCTCGATGCGCGCATACAGCGCCCCGGTCATGTCGCGCAACGCGCCGGACAGATGGCCTATCTCATCGCGGCGGCGGGTGAAGTCGGGAATTTCGACGCGGGTGCGGATGCGCCGGCGGACGCGCTCGGCGCCGTCGGCAAGTTTTCGCACCGGACCCGCGATCGTGCGGGCGAGCAGCATCGACAGCACGATCATCACGGCGGCGGCGACGAGAAACACTTTGACGATGGCGAGACGCTCGGCCTCGACCATGTCGTCGATGTCGGCGCCTTGGGTGGAAAGCATCAGCGCGCCGCGCACGGCGCGGAAACGCTGCACCGGCACCGCTACCGAGACGATGACCTCACCGCGATCGTTGATGCGCACCATGCTGGCGTGCAGGCCGTTGAGCGCCTGGGTGATTTCGGGATAGCCCTTGCCGTTTTCGGGGCCGAGTTCCTTGTACAGCGGAAGGTCACCCCGCCCGAGCCAGCGCCGGATGGCGATGAACGTCCTCTCCATGAGGCCGGGTTTTTCCGCCGCCGGCGACGGCAGGTCGAAGCGCAGCACGTCGCCGCGGCCGTAGAGGTTGCGGCTGTCGAGGATCAGCACGCCCTCGCGGTCGTAGATACGCGCGCGCGTCTTGGTCGGCGAGACGAGACGGCGCAGCACCGGCGCGACGCGCTCAGGGTTGATCGGAAATTCGATCCCGGACAGCGCATCGTCGGGCGGGCCGTAGCTTTCGCCGGCCTGCAATTCGAGCAGCCGTTCGGGATCGATGGTGACGGCGTCGCTTTCGACCGTCGCGGAAGCGGCGATGGCGCCGGCGATGATCTCGCTTTGCACCAGAAGACTTTCCACGCGGGCGTCGATCAGCCCGGCGCGAAACTGCGATAGGTACATCACGCCAATGAGCAGCGCGACCAGTCCGGTAAGATTGAGGAAGACGATGCGCCGGGTGAGGCTGGAGAAGCTCTGCGCGACGAAGAAGCCCCAGGCCGAGCGCCATAGACGGCGAAGCAAGCCGGGGCGTTTGAGCGCACGATTCGAGGACACGAGCGCCGGTTCGGCTGCCCGCCCGTCTTGCCGCCGGGCTTGCGTGTCGCGCGCCTCGTTTTCTGCGGTTCGATCGAGCACGTCGTTTGATCCAGCCGGTTATTCGCGGTGGCGAATTCTAGCGCATACCGGGCAGCCCTGGATCCCCGCTTTCGCGGGGATGAGCGGGCTTGATTATTCTTTGAACCGGTAGCCGACGCCGTACAGCGTCTCGATCATCTCGAAGTCGTCGTCGGTGACCTTGAACTTCTTGCGCAGGCGCTTGATGTGACTGTCGATGGTCCGGTCGTCGACGTAGACCTGATCGTCATAGGCGGCGTCCATCAGCGCGTTGCGGCTCTTGACCACGCCGGGACGGGTGGCGAGCGCCTGCAAGATCAGAAATTCGGTGACCGTGAGCGTGACCTGCTCGCCCTTCCAGGTGCAGGTGTGCCGTTCCGGGTCCATCCGGAGCAAGCCGCGTTCCAGCACCTTGGCGCTGTCGGTCTCCTTGGGCTGGGTCGCGTCCTTCGGCGAGGCGCGGCGCAACACCGCCTTGACGCGCTCGACCAGGAGCCGCTGCGAAAACGGTTTGCGGATGAAATCGTCGGCGCCCATCTTGAGGCCGAACAATTCGTCGATTTCCTCGTCCTTGGAGGTCAGGAAGATGACCGGGATGTCGGTCTTCTGCCGCATCCGGCGCAGCGTCTCCATCCCATCCATGCGCGGCATCTTGATGTCGAGGATGGCGAGATCCGGCGGCGATGTCTTGAATCCATCGATGGCGGAAGCGCCATCGGTGTAAGTCATGATCCGGTAACCTTCGGCCTCCAGTGCAATCGACACGGAAGTCAGGATATTACGGTCATCGTCAACGAGCGCGATGGTCGGCATGAAAGCCCCTTCTGGCGTGACGTCGGCGGACTTTGAACCCCAAAAACGGGGTCTGAAATGTGGCCTCTTTGCAACAACTATGTGATTCGGTTGCGAATTCAAGGCCATTCGGGTGAAACTTTGGTCATCCAACGGGATGTGCCGCCGGAACGGCAATCGGAGCAATTAAAGAATGGATGATAATAATATGCCTGCGCCCGGCGCGATGCCGAAGCGCACGCCCGAGAACGCGCCGCAACCTGCCGATTTCAAGCCGTTGGAACTGGCCAAGGGGCTGTTGCGCTCGATCCGCACCGCGACCCTGGCGACGCTCGACCGTAACACCGGGCATCCGTTCGGATCGCTGGTGAATGTCGCCACCGATGCCGATGGCTCGCCCGTCATTCTGGTCTCGCGGCTGGCCACCCATACCGCCAATCTCGAAGCCGACGGCCGGGCGTCCGTGCTTCTCGCGCAAAGCGGCAAGGAGACCGAAAAGGGCGACGCGCTGACCCATCCGCGGTTGACGGTGCTCGGCCGCTTTGCGCCGGTGACCCGCGACGACGCCGATGAGCCGCGTATCCGACGCCGCTTCCTGGCGCGCCACCGCAAGTCCGAGCTTTATGCCGGCTTTGCCGACTTTTCATTCTGGCGCATGACGGTGGCTTCGGCGCATCTCAATGGCGGCTTTGCCCGCGCCGCCGATCTTAACGCGCGAGACGTGCTGACCGACATATCCGATGCCGCCGCGCTGATCGAGGCGGAAGAGGGCGCCGTCGCGCACATGAATGACGATCATACCGAGGCGCTGCGGCTTTATGCCGTCAAGCTGCTCGGCGCCGCCGATGGCGGCTCCGCCAACCACTGGCGTTGTGTCGGCATCGATCCGGACGGATTGGACTTGCATCATCTCGGCACGTCGCTGCGGCTGACGTTTCCGCAGCGGGTGACGGCGCCGAGTGAGTTGCGGGAGGTAATCAAGCAGATGGTCGACCAGGCGCGGGCTTAAGCGCCTCGGGCGCACTGTTATTTGGCTTCCAACGGGACGACGAAGGAGAAACTGGCGCCGCGTGCGCCGATGGACATGTCGAATTCCGCGCCGAGTTGTTTGGTCAGCGCCGTCACCAGCCGGGTTCCGAGACGCTTGCTCTTCGTCATGTCGAAGCCGGCGGGCAAGCCTATGCCCTCGTCGCGAATAGAAATGCACACACTGCTTTTTTCGATCTGCGCGACCGCGACCCAGATAGGACCGCCGGCATTGTCGGGATAAGCGTATTTGCCGGCATTGGTCACGAGTTCATTGAGGATGAGGCCCATCAACATCGCACGATCGGCGCCAATCTGAATTTCGCCCGCCGCTTCGAAATGAAGCTTGTTCGGCATCACCACGGTTTCGAGATCGTTCAGGACCTCTTTTAAATAAGTGACGAGATCGATCGTCTCGTAATCCGCGGTGTAAGCGAGATGATCGTAGGCGCGTCCGACGGTCGAAATGCGCGACGAGGCTTCGTTCAAGCTGGCCGTCAACGCGGGACTGACGGCGGCGCTGGCTTGCAACTGGAGCATGCCAGCCACGACCTGGAGGCTGTTCTTGACCCGATGGTTGACCTCCTTGAGCAAGAGCTGGTGACGCTCGAGCGCTTCCTGCAACTTGCGTCGCGACGCCTGCTGCTCGATCGCCATGCCGAGAATGTTGGCGGCGCCTTGCAGAAACGCGACATCGTGCTTGCCGAACTCGCCGGCGGATTTACTGTCGACCTCCAGAACGCCGAACGGCGAATTGTCGCCCTGCAGGATGACGTTCATTGCACGGCGAATTCCGTGTTCCGCCAGCAACTCCGGCGTCCTGAAACGCTGTTCGTTTTCGAGGTGATTGGAGATGACGGGTTTGCCGGTGTGCAGAGCGAAACCGGCAGGCGACGCCATATCGGCGCCGACGGTCGCGGTACCGATGACGCCTTCGCCCCAGCCGACGCCCGCGCGCACCAGCAGCCGATTGTCAGATGGAATGAATTCGAGAATTTTGCAGTATTCCGCCTCAAGCCCTTCGGCCGCGAGTTTTGCCGTCATATCCAGAAGATCGAGAAAAGGCGCACCTTGCAGGGCATGGACCCCGAGTTCCGCCAGGATCTCCTGCTGGCGAAGCCGCAAACCGAGCGACCGTGCGCTGAGCTCGGCGGGATCGTCGCTGTCTTTCGGCTCGACGACAGGCTTTGCGACACTGGGCGAATTCATCATGGCGTCATCTACCATAGAACGCGAAAGATGGGTCGGTTATCGGCGGTGAGGATGGACCGCACGATTTGTAAGACATCATACGACTCATCATTTTCAGTGAAGCCTGTGGGCGCGCGCCCGCTGTTAACGTATTGATGCAGCGCAATGCGGTCGCTTGATTGTTCGCGGTATTTCATCTTGGCATTCACGAAATTGATGACTATGGTCCCGCAAATAGCTCGTGGCTGAGGCAATGTCGTTCAGGCGAAATCCTGGTTAACGGCCGGGGAGCCCAGCGCGGAGTTCGCCGCCCTGCGGCGGCCCGTGAGTTTGAGGAGATACAAGCGTGCAAGAGAGTGGTGAGACCGGCGTGCGAAACGGTGCCTATGGCGCCGACAAATTCGGTTTGACGGACCTGAAGGCGGTGCATTGGAATTTGACCGCGCCGACACTGTACGAGCACGCCATCAGGGCGGGCGAAGCCACCGTGGTCGAGGGCGGCGCATTGTCCGCTTTCACCGGCCATCACACCGGACGCTCGCCTAAGGACAAGCATACCGTCGAAGACGATCTGACGCGCGACGTCCTGTGGTGGGACGGCAACCGTAAGATGTCGAAGGAAAACTTCGCCAACATTCTTGCCGACTTCCGTGCACACGTGAAGGGCAAGACCTTGTTCGCGCAAGACCTCTACGGCGGCGCCGACCCGAGCTATCGGATCAAGGTCCGCGTCTTCACCGAATATGCCTGGCACTCGCTGTTCATCCGCCAGCTTCTGATCCGCCCGGAAGTCGCGGAGCTTGCGAGCTTCGTGCCCGAACTCACCATCATCGATCTGCCTTCGTTCAAGCCGGATGCCAAGCGTCACGGCGGCCGTGAAGGCTCCGACACGCAGGTGTCTATCGACTTCACCAACAAGATCGTGTTGATCTGCGGCAGTTCGTATGCCGGCGAAATGAAGAAGTCGGTGTTCACGACGCTCAATTTCTATCTGCCGGCGCAGAACGTGGCGCCGATGCACTGCTCGGCCAATGTCGGCCCCGACGGCGACAGCGCACTGTTCTTCGGCCTGTCCGGCACCGGCAAGACGACGTTGTCGGCGGACCCGAACCGAACGCTCCTCGGCGACGACGAACACGGCTGGGGCCCGGACGGCATCTTCAACTTTGAAGGCGGCTGCTACGCCAAGACCATCAAGCTGTCGCAAGAAGCCGAGCCGATGATCTGGGACGCCACCAACCGCTTCGGCGCGGTGTTGGAGAACGTGACCTTCGATCCTTATACGCGGGTGCCGGATTACGACGACGGCTCCAAGACCGAGAATACCCGTTCGGCCTATCCGCTCGACTTCATTCCGAACGCCTCGCGCAGCGGCCGCGCCGGCCATCCCAAGAACGTTATCTTCCTGACCGCCGACGCCTACGGCGTAATGCCGCCGATCGCCAAGCTGACGCCCGATCAGGCGATGTATCACTTCCTATCGGGGTATACCGCCAAGGTTGCCGGCACCGAGAAGGGTCTGGTGGGCGTGCAGCCGGAGTTCTCGACCTGCTTCGGCGCGCCGTTCCTGCCGCGTCATCCGTCGGTCTATGCCGACCTGCTCAAGGCCTACATCAATGAACATGGCGTTGATGTCTGGCTGGTGAATTCGGGCTGGACCGGCGGCAAATACGGCGAAGGCCGCCGCATGCCGATCAACGCGACGCGCACGCTGCTCACCGCCGCGCTTAACGGTTCGCTCAAGAACGCCGATTTCCGCACCGATCCCTATTTCGGTTTCGCGGTGCCGACCTCGGTGCCGGGCGTCGAGCCGCACCTTCTGTATCCGATGAAGACGTGGAAGGACAAAGCCGGGTTCGACAAGACGGCTCGCGAGCTGGTGGCGATGTTCCAGAAGAACTTCACCAAATACGAGCAACACGTCACCGCCGATATCCGCGCCGCCGCGCCGGAAGTCCGCATCGCGGCGGAGTGAGCGTCGCACACCAACCGTCATCACCCGCGAAAGCGGGTGATCCAGTAAACGCAGTCCCGCAAGATGATTGAATGCCGGCATTACTGGATGCCCGCCTGAGTTTATCATCGGGCCCCGTTTCGCGCGGACCCGTTGTCGGGCGTGACAGCGGAGTAAAAAAAGGCGGCTCACGAGAGCCGCCTTTTTTGTTGCCGCGACGCTTACGCGAAACCGTAAAGCCGTGCCGGGTTGTCGACCAGAATGCGTTGCCGCATTGCCGGGTCGGGCGCCCATTCGATCAAGGCATCGAGCAGATCGCCGTCGCTCGGCATCGCGCGGTACTGCATGACGTGCGGCCAGTCCGATCCCCAGATGACGCGATCGGGCGCAGCCTCGATCACGGCTCGCGCCATGTCGGCGACGTCGGGATAGGGGAATTTCTCGTGCGCGCTGATGCGATAAGGGCCGGTGAGCTTGACCCAGAAATGGCCGTCGCGCAGCAATGCCAGAAACTCACCGTAGCCCGGATGCGCGGTGCCGCCTGACACCGCCTTGGTGTAGCCGATGTGGCCGACTGACAGCGGCACGGAGACGCTCTCCGCCAGGCTGCGCAATTCGGCGAAGCTTTCGACGTGAACCAGCAGCTCGATATGAAATCCGAGATCGCGGATACGATCCGCTATCCGGGAGAGTCCACCGAGCGAACCGAACGGGTTGCCGCCGCGATCGACCAGGTTGACGCGGATGCCGCGAATGCCGCCGTCCCTGAGCCGCGCTAATTCCTTGTCGGTGGTGTCTTCGGCGATAGTAGCGATGCCGCGCAAATTTTTCGGGTCGGTCGCGATGGCGTCGAGGACGGCGCTGTTGTCGGTGCCGTGAACGCTCGCCGCGACAACGACGAGGCGTTCGATGCCGAGCGTGCGGTGCATGGCGCGGAGTTGGCTGACGGGCGCATCCGGCGGCGTATAGGAGCGATTGGCCTGATAGCGATAGGCCGGCCCGAAAACATGGGCGTGGCAATCGGTGGCGCCCGGCGGCACAATAAAGTGCGGCGCATGCACGTCCGGATCGGCGGCCGGACAGAACGGGATGTCGCCAAGGGTTGGGGGAGTGCTGCTGGTGGTCATTGTCGGACGATATCTCCGGGAACGCGCGGGAGCGTTGCCTTAAGCCACTTGAAAGCCGTGCGCCAGCGGGTCGCGATCATCGACAAAGATGGTGTTGTGGCCGGTCACCTGCGCCCAGCCGGCGATGCTCGGGCGGATCGCCGTATAGTTACCGACGGTCGCTTCAGATTCGACGCGGCAATCGAACATGGTGCCGATGATGCTTTCGTGGATGAACTCGTCGCCGACTTTCAGTTCGCCGCGGGCGGCGAGTTGCGCGACGCGGGCCGACGATCCGGTGCCGCAGGGCGAACGGTCGATGGCCTTGTCACCGTAGAACACGGCGTTGCGGGCGTGGGCGCGCGCGGCCCTTGGTTTGTCGCACCACATGACATGGGTGACATCGCGGATGCGTTTGTCCTCCGGGTGTACGGGTGAGACCTTGTCCTGCGCGGCGCGCCGCACCAGCGGCGACAGGCGCTGGATTTCGCCCACCGGCATATTGTCGAGGCCGCGCCAGTTCGGCTGCGGCTCGATGATGGCGTAGTAGTTGCCGCCATAGGCGACGTCGATCGTGATCGTACCCAGGCCCTCGACGTCGATCTCGACATCGGCGGCGTGCAGGTAGCTCGGAATATTGAACAGCCGCACCTGCTCGACGAAACGGCCGTTCTGCACGTATTCGATGGCGACGCGGCCGGCCGGCGCTTCGATGGCGAAACGCCCCGGCGTCTTCGGTGTTACCAGACCCTCTTCAATGGCGACGGTGACGGTGCCGATGGTGCCGTGACCGCACATCGGCAGGCAGCCCGACACCTCGATGTACAGGACGCCGACATCGCAATCCTCGCGTGACGATGGATAAAGAATCGAGCCGGACATGACGTCATGCCCGCGCGGCTCGAACATCAGCGCTCGCCGTACCCAGTCATGATCGCGGATGAAGATCTCGCGCTTGTCGATCATTGGCACGTTCGGCAGCAGCGGTCCGCCGCCGGCGACGACGCGCACCGGATTGCCGCAGGTGTGGGCATCGACACAGAAGAACGTGTGGCGGGCCATGTCGTTTCTCCGATAGTGTCGTTTCTCCGGCAGTTCGTGTCCGGGGCGACGATACAAGCCTTGCGGACATATAAAAAGGGCGGCCCGCGCGGACCACCCTTTCGTTGTTGTCGCGTGGCCTGGCTTACTGGTCCGCCTGACCCGTCGTCGCGGGCTCATTCGCCAGGTCGCGGCCGAGGCGATTGAAGCGCGCCTTCTGCTCGGCGGTCAGCGATCCGTAGAAGTCGTTGAGCGCCGGCTTGACCGTATTGGCGGCATCGATCATCGCCTTGAGCCGCGTTTCAGTGGCCTCGAGGCGGCCGGGGGGTGTCAACGGCGTTTCGCTCGGGCACGCGCCCTGCAATATGCCGACGGCTTTCACCGTGGCCTCGCCCAATCTATCGAGCGAAGCCTGCTGCTCGTCGGTCGGCTTGAGCGCATCGTCGATCTGCTCGATCGGAAGATTGGTGAGACCGGGCTTGGCCTCGCCGCACTTCCTGGCGTCGTCTGGCAACGCAGCCTGCGCTTCCTTGCTGACGGCCTTGCTCGGTCCGATTTCGTTGAAGCGTTCCTTCTGCTCGTCAGATAGCGAGCCATAGAACTTCTCCAACGCGGGCCGCACGGTCTGCACCGCTTCAAGCGTGGCGTCGAGGCGCTCGGTCATCGAGGCGAGACGGCCGGGCGGCGTCAGCGGGAACGCACTCTCCGACGGGCAGGTCGCCTTGAACACCGCGGCTGCCTTGGTGCCGGCGTTCTTGACGTCACCGAGCAGATCTTTCTGTTCGGCATTCAAGTCGAGCTTGCTTTGGATCTGCGCGATCGGCCAGGCGGTGATGCCGTTGCCCGGCTGCTTGCAGAGGCTGGCGACCGCTTTGTAGGTCGGCTGCGAAGTGGACGTCGATGTCCTCGCCGGCGCGCTTTCGATGGAGCCGACATATTCCTGCGGCGGGCCGACTTCCCCGTAATAGACGCCGTCGAAGAAGTCGTCATAGGCGACGTACCAATAGTCGTCGTCATAGCCATTCGGCCAGAACGCGTAGTTGAAGATGTCGGAATAGGCGTAAGGGTAGAACACCGGCCCGTACCACGCCACGAAGTTGGCGCGATGGCCGCGATGCCAGGCACGGCGGGCGGAGACGCGCTGGGCGCGGCGATTGTCGCGCTGGGCTTGCTGGCGCGCCTGATGGCGGTCGGCAAAGCCTGCGGCGAAACGGCCCTGGCGCGCCTGCTGCGCCGTGATGCGGGGCGTGCCGTTGCGGCGTGGACCGCGATTGGCGTTTTGTCTTGCGCTTTGTCTTGCGTTCGGCGCCGCCGCGTTCTGTTGCTGCTGGCGCTGTGCGGCACGCTGTTCACGCGCGCGCTGGATATCCTGACGGCGCGCGGCGCGTTGCGCTCGCGGCACGTTGCGCAAGGTGCGATCCTCGCGACGCCGTTGCAGCCGTTCCTGCCGCGCGGCCTGCTTGTTCGCTCGCGCATTTTGCCGGTTCGTCGTTGCATTGTTGATCGCCGCTGTTGCCGGAGCGGCAGATTTGCTCGCAGCGGGCGCTGTTGCGGACTTCGCGGCGTTGCGCTGGGCGCGCGTGGCGGCCCGATTTTGCCTGGGTTGCGCCGCATGGCGAACGGCAGGAGCCGCGTGTCGAGGCGCAGCCTGCCTCACGGCAGGTCTGACCGCTCTCGCTGCGGGTCTTGTTATCGCAGGTCTTGCAACCGCTCTTGGAGCGGCTCTTGGAGCCGGTCTTGCTGCGGGTCTTGCCATCGGTCTTGGTGCCGCAGGTCTTGCCGCAGGTCTTGCAATGTGCGGCGCGGCTCGGGGTGCGGGTCTTGCTGCTGGTCTTGCAGCGGGTGCCGCGGCGGCCTTCCCCGGTTGCGGCGGCGCCGCGTCTGCGCCCGTGCTAAAAGGCAAAGCGACCGCGACAATCATCGCGAGCGCGCTCAAATATCCCAAATGTTTTGTCATGACGAGCCGACTCCATCACGCGAACAAAGTTCCACCGTTATTCAATAAACGGGGGAACCGCCGCGACCCTTTGGCCGCACGGCACGCGATCATGCGTTTGTGATGGCAGATGAACATATAGTCATTGACGCAGCGCAAAAGAGACGCAGCGCAAGAGACGCAACGCATGACGAAAAGTTTCAGAGCTTGGTCAGCGCTCGCGTCAGCACCGGCGATATTCGCGCAGCTTCTCGGCCGGCATGGTCAGCATCGTGCAACCGCTCGTGGTCCGGACGCGCGCGGTGACGTTCTTGGCTGGTGCCGGTTTGGGATGCGACGCGCGCGATGGTGGCGCGGCGATAGGCTCGGGCCGCTTCGATGACTTGGCGTCGGTCGAGGCGCTGGCGGACACGCCGCTCTTGTCGTCGCGCAGCTTCTCGATCAACGCCCCGGTCGGCCATGAGTCGGCGGGCAGGCCATACTTCAACTGCATCTTCTTGACCGCGCCGCGCGTGCCTGCGCCGAGCCTTCCGTCAACCTCGCCGACATCGAAGCCGCGGCTCTTGAGCAAAGTCTGCAACTCCATCATCTGCTCTGTGGTCAGCGATTTGACCAGCTTGGCGCCTTCTTCCGAGACCGGCGGCGCGCCGCCCAGGCGCGTCGCGAAATAAGCGACGGTGGTTGCGTAGACGTAAGACGAATTCCACTCGGTGAAGACCTTGAAGTTCGCATAAGCGAGGAACGCCGGGCCGAGGCGGCCCATCGGCAGGATCAAAGATGCCGGCATGTCGTCGCGTGGCCGCGCGCCGTGAGGCGCATGGGCATCCCGGACGCCCCACTTGAGCCATTGCGAACGCGGATGCAGGATATCGAGATCGGCTTCCTGCCACGGCATGTCGTCCGGGACCTTGACCTCTTGCAGCCACGGTTCGCCGCGCCGCCAGCCGATCGATTTGAGATAGTTCGCGGCCGACGCGAGCGTGTCCGGCACGCTGTTGGTCAGGTCGCGGTGGCCGTCGCCGTCGAAATCGACGCCGTATTTGATGTAGTTCGATGGCGTGAACTGCATGCCGCCGAATTCGCCGGCCCAATTGCCGGTCATCTGATCGACACGGCGATCGCCGCGTTGGACGATGCGCAGCGCGTCCATCAATTCCGGCCGGAAGTGATCGCCGCGCCGGCAGTCATAGGCGAGAGTCGCCAGCGACGGCAGAATCTTGAACTTGCCGAACAATGCGCCGTAGTCGCTTTCCAGTCCCCATACCGCGGCGATGACTTCGGGCGGCACGCCATAAGCTTTCTCGATGCGGGCGAACAGCGCGGCGTTTTCCTTGATCTTGGCGATGCCGTTCGGGATGCGCTTGCCGCCGAGCAGGCGATTGGCGAAATCGAGGAAGGTGCGTTGGAACACGGCCTGACCGGAATCCTTGCGGATGACGGATTCGTCGAAGACCAGTTCCGGCGAAACGGTAGCGACCACACGCGGCGAGATGCCCTGCGCGATGGCGTCTTTCTTGAACTGCGCCACCCATTCTTCGAAATTGCCGCTGTTCTGGCAGCGCGGGGCGGCGCTGGCCGCGCCGGCCATCAGCGCCGTGGCGGCAAGGCCTGCCAGCAATGTCAGCGTCGTTATGCGCATCGTTTTCGTCCGCCTTCATTCACGCTAAAGGAAGTTTGCACGCTAAAGGAAATTCGCAGGCTAAAGGAGTTTCGACTGTGCCCGAGAGTCGCGGCGGGTCAAGGCCATTCCAGGAGAAGCGTTAAGGCACAAACCTAGCGCGATTCTTGTGGCTCTTGCATGGCTGCACCCGTCGGGTAGACACAAAGCCGCACACAAGTTCCCCTGACGTTAACGTCATCCAGCCCGATAACGTAAGACAAGGCTCCCGCTATGCAGGTTTTGGTCATTGGCGCCGGTGTCGTCGGCCTCGCCGTCGCGCGCGCCCTGGCGCTCAAGGGCCACGAGGTGGTGGTGGCGGAAGCCGCCAATGCCATCGGCACCGGCATTTCGTCGCGCAACAGCGAGGTGATTCATGGCGGCATGTATTACCCGACCGGGTCGCTGCGCGGCCGCCATTGCGTCGCCGGCCGGCGGATGCTGTACGCGTTCTGCGCCTCGCACGGCGTGCCGCACCGCAAATGCGGCAAGCTGATCGTCGCCACCGACGCCATCGAGACGGCCAAGATCGAGGACATCGCCGCGCAGGGCAAGATCAACGATGTTGAGGGCCTCGAATTGATCGACGCCAAAGCGGCGCAAGCGCTCGAGCCGCAACTGTCCTGCACCGCCGCGCTGCTGTCGCCGGAGACCGGCATTATCGATGCCCATGCCTATATGCTGGCGCTGCGCGGCGATCTCGAGGATCGCGGCGGCGCGATTGCCTTCAACACACCGGTGACGGGCGCACGCTTGAAGGACGGGCAACGGCTGGTCACGTTCGGCGGCAGCAATGGCGGCGAATTTGAATTCGACGGCGTCGTCAATTGCGCGGGCCTTGGCGCGCAAGGCGTGGCGCACGCGATGGAAGGCTATCCGCAGGAGCGGGTGCCGCGTCTGGTGCTGGCCAAGGGCAATTACTTTACGTTCACCGGCAAGGCGGCGTTCTCGCGGCTGATCTATCCCGCTCCGGTACCGGGCGGGCTCGGCGTGCATGTTACGCTCGATCTGGCCGGCCGCATGCGCTTCGGGCCGGATGTGGAATGGATCGACAAGGAGTATTACCCGGTCAATCCCGAACGCGCCGCGGTGTTCTACGAGCGCATCCGCACTTATTACCCGGCGCTGCCCGACGGCTCCCTCGCGCCCGATTATTCCGGCATCCGTCCAAAGCTCACCGGCAAGGGCGAAGCGCAGGCCGATTTCCTCATCGATGCCCCGGCCCAGCATGGCGTGCCGGGCGTGGTGCAGATGTTCGGCATCGAGTCGCCGGGCCTGACCAGTTCGCTCTCGCTGGCGGAGGAAGTTTCAACCGCGCTTGAACGGTAGCCGATCCGGTGCCGCCGTCGCCTACTGCGCATATCCCGGTACGTTCTGATGGAATTCGAATTCCACGCCGATGCCTTTTTCTTTTGCAAGTTTGTAAACGTATTGCCCGATCGCAACGTCCCATACACCCATGCCCTGAGACGCGCACAACGTAATTTCCTGATCGTTGCGGCGGCCTGGCGCTGCGCCGGCAACGACTTCACATAGGTCGGTCACATTGTCATCGGTTAGCTCGCCTGCGGCGACCAACGGTCCGTAGGGACCCATCGCCGGCGTGTCATGAAGAATCTGATCTTTCCACACCGCGAACACGCGGGCTCGGCGAGCGGTGGTCGCGTCGATTTCGTCGCGGGCGACCTGTGTTACATGGGTTCCCGGCGCGAGCCATTCACCATCGAACACCGGTTTCCCGGCATTCGTGCAAGTCACGACAATGTCGCAGCCTTCAACCGCGTCCCGTGGATTATCCACTGTGACGATCTTTTGTCGAACCTCGCCACGCAGTCGAGCCGCCAAGGTATCGCGCCGTTCTGCCGTTCGGTTGTACAGTCTGATCTCCTGCAAATCGGGACGCTCATTGAGAACCGACATGATGTGAAAATAGGCGTGCCGGCCGGCCCCGAAAAAGCCGAGGACCTTTGAAGTCTTTTTTGAAAGATGCCGTGTGGCAAGGGCAGTCGCCGCTGCCGTCCGCGGAACGTTCAGAAAGGACGCGCTTATGATGGCCTGTAGACGCATGTTTTTTTCGTAGTCGTAAAGGACGACAAGTTCGGATGCCAGCATGTAATCGATGACTTGCCGATCACGTTTGTCGCTCAGCACCTGACCGCTGCCGTGATGATCGGCGTAAGCGCGAAATCCGGCTCCGCCAAGTCCGGGAAGAATTCCGGGCAATATCCGAATCACAGTTCCATCGAGATAGCCGCGGCCTTTCGGATAATCGATGTGAATTCGTTGATGCAGTCTCGCCTGGCCCTTTTGCTGTTCGAGAAACGCACGTTCAATGCAATTGGTGACTTCTGTCGCGAGTTCGCTCGTTGTCATTCCGGCAAAGACTTGATGAACCTGGGTTTCACTTAAAAGAAGCGCCATATTTGTTACTCTCTTGCTGTTTTCCTGGTAGCGGTTGCGTCAGTTTTGAATGAGGTTGAGCTGCTCGGCGATCTTCCGCGAATTCGCGAATTCCGCCTCGTACATGCGGGTCGTCGTGGCGCCATCGTGATATTCTGGAACGATGCCCGCCCGCTTGAGCGCCGCAATCGCCTGGGGGTCTCGCATGACGTCAGCGAGCGCCTCCGATAATGTTTTGATGATGTTCGCTGGCGTGGCTTTCGGAACGAACAGCGCCATCGACGGACTGATGGCCGCGTCCGGAATGCCGAGCTCAGACAGCGTCGGAACATCGGGCATTTCGGGAAGCCGTTCGTTTGCTGTCGTCGCAAGACCGATCGCGAGACCGCCGGTAACAAGCGGGGCCAGAGCGCCACGGCCGCCGCTAGCCAGATCGATATGGCCGCCGAGAACCTGTGTCGCCAGCGGCGCACTGCCTTTGAAGTGCACGGACTGAATCGTGAGATCGCGGGCCTGCTTTACGATTTCCATCGTAAAGAAGCCGCCGCCGCCAAGACCGCCATCGCCGTAATTCAGTTTTCCGGGATTGGCTTTCGCGTAGCGGACCAATTCGGCGAAGTTTTTCCAAGGTGAATTGGCGCGGGAAATGATAACCGTCGGATCAACCGCATAGAGACCCAATGCGACGAAATCGGATATCGAATAAGGGATCTTGCTGTTGGTCGCGCGGGCCGTCGTAAAAGGCGTATCAGCGCCATTGAGCACCGTGTAACCATCGGCGGCCGCATGTTTTACATACTCGGTTGCTATGATGCCGCCCGCGCCGGGCTTGTTGACGATCACGAGAGTCACGCCGAGCCGTTTCGACAAAAACGGCTGAATTGCGCGAATGGAAGTATCCGCGATCCCTCCTGGCGGATACTGTGTAACGACCTCGATGCTTCGAGTTGGATATTTTTCCTGAGCCGTCGCTGTAGCGGGCAGGACGGCCGCCATGGTTGAAACGAGCGAGCAGAGCCAAGAGATTCGCAAGAGTGCCTGAAATTGCCTCATAGCGTCGCCTCCGTGTTTTTAATTCATTAAACGATTAAATAATTAAAAGCTGGTGTCAAGCAGGGTTAAATATGGCATGCGCAATGCCGTGTCGAATGGAAAGAGGCCCCCTTTGAGCAAGAAAAGCTTTCAGCGACAACCGATTGCAAAACCAGGGCGCTCCGACAAACCGGGCAAGAAGACGTCGGTCGGCGTTGCGGAGCCTCGTGGGCCGCTCGGGCGCCGACCCGGCTCCAATGCGACTCGTGATGACATTCTTGATGCTGCCGAAGAAATTTTTGCGGCGCATGGATACGAAGGCACCTCGCTAAGAGACATTGGAACCCGCGCCAATATCAACGCAGCTCTCATCCAATACTATTTCGGCTCGAAGGCGGGACTATATAAGGCGATCTTTGTTTCCCGGGGCGGTGCGCTGGTTGAAGAACGACTGAAACTTATTGATGCGCTCGATCGGCGAACGGGATCGCCGGCGACAGTTGATGAGATCCTCCGCGCCTTCCTGATCCCTTTCTTCACGCCGGATCAGCGGGGCTCCAAGAGAGCGGCCTTCATTCGACTTCAGTCGAGGCTGCATCATGAGCCGGCCGAGGTTACGCAAGCGCTCAGGACGCAGGTTTACCAAGAGTCGATTGAGCGCTGCATCGCTGCGTTGCGCCGTGCGCTTCCCGATATCGATCCAAAGATAATTTACTGGCGGATGACCTTCGTGATCGGTGCGTATGTCTACGCTATTTCAGACTTCAACCGACTTAATGTCATTTCGCACGGAGAATGCGATCCGAATGACCGAATGGAGGCGCTACAGCAACTGATCACTTTTTTAGCCGGCGGCTTGACCGCCGGCACGGACTTAAACAACGTAGCTCGCCGCAAGGCTGCGCCGTTGCAATTGGGTTGAAAAGAGATGAACGAAATCCCGCGCAAGACCGTCGCGGCGCCATGCCCGATCTGCGGCAAGCCGACCGATGTGGCGTTTCGGCCGTTCTGTTCCAAGCGCTGCTCCGACATCGACCTCAACCGCTGGCTGACCGGCGTTTACGCCGTGCCGGTGACCGACGACGAAGACGAGGATGGCGAGCGTCCCGCCGACGGTAATTCGGAAGACCGCACATGAACGCGCCGACGCCGACTGTCGATTGGCCCGACAGGCTCTACGCCACGCTCAAGCGCGCCGACATTCGCCAGGTCGGCTACGTGCCCGATGCCGGCCATGCCCGGCTGATCGACCTTTGCCGCGCCGATCCGGACATTCACGACGTCGTGCTGACCACCGAGGAGGAGGGCGTCGCGCTGGCCGCCGGCGCCTCGCTCGGCGGTCAACGCGCGGTGCTGCTGATGCAGTCAAGCGGCGTCGGCAATTGCATCAACATGCTGTCGCTGGCGCGCTCGTGCCGCTTTCCGTTGCTGATGGTGATTACCATGCGTGGCGAGTGGGAGGAGTTCAACCCGTGGCAGGCGCCGATGGGCTCGATCGTCGAGCCGGTGATGAAGCTGTGCGAGGCCGAGGTCTATCGCGCCGTCAAGCCGGACGAGGTCGAAGGGCTGGCGGAGCGCGCGGTGCAGCACGTGTTCGGCGATGAACGCATCGCGGCGCTGCTGCTGTCGCAGCAATTGATCGGCAAGAAGGTCTGGACCAAATGAGCCGGACCGGGTTGGAACGCCGTGCGGCCATGGCGACGCTGCTGGCGGAGCGCAAGGACGATCTGCTGGTGGTGCCGGGCCTCGGCTCGACTTGCTGGGATGTGGCGGCGGCCGGCGACAACGACCGCAATTTCTATCTGTGGGGGGCGATGGGCGGGGCCGCGATGATCGGGCTCGGCCTGGCGCTGGCGCAGCCGGAAAAGCGCGTGCTGGCCGTCACCGGCGACGGCGAAATGCTGATGGGCATCGGCAGCCTCGCCACTATCGGCATCAAGGCGCCGCCCAACCTCGCCATCGTGGTGTTCGACAATGGCCATTACGGCGAAACCGGCATGCAGCCGAGCCATACGCATGATCAAACAGATGGCGGCGGTGTCGATCTCCTCGGCGTGGCCCACGCCTGCAAGATCGGGACGTGCCTCGATGTTGCTGACGAGGCGGCGCTGGCCGGTCTGGCCGGCCGCATCCAGGCGCTGGACGGCACCTTGTTCGCCCGCCTGGACATCGCGGCGTCCGATCCGCCCCGCGTTCTGCCCGAGCGCGACGGCGCCGTGCTCAAGGCCCGGTTCCGCGCCGCCATCGCCTCTTAAGTCGTTGTTGAAAAAGGACTCGTCCGGGTTCTGGACAGCCCGGGGGAGGGCCTCTATAACGCGGCGCTCGCTCCTGCCCGTTATGACCGAAGGGCAGGTTTGAAGCTTGGCGCCCAGGTAGCTCAGTTGGTAGAGCATGCGATTGAAAATCGCAGTGTCGGTGGTTCGATCCCGCCCCTGGGCACCATTTCCTCGTTCGCAGCTGTTCGCCTCCCGCCGCTGCCGATCGAATAATCAAATAATTCCAGTAGCTTAATTCCTCACATGTACGGTATGGTTCGCAACCGTTCGGTGTCAGCCGACGCGGTTGTTGGTACCGGTGTTGGTATCGGCCCTAAGGTTTCCAGTCACGGTACCAACACATGCTCAATGACACCCGAATTCGCCAAGCCAAACCGCGCGAGCGTGATTACAAGCTGGCGGACTACGACGGCCTTTACCTCTGGTATAGTCGACGGAGGCCAAGCTCTGGCGGCTCGCCTAACTGCTGACCTCGTGTAAAATTAATGCCGAGGTTTTCGGAATTGGAGGCGCTCATGTCGAGAGTTCTTCTGCTGCCGGGTGTATTGGCGTTGTCTGTGCTTTCGATGATTGCCTCATCTGGCGCGGTGGCGAAACAGAAAAGCGGCCCCCGGCCCATCAACATCACCAAGCACGTCGATACCGCTTCGCCATCACTACGGGGCAGCAACGATAGAAAGGGCGGGCGGTATTTTGGGGCCGCATCCACGAGCGCGAAGAAATTGCCGGGAAAAAGGAAGCCGCCAACGCTTACTCTAAAGAGGGGCAAGAATTCGGAGTGAACTACTGAGGATTGGCGGCGATTGACGCGAGCAAGCTCAATGGACAAGTTGAGCTTGATTTTCGCCCAAAGGGGCTAAGCTGCTCGATCTCCGCTCCCGCTCAACAACTCGAAGCGTCGAAGCGATGTCATTCGCAGACGAAATCGAAGCCAAGCGCGCAAAGCTGACGGAGCATCTTGAAGCGGCTTTGGCGCTCGCGCTTACTAAGGGGCAATTAGTTCTTCTGCCAGTAAGTTGAAACCTCAGCGGAGGGGAAATGACGCGATCGATAATTCGAACAGATAAGGCCCCGGTGCCGCCAGCTGCCTATAGTCAGGCGATCAAGTGCAACGGCTTTATTTTCGTTTCCGGGATGGGGCCCTTTGATCCGGTCAGTGGTGATGTGGTCGGTGATAACATCCGCGAGCAGACGGCTCAGTGTTTAAGGAATGTCGCGGCAATCCTTGGTTCGGAAGGTCGCACCCTAGAAGATGTGGTAAGCGCAACCTTCATCCTATGGGACGAAGATGATTTCACCGCAATGAACGAGGAATGGGCAAGGTGGTTTCCGAAAGACCCACCTGCTCGGCAAGGAGCCAAGTTGCCGATTAACCCGAAGGGGCAACGTATCTCTATTGCGGTAATCGCTGAGGCATGATTCGGCACACACCTATGCGATTACAATGTGACAGCAGCTCGTCATCACATGCGTCATGGACGTGCTGCTCCCGCTGCTTGCGATCACATACGGCGTGATGGAGCAGGGGGCCGCGCTTTACCCAGCGGGCCGCGCCTCTCCAACATTCCGAGCGGGAAGGCGCGGCCTCGGGTCCACACAAGCGTCTCCAAACCGACTTCGTAACCCTTCGTGCAAGCGCGGACTGTCAATCGGCGTTGGATCGCCGTCTGTATCCCCGTGGCGCCATCGATGATCTTGACGATTGAGTTTTTCGAGTCGGTCCAGGAGCGCTAAGGCTGGTCAAGACCGCGTTGAGCGTTGTGACCCGCCACGCCAACCACTGTGCCGTCCTTCAAGCGACGATGGGATGATCCCGCACATGCTTCGTACATGACTAAGTGTTGCCTGAATGTAACGAGCAGGCTGACCGCCTTGTCGTCCTTGAAGGGAACGCAGTGTTGCTCCCTCAAAGGCCCCTGTGATCGGTAGACGGTAAGGACGGGACACACCCGCATGCCGTGGAAAGCCTAATGGTCCCCGGATGGGGGCCCCGCCGGGTCGGTCTTCGTTCGGCCCTTCATGGGGGCGGGGGGCCATGGAGTGCTTCCTGCCGCGCGGCCATGTTTGCCGGATCACCGCCGTCATTCGGCGGGCATGATTGCGCTGCGTTCGCTCGCGGGCCGACGTTCGCATCGAAATACCAACCAGCCGAACATCAGCATGGCTGCTAACACGATGAACGATCCAACAGCCGCAATCGGATCGCCCCCCTCATGCCCCGTGTGCACGAGACCCACGCCGATGGCCAGGATGACCGTGCCAACAATCCAACCTACGACCTGGACAAGCGCCGCTCGGCCGCGATCTAGCGAAGGATGGAGATGATAATAAATGCCGAACAAGAAAAGTGACACCCAGCCCAGAAGATTGAGATGAGCATGCCCGGGGAACGCCGCATGATCGTTCGATATAGCCATCTGAAGACCCCAGACCATGCCTGCGAGCACAAACAGTATAGCAGCTTGGAAGCTTAAGGACGAAGCTTTCATGATACCCTCCCTAGAATGAATTCCCGTTTAATAACATAAGTAACAAAAATCGACGAGAGCTGCCACGGTGATCTTCCTAGTGGCTTACCGATGTTGGCATTTAGTCGGGAATTCGACGCAGAGGCCGCATGTGCATTTTTGAAGGTAGGACAGACATCACTCGGCGCCGCGGAATGTCCGCTAGTGACGGTAAAGGCACTCGAATTGATATTGTTGGGAAACGAGTGTTTTACTTTACGTCCATAAGTGCGGATTGCGTCAAGGCTACTGACGTTTGTTTCATCTCCCTGTAATCCAAAGCCCTCATTGAGGACACACTCCGAGTGAGTAGGTGAAGCTACTAGTTTCATTTCTAGGGAGAGCCAATGGATACGATCACACTGTGCCGAACCATGGAAAGCGTGTGCCGTCAATACGCATCGCTCCCATCTCCGCGCCGGGAGCGATGGCTCGACGAGCAGGTCGCTTGGAACGAACGAACACATACGGCAGTTGCTCGCCAGTTTCAGGGAGAAAAGGAGCTTCGCTCGGACACGATATTCATAGAGGATGAGTGAAGCCAATACTCTCTAGGAGCGGCCGGCAGGGAACAGACGTTTCGGGCCCTCCTTGGGCACGCATGAGTCGTTGGAGGGCATCTGAAACGCATCCGGCGGTACCGGCCGCGACAACACCAAACGCAGTGGAGCGTCAATTCGATCGAGCAGCGTACCAGCCGATACGGGTGGCGATCATGAAGGATGAGGCAGAGTTGCCGATGATTGGGAGTGTGCCACATTGCGAGACGAGGTGGGAGATGCGGTGAACGACTTGGTGCAGCCGAAGACACCTATCATGAAGAAGAAGAGGCCTATAGCCGCAACTAGATCAGTTTTGTGCGATCAATTTAATCAGTGACTTGACAGAAAAGGGCTTTTGTATCCAACCAAAAGGGAAAGCGGGCCGAGCCCGTTCAATAGTTTGAGCATCCGCGTGGGCGGTCGCGAAAATTGAACGGATGCCGAATCTTGTGAAAATTTCCACGGCAGCGTCGATTCCATCGCGGTTGCCCTGAAGTCTAATATCCATAATTATAAGATCAGGCTCGTGAACATGGGCGAGCTCAATCGCCTCTCCAGCGCTTATCGCAACAGCAACAACTTCATAACCCGCTTCACTTAATGAATGTTTGAGTTCAGAGGAAACCAGATAATCGTCCTCGACTATCAAGATACGCTTATTTGAATTGACAGAACCAGTGCGGGCAGGCGGTGTAAAGGGTGTCGCAGCTACGAGCAGGCCGGCCAAAAGGTTTAATTCCATAACAAATTGACCAGTTCAGTGCGTAGAATCGTTCTTTGCAAATCTTAAGATACATCGTGACGGACTTCGTTCCGTCGATATGACCCCGCCTATCTGCCGGGCTAGACCAGCCACCAACCCAAGACCCGAAGCATGGAGACCGTTTTGGGTAAGCTCAAAACCAGGGCCTTCGTCACTAACAACGAGGGACCACTCTTGATCGTCGCTATGCAGATCTACCCCAATCGTTGCTTCGCGGTCTGCCTTGGTCCCGTGCTTAACAGCGTTTGTCAAAAGTTCGTTCAATACCAGTGCGAGAGGCAATGAAACATCGTTCGGCAACTGACCAGCCGCAGCTATATTAATTTTAACCGACTCACTGAATTGTTGATGGGCAGACTCGCATACAGCGGACACGAACTCATATGCATCAAAGCTGGTAGCCGCGTGCGTGTTGTACAACACTTTCTGAGCGGCCGCGATCGAGGCGATGCGTTGTCCGGCATCGGCGAGAACCGCCTTCGCTTCGACGCTAGAAGTCTCTCGCTCAGACGTGCGCAACAGAGAATGGATCATTTGAAGATTATTCTTTACCCGATGGTTGAGTTCATTGAGCATGAGCCGCTGATGGGTTTCCGCCTGCTTTCGTTCTGAAATATCGACGAGCATATTGATCGCACCTACCAGATTGCCCTCACTATCCCGAAGTGGTGTCGGGAACGGCAGAAGCGGGACGCGAGTGCCATCAGGCCGTTCCGCAATCGCCTCAACGCCACGCACAACGCGATTCTCCTTCAAAGCAACTGCCATTGGGCATTGGGAATGGGGCAGAGTTTGGCCATCGGGTGTCAGAATGCGCCACGTCACGCACCATTCATCCTTGCCAATGACAGGAGTGCGCCCCGCCATCTCGACCGCAGCCGGATTATAATAGGTCACGAGGCCGTTTGCGTCGGTCGTATAAACGGCTGCCGGAAGCGCTTCCAGGATTTGACGCATACGGTGTTCGCTTTCAGCCAGAGCTTCTCGAGCCTGCTTGGCCTCCGTAACATCCACAGTGAAACAACGAGTGTTGATGAATGTGCCGCTGCGGATTTGCGCACTTGAAGAAATTTCCACGTGCTTGATCGCGCCGTTCTTGCAGCGCAGGCGGGACGGGTACCGATCCAGCCTTTCACCGCGCTTGAGACGAGCGAGCATGTCGTTAATGGTCGCCGCATCGACGTGAAATTCGATAATCGAGCGGCCGATATATTCCTCGGCATGTAGCCTAAGAGTGCAAGTTCCGCCTTGTTAGCGCGCAGAATTGTCCCGTCTCCACCTACAAGGTGAAGCGCGATAGACCCATTTTCAAAGAAGTCTTCAAGATCGGAGACAGGCACAGCACTGTCCTGAGATTCGGCCGCTTCCCAAACAGGGTTTTTCTGTTTGCTTGAGAAACCAGAAGATTGGGCGCGCTCAGCCGCCACGCCAAATTCCAACGCCATACGAAACCTCCCGAAAGGCCAGCAAGTCAGAACACATTCGGCGCATGTTTGGTTCCATTGCAACCCGAGGTTATATCCATCGGTCCTCTACAATTATGATTAGAGCATTAAGCAAGTAGCACGGGATAGCAAAAAGCGAATCGCGTTTCCTACGCAGCTCTTCGCGGAAGGTTCGACTTGCGTGGATATGCCGACCGAAATCCACGTGGTGCCGAAAGGCGCGTGGGACCACTCGGTATTCCGAGCTGAAGACAGCGGACGCGGGCAGGGAGCACGTTCAAAGGAAGTCACCCACAACATCACGACTAGTCTGCCGTACTTTGCGGAAGGATCACGCGCCTAAAGAGTTCGTCGCTGATGAAGACGTGGACAATGCAGCGGAGAACGTCGATCCATATCAAAACGCGACCGAGAACGTCACCGAGAAGCTCTTCGCAGGAAAGGAGATCGAAATCGCTTCGATGCTTACCAGCACAAGCATTCGCCCGGCGGTCCCATTTCTTGGTGCCGCCGTCGGCCCTTGGGATGGGGGCGTATGAGCTCCACCAGGCGGCAATTGAAAATCACGGCACAGCGCTGAAGGAGCGACGGGGACGCATCGCGACATTCTCCGAAATGCATTTGACTTCGAACGCTCGCAGTTGGGGCTTCCGCCGCTCAGCGGACGACGGCCACTGCAGGCTGACGCGTTCGCCGCCATCGAATAGTCGCGCTGAGCGGGTGAATTTTTGTAGCCTTGCGGAGATAGGAACGAACGACACCGCTCAGCGTTTTCGACGAATGCCAGTCTATTTTTTCGATGCCCAGAGTGAAATTCCGACCATGACGAAGCGTTACCTTGTCGGGCATTAACGAAGCACGATCCGAAGCCGTGGGTTATCTCTGTGAAACGGCTAAAGCGCAGTTTACATCGAGGTCTGAGACGCAGGAAATTTTCTGCACCGTAAGAGATAAGAATAAGCGTCAGATCTTCCGATTGAGGTTTCGGCTCGAAGAGACGGATATCGCCGATTAAGACTGTCGGAAGCGGGCGTTCGACGGCAAGGGCGCCCGCGGCGGCCAAGGCAACAAGTCCCGGCGGGGAATACCAAGGATGACACGTCGGCGTGGGTCAAGCGCCGACCGTGTCTAAGCCCGAAGCGATCCTGCTCAGAGCCATTGTCGGCGGCGAACGATGGCGGTACGGTCAAGAATGGCATTCGCTCACGGCAATCACCTTCTGGCGCGCCTTCCTGCCTACGACTTGGCCGCGCTCAGCGGCCATTTTAAAACAGTTGAGCTAGAGCCAGGCGATGTGCTGGCGCTGCCTGGCGATGACATCTGCACCATCTATTTCCCCAATTCGGGAATTGTATCGTTCGTGGTCAAAATCCCGGACGGCCGCATGATACAGACAGGCATGGTCGGGCGCGATGGCGCGATCGGAGCCGCGCAAGCTCTCAATGACAAAGTTTCGCTAAATAGCATTGTCGTCCAGATGCGTTGCGCGGCGATCGTCATCGATTGCGAGCCGATACGCGCGGCCGTGCAGGCGAAAAATTCGATCGGCGATCTATTTGCAGCGCACGAGCAATTCTTTTTTGCCGATGTTCAGCAAACGGCTGTCTGCAATGCATTGCATGCCGTTGAGCAGCGTGCGTGCCGATGGATATTAAGGATGGCGGACCTGGCTGGAAGAGACCTGAAACTAACACAGGAACAGCTTGCGGTGATGATTGGAGTTACGCGCCCTAGCGTTTCGATAATCGCGACGCGCCTGCAATCAAGTGGCCTCATTTCTTATTCGCGAGGTGTTATTCGCGTCATCGATGCGAATGGATTACAGCAGTCTGCCTGTGATTGCTATGAGGCAGTCAGGCAGAACTACACGCGGATGTTCCGATCTCCGCGCGGCAGGTCTAGATGAGTCCATTAGAATCCTCGGGTCGAGCGCTCTGATGCGCGCGCACGAGATGCGTCAAACTCTCGGGTGATCGTCGCAGGCGCACCGAAGGAGAAACGCCGTCAGCCGCAATGTCGGCGGCGTTGTGGTTATTGTTTACACATGGACCCGTACGAATTATCTTATTGGCTCAGACAATGGGAGACCGAGCGTGGCAACAGGTACCGTGAAATGGTTTAATCCGACCAAGGGATATGGCTTCGTCGAGCCGCAAGGCGGCGGCAAGGATGTGTTCGTGCACATCTCAGCCGTCGAACGTGCGGGTCTAAGCACTCTCAATGAGGGTGCCGTGATTGAATATGAGGTCGTCGCGAACAAGGGCAAAGAATCGGCGGAAAATATCAAGGTCAAATAGCAATTGCCCTGAAGCAAGCTGCTAAAGAAACGCCGCTCCGGGCAACTGGGGCGGCGTTTTGTTCCGGGCGCTATCTGCGCAATCAGGCGAACGGGCTACTTGTTCCGCCGCTACCGCGATAAAGATCGCGCACACGCCGGGCTCGGTTGATCAGGCGGCCATAGTCGGGCTGCTTCGCAACCTCGCGATCGAGCGCCTTCAGCGCATCCATGATGTCATTGAATTTGACGGGCGGACCATCGGTCGGGGTTGGCAGTTCGGGCGCGGCTTCGACGGCGCAGGCGTCGGACGCCCAGGACGCCAGGATGGCCCGCTTTTCGTTGGTCGTGAGATCGCCATCCGCCAGCAGGTCCGAAGGGCACCGGAAGGCCCGGGCGGGATGGAGTAGTTCGTCGAGGTTTAAACGGTCCTTTCTGTTGCTCATAGCCACATGCTCCGTTGAGGATATGGTTACAATCCGGCCAGCCGGCCGGTGGCAAAAATATTTGGGCAAAGAGCGGAGAATTTCAAGAGGTGACGCGGGCCTCGGGGCGGCCTATCGCGTTCTACTTCTTGGCTTCTTCGGACCGGGCGGGTACGGTCTATGGGCCAGCGATAGGGGGATTCGGGCGATCATGACGGCGCGCATTCACGCCGGCGGGGGGCTTTTCACCTTTCGGGCCGTTGGACATGCTGCTAGGCTCCTGCCTGGCGGTAAGCACACAGCCGTCTGCAGAAAAATGTTGACTGCGTTCGTTCAATGAAGATGGTCGCAGAATATTTAGAGAAAGCACTCGATTTTGAGCGCCTTGCGAATGATGAGACAGATTCGAAACTCAAGGAAAGTTTGCTGGTGCAAGCGCGTGCCTATCGAAAATTGGCTGCGGAGCGCACTCAAAGGCGCGGGCTAGTGCTGCCGCCACAATCAAACTGAGACGTTACTAATTTTTCAATCTGCCGTGGGTAGCCGCCGCATCGTGAACTCCGGTCCACATGTGGACACACCGGTGAAGTTCTTTCCACTGCGGCGCGCGCGGAGCCAAATCCAGTCTGAGCGGCTCAGCCGTGGGACGTCGGCGGCGTCCATGGCTAGTTTTTCCACTCAATGACAAGTCGCCCTCCGAGCGCTGCAGCAGCGCGAGCGATAACTTGCGCGGGCGACTTCGCACCCCGCCAGCGGCGAAGACGGAAATATCCGTTCGTTCGCGCATGGGCCGCAACGCCATCATGGATAGCGGACGCTAGGCCAGAGGCCATCGAGGGCGTGCGGCGGCTTCTCTCGATTGCCGAGTCCTACGAGGCGGCGTGCGAGGCAGCGCTCACAGTCACCGGCCGGGCGGAAGCGGGCCCGGCATCCGACGCGGCGTATGCGGGCAGTAAACCATCGCGTTTCTTCTTCCTCGGAAACCGCAAGCCTTTACCGCTCTGCGCTTTTCGCAGCGGGAAAATCGGCCGCCGAGGACTCGGCCAAAGACAATCCAGTCTTCGGCCATCGATAGTATAGTGACTGTCAAGGTCCACGTTGCGGGCAGCGCCTACAATTGCGAGTTCAGCCGCGATCCGACGATCGCGAGTGCGAACGTCCGCTGCGTGCGGAAATTCAAATTGAAACAATGGATGAAAGTAGGTGCCAACGTGCAAGGCATTTCCTATAACAAGGCCGGTTTAGTGCCGGAGTAATGGAATGCACCCACGCGACAGGTTAGCCTATTCGCCAATCGAGAACAGACCCCCGCTCGCATTCCCGAAAGGGGTGCGGCTTGTGGTCTGGCCGGTCCTGGCGCTGGAAGAGTGGGACATGACGCGGCCGATGGCCCGCATGGTGATCTCGCCGCCACAAGGCCAACCAATGCAGCCCGATCATCCGAACTGGAGTTGGCACGAATACGGCATGCGCGTCGGTTTTTGGCGGCTGCGCAAGATGATGCTCAAACTCGGCATCTCGCCGACCGTAACGCTCAACGCCCGGGTCTGCGAGACCTATCCGCAGGTCGCGCAGGCCTGCGTTGATAGCGGCTGGGAGCTCAATGCGCACGGCTATGACCAAGTGCCGATGCACAAGCTCGACGATCAGCGCGCCTCGATTATGCGATCCATGGACATAATCGAAAGATTCTGCGGCAAGCGGCCGCGCGGCTGGTTCGGTCCCGGCCTAACGCAGACTTTCGAAACACTCGATTATCTGTCGGAGGCCGGCATCGCGTATATTGGTGACTGGGTACTTGACGACGAACCGGTGACGCTGAAAACGACGCACAAGCCGGTGGTGGCGCTGCCCTATAATTTCGAGATTCACGACATCGTCATGATGGCGCTTCAGCATCATCCGTCCGAGGTTTGGCACAGCCGCGCGCTTGACCACTTCCACACGCTTTATGCCGAATCGGCTGAGCGTCCGAAGATCATGGCGATCGCTTGCCATCCGTATTTGTCCGGCGTGCCGCACCGCATAGGCCATGTGCAACAGACCTTTGCCGAAATTCTTGCCCATGATGGCGTGGTGGCATGGGACGGCGAAAAAATTCTGGATTGGTATTTGTCATCGCACAGCAGCAACGGAACGAAATGACCCATCAGGTGTATGCCTCCGCTTTCGTCCCGCACGATATAAAAGCGCCAATTCGCGGCGCGCCAACCGGACCGCTCGCGGATCTTTCTGCCGTCGTCAAGGACATGTATGCCATCGCTGGTGAGCGCGTGGGCTGCGGTAATCCCGATTGGCTCGCGACCCACGAACCGGCCGTGCACCACTGCCCGCCAGTGCGGAAAATTCTCGAAGCCGGTGCGACCATTACCGGCAAATCGATCTGTGATGAGTTTTTCTACAGCGTTACCGGCATCAACGCGCATTACGGCATGCCGATTAACATTCGCGCGCCAGGCCGGATTCCTGGCGGATCTTCGGCCGGTTCGGCTGCGGCCTGTGGCGCCGGTCTTTGCGACTTCGCGCTTGGCAGCGACACCGGCGGGTCGGTGCGCATTCCCGCGTCCTTCAATGGTCTGTACGGCTTGCGCCCGACCCATGAACGCATCGCACATGCCGGCGTCGCCGATATGGCGCCGAGCTTCGACGTCCCGGGCTGGTTTGCGTCAACACCCGGTGTTTTCCGCAGAGTCGGAGAAGTGCTGCTCAACGAGCAGCGTGTGACGGCGAAAATCGACCGCGCCGTCGTTTTGGACGATGCGTTCGAGCAGGCCGAGCAACCGGTGGCGACACTGCTGCGCTCACTGATCGAGCGCATGACCGACGATTTGCCGCCGATCAGCCACAGTCGCATCGCGCCCGACGGTTTCGATGCCTGGCGCGAGGCATTCCGCATCATCCAGGCTTACGAGACGTGGCAGACCTTCGGCGATTTCGTCACCAAGGTTCAGCCAAAGATCGGCGCCGGTATTCGCGAGCGCATGGCATTCGCCGCCACCGTGACACGAGCGCAGGCCGACGCCAGCCGCTTGGTCCACGCCGAAGCGCGCGACCATATCCAGCAAATCGCCGCACCGGGTACCATCCTTGTGTTGCCGACCGCACCGGCCATCGCGCCGCTCGCTGTCACCCCGGCCGCCGATCTGGAAGATTTTCGTATACGGGTAATGCGACTGACCTGCACCGCCGGTCTTTCCGGTTTGCCGCAGATGACCATACCGGCCGGCACCATCAATGGCTGCCCGATCGGGCTTTCGTTCATTGGCTGGGCGGGTGGTGACGAAGCGCTGCTCGACCTGGCATTTACACTCGCGCGCCACTGCGGCGCGGCTGCATAAGGCGCAAGGCGATGGCGAAGCGAAGTAAGACTGTGACTAAAGCCAAAGCGAACAAGGCAAAAGCGAAACCGCGCTCGTCGCGCAGCAAGGGACGCAAAAAGGCGTTTCAGCTCGAAGAAGCGACCATCGACGATCTGCACCGCGCCATCAGAACCGGTAAAACGACGGTCGTTTCTGTCGTTGAGCACTATATCAAGCGCGTGCGCAAATATAATGGCGTCGCCAGCATGCTGGTGACGAAGGAAGGCGAGCCGGTCGCGGAAGCGAAAGGTACGGTACGCGGACAAGCACCGTTGCAATTTCCGACCGAGACCCTCAAGGCAGCCGACATTCTGCCCGATCTCGACAAGTACCAAGGACCGCCGCTTGAATTCGGCCGCATGGAGGCAACCGCCTCCGATCCGACGGTGGAGCAACAATTTGGAATGATCGCCGGCATCAAGAACGGCACGCAGTTGAAAGCGCTGGCGACGTTGAACATTCGCGGCGAGCGCTCGGCAACCTGCCCCGGCGACTATGACCGGCATCCGTCTGACGGGCCGCTGCCTGACGGCGCGCCGGCTGTGTGCGAAATCCTGCGCCGCATGCCGGATGCGTTGGAGCGCGCGGCGGAACTGGACAAGAAGTACGGGCGCAACCCCGACCTCAAAAAGATGCCGATGTACGGCGTCGTGTTTTCGTTCAAAGACCCCTTCGATACCAAGGATATGCGATCGACCGGCGGCGGCGATGCGCGCTACGACGCCGATTTTCCGGCCCGCGACCATGTGCTGGTCGAACAATTGCGCAACAAAGGCGCGATCATATTCGCAAAGGCCTTGAACACCGAATATAACGGACGCCCGGAAGCGCCGCCAATAGTGGACGGATCGAAGCCGGACAAGGTTCTGCCTTCGGTGCTGGGCCATCAACGCAGCACTTGGGGCGGCAATCCGGCCAACCCCTACGATACCACGCGCGCGGCTTCGCTCGGCTCTAGCTCGGGCTCGGGGGTATCGGTCAGCGCCAATCTCGTGATGTGCAGTCTGGGGGAGGAAACGCGGGCGTCCTGCCGCGGACCGGCCAACCACAATTCGGTGGCGCTGATCCTGCCGCACAAGGCGATGTTAGGTTTCGACGGTGGTGCCATCGGCGCTGATATATACATGGACCGTAGCGGCGTTCTGGCTCGCACCGTCGGTGACGCTGCCAAGGTCCTCGATGCCTTAAAGGACCCCGTGAAGGGTTACTACGATTCCCGCGATCCCTACACGACCGTTCCGCGTTCCTCCATTTTGCCGACTTCTTTTGCGAGTCACACGGCGAAAGGCGCAGCGAGGCGTTCGCTCAAGGGCATGCGTATCGGCATTATCCGCGAATCCATGACGGTGCCGAAAGGCTCGATGACGGAAGTGCCGAATGTCTCGGCGGCGGCGAAGGAAATCAAAACGATTCTTGGCGGTCGGCTCGGCGCGACATTGGTTGAATCTTCGCACCCGCTGTGGCCGCGCGATCCCAGTATTGAGCTCATGACAGTGGACCATTCGCGCGCGCTCGCGCGACTGGCGCCAGTGTTCATGCCCGAGCTGTTTTTCCGCTTGAGTTCGGATGGCACGCCACAGTTCCCGGACTTCGCGGCCCAGATCGAACCGACTGAGTTCGTGCCGGGCAAAGTGTTTGGCGGCGGCACGATGAAGCCGATCGATTACTTTGTCGCCTTAGTGGACGGGCGCATTGAGCCACCATCTAATTTCGACATTGGCGCCATCCAGCCGCAGGCTCCCGCTCACGCTTTCAAGTTTCATATCAACCAGTATTTGTCCCGCCGCGCCGCCGACTGGAAAGAGAAAGGTATTACCGAGACACTGACCAATTTCACCGAGCTCAATGCGCGCTCTAAGTTCTGGGGCGACGATCAGCGCGCCGAATTCGAGAACTGGGACCGGTTATCTGACATGCGCAACCCGCTGGGCGAGCGCCAGGGCATCAACGAGCGCATTATGCTGCGCGAGCTCCTGCGGCGAGCCGACATGATGGTGATACACGAAAACAAATTGGATGCGCTGGTGCGCCTTCACACGCCATTCCCGCCCGGCATTATCGGCGGTGCCGGGCAGTACGATCTGCGTGCCAATCTGACTATGGAATCGCTCAGCGGCCCCAACGCCGGCTTGACCGAGGTGCTAATTCCGGCCGGCTACGTGACCACCGTCTACGATCCGGTCTTTCAGCTTTCCACCGACGGCAAATCATACGTATCGGTTGGATCCGACAAGCCGACCAAGCTGGCGGCGCCAGGCCTGCCGTTTTCACTGGTATTCCGTGCCGAACCCGGTAGGGAAGACGCCATTCTGGAGATCGCGGCGGCCTACGAAGCGGCCTCGAAACGCCGCGTTCCGCCGCCTAGTTTTGGCCCGCTATAGGAACGCTCTCCGGTAGACTCGCGATATCGGTCGCGCCGGGAAAATCAGGTTGCCGAAAGAGACGTCACAGACTGCGACGTCGCTTCCGCCCGATTCCGAAACTTTGCAGATAGACCGCAATGCCGTTATTGAGCGACCGCCTCAACATGGCCGCCTTCACGCCGCCACAGGCTGCCACCAAGATTGAAAGTCATTGGTTTCTTTGTCGCCTGTTGGACCAACATCTGAAAAGGTCAACACCGGATCACGCCGTAGCCACACCAGCGCGGGTATCGGGGGCACCTGATTATTGCTGGAATTAATCGAACCACGAACGTAGGTCCAAAGCTATGGGAAGCAGTGAGCGCCTAAGCATCGCCGCATCAGCATAACCTTCCCATAAAAATAGCTCTCCTGCTGGAGTACCCCAAACCGCTGAATGGTCCGGCCGCTAGATTTCACAAGGGAGCTGTTTCGCATGGGCCTCCCGGCTAATCTGTCATTAGGAATTTATATACCAAAATCGTGATACAACTGCTGATGCACACCAGTGGTCTGTTCGCGGAATTAGAGGCCGCAATCAAATCCGGCACCGCCGAAAAGCGTGTCGATACTTTGCGGCGCATTACGGATCTTTTCCTGGGAGAGGCAGAGCGGCTCTCTGAGACCCAAGTTTCTGTATTTGACGATGTTATCCTCCATCTGGTGAAGCGGATAGAGTCCAAGGCGCTCATTCAACTCAGCAAAAGCCTGGCACCGGTCGATAATGCGCCCATCGAAGTAATCCGAAGGTTGGCGCGCGACGATGACGTCACGATCGCGGGTCCTGTGCTGAGCCAGTCAAATCGACTGGCCGACGAGGACCTGGTTTCGATCGCCAAAATAAGAGACCAAGGGCATCTATTGGCGATTGCGAACCGCGGTTCACTTTCGGAATCCGTGACCGATGTACTGGTTGATCGAGGCGACGTGCAGGTTCGCCACACACTTGCGCGAAACGCGGATGCACGTTTTTCAGAGTACAGCTTTTCCAATCTCGTGATGAAATCTGAAAATGACGCAACGCTTGCTGAGAAGCTCGGTCTAAGGCTCGATATTCCGCTGAACCTTCTTCGACAGCTTTTAGCCCGCGCAAGTGACTTGGTCCGGTCCCGCTTGCTCGCATCCGCTTCTCCGGAGAACCAGGAAAAAATCGAGCGCGCCCTTGCCTCAATAATGAACGAGGTCCGTCCTGAAACAACCGGCGTGCGTGACTTCGAGGAGGCGGATGATATCGTTCTTCAACTCAACAGGCGCGGTAAATTAAACGAAACGGTATTCTTGGACTTTGTAAGGGATCGCAAATACGAGGAGATGGTTGCGACGCTGGCGCTATTTTGTGCAGCAAAGTCAGACTTAATCGAAAAGCTTTTAAAAAACGTGAGTTATGAAGGCGTAGTCATCGCCTGCAAAGCAGCAAAGCTTCATTGGCCAACAGTATCGTTTGTTTTGCAAAATCGGTTTGCCCAGCATTCGCCATCCGAGCAAGAGATCCAGCAGGCCAAGAATTCTTTTTTTGAGCTTTCTCAAGACGCGGCACAAAGATCGATTCGATTTATGCAAGTTCAAAGGACAGCAAAAACGGCTCCCTAACTCGGGAGCCAGAAACGAATTTAGATTGCATCTACGCGAATTCTGGCAACGCCGAAAAAAGCACAATGTCACAAAAGAGAAAAACGCCGCGATGTGTCGTTAAAATCAAGGGGACTATTGCGGCTGAGGCGAGTGCGGTAGTTGGAGAATGCATTTTGGCCGACGTATCCGAAGGAGGAGCTAGAATTACGGATTTCGGATCGGCGATCCTGCCCGATAAATTCGAAGTCATTCTCACAAAAAACGGGACTGTACGACGTCGCTGTCAAGTGGTGTGGCGCACGGGTTTGGAAGTCGGAGTTCGGTTTGTATAGATCTGCCGTGTGAAAGCGTTCACTCTGGTCGATTGGCCGGGCTGGACATTGCCTATAATAAAGGCGTGTCAGCCCGCACCGGCAGCGCTCAAGAACCGCTATCGCGAAATCAAATATTCGAACTTCAGTTTCGGTTGAACTAGCTCGGCTTCGAAGTTGGAGACTCGCCGCGCACGAGGATTGGTCTGCGGCAGCTTGCGGCGTGAGTCTTCGTTCAGGCGAAGCTTCATCGCCGGCCAGTAATCCGCGCCGGCGTAGGGTTGGCGTCACGCCCGAGCGGTCCCGAGCTGTCGACCAATTTCGTGATGGACACTCTAGTCAGCGGGCAGCGCTTTCGCATCTTCAATGTTGATGATTTCACGCGGGAATGCCTGGACTTGGTGGCCGACACGTCGCTCACCGTACCGGAGGCGGAATGCGGCCGACGCCAACGGTAACAGACACGCGATCGGACCAATCTGGGCCGGAGCGCAAGGATTTCCTGGATCAGGCGGCGGGTGGGTGAACCAAACCGGCCGCACCCCAGTCTTTTAAACCCCTGAGCATCTGGTAAGATGATGCTGTTCTCAGCAGTTCAGTGGAGGGAACGATGGGCGACATCAAGTGGACGATCCAAGGGCATGAGTTCGTCAATTGCAATTGCGCGTACGGCTGCCCGTGCCAGTTCAATGCCTTGCCGACGCACGGCTTCTGCGAGGCGGTGGGTGGCTTCCAAATCGATCGGGGCTTCCATGGCAACACGCGGCTCGATGACCTGCGCTTCGTCGGGATGTTCCGCTGGCCGGGTCCAATCCATGAAGGCAAAGGCGAAGCCGCGGTCATTATCGACGAGCGTGCGACGGTCGAACAGCGGGAGGCGCTGCTGCGCATCGTGACCGGCCAGGATACGGAGCCCGGCGCGACCATCTTCCAAGTGTTCTCGACGACATTCGAGAAGCTACATCCGCCTGTATTCCTGCCGATAGATTTCAAGGTCGACGTTGAGGGCCGCAAGGCGCGCTTGTCGGTGCCCGGCGTGACAGAAGGGCGGGGCGAGCCGATCCTCAACCCGGTCACCGGCCGCGAGCACCGGCCGCGGATCGATATCGTCGGCGGCTTTGAATACGAGCGTGCGGAAGTCGGTCGCGGCTGGACCAAATCGACACAACCGATCCAGATGGAGCTCGTCGACTCTTACGGCCAGTTCGCGCACCTTCATCTCAGCCAGAACGGCATTGTCCATTGAGCCGGTGACTGAGCCGCGGCTCTCGCGCCTTCTGCGGCGCGAGCGTTCCATCGTGCTCGTTGCGATCGCTGCTGTCGCTGCGATCGCGTGGGTCTACATCCTCCTGCTCGCCCGCGGGATGCAGATGGGCGGTATGGACATGAGCGGCTACCGCGGGCTACCGACGCTCAAAGCGATAATGGTGCCCGCTGAGCACCCGTGGGGGGCAGACGAATTCGTCGTCGTCTTCGTCATGTGGGCGGTGATGATGGTCGGCATGATGCTGCCTTCCGCGGCGCCGATGATCCTCATCTACACCAGAGTCGGGCGGCATGGCGCCCAAAATGGTAAGCCGCTTGTCTCGTCGGCCTGGTTCGCCGCCGGCTATCTGCTGATGTGGTGTGCGTTCGCGCTCGCCGCGACGTTCGGCCAATGGGCGCTTGACCGGTTCCTGCCGCTCTCACCGATGATGGCCACGACGAGCCGTGTCTTCGGCGGCATGACGCTGATCGCCGCCGGGCTCTATCAGTGGTCGTCGCTCAAGAGTGCATGCCTCAGGCAGTGCCAGTCGCCGTGGCTTTTTATCCAGAAGCATGGCGGCATCCGCGCCGGTGCTAGGGGAGCCCTCGTGCTCGGCGCCCGCCACGGGGGCTATTGCATCGGCTGCTGCTGGGCGCTGATGGCGCTGCTGTTTGTTGTCGGCGTGATGAACGTCTTCTGGATCGCTCTGTTGGCCATCCTCGTGCTGGGGGAGAAGGTGATTGTTGTCAGTGGGCTTCTGCCGCGGGTCGCCGGCGCTGCGCTCATTGTGGCCGGGTTGTGGATGCTCAGTTAACAGCGGGCATGGCCGCGTTCATCGCCCCGCCAAATCCGACAGGCCGAGGTCCTTGCTGCAAGGCGCACGATCGAACGGTCTATGGAACGCTCCGATCTCTATCCCACCAAGCTCATGGGTGATAGCGCCTATGGCTCGGCCAAGATGCTCGGTTGACTGGTCCATGAACATGGCATCGAGCCGCATGCGGGCCGTGTTCGACAAGTCGGCCTGCAAAGGACGATACCTTCTCCCGCGACGACTTCAACTATATCCACGAGCGCGACATCTATGTCTGCCCGGTGGCAAGACGCTGACCACAACGGGCACATTGGTGAACGACGACGCGACGATGCTCTACCGTGCGACCAAACACGACTGCGCAGGATGCATTCTTAAACCTAGGTGTTGCCCGAACGCGCCGGCTCGGAAGGTGCCGCGCTCGATCCACGAAGGAGCCCGTGACATAACCCGCCAGATCGCCAACTCGTGAGAAGGCCGAACATCTCGACGATTGCGCAAGAAGATCGAGATGCTATTTGCGCATCTCAAGCGCATTCTCAACCTGGGCCGCCTGCGATTACGAGGTCCGAACGGCGCGCGCGATGAGTTCCCTCTCGCAGCAACCGCCAAGAACCTCAGGAAGTTAGCCAAACTAATCCAAGTGCCACTGCCAGTGCCGGCCTGAAGGCACATCCGGAAAAAGAACCAATGCGCCGTCTGCCTTACGCCACGATCTGCTGGATCCCACTGCCGACTTGTTCAAAGAAATCGACTTAAAGCGGACGTTAGGCATGCGGGCCGCTACCGTCTGCTTTTCATCTGCGACGACCCCGATGTGGTGTGCTTGGGCGTTGATCTAATTCGTTGTTTTAAGTACGGAGACGACTTGTCGTAGTGTTTTGTAAAGACAATCTGACCGGTAGACACTCTTTTTGTTTTCGCATCAGCCTGGCTAGTAACGATGACGGCAACGGTGATGGAAAGCATAACCATTGTTGCTATGCGCATGTTCGCCTCCAAAACTGAAAGGCTAATTCTGCATCTTTCGCGCGAACCGCGCCAGCTTTATCCTAACCAGTAAGACCGCCAGCGCAGAGATCATTGACACCACTTGCCCGGAATTGCCCGATGGCAAAGCAAAAGCCTGCCACCAGTCGATAATGCGCCTATCGAAATAGTCCGAAGATTGGCGCGGGACGACGATGTCACGATAGCAGGCCCTGTGTTGATCGTGCCCGATAAATTCGACGTGATACTTACAAAAACGGGGACAGTAAGACGTGGCTGCCAAGTGGTGCGACGCGCGGGTTTGGAAGTCGGAGTTCGGTTTGTATAGTCTAGCTCTTCCAGTACGTTTTGCAATTGGCCCACTAAGCAAGTGATAGCTTAGAGAACTAACGCCAACTCGCTGATAGATCGCCTTGGCGAAACGCTTTACTAATTTCGTGCAAGCGCGGGGCGTTTCCAATGCCTAAGTGTTTCTTCTGTAAAGACCGGCGCGATACGTCATCGCAGTTAACTTGACCTTTGTCCCACATGTTTCCGTTGCGATTGTCGAAGATAATTTTCCGGCACTCATTCTCGTAAATTGAGCCGGTAATGATTTCGCCAGCATAGCTACTTTCAAAATTGAACTCATTCAATTCTGGTCCTAGCATATTGATTTTTGGTCTTGGTTCGCTCTCCTGTGAAGAATACCGATAAGGGACAAAGAACATGAAAAAACTGACCGCCGCGACTGCGCAACCAAACAGCACAAAAGCTGGTGGTAAATCTCTAATTAGAGCGTAGCGTGACGAGGAGCGTGAGGTCATGACGCCTTCTCTATTGTACCTGTGTCCCAATTGATCGAAAGGGTTACCTTGGTAAGGTAAGCGGACTCACTTAATGCATAGTTTAAGCGCAGTAGGCGCTTTTAACGGTACAGCTTGCCCTAATTGGTATCGAGCAGATAACGCCGTGCGCGGCTCCATTTCGCTTCAGGATCCTGCGAAATCGGAGAGTATATGGCGAAACCAGCGAAAGTCCGATCACATCGACGAACGCTGACCGGTGCTTATGCCACCTGATTGCAGCGCCTTCCCGGTACTCCGTGATGAGCGCGTGCTCGATGGGCGGGCGGCACGGCGGCAGTGTCCCTCTTCAGTAGGAGGGCATTCATGACAATCGCGATCGTGATCCTTTCGATCGGCACAGTCGCCCTCGTCAACCTTAGCCGCAGTCGTCGCCGAATATTGGCTGACGAATGGCTGAGCGACCGGCCCTGCCCGAGTCATTCTGGGCCGGGGCCGGAACCACTAGGGGGACGGGTAGGAGCTTTGATCACGCCTTTGAGGCGATCTCAACCCTGCCTTAGGGGGAAACGGCGCGCCGTTTGGTCGCAATCGGGAGAAGCGGACATTCAAAAAATGGGAGAATGTCGTGAATGATCCAAGGCGGACATTTGGCGGTTCATTTTGAATCCGGATTATCGGACCGCGCATCAACCCGCCGGCGCCGGGATCAGCCCATACCGATTCATGATCTCGCCGAGCTTCTTCGGATCGGGCGGCGCGGGTCCTTCGATCGCCGCGGCCATTTCGCGAAAATATTCCGGGCCAAGCACTCCGGGGGTCAGCACGCAAAGCATTTTTGTCGTGCCTTGCGTCTCGTTGACGAAGCCATGCACGACACCGCGCGGGATGAAAAGCGTCTCGCCGGGCGCCACGTCGGCGCGCTTGCCGGCGACAGTGAAGGTGGTCGTGCCTTCCATGCCGTAGACCGTCTCCTCCCAATCGCGATGATAGTGTGGCACCGGCACGCGGACGTTTGCCGGGATGGATACTTCGAACATATCGAGCGCGCCGTCGGTGTCGTGCTTGCTGTGCAGAAAGCGTATCAGCATTTCGCCGACCCGAATGTCCTCAGCCATAGTCTCACCTTTCCTGGTTGGGCCCTATCGATTATGAACCTTAACTGCCTGATTGGCCGGTGTTTTCTTGCTCCTGTCGTGCCCCATGTGGCAGACGTTCGCCGTCACCGGATTTCGTACGTCTGCTTATTACTACAGCCGAGCGCGCTGGATGAAGCGCAGAATAGAGCGAAAGGCTCACTATCGTTTTCGACGGACGTAGGGGAGCAGTTGAGTTCTCAATGGAACAAATAGCATCGGCGAAACGTTTCGTATGTTGGTTGTTTTGCGTGCAGGAAGGGCCAACGAGAGAATGAGCAAGACCGTGGCCTCGGATATCCCCGACCAAGACCGCCTTCAGCTACTTATCGACGCGGTAATTGATTACGCCATCTATATGTTGGACGTCGATGGACGTGTTGTCAGTTGGAACGCCGGAGCGCAGCGCCTCAAAGGGTACACTCCGGCCGAAATTATGGGGGAGCATTTCGAGCGCTTTTACACCCCCGAGGACCGAGCAGCTGACATTCCAAAGGCTGCGCTGCGGACGGCGCGGGAGACAGGACGCTTCCACGCCGAAGGCTGGCGCGTTCGAAAAGACGGCACCAAGTTTTGGGCGAGTGTCGTCATCGACGCAATTCGAGATCCGACCGGGCGGCTTGTGGGTTTCGCCAAGGTTACGCGCGACATCACCGACCGACAACTTGCGCAATTGGAGCTCTTGGAAAGCGAGCGGCGTTTTAGGCGTTTGGTCGAATCGGTCATCGACTATGCCATCTTCCAGCTCGACACAAGCGGGCATATCGCGACGTGGAATGCAGGTGCAGAGCGAATCAAAGGGTACCGCGCTGACGAAGTCATTGGTCAGCACTTCAGCCGCTTTTACACGGAGGAAGATCGCGTCGCCGATGTACCTCAGAAGGCCTTGCAAACGGCGGCAACTGAGGGACGGTTCGGAGCGGAGGGATGGAGGGTCCGGAAAGATGGCTCGAAATTCTTTGCCTCGGTCATTATCGACGCAATACGCGGGGATGACGGCGAGCTCATCGGATTTGCGAAAGTTACGCGGGATATAACCGAGCGTTACGAAGCTCAGCAAAAACTCAAAGAGACACAAGAGCAGCTGGTAGCTTCGCAGAAGATGGAGGCGATCGGTCAACTCAGCGGCGGTATTGCGCACGATTTCAATAACCTCATGATGATCGTGATCGGAAACTTAGAAACGGCTCAACACGAGGCGATCAAATCTGAAAGCAAGCCGCGCATGACGCGGGCATTATCGAACGCAATGCGCGGGGCTCAGCGAGCATCCGTGCTGACGAGTCACCTTCTTGCGTTCTCGCGTCGTCAGCCGCTCGACCCGAAGCCAATGGACGTGAGTAAGTTCTTGGCGGGCGCGTCGGACTTCCTGCAGCGATCTCTCGGGGAGAGAATCCAAATGGAGACAGTGGGTGCCCCGGGACTTTGGCCTATCGAAGTGGACGCTAACCACCTGGAAACCGCGTTACTCAACCTTGTAATCAATGCCCGCGATGCAATGCCGAATGGCGGCAAGCTCACGATTGAGGGCATGAACGTATATGCCGACGATGAATATCATCGTCGCAACCCGGAAATCTCGAAAGGACAGCATGTCTGCATCAGCGTTTCTGATACGGGCGCGGGCATGCCTCCCGACATTCTGAGCCGCGTTTTCGAGCCTTTTTTCACAACGAAGGAACTTGGTCAGGGAACAGGGTTAGGGCTAAGCCAAGTGTATGGTTTCATCAAACAGTCGGGGGGGCACATCAAGATCTACAGTGAGGTGGGCCAAGGTTCGACGGTCAAGCTTTACTTCCCGCGCCTTCAGGGTTCGGCGCCTGTGGAAATCGACGAAGATGAAGAGACCGTCCTGGAAGGCGCGGAGACTGAAACCATCCTTCTCGTTGAAGACGACAGTGACCTGCGCGCATATGTCAGTGATATCCTGACAGGTCTTCGGTACCGAGTGCTCGCCGTGCAGAACGCAGAGGTTGCCTTAGAGATTCTACAGGATGGAAAAGCCAAGGTCGATTTGCTTTTGACCGACGTGATCATGCCCGGCATGAACGGTCGCGAGCTCGCGCTGGAGGCCTTGAAGGTCAAACCTGACCTGGAGGTCATTTATATGACCGGTTACTCCCGCAATGCGGTCCTGCATCAGGGCCGCTTGGACGAAGGCGTCGATCTGCTCCAGAAGCCGGTCTCCCAAGGAGAACTGGCGACACGCGTTCGCGTCGCCTTAGACAGAAAAAGTAAGCGTAGCCGGAGGCCGGTCCCACCGGGAAACCGATGAAGTCGAAGCCGACGAAAGACCCCCACCCACGGCAGTCTGAGCGGCTATAGCGTGCCGTGTCGCATGTACGCACTGAGATCTGCCGGAGTGGAGCAAGAAAAGAAGCAGGTTGAAATTGGGGGAATTTGCGCTGCCGCGCAGGGCTAGCTCGCGCGACATTTTAAAAAGCCCGGCATTGCGCCGGGCTTTTTCTGATTATGTAAGAGACTAATCGTGGTCATGTCGATCGTGATCACGGTCTCGGTCGCCGCGATGCTTGATGACAACCACTTTCTTGTGGTGACGGCGATCCCAGTCGCGGTCATGGTCGCGATGCTTGATGACAACCACTTTCTTGTGGTGACGGCGATCCCAGTCGTGGTCATGGTCGCGATGCTTCTTAATCACGACAGTCTCAGCGTTGGCTGATTGGATGGTGGGGGCGGCGAAGCCAGCAATAGCAAGCGCCGCGATAGCGAGGGCAAATGTACGCATCTTGGTTCTCCAGAACGGATTGAGCAGTGGCAATACAATTCGCCCTAGGGTCATCCGTTCCATGAACGCCTATTCAGATACCCGTCGCCTCAGGGTAGAGAGGGCGGCGATGTTCGTCAGTGGATCGATGGCATTCGGGAGCCGACCAGGCTCGCCAAAATCCTGGGCGATCTTTCCGCGAGGTTAGTCGTTTTGGATCGCTACGAACGCCGCGCTCTATCTCGTCGTAGAAAGGCCATTCGCGCGTTTGATGAGATGAGCACGAAAGTTGTTCAGACTTGAATAGCTCCGGCGCCGACCGGGTCACCACGGGCACGGATAAAAACGGCCCCGTCCATGAATCGGTGACGGGGCCTTAACGCGCTCTTGGAGCAATCAATCTCCCTACAGATCATTCTCCTTCCGCCGCGGCGGGTTTTCCACGGGCTTGAGTGTTTCAAATTTCAAATCTGACATCCAATGGGCCGTGGGGCTGCCAGGCTTTACCTCCGGTTTGGCATCCGCTTTGTAACCCCATTCCTCGGGCAGACGATTAACCAGCCAGAATTTTGCTGCCTCAACGTCGCCGGGAACGTGCTTGAGAAACGGAGCGTAGATAGGCCGCCCGTGACGTCTGAAAATCTTGACGTCCCAATATTCATAGCCGCGCGCGAGTTGAAACAGGCTGCGCAGGATGCATTCATTCGCAAAGTCATTTCCTTGTTTGCAGGCGTCACGAAACTCTGGGTGCTGCCGCTGCCAATCCCGGATCGTAGCTTCATCAACTTTGAAGGCGAGGGCCAGCACGTCGGACCCTCCGTGCATGCAGATGATCTCCGCGATGTGAGCAAATTCAGGATCATAGGCGCGGGGCTCGGGCGAAGCCGATTCTGCTCCGGCTTTATGATGTTTGTTGTCGCGAGCCTTGCCGGCTTCACGGTGGCCGGGGCTGGCACTTTGGTTGTCAGCAGCAGAACTGTTGGCGTCGCCCGACTTCTTGGCATCTGCCGTAGAAGCCGGTGCGATTTTCGGATGGAGCGCGGTCACAGTGAGACCTTTCGTTCGGTCGCACATCTTGCGCGGGATGAAGTGATGCATGCTTTCTAGCATGTGATAGCGGCGCTGTGCCGCAAATGTATGCGGTTTGCGGGATATCCACAGGGCTCACGGAAAAAGTTTGAGTCTGAAGAAGTATTAGGAAAATATTCCACAATGCAGATGGCTGCTATTTTGGCCAAACGAACCCACCGAAAGCGTGTCATCTCAAATATTTAGTTATTTGCACGTGCGGTCAATGTCCTCGGTTTTGCCGAAGCGACCATGGGCGATCTTTGAATTTGGCCAAACGAACCCACGGCTCCTAGCAAGAGGCGAGCGATAAAACCAAAGCACCGCTCAGAGGTGAACTGAAGCGGCATCGTGTGTGCTGATTTGGCCGAACGAACCCACGATATCCGCGGAAGATTTCACAATACGGGTTGCAAATTAAGCTTAGCAGCCCACCCAGAGCGCGGGTGTGGCTCCGCATCACTCGGACATCATTCAAGACCAATGGAGATATCCAGGCTCGACGAAATGTCTCAGGAGAGAACTGGTGCCGTTGACCGGGAGGCGGGAAGCGCTTCTTCCTTGGCAAGCTGGTGAGAGAACTTTACCAAATTCAGCAAGAACGTAAAAATGGTGGCCGCCGCCCAGGCCAGCGTCAGCAGCTCATAGTATGACAACCGAAAGCCCAAAAACTCAAACGGCGTCGGCGGAAAGAAATACAAAACAGGGATCAACGCGATGAAAATAATGCGCAGTTCGGTCAATCCAATCTTTCCGTAGTGCAGGATAAATTCGTTGGAAACCAGCGCGCGTATCAAACTCAAGATCGACATCAGGAAATAAGTCGCCAGCGTAAACATCGCGATCTCAAAGTGCATAAGCCCGGAGACGCCGACACCAATCGCGACCAGCATCTGTCCGACGGCGTCGAGGCTTTGATCGAGGTAGAAGCCGTAGCGCGGGCGCTCTATTTTACGGACCCGCGCCAGCGTTCCATCCAACGAATCGCCGTACCAGTTGACGATGAGGCCGACGACGACAAGCCAGAGCAAGCCGTAGTGCCAGTCCGACAACGCATAGCCGGCTGCGGCAATCACGATGCCGAGAAATCCTATGCCGGTCAGTATATCGGGCGTCACCCATTTCGGCGTTCGCTGCGCCAGCCACAACAACGTAGGCCCTTCAAGCTGCTGCAAGAAGCTTTGATTGTGCCGCAACGGCATCGAACTTCGCATTGTTCCCCCAACTCAGCCCAAATAGCGCCAAAACCGCCAATGGCCTTCGGCGCAACTACAAAGTGTAACGGGGATGGGCGAAGGATAGAAGTTTTTGTCGCGATTTCACGATTAATCGTAAGAACGGGCGCGATCCGGCGTGTCATTCGGCACTTCCACGATTGCCGCAAGCGTGCGACGAACCAGTTCCGGCAAAGAGCAAGCCTTCGGGGAGTATCTGGCGCCCCTGATGTGAAACGCTTTCGCCGCCTCCATGTCGCTGTCCTTGTCGCCAATCAGAAAACTGCGATCAAGGTCGATCGGCCATTCGCGGGCGGCCTGTTCCAGCATCCCGGGACCTGGCTTTCTGCACGTGCAGGCGATGGCGTATTCCTGCACGATGCCGTCCGTATGATGCGGGCAGACATAGAAGGCATCGATCAGGACGCCTTCCGCCGCCAGACGGTCGCGCAGGCGATCGTTGAAAACTTCAACCTCGGCCATCGTATAAAGTCCGCGCGCCACGCCCGATTGATTGGTGACCACGAAGACGTAATAGCCCGCTTCATTCAGCAGCCGAACCGCCTCGGCGGCACCGGGGATCACGACAAGATCGTCCGGTCTGTAGGTATAGCCCTTGTCCAGATTGAGCACGCCATCGCGGTCGAGAAAAGCCGCCGGCCGCTTGCCGGGCGTGGTCGCGCTCACCGTCACCTTATTGCGCCGCTTGTGCTGTTTGCGCCGCCGGCACTGCGCATCGCGCTTCGACCTGCTCGCAGAGGAAATGGTAGAGGCAGATGTGCGCCTGCTGGATCAGCGGCGTCGATGTCGACGGCACGTCGAGCAGCACATCGGCAAGCGCCGCCAGTCTGCCGCCGCCCTGGCCGGTGAAGGCGACGGTGCGCAGTCCAAGCCTGCGCGCCGCCGTAAACGCTTCGACAACGTTCCTGGAATTGCCGCTGGTGCTCAGGCCGATGAGGACGCCGCCCGGCTCGGCATGCGCTTCGACCTGGCGCGCGAACACGCTGTCGTAACTGTAATCGTTGGACCAGGCCGTCATCACGGCGATGTCGGCGTTGAGGCAGATGGCCTTGAACGCGCCGCGCTCCTTGAGAAAGCGGCCGACCAGTTCGCCGGTGATGTGCATGGCATCGGAGGCGGAACCGCCGTTGCCGCACACCAGCACGACGTTGCGCCGGGTGATCGCCTCGGCAACGAGATCGATCGCGGCCGGGAGCTGCCGCTGGCCGAGATGCGCGGCGGTCTGCGCTATGACCCGGCTCGAATCGGCGCAATAGGCGGCAAAATCCATTTTTCGCTCCAGAACCGCGGATTTGACGCCAGACGAGGGCACTAAGTCAAAGTCCGGAGAATATCCGAACCGGGGTGGACCCTGGCGGACCGGCTGCGGCCGGAAATTGCATTCACTGGAAGAATGGTGCTGCCACACAGGATCGAACTGTGGACCTCCTCATTACCAATGAGGTGCTCTACCACTGAGCTACGGCAGCGAAAGGTGCAAAACCGGCGCATGGTCCGATATTTGGCCCGGTGCGACGCGGCGGAAACTGCCACAACGCCCCCCGATGATGCAAGGCAACTACAAGGCTCGTTTCGAATTTTGCGTTACCTTGCGAAGCCCTTGGTCCGGCGGGTAAAAAAGACGCCTCAGAGAGCGCTTATGACCGAAACCGGCGACGACGATCGGAAATCCGCAAAACCGGCAAAACCCGGCAGCCGCGACGCGCGGCTGGCCGCTGCGCTACGGGAAAATCTGCGCCGGCGCAAGACTCAAGAGCGCGGCCGCGCCGCATCGGACGGCCCGGGCGGCGGCGACAGGCTTCCTGGGGAGCCCGACGGCGAGAATCGCTGAGGCGGCGGTCCGGTCCCATCCGACTTTTGCCTCATTCGGCGGCCTTGTGGTGGGAACCCGTGCTGTCATGACCGTTGGGCATATTTAGCTTTGCAGCAGGGGCCGGGCGGGTCATAGATCGGCCTGGACTGAATATTCATCGATGACGGGAAGCGGGCGGGGCGAGCAGCATGGACCGGATACGTATCGTCGGCGGGCGGAAGCTTACCGGCGCGATCCCGATCTCGGGCGCCAAGAACGCCACGCTGCCGTTGATGATCGCCAGCCTTCTGACCGAAGGGACGCTGATCCTCGATAACGTGCCGCGCCTGGCGGATGTCATCCAGCTCCAGCGCATCCTCGGCAACCACGGCGTCGACATCATGATCGCCGGCAAGCGTCCCGGCGACGAGCCCGCCAGCGGACGCACGCTGCATATCTCGGCCAAGCATATCGTCGACACGACCGCGCCCTATGAACTGGTCTCGACCATGCGGGCGAGCTTCTGGGTCATCGCGCCGCTTCTGGCGCGCATGGGCGAGGCCAAGGTCTCGATGCCGGGCGGCTGCGCCATCGGCACGCGGCCGGTCGATCTTCTGATCATGGCGCTGGAGAAACTCGGCGCCGAGATCGAGATCGAGGGCGGCTATGTCATCGCCCGCGCCAAAAACGGCTTGCGCGGCGCCGAAATCGAATTCCCCAAGGTGACGGTGAGCGGCACCCATGTCGCGCTGATGGCGTCCGTGCTGGCGCGCGGCACGACAGTGATCGGCAACGCCGCGCGCGAGCCGGAAATCGGCGACGTCGCCGATTGCCTCAACAAGATGGGCGCCAAGGTCACCGGCATCGGCACCTCGCGTCTCGTCGTCGAGGGCGTCGCCAATCTCGACGGCACGCGTCATTCCGTGCTGCCGGATCGTATCGAGACCGGCACCTACGCCATGGCCGTGGCGATGACCGGCGGCGACGTTCTGTTGCAGAACACGCGGCCGGAACTGCTGCAATCGGCGCTCGACGTTTTGGCGCAAACCGGCACCACGGTGACGCCGACCAATGAAGGCATCCGCATCGCGCGCAACGGCGCCGGCCTGATGCCGGTCGATGTCACCACCGCGCCATTTCCCGGTTTCCCGACCGACTTGCAGGCGCAGTTGATGGCGTTGATGTCGCGCGCCGAGGGCACCTCGCGCATCACCGAAACGATCTTTGAGAATCGCTTCATGCATGTGCAGGAATTGGCCCGCCTCGGCGCGCATATCCATCTCGACGGTGAGATGGCCACCATTGACGGTGTCGCCCGTTTGAAAGGCGCGCCGGTGATGGCGACGGACCTGCGCGCCTCGGTGTCGCTGGTCATCGCGGCCTTGGCCGCGGAAGGCGAAACCATGGTCAATCGCGTCTATCATCTCGACCGCGGCTTCGAGCGGCTTGAGGAAAAACTTAGCGCCTGCGGCGCGCAGATCGAGCGCATCAGTTCGTGATTTTCACCGGCTCGTAATTCGATCCGCTCGTACCCGCGAAGGCGGGGGCCCAGTGCTCCATATTCCCTCGTTATTTTATTTCGCCCTGGATTCGCGCTTGCGCGGGAACGAGCGGAGTATGAGAGTGCGCGCCCCAGGCTTTTTATTTTGACGCGTTTTCTTCGCGCGAACCGGCATCCACTTCGCTCGAAAACGCTCTAATCGACAGGAGAGCGAACGTGGCTTCACTCAAAATCATGTCCGCCGGCGCGGTGAAGGCGATGGTCGCGGCGCTCGGCGCCGAGTTCGAGCGCGACAGCGGCACCAAGCTCGATATCAATTTCGGTACCGCCGGCTCGCTGCGCGACAGAGTCAAGAACGGCGAGGCGGCCGACGTCGTGGTGCTGTCGCAATCGGCCATCGCCGCGCTTGACGACCTCGGCCTGTTCATTGCCGGCAGCGCCCGCGATCTCGGCCGTACCGTCACCGGCGTGGTGGTGCGCACAGGCGCGGCGCTGCCTGACATCTCGACACCGCAAGCCTTCCAGCAAGCATTGCTGGCCGCGCGCTCGGTCGCCTACACCGATCCGAAGGCCGGCGGTTCCGGCGGCATCATGTTTGCCGGCCTTTTGGAAAAGCTCGGCATCGCCGACGCGATCAACGCCAAGGCTGTGTTGTGCAAAGGCGGCTCCGACGTTACCGTTGCGATTGTCGATGGCCGTGCCGACATCGGCACCACCTTCATCAGTGAGGTGCTCCCCTTCAAGGGCGCTCAGGTGGTCGGGCCGCTGCCGGGCGACCTCAATAACACCAACACCTATTCCGCCGCCCTCCATGCTGGCTCGACGCAGGCCGACGCCGCCCGCGCTTTTCTCGATGCGCTGACCAATCCCGCCACGCGCCCGCGGTGGACCGCGGCCGGTCTCGAACCGGCTTTCTGAGAGGCGGATGGGCGCTATCTTGCGACAGCCCGAACGTCTGCTTAGGTAGCGTTTGGGGGACGGAGACGTCCATGAATCAGATACCGGATGAAGCGGCCGACGCGCTGAAATTCGCCATCCTCGACGCGGAGGACCTTGAGGTGGTCTCGACCCACCTCCAGGATGCGATCGTCAAGGTTGCCGACGTCTTGTGGCGGCCGAAAGAGAATCGCCTGGTCGTGGCGCTCAACCGCTTCGACTGGGAGGGAGCAGTGCACGGCAACCGGCGGCGGCGTTCCGCCTTGCGCTTCGAGCGCGTCCTGTCGTGCAAATGCCGCAGCGTCAATCCGGCCGGAAAGGACGCTGTCCTCAACCTCCTGACGGTCGAGTATGCCGAAACCGATTCGCCGGCCGGCGTCGTCACCCTGATTTTCTCCGGCGGTGGCGCGCTGCGGCTCGAGGTCGAGTGCCTTGAGGCCGAACTGGTCGATCTGGGCCCGTCCTGGACCTGCGTCGGCCGCCCGGTCCACATGGCCGCCGGCCGGGACTAGCGCCCACCACCGGCGAGGTTGACGCGCAAGCGACCGCACGCCATTGACCAGAGGGTGAAAGCCGGGCCTTGAAGCCGCGTCCGGCCCGGAAACCGTCATGCCCCTGCGTCTCGATAGCCAAGACCCCGATTTCGCCCAGCGTTTTACCGCCTTCCTCGGCGTCAAACGAGAGTCCGCGCAGGACGTCGAAGACAGCGTCCGCAACATCATTGCCGAGGTCAGGGCCCACGGCGACAAGGCGCTCGTGCAACTGACTCTGAAATTCGACCGCCTCGATCTCGCCAAGGCCGGCATGCGCGTTACCGCGGCCGAAATCGATGCCGCGGCGGCCGCCTGCGATCCAGAGGCCCTTAAGGCGCTTGAACTCGCCCGCGACCGTATCGAGGCCTATCACCGCCGCCAAAAGCCTGCCGACGACCGTTTTACCGACGCCCTCGGCGTCGAACTGGGCACCCGCTGGACCGCCATCGAAGCGGTGGGCCTTTACGTCCCCGGTGGCACCGCCGCCTATCCGTCTTCCGTGCTGATGAACGCCGTGCCGGCCAAGGTTGCCGGCTGCGAGCGGCTGGTCATGGTGGTGCCGTCGCCGGACGGGCGCCTCGCGCCGCTGGTACTGGCGGCCGCCAAGATTGCCGGAGTCGACGAGATCTACCGCATCGGTGGCGCGCAGGCTGTCGCCGCGCTGGCCTACGGCACCGAGACCATCGCGCCGGTGGGCAAGATCGTCGGTCCCGGCAATGCCTATGTTGCGGCGGCGAAGCGCCTGGTGTTCGGACAGGTCGGCATCGACATGATCGCCGGCCCGTCGGAAGTCCTCATCATTGCCGACAAGACTGGCAACCCGGACTGGATCGCCGCCGATTTGCTGGCGCAGGCCGAGCACGATGTGAGCGCACAGTCGATCCTGATTACCGACGATGCTTCGCTCGCCGATGCGGTCGAGAAGGCGGTCGAGGCGCAACTCAGGACCTTGCCGCGCGCGGCGGTCGCCGCGCCGTCGTGGCGCGACTTCGGCGCCATCATCACGGTGGCCAGGCTCGACGAAGCTGTCGCGCTGACCGACCGGCTGGCCCCGGAGCATCTGGAAATCGCCGCCGCCGATGCCGATAAATACGTCGATCGCATCCGCAATGCCGGCGCCATCTTCATCGGCGCGCATACGCCAGAGGCCATCGGCGATTACGTCGCCGGCTCCAACCATGTGTTGCCGACCGCGCGCTCGGCGCGGTTCTCCTCCGGCCTCGGCGTGCTCGACTTCATGAAGCGCACGTCATTGCTCAAGTGCGGGCCGGACCAGCTTCGTGCGCTCGGGCCGGCCGCGATTGCGCTCGGCAAGGCCGAAGGCCTCGACGCCCACGCCCGTTCCGTGTCGATCCGCCTCAATCTGCCGCCATCTTGACATGACCCCTGCCAGGCCCACGCCTCCTGCGACCAAGCAGCGCCTGGTGTCGGTCGTTCTCGACGAGGAATCGATCGGCCGCTCCAATCCCGACGTCGAGCACGAACGCAAGGTCGCGATCTACGATCTGATCGAGATGAATTCGTTCATGCCGGTCGGTGACGCCAACGGACCTTACGCGCTGCATCTCTCGATCAACGGCAACCGGCTGGTGTTCGATATCCGTCATGAAGACGGCACACCGGTGGTCGCGCATCTGTTCTCGCTGTCGCCTTTGCGCCGCATCGTGAAAGATTATTACCTGATCTGCGACAGCTACTATCAGGCGATCCGCACGGCAACGCCCGACAAGATCGAAGCCATCGACATGGGCCGGCGCGGCATTCACAACGACGGCTCGAAGATTTTGATGGAGCGGCTCAAGGACAAAGTCATTCTCGATCTCGATACCGCACGCCGGCTGTTCACCCTGATCTGTGTTCTGCATTGGAAGGGGTAGCGTGGTGTTGAGCGGGCAATCCAAACTCCGCTCATTCCCGCGCAAGCGGGAATCCAGTTCTTTGGCGGCATTCGCTCGCGGCAAAGTTTGGCTCACGAGCGGAAACGGAATGGGCTAGCCCGCGATGCCCGGCTCGGAGCGCCCGTCAAACCCCCACGCCATCTTGTTCGCCTGCGCCTTCAACGCGGTGCGCTCGCCGATGGCGGCGGGCCTGTTCCGGCAGATGTTCGGCAAATCAACCTATGTCGCGTCGGCTGGCGTACAGAAAGGTGAACTCGACCCGTTTGCAGTCGCTGTGATGGAAGAACTCGGCATCGACATTTCGCGTCATAAGCCGACCGACTTCGAGGAGCTCGACGAACTCGAAGGCCTCAGCTTCGATTTGATCGTGACGCTGTCGCCGCCGGCGCATCACAAGGCGCTGGAACTCACCCGCACTGTGGCCGCCGAGGTCGAATACTGGCCGACGGTCGATCCGACTGGGATCGAGGGCAGCCGCGAGCAGAAGCTTGAAGCCTACCGCGGGGTTCGCGATGCGCTGATGATGCAGATCCGCAATCGTTTCGGCCAGCCGAGTGGAGGGAATGAATGAGCCGAACCGAACGCGAAAAAATGGTCAGTGGAGAATTGTACAATCCCGGCGATGCGGCGTTGGAAGCGGAACGCGCGGCCGCGCGTCTTTGGTTGGGCGACTTCAATGCCGCGTTCGCCGCGCCGAAGGCGCAACGGCGGCTGCTGCTCCGCAAGCGCTTCGGCTCCGTCGGCGACGATGTCGATATCCGTTCGCCGTTCTTTTGCGACTATGGCTTCAATATTCACGTCGGCAATCGGGTATTTCTCAATTTCAATTGCGTGATCCTCGATGTGGCCGAGGTCTTCATCGGTGACGACACGCAGATCGGTCCGGCGGTGCAGATTTATGCGGCCGACCATCCGCGCGATCCGGTCGAACGGCGCTCGGGCCTCGAGCTTGGCCGCCCGGTGCGGATCGGCCGTAATGTGTGGATCGGCGGCGGATCGGTCATCGTCCCCGGCGTGACCATCGGCGATGACGTCATCATTGGAGCCGGCGCGGTGGTGACGCGCGACGTGCCAACGGGCGCGACCGTAGTCGGCAACCCGGCGCGCCCGGTCCGTTAGAGGCAAAGCGCGCCGGTTTGCGATTCACCCCTCATTCCGCTAGTTTCCGCGCCATTCGCGCTCTTTTTCACTCAGAATCGATACCGGAATCAGATGATCGGCCGTCCTAAATTCGTGCTTGCTTCCGGTTCGCCGCGCAGGCTTGCCCTGGTCAATCAGGCCGGCATCGAGCCCGACGCGCTCAAGCCGTCGGATGTCGATGAGACGCCTCGCCGCGGCGAGATTCCCCGCGCCTACGCCAACCGGCTGGCGAAGGAAAAGGCGAAAGTGGCGCTCGATAATTGCACGCTAGACGATGAATTGCGCGGTTCTTACATCCTGGCGGCCGACACCGTGGTCGCGGTTGGCCGCCGTATTCTGCCGAAGGCCGAACTGTTGGATGAGGCGCAGCAATGCCTGCGGTTGCTGTCGGGCCGCAATCACCGTGTCTATACCTCGATCTGTCTCGTGACGCCGAAGGAGTCGTTCCGGCAGCGGCTGGTCGAGACCCGTGTGCGCTTCAAGCGGCTGTCGTCGGAGGATATCGAATCCTACCTTGCCTCCGGCGAATGGCGCGGCAAGGCCGGCGGCTATGCGGCGCAAGGCATTGCCGGCACCTTTATCGTCAAGCTGGTCGGTTCCTACTCGAACGTCGTCGGCTTGCCGCTCTACGAAACGATGAGCCTGCTCGGCGGCGAGGGCTTCCCGATCCGCTTCGGCTGGCTTAATGCCGTGTGACGTTGCCCGTCGGGGGAGGGCCGTATGAACCTCGCGCTCTGGCTCACCCGTTCCGGTCTCAGTCACCCTGCGATGCCCGCCGTGGCATCGGGCACGCGCGTGGCGATGACCTACGGCCAGCTCGCGATGCGCGCCGCGCAATTGGCCAGTGCCCTGCGCGACAGGTGCAAGCTTGTGCCGGGCGACCGCGTCGCCATCATCGCCAAGAATTCGCCGGATTACCTTGCGCTGCTCTATGGCGTCTGGCACGCCGGGCTTGTCGCGGTACCGGCCAACGCCAAGCTGCACGGCGCGGAGCTTGGTTATATCCTTGAGCATTCCGGCGCGCGGGTGTGCTTTGCCTCCAATGGGATCGACGCCGACATCGCCGCGCATGCGCCGCCCGGTCTCGAACGGCTGATCATTATCGGCAGCGCCGAATACGAGGCGCTGTTCTCCACCGACGCCATCGACGTGGTGCCCCGGGATGGCGACGATCTGGCCTGGCTGTTCTACACGTCGGGCACCACCGGCCGGCCGAAGGGCGCGATGTTGACGCATCGCAATCTCAGCGTGGCGAGCCACGCCTATGGCGCGGAAGTCGATCCGGTGTCGCCCGGCGACGCCATCCTGCACGCCGCGCCGATGAGCCACGGCTCGGGCCTTTACATCATGCAGCACGTCGCGCGTCTCGGCGTGCAGGTGGTGCCCGAGAGTGACTCTTTTGAGCCGGAGGAAGTGTTCGCGCTGATCGACCGCTGGCCGAGGCTGTCGATGTTCGCCGCGCCGACCATGATCAAGCGGTTGGTGGACAGCGGCATTGACTGTAATACCGGGAACATAAGGACACTCATCTGGGGCGGCGCGCCGATGTATGTCGAGGATTGTCTGCGGGCGCTCGACCGTTTCGGTCCGCGTCTCGCGCAGATTTACGGTCAGGGGGAATCGCCGATGACCATCACGACCTTGACCCGGCAGGACATCGCCGACCGAGATCATCCGCGCTGGCGCGAGCGCCTTGCGTCGGCCGGCAAGCCCTTTGCAGGCGTCGAGGTCGTCGTCGCCGACAGCGACGATAACGCCGTAGCCGCCGAAGAAATCGGCGAAATCCTGTGCCGCGGCGACGTGGTGATGGCCGGTTACTGGCGCAACGAAGAAGCTACTGCCGAATCGTTGCGCGATGGATTCCTGCACACCGGCGATGTCGGCGCCTTCGATGCCGAAGGCTATCTGACGCTGAAGGACCGCTCCAAGGACCTCATCATCTCGGGCGGCTCGAACATCTATCCACGCGAGGTCGAGGAGGTGCTGCTCACTCATTCCGGCGTGCGCGAGGTGTCGGTGATCGGCCGTCCCGATGCCGAATGGGGCGAGGCGGTGGTGGCCTATGTCGTCGGCGATGCGGCCGTCACGGAACTCGATGCGCTGTGCTTGGGAAGTATTGCGCGTTTCAAACGGCCGAAGGACTACATTTTTGTCGAGGCGTTGCCAAAAAATAATTACGGCAAGATCCTCAAGACCGAGTTGCGCACGCAAGATGCATTACTGCAACGAGACGCGCTCAAGATGGAGCCGTTTTAGCGCCGGGCCTCGGCGCGGGCTTGCCCAGCGGCGGCGATGTCAGTGGCCGGCGCCGGCGGCGATACCTTGGTTTCAGCAAGCCTGTCGCGCGTCGTTTTCGGCAGCCGTGAGTAATTCTCGACCGGCGTGAAATCGGCAACGTTGTTGCGGTTGCCGGCAAAGGCCATCAGCCCATCTTTGGTGGCCACGATGTCGCCCTGGCGCAGCGTTGCATCGTGCGCGGCATTGATGTGCGCGAGGCCAAAGGCGTTGCGGCCGTTGCAGGTGCAGCCGGCAACCAACTGCTTACGATAAACAAAGGCGCTCGGCAGGTTGGCGTAGCGGCTGCCGTCGCTGGCGGCGGCGGTGTCGATATTGCTGCCGCCATAAAGGCGCGTTTCGCTGGCGGGGCAGAACGAGTGGCAGGCTTCCGCCGCGCTCTGACCGGCATGGGCCTGCACCGGGAAGAAGTGGCCATCGCAGGTGCGCACGCAGAAGGCCTTCGCCGGCCCGCGATTATCTCCGCGCAACTGCTCCTGCGGCGGCGGATTGAGACGATTGGCAAGACTGGTGAATGGATCCTGAGAAGGTCGATTATTCGACGGCCGCACCGGCGCTTCGACTGCCTCGCGCACGGCTCCGAACAGGCGATCGAAAAAGCCCGCCGATGCAGGAGACGGCAGCGCGACCAGCGTCACGCCGATGCCAAACGTCACGGCCGCAATGCGAAATATCGCCGTTTGGCTCTTGAAAGCCATATCCCGCCCCTACCCAAGACGGCGCACCGTTTGCACCGTCATGTCACCAACGCCGGGATAAGCGGAAAGTTGCCCCCGACCGCTGATCGCCCCGAAACCCAGGTAACCGGAACGAGGTAAACGTGCGGTTAGCGGTTACCAGCGGCTTGGAGAGCCTGGAACGAACGACCGGCGTCAACCAGTGGCCCCGAACAGGACGAAGGTCCCTCGACCAGCCGTGCCACGATGACGCCGAGCCACGCGGCAAGGCCGACGGGCGGAATCGAGGACCATGCCAGCGCCCTGAGCGCGCGACGAGAACGCGCGTCCTCCGGACCAGGAGTTCAGAAATAGCGCCACCACACATAGACGTTACAGATCGCCACCGAGACAAGCATCATCGGGAAAGCATAGAGCGTGTAGGTGATAAACCGGAACGGGATGCCATTGCGTTCTGAAATGCCGGCGACCGTCAGGTTGGCGGAGGCGCCGATCAGCGTTCCGTTGCCGCCGAGACAGGCGCCGAGCGAGAGGCACCACCACAGGGGCTGGATGTGCTCCGGGCCGCCGAAGGCCGGCGCCATATTCTTGATCAGTGGAATCATGGTGGCGACAAACGGGATGTTGTCGACGATGGCCGAGAGGACTGCCGATGCCCACAGAATCGCGTAACCGGCATGGCCGAGATTGCCGCCTGTCGCCGTCACCAGCTTGGTGGCGAGCAGATTAAGCAGGCCGCCGACATCGACCGCATGCACGACGATGAACAGGCCGATGAAGAAGAAGATCGTGATCCACTCGACGTCGCCGAAGGTCTGGTGAACGTTGTGCGCGGCTTTCTCGCTGTGATGCGTCCAGTTGTCGAGCAGCATCAGGATCGCGGCGCCTAACATGGCGATGGTGGCCGGCTCCAAATGCAATTGGCGGGCAAGAATGAAGCCGAGCATGACAAGGCCGATCACGACCAGCGATTGCTTGAGCAGCAGCCAGTCCAGAATGGCTTCGCGCGGGTTCATCGCCATGACCGCCGCCTTGGCCTCGGGCGTCGACTTGAGGTCCTTGCCCCACAGGAAATGGATGATGATGGCCTGCACCACCATGACGATGATGATGACGGGCGTGAGGTGATAAACGAAGTCGTTGAACGTCAAACCGACCTGCGAGCCGATCAGGATATTCGGCGGGTCGCCGATCAGGGTGGCGGTGCCGCCCATATTGGAGGCAAAGATTTCCGCGAACAGGAATGGGTAAGCCGGGACTTTTAGCGTCGTGCAGATTGCGAGCGTCACCGGGACAACGAGCAACACGGTCGTGACGTTGTCGAGGAATGCCGACAGCACGGCAGTTGTGATCTGCAAAATGAACAGCATGCCGGCGGGATTGGCTTTAGCCGCCTTGGCCGACCAAATGGCGAGGAATTGAAACATCCCCGATCGCCGCGAGATCGACACCAAAATCATCATGCCGGTCAAAAGGCCGATCGTATTCCAGTCGACGCCACGGATAGCCTCATCTTGGTCAAGCACGCCGATCACAATCATGACGCCGGCGCCAACCAGCGCGACGATCGCGCGGTTGACCTTTTCCGACATGATGACGGCGTAGGTGATGGCCAGGACGCAGGTCGAAACCCACATCGGATTGAGGCCGAAATAAACGTGCGAGGCCGCGTGTGCGGTCATAGGCGAGTTCCCCCCAAAAAGCCCCGTGGCGCCGATGGCGATTCACCGATCCGCACGCCCGTTTCCCCGGAAACTCCGGCAAGCGGCAGATCAAGTCAAGGCAGGATCAGAATCGGTGGGATCGGCAGCAGCGTCAAGACGAGGAAGATCGGGATCAGTACGACCGCCGACCAGGCGATGTAGCCGAAGAAGCTCGGCATCCGGATGCCGCGCTCGGTGGCGATGGCGCAGACCATCAGATTCGGCGCGTTGCCGATATAGGTCAGTGCCCCCATGAATACCGCGCCGAGCGAGAGCGCGGCCAGCGTGCCGGCGAGCGGGCCCATCAGTGCGCGTGCATCGCCGCCGGCGAGCTCGAAAAAAACGAGATAGGTCGGCGCATTGTCGAGGAAGGCCGACAGGCTGCCGGTCAGCCAGAAATAGGCGGCCTGGTGCGGGCTGCCGTCCTTTGCTGTGACTGCGTCGAGCAGGCCGGCGAAGACGCCGTCGCGGCCGGCATTGAGCATTGCCAGCACCGGAATGATGCAGACGAAGATGGCGGCGAACAGCTTCGCCACCTCGCGGATCGGCTCCCAGGTGAAGTCGTTGGCGGCGCGATGTTCGTCCGGCGTTAGCCACAGCGACAGCAGCGCGATGACGACCAGCGCAACGTCGCGGGCGATGTTCTGGGCTTCCAGTGTCGTGCCGCCGATCGTCACCGCGGCGCCCGGCTTCCACATCGCCGAGGCGAGGATTGCGGCGATGATGGCGGCGAGCAGGGGCAGGTTGACCAGGCCGTAGAGCTGGATGCGCGCGCCTTCGACGGACGCCTTGGGATCGCGGCGCGCGAAATAGACGTCAAGGGCAGCAAAGAGGGCGAGCACCAGCGTCGCCGCAATCAGCGTCTGTCGCCACAGATGCGTCACAGGCCAGAAGAAATCGACGCCACGCAGGAAGCCGACGAACAACGGCGGGTCGCCGAGCGGTGACAGTGCCCCGCCGATATTGGCGACGATAAAGATGAAAAAGACGATGACATGCACGTTGTGCGTCCGCGCCGCGTTGGCGCGGATCAGCGGCCGCACCAGAATCATGGCGGCGCCGGTGGTGCCGACGATGCTGGCGATCATGGCGCCGAAGGCGAGCACGAAAGTATTGCCGAGTGGCCGGCCGCCGAGATTTCCGGTGATGAGCAGGCCGCCGGCGACGGTGTAGAGCGCGAACAGCAGAACGATGAAGCTCACATATTCGGCGAGGATCGCGTGCACGAGCCCGGCGAGCGCGGCCGGAACGCCGAAGGCGAGCGCGAGCGGCGCCAGGGTCAGCACCGCCCAGCCGGCGGCGATCTTGCCGTAGTGATGATGCCAGACCGTGGGGAAGAGCAGCGGGCCGGTGGCGATGGTCAGCAGCAGGCCGGCGAAAGGCAGCGCCCAGGCCCAGCCCATCGCCTCGCCAGGAAGCGCGCTTGCGGCGAACGCCGCCCGCGGCGCACCCAACGCCGATACAATGAAAATGCTAAATAGAAGAGCCGCCCGCGCGAAACGCATCGAGGCTGTCTACCAGCGGGTCGCGTTAGCGGCAATTCGACTATTTGCGCCGATTGTCGCGGCGTGGAATCATCCGGGCTCTGTATTGAGGGGGAGGCGACAATGCCCGCGACATCGGTTCGTTTTCTCAATCCCAAGACCTTGGCCAAACCGCCGGGCTACACCTACGTGGTCGAAACCAAGGCGCCCGGCCGCACCGTTTATCTCGCGGGCCAACTGGGTCTCGACATGGACAACAAGCTGGTCGGCGCGCCGGGCGATTTCGGCGCGCAATGCACGCAGGCTTTCGAGAATCTGCGGCTGGCGCTGGCGGCGGTGGGCGCTGATTTCAGCGATGTGGTGAAGGTCAACAGCTACCTTACCGACATGAGCCACATCGCCACCCTGCGCACGGTGCGCGACAAGTTTCTTAACATGGCCGCACCGCCGGCCAGCACGACCATCGCAATATCTGCTTTGGCGCGGCCGGGCGCGCTGTTCGAGATCGAGGCGGTCGCCGTGCTGCCACCGAAAGTGGCACGCAAATCGGCGGCCAAACGTACAACGAAGCGCGCCGCCAACCGCAAGGTCAAGAGCGGGGCAAGGCGGTGATGACAAAACCGTAGGGCAGCGATCCGCGTAGGCACTGGCGTTGCGATACGTTGCGGTCTAATGGGAGTGCGCCGACAGTAGCCCACGCGAGACAGCCCCATGCGCATTACCGCCATTCACGACATCGTCGTTCCGATCTCCTCGAAAATCGCCAACGCTTATATCGACTTCTCGACCATGACCGCGAGCGTGGTGGCGATCTTCACTGATTTCGTGAAAGACGGCAAACCGGTCGTCGGGTTCGGCTTCAATTCCAATGGCCGTTATGCACCGCAGGGCTTGCTGCACGAGCGCTTCATTCCGCGGCTGCGCGACGCCGATGCGAAAAGCATCCAGGACGCGCGCGGTTTCATCGACCCGGCGAAAGCCTGGGCGGCGATGATGAAGAACGAGAAGCCGGGCGGCCACGGTGAGCGCTCGGTCGCGGTCGGTGTGCTCGACATGGCGCTGTGGGACGCGGTGGCAAAGGCCGAAGGCGTGCCGCTGTGGCGTCTGCTGGCCGATCGCTACAACAACGGGCAAGCTGACAAGACGGCATGGGTCTATGCCGCCGGCGGCTATTACTATCCCGATAAGGACATTCAAGGCTTGCAGGACGAGATGAAGCATTATCTCGACCTCGGTTATTCGACCGTGAAGATGAAGATCGGCGGCGTGCCGCTCAAGGACGACATCAGGCGCATCGAGGCCGCGCTCAAGGTCGTCGGCGGCAAGGGTGAGAACTTATGTGTCGATGTCAACGGCCGTTACGATCTCGACGACGCTCTGGCTTGTGGTGATGCCATCGCTCCCTACAAGCTCAAGTGGTACGAGGAGCCGCTCGACCCGCTCGATTACCTATTGCACGCGGCGTTGGCGACGCGATACGCGCCGCCGCTCGCCACCGGCGAGAACCTCTTTTCAATGCAGGACGCGCGCAATCTCATTCGCCACGGCGGTCTGCGTGCGGATCGCGACTGGCTGCAATTCGATCCGGCGCTGTCCTACGGTCTCGTCGAATATCTGCGCACGCTCGACATGTTGCGCATGCACGGCTGGTCGCCGCGCCGCTGCGTGCCCCATGGCGGTCATCAGTTCGCGTTGAACATTGCGGTTGGTTTGGGCCTCGGCGGCAACGAGTCGTATCCGCAGGTGTTCGCGCCGTTCGGCGGCTTTGCCGACGACACCAAGGTCACAGACAGCCGCATCGCCATGCCGCATATTCCGGGCATCGGCTTCGAGGCGAAGAATGCGCTTTATGCGGTGATGAAGCCGATGCTCGACTCAGCGCCGAAGGCCTAGTGACGGCTTTCCAGCGCGATGTTGACGGCCAGTCCGCCGAGCATCGTGCCCATGACCCAGCGTTGCGCCAGCAACCAGCGCGGCCGCTCGCTAAGGAATCCGGCGATCGAGCCGGCGGCGCAGGCAATCGCGGTGTTCAGGGTCATGCTGATGACGATATGCAGCATTCCGAGCGTCAGCGATTGCATCAACACGCTGCGCGCCGGATCGATGAAGTTCGGCAACAGCGCCAGATAGAAGATTGCGATCTTCGGATTGAACAGGCTGGTGAGCAGACCCATCGTGAACAGCCGTCGCGGGCTGGCAATGGGCATCTTGCGCACCTGGAACGGCGAGCGCCCGCCCGGTCGAACGGCATCGAACGCGAGCCATAGAAGATAGATGACGCCGGCAAACCGCAGCGCGTCATAGGCATAAGGCACCGCGAAAACGAGCGCGGTGATGCCGAAAGCGGCGCACAGCATGTAGAAAATGAAACCGACGACGACGCCGGCAAACGAGATCAGCCCGGCGACGGTGCCCTGCGTGATCGCGCGCGAGATCATGTAGATCATGTTCGGGCCGGGCGTGAGCACCATGCCGACGGCCAGCGCGGCGAAGGTCAGGAGGGTGGCGGCGGTGGGCATTTCATCCGGTCCGTTTTGTATCTTGTCCCGGGCGCGGTGCGGCACGAAGTGACGCGCCACCGAACCGGGACCATTCCATATTCAAAGTGTGCGAAGATCCCGGGTCTGCGCCGCACGTTCGCTTTGCTCACGCTGCGTCACGCCCGGGACAAGAGGCTCAATGCGCCTCGTCCCAATTGTCCGCCGCCCGCGCATCGACCTGTAACGGCACGTGCAGCGAGATCGCCGGGTGCGGCGCTGCCTCCATGACGTCCCTGACGATGACGATGGTGTCCTTCACTTCGTTCTCCGGCACTTCGAAGATCAGTTCGTCGTGCACCTGCAACAGCATCTGCGCATTGAGTCCGGCGGCGGTTAGTTCCGGCTCCATGCGGATCATGGCGCGGCGGATGATGTCGGCGGCCGAGCCTTGCAGGCGGGCGTTGATCGCGGCGCGCTCGTTGAACGCGCGGATCGAGCCGTTGCTGGCCTTGATGTCCGGGTAATGGCACTTGCGGCCGAACAGCGTCAGCACGTAGCCGTTCGCGCGGCAGAACTCCTTCGTCTCATCCATGTAGTCGCGGATGCCGGGGAAGCGCTCGAAGTATTTCTTGATGTATTCTCCGGCCTCGTTGCGCTCGATGCTGAGCTGGTTGGCGAGGCCGAAGGCCGAGATGCCGTAGATGATGCCGAAGTTGATCGCCTTGGCGCGCCGGCGCACGTCGGCCGGCATGTCCTTGACCGGCACGCCGAACATTTCCGACGCCGTCATGGCGTGAATGTCGATGCCGTCGGTAAACGCCTGTCGCAGCGTCGGCACGTCCGCGACTTCGGCGAGCAAGCGCAATTCGATCTGCGAATAATCGGCCGAAACCAGCTTCATGCCCGGCGCGGCGATGAAGGCCTTGCGAATCTTGCGGCCTTCCTCGGTGCGGATCGGAATGTTCTGCAAATTCGGCTCGGACGATGACAGTCGCCCGGTCGAGGTCGCGGCGAGCGCGTAGGACGTATGAACGCGCTGCGTCGTCGGGTTGACGTAATTGGGCAGCGCCTCGGTATAGGTCGAGCGCAGCTTCGACATCTGCCGCCAGTCGAGAATGACCTGCGGCAGTTGATGACCCTGCTCGGCGAGTTCTTCGAGTTCGCGCGCCGTGGTCGACCACTGGCCGGTCTTGGTTTTGCTGCCGCCCGGCAGGCCAAGCTGGCCAAACAGAATGTCGCCAAGTTGCCGGGGGCTACCGGGATTGACCTGCGTGCCGGCGATCTTGTTGATCTCCTGTTCGAGCACGACCTGTTTCTTGCCGAACTCGTTCGACAGCCGCGCCAGCACCGCGCGGTCGATCGAGATGCCGCGATGCTCCATGCGTGCGAGCACCGCCGGCATCGGCCGCTCAAGCGTCTCGTAGACGGACGTCACACGATCAGCCGCCATGCGCGGCTTCAGGCCGTGCCACAGGCGCAGGATGATGTCGGCGTCTTCCGCGGTGTATGCGGCTGCGCGTTCGATGGGCGTTGCCTCGGGCGTAAACAGCGCCTTTTCCTTGTTCTTGACCTCGTTGAAGCGCGACGGGATGCGGTCGAGATAGCGGCTGCCGAGCGTCGCCGCGTCGTGCGCGCCCTTGCCGGCATCGAGCACATAGGAGATGAGCATCACGTCGTCGGTGGCGCCGAGCGTGATGCCGCGCGCCGCCAGCACCAGCCGGTCGCGTTTCACGTCATGCCCGATTTTGGCGACGCAAAGGTCTTCCAGCAGCGGCTTGATGAGATCGAGCGCCGCGCGTTCTGTGATCTGCCCGCCGCTGAGATCGGCGGCGAACAGGCCGGAAGCTTCGCCCCCGCTGGCTTCGCGATGGCCGAGCGGCAGGTAATAGGCCTCGTTCGCCGTGACGGCGAAGCCGATGCCGCAAAGCGGCGTTTGCAGCGGATCGAGCTGGCTGGTCTCGGTTTTGATGGCGATGACGCCAACGTCGAGCGCGCGCAAGACGAGGGCTTTCAGCGCTTCGGGTGTGCCGATGACCTTGTATTTGGAGAGATCGAACGTCGCGTTGCGCATCGCTTCGATGCGACGGTCGGCGAGCGAGACAGGGGTGAGTTCGCTCGGCTGTTCTTTTATCCCTCCCACCGAAGGGGGGAGGGTGGCCGCCGTAGGCGGCCGGGTGGGGGGTGCGAAAAGATCGCCGCGGGGCCCCCCCCCGGGGGGGGGGGGGGGGGGGCCCCCCCCCCCCGGCGGGGGGGGGGGGGGGGGGGGGGGGGGGGGTGAAAAAAAAAAAAACCAACCCAC
>JBEPUC010000018.1:0-66179 GCA_041691675.1 Hyphomicrobiales bacterium | reverse complement strand
GGATGGCGTGTATATAGTCCTAATACTGGATTGTTGTCAAGGATTATTTTCAGGCGACGTTCGTGGCCCAGGTGGAGCGAAGCGTAAGGCGGCAAAGGTTCGACGGCTACCCCCGGATTTCTCTGGGCGGCCGCGACCGGTATCATTTCGTCTGTCGCGCCGCGAGTAACGACTCGATCTGAGGCAGCATCCGGCCGATCAGAATCCGGTAGCCCTCGGCGTTGAAGTGCGCGCCATCGCGGGCACGAAATTTGCCCGTCGGCAATTGCCATTGCGCATAAGGTACACCGTTTTCCCGCGCCACGCCGGTGAGATCGAGCCGCCCAAGGCCGATCACCAGCACGTCGATGCGGCGCGCTTGAAGCGCGCGGATCAAGTCGGCGATGCGCGCCCGCACCCCTGTCATCGATGAGCCGCGGCGTAAATCGTTGGCGCCGAATTCGAGAATGCAGATGTCGGTGCCGGGATCGATGGCTTCATCGAAACGCTTGAGCGCGCCCGCGGTGGTATCGCCGGCAATGCCGGCATTCTTGACGGTCACGTCGTGGCCTTTGCTGCGCAACGCCTGCTGCAATTGCGCGGGATAGGCTTGCTGGTGCGGGATCAGATAACCCGATGTCGCACTGTCGCCGAAAGCGACGATGTGCAGTTGCAAAGCGGCAGCCGGGCAGGCGGCGACCGCCAGCATCATTATTGCGAGGAGAAGTTTTGTCATCGGGGCAACTTGTAGACCTGACGATCGCGTTCTTTAGGCGAGTCCTCGGCGCGCTGTCTTGCCGGTTGCTCCCAATGCCTTGGCAGGCGTATCAACGACCAATGCGACTTCACCGGATGCAGCACGGCAGGACATGACGATGGCGAGCGAAAAGAAAACCAAAGCCGAAACGGCGCCGAAGACCGAGGGTGTCGCCAAGAAAGAGGCCCCGGTCACGAAGGCCGCTGTCGCGCCGACGGAGACGCCCAAAGAAGCGGTCAAGGAGACCGCCAAAGACGCCGCGGGCGATGCCAAGCCCGAAGCAGACAAGTCGGCGGCGCCGAAAAACTATAGCCGCGGCGAGGGTCAAAAGGCAGTCACGCAGGCCTACAAGGACAACTGGAACGCGATTTACGGCAACAAGGCCGAGACTAAGCCAAGGGTTAAACCGAAGGCCAAGTCGAAAGCTAAGCCCAAACTAACGACGAAACCAAAGGCCAAGAAAAAGACGAAAACGACGAAAACGACGAAAGCGGCCAAGACGCTCAGGAAGAAAAAGAAGCTGTAGCAAGCCGGGGACCTGCTGCTTGCGCATCAGGTCCCCGGGCATCGCGAATATCGATAACCAGCGGCAGTGCCGTGCAATCAGCCGCGGCCGACGAACGGCATGGTGTTGGCCATCACCGTCATGAACAGCACGTTGGCGTCGAGCGGCAGGCTTGCCATGTAGACCACGGCGTTGCCGACGTTCATCGCGTCCATGCGCGGCTCGATCATCTTGGTGCCGTTGGGCTGCGGCACGCCTTCGCCGACCACCATGCGATCCGTCATCGGCGTCGCGGCGTTGCCAATATCGACCTGGCCGCAGCAGATGTTGTACTTGCGGGTATCGAGCGAGGTCGACTTGGTGAGGCCGGTGACGGCGTGCTTGGTCGATGTATAAGCGATCGAGAACGGCCGCGGCGCGTGCGCCGAGATCGAGCCGTTGTTGATGATGCGGCCGCCCTGCGGCTTCTGGTCTTTCATGATCTTGATGGCTTCCTGCGTACACAGGAAGATGCCGGTGAGATTGGTGGCGACGACCTGCTGCCAGGTCTCGAACGGCAGATCCTCGATCGGCACCGGCGGCGCGCCCATGCCGGCATTGTTGAACAGGACGTCGAGCCGGCCGAAGCTCGATTTCACTTTGGCAAAAAGCGCCAGGATGTCGTCGCGCTTCGACACATCGGTCGGCACCGATAGCGATTGCTGGCCGACGGCGTTGATTTCTGCGCCGACAGCATCGAGCGGCTCTTTGCGGCGGCCGGCAAGAACGAGGTTATAGCCGGCCTTGGCCAGCGCGATTGAAACGGCGCGGCCGACGCCCGATCCGGCTCCGGTCACCAGCGCGATTTTTGCAGTCATTGGAGATCCTTCCCTGATGCCCCGTTACGTTTGTTGTGGGAAGGCCATATCAAATAAACGGCGTCCAAGCCATCCGTCCCGGCGCGCTTTGCGCCGCGCCGGGGAGGGCTCTAAAGCCTTTCCGGCTTTGATGGACTTCACGCGAACCGGCCGTCGCCGGACGAAGCCGGCTATGGCCGGCGAAGGCCGGTATCCACTTCGCTCGAAAACGCTTTAGCCGGCGAGCGCCACGTCTTGATCGATGGGCTGGAATTGTTCGGGCGCGGCCAGCCGGGCGGCAATCATTTCCGGCGTCGTCGGCTTGCCGAAGCGGAAGCCCTGCATGAAATGCACGCCGGCCGCGCGCAAAAACAAATGCTGATCGGCGGTCTCGACGCCTTCTGCCGTCACCTTCATGCCGAGACCGCGGCCGAGGCTCACGACCGCATGCACGATGGCAGCGGCGTCGGCGGCCTTTTCAATCGAGAGTACGAAGCTGCGGTCGATCTTGAGCTTGTCGAACGGAAAACGGCGCAGATACAGCAGGCTCGAATAGCCGGTGCCAAAATCGTCGAGCGCGAGCCGCACGCCCAACGCCTTGAGCCGCAGCATACCGGCCTCGGCGGTGTCGATGTTGCCGAGCAGCACGCTTTCGGTCAGTTCGAGTTCGAGACGCGACGGATCGAATTCGGTCTCGGCCAACATGCGCTCGACCAGTTCGGCAAAATCGGCGCGGCGGAATTGCAGCGGCGAGACGTTGACCGCCACCGTCAGGCTCGGCCAGGCCTTGCCGTCGATCAGGGCGCGGCGCAGCACCCAGGCGCCAAGTTCGACGATCAGGCCGGAATGCTCGGCGATGGCAATGAATTCCACCGGCGAAATCTCGCCACGGGTCGGATGCGTCCAGCGGCAGAGCGCCTCGACGCCGAGAACGGTGTCGCCACTCTTGTTGACGATCGGCTGGTACAGAAGCTGCAATTCGTCGTTGTCGATAGCGCTGCGCAAGTCGCCCTCGAGCAGCTTGCGCTTGGAAAGATCGGCATCCATCGCCGCGTCATAGATGCAGGCGCGATTGCGGCCCTCGCTCTTGGCGCGGTAGAGCGCCATGTCGGCATAGCGCATGATGTCGGCGGAGCCGGCGCAATCGCGGTCGATGACCGCGATGCCGATCGAGGCGCCGATGACGATGTTCTGGCCGCCGATATTGTAGATGGCGCAGATCGCGTCGATGATGCGCTGCGCCAGCGCCATCATTTTCGTCGCGTCACCGCCGATCGACGAGATCACGGCGAATTCGTCGCCGCCGAGCCGCGCCACCAGATCGCCGCCGCGCAATGTCTGCGACAGCCGCAGCGTGACGTTGCGGATCAGATCGTCGCCGACCGGATGACCGAGCGTGTCGTTGACGTCCTTGAAGTGATCGAGGTCGATGTAGAAAACCGCGGCCGGAACGTTGCTGTGGCGGACTTGATCGATCACCGCCTCAAGCCGCTCGCCGAAGAAGATACGGTTGGGCAGGCCGCACAGCGGATCGTGCATGGCCAGATGGCGCAGCCGGCCTTCACCGGCGGCGATGGCGACCGCGGTGCGGCGCATGTAGCGCAGGACGAAGGCCGCGAGCAGGGCGAAGCCGGCGAGCGCGACCGCGATGAAGGGGACGACGCTGTGGACGATTTCGGCGCCGGGTTGTTTCGGCGTCCAGGCAAAGCGCGCGATGCGGCCGCCGTTCGGAGCAATCAGGTCGTAGGCGAAATCGCCCGGCGGCAACACCGCGCTGCCGACCGCGCGCAGGTTGGTCAGGCCCAGACGCGCGGCGATTCCGTGGAGGGCTTCGGCGTTGATGTATTTCACCGACAGCATGATCGGCGCGGCCGCGTCGATCGAGGCGGGCCGGCCGTCACCGGAGCCAACCGCGACGCCGGCAATGGCCGCCGGTTGGCCCATCAGGCTGCGGATCACGACGGCCTGCGCGTGCGCACCGGCTTCGGTGAGCCCGACGCGGCCGAGACGGATCGCGCCGGCCATTTTCGGATTGCGGCCACGCATGAAGTCGAGCATTTCGCTCAACTCAAGCTGCACCTGCGCGAACTTTATTGCGTCGCCGCCGGAGCCGGCGATCTTTGAATAGATAGGCTGGTTGTTGGCGTCGAAAACGAAAATATAATCGTGCTTGAAATAGGCGGAGAGCCATGCGCGGGCGCGCTGATCGACCCAGGCGGGGTCGAATGCGCGGCGGATATTCTGGCGCGCGCCCGGCGACGAGGCGACGTTGTCGACTTCGTTCAAGACACGGCGGCCGTAGTTGGCAAGCGCGGCGGACAACAATTGCCGTTCGTGACCGACGGCCACTTCGTCGGCGCGCTGGGCCGAGGACAGCACGGCAACGACAATGCAGATGATCGCAACGGCGACGATGACGCCGATCGGAACGACGACGCTCAGCCGGGCCCGATCCCAACTGCTGAAGGGATGCTGCTCCGAGACGCGCGGGCGAGTCGTTGCTGACAAAACTGTTCCCCTAACGCGTCCTGTTCATTGGACTTTTCGGCTCGGAGATTAAGGCGCAAAGCTTGCCAATCGCTTTCGTTTCGGCGTTTTTTGCCTCACTGCGCGCCGGCCGGTCGCAATTTGGCGAGCGGCCTTAACGGCCGGTAAAAACCGTCCCGCTTTTGCACGCTGAAATCCGGGAATGTCTTTCGGAGGGCGAAAAGATTCCGATGGGGGCGGAACTTTCGCTTATGTGCGGTAAGGCGGCCGCGGGATGGCGATATGGGCTGCGCGTAGCGCCGTCGACCAGCGTTCGCGCAAATCCTGGAAATACGGCTCGCCGGGCTCGATCCGGTAATTCACCTCGGACTCGCAGGCATCGCGCCGCACCACGACCAGATCGATCGGCAGGCCGACGCCGAGATTGGAGCGCATGGTCGAGTCCATCGAGATCAGGCCGATCTTGAGCGCGTCGTAAATATCGGTGTCGAAGGAAATGGCGCGGTCCAGGACCGGCTTGCCGTATTTATGTTCGCCGATCTGGAGGTACGGCGTGTCGGTGGTGCATTCGATGAAGTTGCCGGCCGAGTAGATCATGAACAGCCGCAGCGGCTCGCCCTTGATCTGGCCGCCGAACAGGAACGCGACTTCGTGGTCGATGTCGGCCGCGGCCAGCGCCTTGCCGTCGATTGCCTGAATCTGCCGCACGGCATTGCCGATGCGCTGCGCCGCCTTGAACATGGTCGGCGCGTTCATCAGCGTTTCCAGTTCGCCGGTCTCCGGACTTTCGATGCCTTCGTCGAGCATCGAACGCACGGTCTGGCTGAGCGACAGGTTGCCGGAGGAGGCGAGCGTCAAGATGCGCTCGCCCGGCTCGGTCCATATGTGCAATTTGCGGAAGGTCGAGACGTTGTCGAGCCCGGCATTGGTGCGCGTGTCCGCGATCATCACCAGGCCGCCACGCACGAGAATTCCGCAACAATAGGTCATGGCTCAATTCTACTTCTTGACGTTTGCTGAGGCGTGTCTTCTTCACTCGGCTCAAGCTGAATTCCGCTCGTCCCCGCGAAAGCGAATGCAAGGGGCGGATAGCACAGGCTTTACGTTAAGTACTGGATTCCCGCTTTTGCGGGAATGAGCGGCGTGTGGGTTGGCGCGGAGGAGACGCTTGAGCCCATGCAGCTATTCCTCAGGTTCAGACAAAAATACCAGCAGAAACATATAGTTGAGATGATTTCGGCAGTGGCGACGCGCAGCCGGCATGGTGGCGACAGGAGGCGGTGCGTCCGGGCCATCCTGCTGTTCGGGAACGCTTGAGCCGGCAGCGTTCGCAGGCTACGTCTTTGCACCCGTGGCGGCCCGTTTCCGCACGAACCCAAGATTCCAAAGAGCCCACCATGTCCTCAGCGCCATCCGAGATCGTCACCGCCGCCATTCTGGTAATCGGGGACGAGATTTTATCGGGGCGGACCAAGGACAAGAACATCGGCTACATCGCCGAATACATGACCGCCATCGGCATCGACGTGAAGGAAGTCCGGGTCGTGCCGGATGAAGAGGTCGAGGTCGTCACCGCGCTCAACGCGCTGCGTGCAAGATATACCTATGTCTTCACCACCGGCGGCATCGGCCCGACGCATGACGACATCACAGCCGATTGCATCGCCAAGGCGTTCGGCGTGTCGATCGGCTATCATCCGGAAGCGGTCGCGATCATGAAGGAACGCGTCGCCAAGTTCGGCGGCGAACTCAACGAAGCCCGCATGCGCATGACCCGCATTCCCGACGGCGCGGCGCTGGTGGCCAACAAGGTGTCCGGCGCGCCGGGCTTCTGGATCGGCAATGTCATCACGATGGCCGGCGTGCCGTCGATCATGCAGGCGATGCTCGACGAGGTCGCGCCGAAGCTCAAGACCGGCGTCAAGATGCTGTCCGCATCCATTCGCGCCGATGCCAAGGAAGGCGACGTCGGCACCGAACTGGGCCTGGTCGCGAAAGCGTTTCCCGACACGATCATCGGCAGCTATCCTTTCATCGACGAGAAATCGGGGCCGAACACCAATATCGTGGTGCGCTCGCGCGATGCCGCGCGGCTCGCCGAGGTTCAAGCGGCGGTCGAGGCCATGCTCGTCAAGGTCAAGGCGCAGATTGCGGCGAACGCCCGATAACCGATCGCGTCAATCACCCGCGCAACGAAGCAATCATCGAACGGAAAGAGCCATGGCCGACGCCGCCCGCCCCGAAAAAATGTTTCCCGTGTCGTGGGACCAGTTTCACCGCGACACCCGTGCGCTGACCTGGCGGCTGCATGAAGCCGGGCCGTTCGAGGCCATCGTCTGCATCACCCGCGGCGGGCTGGTGCCAGCGGCGATCGTGGCGCGTGAGCTCAACGTGCGCATCATCGAGACGATCTGCATCGCCAGCTATCAGAACTACAAGAACCAGGGCGACATCAAGGTGATGAAGGGCATCGGCGCGGAAGTCATGGCGATGCGCGCGGCCGGCAAGGGCGTTCTTATCGTCGACGATCTGGTCGATACCGGCAAGACCGCGCGCGTGGTGCGTGAGATTTTGCCGGCGGCGCATTTCGCCACCGTCTACGCCAAGCCGATGGGGCGGCCGCTGGTCGATACGTTCATCACCGAAGTGTCGCAGGATACCTGGATCTATTTTCCGTGGGATACCGGCCTTGCTTTTGTGCCGCCGATCCGCGAAGGCGGCGATTGAATAACGGAATAGACGAAGAACTGCATAAAAACACAGGGGAGCGTTGGATGTTGAACAGGCGTGACTTTCTCGTTACGGCGGCATCCGCCGCGGCGGCCGGGCTGAGCAATCCTGCTGTTGCACAAAACGGCTATGCCGATCGCCCGATCCACATCATCGTCGGTTACGCCGCCGGCGGCGGAGTCGATATCGTCGCGCGTCTCCTGGGCGAACCGATGAAGGCGGCTCTCGGCCAGCCGGTGATCGTCGACAATCGCACCGGCGCGAGCGCCATGATCGCCAGCAACACCGTCGCGAAGGCGGCGCCCGACGGCTACAGCCTGCTGATGGCCGCCTCCGGTGAGGTTGCGATCAACCAGCATCTGTTCAAGGACAAGATGTCCTACGATCCGGCGCGCGAACTCACGCCAGTGGCGTTGATCGGCATCGTGCCGTGTGTCGTCGTCGTGTCGGTCAATACGCCGGTCCACAATCCGAAGGAACTGATCGCTTACGCCAAGGCAAATGCCGGCAAGCTGTCGTTCTCCTCATCCGGCGTCGGCAATCCGCAGCAGTTGGCCGGCGAGCTGATGAATTCAATGGCCGGCACCAACGTTCTGCATGTGCCGTATCGCGGTTCGGCGCCGGCCGTCACCGATGTGGCGTCGGGCGCAGTAACGATGAGCTTCTCCAGCCTGGCGGCGGCGCTGCCGCTGATCAAGGCGGACAAGATCCGGGCCGTCGCCGTGACCTCGCGCGAGCGCATGCCGCAACTGCCCGACGTGCCGCCCTTGAGCGAAGGCTCGCCCGGACTGGCCGGCTATGAACTGCTCAACTGGTTCGGCATGTTTGCGACAGCCGGCACGCCGCCCGCGATCGTCGATCGCCTCAACGGCATCGTCAATGCGGGACTCAAGGAGCCGTCGATTTCCGGCAAGCTGTTGCCGCAGGGCATTGTGCCGAAGGCGATGTCCGCCGCCGAATTCAAGACATTCGTGCAATCGGAAACCGTCAAATTCGGCAAGATCGTCGAGCAGGCCCACATTACGTTGGGCAAGTAGCCGCAATTGGCATAGTCTTGTCAGAGTGCGGTCTGACCGGCGACCTTACGGAAAGGCGGGCGGACGGACAGGGAGCAGGGCGATGAACGTCAAGGCAGATACTGAAAAAGCCGGGGCCGTTGACCTGCTCTCGCGCGTCGTGCGCGCCAAGGATATGCCGTGGCAGACGTCGCGCTTTCCCGGCTGTCAGACCAAGACGCTGATGTTCGATCCCAAGAGCGGGCTAGCGACGCTACTGTTCAAGATGGAGCCCGGTGCCGAATTGCCCGACCACGAACACGTCCTGATCGAGCAGACGTATGTCCTGGAAGGCTCGCTGGTGGACAAGGAAGGTCCCGACGCCGGCATCGAGGTCGGCGCCGGCGAGTTCGTCTGGCGTCCGCCCGGCAGCCGGCATTCGGCGTGGTCGCCCAACGGCGGCATGTTCGTTGCGATCTTCCAGATACCGAACAAGTTCTATGAGAAAGACGGCCGCGTCACCGACCCGTCCGGCAAGGACTGGGACGAAGTATGGGGCTCGTTATTACCGAAATAAATTGATAAGCCGCGCGCCGGACTTCCATCCGTGCGAGCGGATGATGAAGCGACATGCGGACGTGCTGGAATTGGTAGACAGACCGGACTTAAAATCAGATCGATACCCGGACTAAGTTATTGATTACATTAAAATATCTTCTTTGTTAGCCATTGGCTAGCCATTTAAATTCTTCCGTTCCCTCGGATTCAGCACTCCCTAATCACCCGACACCTATGATGACCGCACCCGGGATAAAGTCTGAGCCTCGGGCAAAACTGGGAAGCCCCGGTCAAATCGCCGGGGCTTCTTTTTGTGACCGCCTGAGTGGGCGGTCTCTTTTTATCCCGGCATTTGCTCAAACATCCGCACAGCCCGCGCGTTCTTCTGCTCCCAAGTTTCTTGGAGCTTGAACCGATAGTGCGCATGGTTTTTCACGTACTTGACCTCCACGACACCCTCATTCTGTAACTCCCGCATTCTGCGACCGACATTTTGCGGCGAGTAAGTTGTCTTCTCAGCGACAATGCGTTGGATGTCGCCCGAAGCGATCCAATCATTGTTCTTGCGGAGATAGCGGGCAAGTCGGTCCTTGAGAGTGAGTATGCTCATACAATCTTGGCGACCCACGCTGTCTTTTGGCAGCGGGAGCAGAACCATTGATAAAAGTCTTTGCCGTAAGGGCGACGTTCTTGGAACGTTATTTCTTTGCATTTTAAGCAAGGGCGGTTGGTCATAGTACGAAAAAACACCAGATGTCGAAAATAACGAGCGACACTAAGACTGAAACGAAGAGCCAAAATGCAACTATGTCGCCTGTATCTCCTCTCATGCCTTCGCGGCAATTATCTCTTCTAGTATCGCGGTCATCGGCCTGTGAGCGCGAAAGGCTTTGCGTCTAATTAGCTCGTAATGTTCCTCTGATAAGCGCACTTGATACGTCGGCTTCGTCTTCTTCGTTTTCTTTGCCATGCTCTCAGTATATCACATCCAAATGTGTCGCGGTGTCGGGTGGGGATAAGTCGCATTGCACCAATTCTAGGGCATGGTAGATTTGGTGTAGCGGACCGGTCGAGCCGCCATTACAAACTTACTCACATTGCATATGAAATATATTGAAGGTATCGGCCGCAACACCATTGCCGCCGACTATCGAGAGAAGAAGTACGGGGCGGGGCGCAGGCTGCTCCTAGCGTTCCTTGCAACACTATCCATCATCACGATGTACGTCTTGATAGGCGTAGAGTTTGCATCAGGGGCGGGGCTCTTTATTCCCCAGTAGATTTATAAGCTTATCTTCTCTGCTCCGTATCTGCTTTTGATAAGCAGCGGATGCGGAATAGAGTAACAATTATATGGAAGTCACAGATGTACGTCAGATACTCACGCTGATAGAAGCGAATAAAAGCGACGACGAAAATGCGCATGGCGCCGAGGATGAGCTTCATTGCAAGGTATTAAAAGAAATAGCTGACGGTGCGGCAAACGCGCAAGAGTTGGCTGCTGAGGCGTTGAAATCGTTGGATATCAATTTCTCCCGCTGGTGCGCATAATTAATATGAAACCGAAAGCGGAAGAACTAGAGGCCGCCCTCAAAGAGGAGGGCGAGGCAGTGAGCGAGTTTGCAAAGGCCCAAGCCCTACGTGAGAGAGGAGAGCTAAAGGTCAAAGCAGCGCGTGGTCGATTGATGCTTGCGCGTGGAAACTACCGCGCCCTTATCAACGATATGATGAGTTTCTAGCATGACGGTGGAAGAGGAAATTGCAGCTTACAAGGAGAAGACGGGAATAAAATTAAACGCTCACAACCGAGGTACTCTACGCTCGATGATTGAAATGGAAAATAAGTGGTGGGATGGTGAGGAAGGCAGGGTATTAAAAGATAGCAATCGGTACGCCGATGATAATTAGCAGATAACAAAATAATTTATGGATACAGGATTTTTGCCGGAGGGTTACGAGGTTCCTAAATCAAGCGGCGGCGGCTACATGAAGCTCCGCACAGGCGCAAACAAATTTCGTGTGCTTTCGGCTCCGGTCATGGGGTGGCAATACTGGAATGAGGATGGCAAGCCGGTTCGTGCCAAGCAGATGTGGACGGTTGTTCCTGCTGATGCGGACTTAAACAAGGGTTGGCCGCAAAAGCATTTCTGGGCATTTGTGGTGTGGAACTTCGACACCAAGGCTGTTGAGATACTCCAGCTTACTCAGGCCACGATACAATCGGCGATCCAGGAACTTATTAATAACGAGGACTGGGGCGACCCTCGCCAGTACAGCATTACGATAAACCGCAAAGGCGAAGCGTTGGAGACTGAGTACAGCGTCGTGCCGTCACCGGCCAAGGAGACGCCCCCGGAAGTACTCCAGGCTTATAAAGAGAAGCCTATCAACCTAGATGCTCTCTTTTCAGGCGAAAATCCGTTCGATACTGCACAGTCCGATATTTCGCACAGCAAAGATACAGAGCCGCTAGCGGAGAATGAGCCAGCGTTCTAAAATCGTCTTTCGGCAAACTATCCCCGACCGTCATACTTCGGGGCTAGGAGCCGCAAGGGGAGGTGGGGATGAGGACACTAATGGCCCTCTTAGTGCTGTTCGTGACGTTCGTGATTTTCGACGAGTTAATACTTTACGGTCAGAATAGCGATCCGATGTTTCATGAGGCAAAAATGCGGGCAGAGGATTTCAATAGACTTGTGCAGCACCAACTGCACAAGCTTGGCTTTTATTAAGATACAATGAAGCAGGATTGGTGGGCACGTCGCTAGCTTCTTATTACCCTCGGAAGCAACCGAACAACAGGAGTCCGATTCCCTCGACCTGTGAAAATCAGGGTGCATATGTCTGGTGACTTGTTCGGGGCGACCGCCGTTCAACTCGGCGCAATCTAATTTATTCTTATACGTGTGCGTTGCTTTTTGTGTGCATTCGATATCGAATATCGGCAAGCCGGATACAGGCGTCATTATCCAATTAGGACCGGGAGGGTGTGGTGCAAAAGGGGCATTCTAAAAGACATCTGCTAACTGCTGTGCTGTTCGTTGGATTATTCGCGCTTGGTGGGCCGGGCGTGGCTCGTGCTGAGACAGTTAAGATATTGGCTCTCGGCGCAAGCAATACCAACGGCAGGGGTGTTTCTACATCGGAAGCATGGCCAGCGCAGCTTGAGCGTATGTTGCGGGCGAAGGGGTATGACGTGACGGTGAGCGTGAACGCCCTGAATGGCGACACAAGCGGCGGAGTGCTGAGCAGGGCTTCAAATATTTCAGCAGGAACGCGCGTTGTGATTTTCGATACTGGAGGAGATAACGACAGGAAGCGCGGCGGTTCGGAAGGGAGCATAAACGCTAATAAGGCCAGAATTATAAGCGCAATCCGGGCGCATGGGGCAAAGCCAATAGTCGCGCCATACCAGCGGATTTTAGGGCCAATGCGAAGTGGAGGCTCAAATTATCAGGCGGATGGGCATCATCTCACTGCCGCGTCTCATGCCAGGATTGCCGCCGTCCTCATGCCGAGCGTAGTTGCCGCGATCAAAAAGCACTAGCAAAGAAGCGCAATCTATTTGTAATGGAACAAGGTCCTGTGTGGCTGGTTGGGGCAATGGAGGTAGAGACCATGAATGACGATGAATTAGAGAGCCGTATTTTAGAAAATCGCATCCGCCAGCGTGCCTTTGAAATTTGGAACGAGGAAGGCCAGCCGGAGGATAAAGAAAAAGAGCACTGGGAACGTGCGGAGAGAGAAATTAAATTGAATCTGGCAGGGCCGTTGCTGAGCCCCCTGGGGGCTTGGTTAGTGGCGCGTGGGGCCGTCTTCCAAAACGGCCTCCCGAGCCTGCGCCAAAACGAAGTCGACTAAACCCACCGCCTTGATGATGAGTGGTTTCGCTTCTTCAAGCGTTTTGCATTCATCTATTGCATGGAAGAGATTAAGCATCCCGTTCATGGCTACGATAGTGACATTGGGCAGTATGGCGAGCTTGTTCATTGCAGCACCTGGAAGCCTTTCAGAACCCACTCCGTCGCTATTGCATCTACTTGAATAATGCAGGGTGGACCGTCGCTAGGGCTGACACAGCAGACGCGACTGCTGCAAGTGCCGCAACAACGACAGACGCCAGCATGTATCTTGCATTTCTCTCGGCGGCCTGTGTTGCTTTAACCGCTGCATCCGCAGCTAGTGTCGCAGCGTTTGCCGCCTTAACCTCTGCCTCAGCCGCCATGATTTGATACCTCGACGTTTCCTTCTGGTCTTCGAATTGCCGCCGGGAGAATTCCGCTTTAGCATTCCAATGCTTTTGGCTGGTCGGCGCCTCGCATAGAGCTGATGTGAGATCGTCGAGGGTTGAATCTTTCATAGATTGCGCGGGTGGCACAGTATTCTCCCTTATCTCCCTACACCTTAGCGTGCATGTTGGTGATTCGCAGCCTATGGGACAAGCAAAAAGCCGCCCTTTCCCAAAGGCAGCTCTTGCGATCGCTTCATCATACATGGCTTTCGGAGCATCAAGCTCGCGGCCACGATCCATTATCCACACCCATGATGATGGACGCATGAAACTGTGGTAATATTAGTAGGAATGACAATCGAGACTGTACATAACGTACTGTGCCCTGAGGCCGTAACACCATGTGTTATAATTTCTGGGTACATCTCGTACAATCATTCCGAATACGAGCCGCTTCCTTAAATGGGAGTGGCTCTAATTCGTTCTACAACAAGCGTAGACGTGCTCTCAAGGATGCTCGCACGGTAAAAACCCATCCTATTCTCGTTTCCCCTCCAATCGCCAGCAACGTCTTAGCCCTGACGACTGGCGACTTCATGGGGATGCGAGACGGTGTACTTTGAAAGATTGTTGACTGCTAAGAATGAGGTGCCACTTCATGTGATAAGGCGCGAAATAATTCACGTGTAGAAAGCCCGCCAGGGTGTGGTCGCGAAACTAGTTTTTAGCCGCCAACAATTTTTCAATTTTCGCCGCTTAACTTCACTTTCCAGTCTTTGTTAGCTCATCCTCTAAAGGGTAGGCTCTGAGCTCACTGAAAGACAGACTGCTACGCTTCACATAAAGACACAGAAGACCAAGAGCATCGTGCTACTGAAGGGTATAAAGAGGCTGTACCTGGCTCAATTGAAAGTGGAGACTGTGATGTACTATTTGCCGTGGTGGATGCAATGGGCTCAGGCAATTGCGCTGATAGTTATCTCATGCCTCGGTTCATGGATCGCCTTAAAGCAAGCCAGAATCGCATCGGCAAAGCTAAATTTAGATTTATTTGAAAAACGTTTGAAGATATTTGAAGGCGCTAGAGGATTCCTGGCGGGCTTCATGGCTGAAGGTCGCGTAGAAGGAAAAGATGTAGCAAATTTTAATTTTAACACGGCTGACGTGGTCTTCCTCTTCGAAGAGGAAGTGACTGTGTATCTGGACGGGCTGCGAACAAAGCTGCTGGCACACAGGACGAAATCTAGGCAGACTGATACACTGCCTTTGAATGATCCTCGGAAGAGTGAGTGGGCCGATCAACTGGCAGACATGGAAAAGGATTTGACGGCCGAATATCCAAGGCTTGTCGAGGTATTTAAGCCATACTTGAAGCTAAGAAACATATGAATAGCAAAAGGCCCCGAACATCGTTGTAGGGGGCATTTTTGCGCGAAATAGATGCTGTTTTAGCCCTGTGGAGGCATGTAGGTGTTTACCTCTGAACCGCCCTCAAACCTTGCAATGATGTACGTGTAAATTGCCCCGGCAATTATCATGATTTGCAATGCACCCCGCCAGTACCCGATATCTACCAGGGTCGTATAGATGCCTGCACCAACGAGCGAGAGCACAGCGACAAGACCAAGCGTGTAATACTGGTTTGGCATATGCTGTTTAAGCCATTGAGTAAGAGCTGAGACCAAGACGGCTAAGATGATTTCCATGATGTTTAGATGAAGAATAATCGCACCGAGTAATTATACCCCCTCATTTTCCGAAGGCTTTGATAAAGTTGACGACTGCCCAGAGCATGGTGGCAGTCTTGCTGTCGCCCGAGGTTTCCTTTTCTGCGGCCATAACCGCTATCTTATCGGCGGGGCCAAGCTCGGGCGGTGTTGGAGTTGCACCTGTATAAAACTGGGTCGGGTCAAAGGAGTTGTTGGCCTCGTTGATGTCAACAGTCGTGTAGTTCGTGCCGCCGTTCCAGTTGATGCGCCGCCATTGAGTATGGCAATGAGGCCCGGTGCTAAAGCCGGTGTTGTCTCCCACGGCTAGCCGAGCCGAAACTTTGCAGCGGGCTGCGGCTTCTCCTTAGCTTCTTTAGCCATGAGATACTCCTTTCCCGCTACTGCTTTGATTGATGTGCGGGACCCACGACGCTTCGGCCGTAACGTCGCGGATGCCGCGCACCAATCTACATCTGCACCCATTTTACCACGTGTTATTATTACAAGCGGCAAGTTCTCCCCACATAGGAGGCCGCAATCGTCTTCAATCGCGTGCATTGGAGCGACACGTTGTTTGTGTGAGAACACCAGTCGGTTGAGAGGTGATGCTGGCTTCTGAAGGGAAACGCGAGCGTAAAAAAGGAATAAGTTTCTATGAAAGGTCTTTAGCGGAACGATACAGTCGCGGCAGCTTCGGAAAGGCAAAGCTATTTTGTGCCGCGCACTTTTCACAGTTAAAGGTGTGAACCTCCTCCTGCTTCTTCTGCTCAGCCTTGCGTATATCGGCCAAATACATGCGGCCTCCGCACTTGGTACACGCTTTACTTACATCCGTTCGGCCAGGATTAGTCATGAAGGCACCTCAGGACAAAGATATAGCGAGGCGCTTATTGACACTATAACTTTTGTGTCGTCTGCCTCCTTATACACAACGATTTGCTGGTACAATCCCACCGTTCGGTTACAATGTAGAGGTACAAGCCTAATTAACACGTTTTATGCACAAAGAAGTTTGGATGTTGGTTGCACTGTTTCTCAGTTTCGTTCTGTTCAGCTCGCTCATGGTCTTTTTATTCGGTTATCAGGCGCTCGGATAAAGCGCCACTAATATGCCTCTCATAATCTTAGACAAAGTGGTGCTCAAAGACGGCACCAAGGGCAAGGTAGTCGAGTTCGATAGTAAGTCTCCTACGGGCTACAGCGTTTGTATCGGCGTTACTAACCGAGACGGCGAGTACATCAGGCGTTGGGTGCGCCGTGATGAGATTGCCGAGCCAAAATGCGAAACGTGCGGCGGCACGGGCTGCCTGGCGCAATTAGACGCTCACGGGGAAAGCCTCGACACGAGAGAGTGTCCGCAGTGCCACCCCGCTTATTCGAATATCAAATAATTTATGGACAACCATACATCACTTGAAGCGGAGTTAACGAGATTTATTCGCGGGCTTGAAGAGGTCGCGAGCTTTTGGGATGGAAAATCATCGGGTGCAATTGAAGAGAGCGCGCACATAGCCTCAGAGCTTATTGCACTGGCACAGCCCTTACGCGACAAATTGAGGGAGTTAGCAGCTAATGAGGACTTTGTGCCTCCGAATAAATAATATGGCCATGTATACATGTGCAAAGTGCTCCGCCCAATCATGGTCGCCGTTCCACGAAGGCCTTTGCGATGACTGTTGGGAGCGCAAACAAGCCGCAGTCGCACTCGGTTCAATCAAATCCAAGAAGAAGGCAAAGGCTGCCCGCATCAATGGCAAGAAGGGCGGAAGGCCGAAGACGAAGCGACTAGCTAAGCAGACTTCTCCTCCCGCTCGTTCCTCATAGCGATACCCTCCTCCTGCTCAGCCCTCGCCTCTTTGAGTCGCTCGTTAAACTCCCGCATTTCTTCCGCTTTAGCCTTCTCAGCCTTTACGTCGGCCCGTGAGGGTTTTGGCGTTTCTCCTGCCTTTCTGTCACTGTGCATCTTTGCCTTACCTGCCTCCCGCGCAAAACGCCCCGCTGGGTCTGCCATCTCCTTTTCCCACCGTTCGCGGTTATAGGCCTCCTGGTGCGCGTTAGCCCGCTTATCGGTGCCGAACATCCTTGACTTATAACGGATAGGCTTATCCTTTCCCGCCGCATCTCGCGCCGCGAGCACACTGATCGCCGTCATAGCACCCACAGCCCCCAGATACGTCATAACCGACACAACCTTCTTACCCTTACGGACATTGTGTTGGTAATAGCGATACCGGCGGCCTTTAATTGTTTTTTCTCTGATGAAGCCCATGCGCATACCGTAAGTGACGGGCAAAAATAATCTAGTTCGCGCGTGGCACATCATTGCTCCGCTTGGCGCTCCATGGCCCAACATTGCAGCCGTACATTCACGCAGATAAAAACGTGATTATTGAGCATGTCGCGATTGCACACACTCCGACTGCTTAACGACAACATGCGCACCGCCTTGCTTGGTGTAGTGATGATGTCGCGAGAGTTCTACGAGCTTCCTGAGACAATCAAGAATGAAGCGCTACGCCGCGTGCGCGCCTACTCCAGTTTCGGAAAGGATGGCCACCACGATGCAGGGTTAATTCTTATGGCGCCCCCGATACGCTGGCACATCGAGTATCGCACCGCCAACTTGAAAGGGCGCAGCCGCGACCCTCTCGACTGCAACAAAACTATTCGCGTGTTGATACTAGAGGTGGCGAACTAACGGCGCGGTACAATGAGAAGCGGACGTTCCACAACAATGGAGGTTCGCTATGGCGGATTTGTACGTATCGGTTACCGATACCATCATCAAACAGCTTGAGGCTGGTACCGTCCCATGGACAAGGCCATGGACGGTGAAGGGCGGCAGCATCATGCCCCGCAACTTTGCTACCAGGCGCAGCTACTCGGGCATCAATATCTGCATCCTTTGGGATAGCCAGATACGCAACGACTGGCCGAGCTCTCTGTGGCTCACTTACAAGCAAGCACAGGCCATTGGCGCCCAAGTGAAGGGCGGCGAGAAGTCCACGCGCGTCGTTTACACAAACAAGATGATTGTAGGAGAAGGCGATGATGCAAAGAGCGTCGGGTATCTCAAAAGCTTCCACGTTTTCAATGTCTCCCAAATGGATGGCATTGAGCAAGAAGCGCCCTCACCTGTTCTCTCGCAACAAGCGCGCGATGACCAGGCTACGGCGTTTATCCAAGCTACCAAAGCCGACATAAGGCACGGCGGCGATATGGCGTTCTATCGCCCCGCAGACGACTTCATACGCTTACCAGATACAACCGCCTTTGAGAGTTACGAGCACTACTTGGCGACGGCACTACATGAATGTTGCCATTGGTCTGGGCACCCTAAGCGCCTCGACCGCGACTTGAAAACCCGCTTTGGTACGAATGCCTATGCGGCAGAGGAGTTGGTAGCCGAACTTGGTGCAGCGTTCCTTTGTGCTCACTTGAGTGTCACTGGCCAACTACGCCATGCGGAATATTTGGCAAATTGGCTCCAGCTATTCAAAGAAGATAGCCGTGCTATTTTCACTGCTGCATCGAAAGCCTCGAAAGCCGCAGATTATTTGAGAGGCTTTACGGAGCAACTCGAAGAAGCGGCGTAATGACTACTACACCCCGCCTAGTGCGGGGTTTTTCTATTATTTTAAGTCCACTCAAGAACCGCCGTGATGGACTTGAAGGTAGGCGGCCGCGACAGTAAACGCCAATATCAATGCAATCCTAACGAGACGTTGTGTCGTAAAAATAGAGTTGAAAAAAGCGCCGAAGGTTATGGGATTTTTCCGCATGGTATTTTGTAGCATGTGAAAGAGACTGAGAGCCAGATAATTTCTCATGCTAAAAGCAAAAGGCCCGCGCATTAACGCGGGCCTTCCATATCCAACAACGATTCCAATCCTTAGGCGGCCGCGTTCTTACGCTTCTTGCGCGCAACGAACAAACCGAGCGCGCCCAAGCCACTGGCGAACAACGGCAGCGTACCCGGAAGGGGGGTCGTCGATACGTCAGCCAAAGTTACTTCGCCCAAGCGAGCATCGCCGGTGCCGAAGTTGTCACCACCTGCGACTGAATAGCCGAAGGTCTGGGAGAGACGAAGGGTAATGGTGTCGCCATTTTGAGCAAACGTCGTATTTGTGAGGCCCGCAAGAACGCCTTCAAAATACGAGTTCGGGATCGAGAACTCGATGTTGTTGCCAGAGGCAACGAAATTCACGAGCGGCGTGGCGACTGAGCCCGACGCACCTGGAGTAAAGGCATTATTGTTACCTAACTCGAAGCCAAAGATCGAGCCAGCTACTTGATCATGGTTTAGCCCGAAGTAGAGGTTAGCGAATGCTCCCGCCGAGGTCCCCGTTGTGCCCTGGAAATATCCGTACAACGTGCCCGCCTGATCGGCGAGATAGACGTTGTAACCAAGTGCGTTGGTCGAAGAGCCAGGGCTACCGAAATTGCTGGTTTGCGCATTCGCGTCATACGTAACAGTAGAAGTCGAGGCGCCGTACCCAGCATCGAGAACGCCATCGACAGTGATTGCATGTGCCGTCCCGCCCAAGGCCGAAACGAGCAAGCTCGCTCCTGCGAGCAATGTAAGAACTTTCATTATTTATCCCCGTTTGAAGCCACGGGCAGCAAATACGACTAAAAGTAGAGTTAGGTCAACGGCTATTTACTTAAAAGGGCTCGAACTTGCTGTATAATTAAGCTTATTAAGTTCCCGATTATCGTCCTTACCGGCGAGCCTAAGTCAACGCAGCACATCTATGGCCTTATCCACGTGGCTGGTTCGCATCCGGAGTGTCCTTCTGACAGGTGCGTGCAGTATGACCCTGTTCGCCGCACTTGGAACAGGAAAGGGGCTTCCGCTCCTTTTTCTCAACACCTAAAAGCAGGCACAGCTCGCCGTCGATCTCGTCCCGCTTAGCTATCAAGTCCTTCAATCGAGCCAGTTTCGCTTCCATTGTGTTCTCCTAACGTGACTTCGTCTCAACGGGCTCGTTGAGATAGAGGTCGGGATGACCGGCGCGTTGCCAGCCATTCGTGTACATCTCCGGCATGGGTTTTGAGGCTTCCAAGTCCTCCATGACGGGGATCTTGTAGAAGGCGATGTAGCGCACGCCTTTGCCGTTGGTTTCCCGCAAGATGAGGTCTTTCATGGTGTCGATCCGGGCTTGTGAGGAGGTGACCACCAGCGTCACGAGGTTGGGCAAGCCCCAGACGCGTTTGTACGCGCCTGTATCCATGATGTGCTTGATAGCGAGAAACTTCTTGAGAAATGAGGTTTTGCGGAGGTTACTGCAATCCACCTGGTTGGTGTGCTCGGCCTCAAGAGAGAAGAAACGCGCCGTTCCATCGGAGTAGCGGATGCCGAACGGGCCATTGCTGTCGTTGTAGTAATCAAATGCCGCCGTTTGCTTGCCGTGGGATATTTCAACGGGGATATGGCGCTCGGGCTTCGGGAGGCGGGCGGCAATCTCGGGCCACCAAATCATTGACTGGCAGCCAAGCTCCAGGCTGGCAATCGTCTCAGAAACCATGAGGGAGTGCGCAAAGAGCTTTTTATCGCCCAGTTGCGGTTCAGGCGTCCAAAGTCCGGCGTCCTTGAGCTTCTGCTCGCCTTTAGAGGCAAGCTCATAAATGAGGTAGCGATACCCGGCATTTGGCTGCGAGCGTTGCTTTTCCGGCCGGTGCAAAAACTTGTTCGGCTGTCGGGCCAGTACGTCTAAGCGGCCTTTGACGTAGCTGTAATAAAAGCCGGTGAAGGGCAGTATGAAATTAGCGGGGAGGTATCGATAGCGCAGGAGCAACTGAAAGAGCTTGAGGTCGCTTTCGCACGGCGTGACAATGACAGGCTTACCGTCCTTAAGCCTCGGCTCGTCATCCCATCGTGAATTTCTCTCTTTCATGCATTGTAGAATACTCGCTTATAAAAGTTGGTCACCGGCAGCCATGGTGAGCTGAGGCTGCTGATGTAGGCGTGTGATGTAGTGCCCCTAAAATGATAGCACAGGAAATTACCACGGCTTTGCGTCGGTCTCGTTGGAATCGGTCTGTTGCTCGCGCATTTCAGGGATAGCAAGTTCAACCCAAAAATTACCGTTTCTATTGTCGGGACGGCGGGTAGTACCGACTCCTCTGATGCAAAAACGAAAGCCATTATGTGTGCCCGGAGCGATTGGCTGTAGATGCTCATGGCCGTTTGGGCAGGTCACTGTGAGAACCGTTCCCTTGCGGGCTTTAACAGGATGCAGCGACATCAGCTCGAAACTGTCGTAGCGCTCGTCGTACTCGTCATCTCTCGGAGGTCCTGTGGGCCTCTCGGGTTTGGGCGGTTCGCGTCGTTGATGTGTCTCGCCGCTAGCCGTCCTGTCATCATCACGCCGCTGCTGTGTCTGCGCGCGCTCCACAGCCGATGTAGAAAAGCGACAGCGCATATCGGTGAGCATTTGCTCATAATTGGCGCTCGACATTTGCGGCATCGTGGCGAAATTGACGTTAGGCACCTGGATTTGGACCGACTGTTGATTGCCGATAGCGATATCCCACTTCGGAGGCTGGCCGGGTTCTCCGGGCTCGCCTCGGCATTGGATGGCTACGCGGCTCAGCGCATCTCGAACGACTGGCAATTTGATTTGAGATTCCATCTGATTGGCAATGATAAGTGCGACGTTTTGCTTGCGGGCCTTATTTATAAGCTCCTCGATATTTTCTTCTTCTGAGATGTAGTCGGAAGCTTCATCTAGGTAACAGTAGACGGGCAGGCGGGTTCCTGGGCTCAAAAACATGCGCTCTTCGGCGGCTTGCAAGAGACGGGCAATGAAGTAGCGCCCAAAGGGTTCGGTGCCGTTCTTGAGCAAACCTTTCGAGGTGTTGACCAGGATTGCCTTGCCACTTTGCATTTCCGCAAAAAGGTCGAGTTTGTTGCGGGGATGAGCAAACATATCGTGAAAAAAGCCACGGGCGGTGAAGCCGTCCAGGCGGGTCCGTATGGCGTTGCGGGTCGTCGCCATTTCAGGGCTGTGCATGCGGTCGCGGAGCCATTCCTGGGTATCTTGGCGCAAGCTGGTGAAATGCTGCTTGTAATGGTCGTAACCTGTCGGCCCATTTTTGACCTTGGCGCCCTCAAGCAAATCTTTGAAGGTAAAAATCGTGGCGTCGGGTATCGCGAGCAACGCTGGTATGACGTAATTCAGGAATGTATCTTGGTGAGGGGAGGCTTCCGATTTGACCAAAGAGCTGAGGAAGAATTCCACCATCCAAATTGCGCCGCTCTCAAGCATGGCTTGCTCTTTCGAGGAAAGCCTTTGCGAGCGTGTTTTGTTGGTGTCAAAGATGTTGAGGGCCAACGGATAATCGGGGTCGGGCTCCAAGTATATAAGTTTATTGTGTAGTGGCCGCCCTGGCGCAAACATCTCCAGCTTCGAAATATCCGGAACGAGCTCGTTCTGACTGTCCATCACAAAGATGGAGCATTCGTTGCGGGCGACCTTCTTCAGGTCGTCTGCAATCATCGCTGAAATGAAGGTGGTCTTACCGGCACCGGGTGCGCCGACACGGTACGCGCCCGCGCTTTCTCGGCACGGTCTTTGAGAAAGGCCTCTACAGCCTGTTCGTAAGTAATGGCCTGGGGGCGCCCTTTGCCGAGGGTAAACTCAGCCAAAAGTCGTCTGGCTTGCGTGCGCGCTTCCGACAGCGAGATTATCGGGAAGCGGCCGATGCTGATGTAGTTGTTTCGGTAGTTGAGAATAGAGGTCTTGCTGCCACCCTGGCTGATGCGCACGCCAAACGTGGGGAGCTTCTCATCCCAATACTTTAGCTGCCCCTTTTCGGGCGGCTTAAAACTCCGTATGGAAGCGTCAGATAATGCCGAGTTAGCCATTGGCTAGCCATCAAATGTTGTGTGGTGCAGTGGTGAGGCACGGATCGGGGTGGTTAGGCGGAATTGCATAACACATTGAGATATCAAAAGAAATGGTAGCTATGGTGAAGAGCGGACGTGCTGGAATTGGTAGACAGACCGGACTTAAAATCCGTTGGGGGTAACCCCGTGAGGGTTCGATTCCCTCCGTCCGCACCATTAGCGTTGAAAATGCCTTTTCCTCAGATAGTTGAGGGATAGCAGAGAGTTTGAGCGCCCTACCGCTACAAAGGGTGCTACAAATGCTTGTACCGATGACCTCATTACAGCGAGCGAAAAACGGCGATTGGTTTGGCCGTAAAGCCATCCCAGGTGACGTCCGGGACGCCTACAAGCGGGTCCACGGGATAGCTCGCGAGGAGCGGTTCCGCCGGCCAGGAACCCTTCCATCAGATCAAGCCAAGCAGCAATTTCGAGAATGGGACTCGGCTATCTCGGGCCGCATCGCCGCGTTCCGAACTGCTGCTAAGGGCGAGGGGCGTTCCCTGACCCAGCGTGAAGCGCACGGCCTGGCTGGCGAATGGTACATCTGGTTTGTAGACCGCTATGAGGATGATCCCGGTGAATCTCACCATTGGGATTTAATTTACGATCAATTGGATGCGGTCTACGCACGATTTGCTCCTGACGATGCCGACCATCCGGATAGCGATCCAAGGTGGATGGAATTACCCGCACTCCGACGCCATGTTCACGCCCATCTTGTTGAGCGCGGCCAGATGGAGACCTTTCTTGCAGAAAGGGAGATCAAGCTGACCGATGACGCGAGAGAGCTTTTTCTGGAAAAGGTCGAGAGCGAATATGTGGCTGCGCTCGCGCTTTTAAAGCGTCGGACAAGTGGTGATTACGGCGTCGACCCACGGCCGCAACGATTTCCGGTGATATCGGCCGACAGTCTTTTGAAGCTCGCTGGTGTGACATGCTGGCAGGTCTTCGAGGCCTGGGTGAAAGAGAGACGACCTGCTCCAGCAACCATTAACCGCTGGCGCTCCGTTTTTCTTGCTCTAGAAAAGGTTTTCCCAGATAGAGACATTGCCTCCATCTCAAATAAGGACGCAATCAGTTGGAAAGGTACACTTGTAACAGCAAATAGATCGCCTGAAGTCGCGAATGATGTGTGGTTGCGTGCCGCTTCGACCGTCTTTGAATGGGCTAAGGCTAACAAGATTATCGATGCCAATCCTTTTGAGGACGTTTCTATTGCGGTTCCACGCAAACTACAGGAGCTCCGCAGTCGTGAGTTTAATGAGGGTGAATGGAAGACGATCCTTCGCGCGTCGCTTGATGCGCCGACAGCGCGTACAAGTCGTTTTCAGGTTGCAGCTCGACGGTGGGTGCCATGGCTTTGTGCTTATACGGGCTCACGGCCGGGAGAGGTAACACAAGTCCGTAAGGAGGATTTTCTACAGCACAAGGCTGGTTTTTGGACAATGCACATCACGCCAGAGGCCGGTGCGGTTAAGGGGCGAAAGGCTAGAACTGTGCCTCTGCATACCGACCTTATCGATCAGGGCTTCATAGACTTTGTTCAGAGCGCGGGCCTTGGTCCACTCTTTTACAATGGAGCAAAAAAGCGCCGAGAAAGTACTGATCCGACACGGCCTGTGCGCGCACCTTGGATTTCTGTTCGACAAAAAATAGGTGACTGGGTGCGTTCTCTCGGTGTCGATGACAAAAATATTAGCCCAAATCACGCATGGCGGCATACGTTTAAACGGCGGGCTGCGCGTGCCGGTATTGAGCGCCGTGTCAGGGATGCGATGTGCGGGCATGCTCCAGGTACCGTTGGAGACAAATACGAGACACCTTCGCTAGAGGATTTGGTATTGGAAATGCGAAAGTTTCCTCAATATGTCCTTGATGTTGACGACGGCACTCCAGATGCGACGAGGGCGGAATGAAAAATCCGCTTCGGTCATTCGCTTTCGGCAGCGGCCGCTTTCCTAGCGAGTTCGAAGACCGGTTTGATTCCTTTCTTTGCCTCCAAAATTGCAGCCCTGGCTTCGTCCACACAATTGGTTTCTGCTGCGCGGTCAAGCCAGCTAAGCGCCATGTCCAACATCAATATAGTGATACCTGGCAAGGCGTCCTTAGAGCTTGTCATCTGTTCAACCCATCACTTCAGCGGCTGCCGCCGACTGTCTTGCGAATATAAACGCCCACACCGCGTCCACCTTCTCGTTCCACACAGGTTCCGGGTAAGGCTCCTCTGGCAACTCGTTCAGAGTGAACCGAATGGTGCTTTGAACGGCAGCGCGCGTCTGCTGCTTTGCCTGCCATTGGTCCACGGCAAGCTGCGCCTGCAGCTTATCGAGCAGCTCTCGCGCCACCTTTTTGACCGCCACTTCCTGCGCTTTCGAGAGCTTCGGTTTCGGCCTCGTCAGAAGGTCAAAAACCGCTAGTTCCTCTTCGGTCAGACCCTCGCGCGAAGCCCGGCGTTCCTCTTCCTCCATCGAGGCGACGATCCACATAGCGCACACGAATATCAGCCTGAGCGGGTCGTCAGGGTCCTTAAACTTGCTTTCAAGGTCCTCCTTCTGCATCCGCTCTCTGTGAGGCAGGATGTCGAGTCTCTTCTGCTTCAGGTCGTCGATCTCGTTCTGCCCTTGGCTAACGACAACCGCCATATCCACGGCGCGCATCCAGTCGAGACGTTCGGCGAGGCCAGTCCGCGCCTCCATGGAGGCCTTGGTGAACTGCGCTTCCCGCGATGCCAATTCGGCCGCCCATGCCTTGCGCACCTTGTCATACATTCGCACGGCGGTCGCCTTGTCGATGGCGACGAACATCGCCTTGCCGAGATACCCCCGCGCGGAGAAGTGGCGCACGAGATCAGTGGCGATCTCGTCGAGGCGGTCATTGCGCGTGATCAGGTGGTACTGCCTGCCGAAGGTCTGCTGGAGCTTCTTCTCCTGCTCCTCGTCCAGCACGGCCTCATCCAATAGCGCATCCAGTTCGTCCTTCAGCTCTTCGGCTGCGAGCTGCAGCTCGGGCTTCCGCGCCTCGTAGTAGAGCGGCACTGTCGCGCCATCGGCGATGGACTGGGCGAAGTTGTAGACCGAGACGTAATCGCCGAATACTTCGCGCGTCCGTTCCTCCTGCCCGGCGATGAGAGGCGTACCGGTGAAGCCAATGAACGCCGCGTTAGGCAGCGCCCGGCGCATATTAGCGGCGAGCTGGTCATATTGGCTGCGGTGGGCTTCGTCGGTAATGACGATAATGTCGTCGCGCTCTGACAGGACCGGCATAGGCTCTCGGTCGGCTGTCGAGAACTTGTGGATCAACGTGAAGACATACCGTTCCTGGCCTGCCAGCAGTTCGCGCAGGTGGACGCGGCTTTGCGCCTGACAATCTTTGACGAGCTTGGTGAGCGCTCCGACCGAGGCGAAGGTTCCCGCGATCTGGTCGTCCAGCTCTTGCCGGTCAGTGATGATGACGAAGGTCCAGTTGCCACCCATTCGCCGCAGGACCTTCTCGGCGAACATCACCATCGAGAGGGACTTGCCGCTGCCCTGCGTATGCCAGAAGACGCCGAGACGGCCATTGTTCTCGCCGATCTGCTTCACCGCCTCGATGGCGAGGTTAACACCGAGAACCTGATGGTACTTGCCCGGCACGCTGCATCAAAAGGGTGCGCCGTTCCTCGTCAGCTTTGAGGCGACTGGCGATCCGGATGCCCGGATGTTCGGGCTGCCGACGATTGCCGAAGTTCTCGACGGCATCCCGGAAACTGTTGCTGTGGCCACCGTGAAGTCGGCGCCGGAAGGCGTTGCGATTGATGCGCCGCACATGATCGCGGTGGCGAAGCGTTGGCTGCAAACGTGCCCCGTTGGCACTTCCGGCATTGATGGAAACAACACCGGCTTTAAGACCGCCGCTTTCTTGCGTGACGCCGGCCTTAGCGATGAAACGATGCTCACGCTGATGCGCGACATCTGGAACCCGCGATGCGAGCCGGAGTGGGATGAAGGCGATCTGCAACAGTTCATCCGCAGTGCGGAAAACTCGGCTGAGAACGAGCGCGGAAGCGAGTATCGGCTGCCGGCGTCCGAAACATTTTCTGGGCTATCGCAGGCGCAGACTGACGAGACGGCAACGCTGATGCCGCACACCGATAGCCCTGCTACTGTGCCGGGTGCGGATTTTGGCGGCGTTGCGTTCGAACGCATGAGCGATGTCAAATTGCAAGCTATTACCTGGCTGTGGAAGCCGCGCATCCCTTCCGACATGCTCTCGCTGATCGGAGGCGATCCAGACTGCGGCAAGAGCACGTTAGTTGCTGGCCTAGTCGCTGCGGTCACGAAGGGCGGCGATATGCCGTTGAGCGGGGGCAAAGCCGACAAAGGCTCGGTGCTTATCCTCAATGCTGAGGATGGGGCTGCGAAAGTCCTCGGCCCTCGTCTGGTCGCTGCCGGCGCTGACATGCGATTGATCCACCGTGTCAAACCGATGGTGCGGATCGAGGATGGAGCCCGCGTGTTTGATCTCTGGCTCGATCTGCCAAACCTCCAGGCCAAGATGGAGGAACTACACAAAGCCGGTGAGCCGCGCGTGCGGCTGATCACCATTGATCCGTTGAACGCCTATTACGGGGCCGGTGTCGATGGCAACAACGCCTCCGAGCTGCGCCGCCTCCTGACGCCGCTGGCCGAGTGGGCCGAAAACAATCACGTCACGATCTTCGGCATCCAGCACTTGAACAAGGGCAACGGAAGCGGAAACGCCATCAACCGCCTCAACGGTAGCCATGCTGTCGGTGCTGCGGCGCGCTCCGTGATCCTTGTTACGCCGGAGCGCGGCGATGATGGGCAGGAGAGCGGGCGCTTCCTGTTCATGCGCGGCAAGAACAATCTTGCCCCGCGCAACATCCCCAATTTGGCCTATCGTATCGAGGCGACGCCCGTCACGATGGCTGACGGTAGCATTGAGCAACATCCGCGCGTCATATGGGACAGCGAAGTGGCTATCACCGCTGCCGAGGCTTTCGATCCGAACTACGGCAAGGGCAACAAGCAGGACAAGGCCGAGGCGTTCCTGCTGGCGGTGCTGGCTGATGGCCCCGTGGCCGTCGAGGAATTGAGGCGCATGGCCGCAGCTGCCATCATCGGAGCGTGCTTGATGTCAGCGGCTACGCGGATGATGTCACTGTGCCATCGTTCGGGCCACGCCTGCGGTGTGAGCAGTGCGGGCATCGCGGTGCAGACGTGCGGCCAAGCTGGAATGAACGTCAGACAATCGGTGCCTTCGCCGGCCCGCGCTAGTCCATGCGTGGCGACGGCATCGCGCGCTCAGAATGATCGAGGGGGCTTGGTCAAAAGACCGGGGGTAGGGTGGGGCCACCCCCGCACTCGCTCTCGCGGGTATAGTTTTATCCAACCCGGCTCACGCGCGGCTCTCGCTAGAAAGGCGGTCGGCGAACGAACCGCCCCGCGCCATGCAGAGGCCTAGACTTTTTCGACATCGACTGCTGGGGGGATTTCAGGTTCAATCGGATGCGCTGTCGGGAACGCTGCGAGATACGCTGCAATCGTCTCGTCAATATAATCGACGGGCAATATTGAAGCGAGCCCGGAGTTTTCCTGAAAGCTAATACGTGGTTGATTTGTCTGGACGCTAATTGCGATGTCTACATAAGGTAGATAGCTGCTGACTAGACCGAGCAAGGTTGCGGTCGGCTGGCTTTTTGTTTGTTCGATTGCGACTACTTCTGGCCGAAGTATTACGGGGCCGCCACTGTTGCCGGGATATACCGACGCGTCGATTAAAAAGTCGGGCGCAGCGCCATCGAGCATGTCGCTAATGCGGGCAATGCAGCCTTGGCGAACAATGACTTGATTGCGCTGCTCTCCAGTTAATCCCATTGGAAAGCCCAATACATAGATTGCGTCACCTGCCGCAACTTGGCGGTCTATCAAGATGGCGCGATTGGAAGCGGAATTGTTGTCTGCAAAAAAGTGAGGCTCAATCTTGTTTGCTTTTAAAAATTCCCAATTCACCGAAATAACTGCGACGTCAATCCCACCCGGATGAAAGAACCAATTTCCGGCGCTCTCCGCAACATGCGGCAGTTCGAAATCTTGCACTGGCTTGCTTGCATCCTTTGAATTCACACGCACACGAATATCAGAAGCTTTATCGATATAAGATTGAACAACATGCTTCGCCGTTATTAAAAATATCCGATAGCGATGTAAGGACGCGCTCCGATCAATTGCGGCGCCGTAGAAGAAGCCTGTTCCCGTGGTCGTCCATTGTTCTGTGGCTGGTTGCCCAACGGTTTGCGGAATTGCACGAATATTGCCGAGCGCGACGACGCAATCGATAAAGAACGGAGGTATAAGCAATGCAATCTCCTCAATTAAAGATTTAAGGGCGGTGTTTAAATCGATGAGCGTGCCGCCAAGCCTACACGACGCGGATTGAAGCCTCGGGGTCGCGCGGCTTCATTCGCAAATCAAAATCAACCACGGTCCCGCAGCTATCGCATAGTTTCACCACCCAAGAATGTTTGGGCGGCGAGCGCAGTGCCGATAGTGGGCCAGAAGCCCGCCGACCGATTGCTGAAAGCCGAGCATTGAAGTAGCGCACGACCAAAAGGCCATCCGGTTTCCCAAGCGCGGCGCATCTTTTCGACGGATCGGACGCGCTCATGATCGTGTGGTCGTTGGTACTTCTCAGGCACAGAGCCTCGAAATCATAGTAGTTTGTGACGTGCAATTACGGCTTCTGGCTCGCGTAGGAACAGCGCCAAGTCAGACAGGCATATGATCTCGAATGCCTTTTGGCGACCCTTTCGCTATGGTGACGCCGTGCCGCCGCTCTACGGCTTCTATGTGCGCCGTCGCCATTTTGAAATCATCATTGGCCAAGGCTAGCCCCGTGACCCGTACCAGTGATTGCAACCATTCCCGTTCGGTGCCGATCAGGTCAGCCATGGTATCGGCAACACCGGATAGCTGAGAAACCGTGGCCCTGTAGCACTCGACCGCAGCATCCTGAATTTCGGCAAGGGTGAACGGCACAGCGCGGCGAGCGCGGTCGAATACGGACTGCCAATGGGAGAGGCGCTTGGCGGCGAGGCGTTCGGCTTCCTTCCGGCTATCGGTGCCGAGCCCTTCGGTGATCTGGCGTAAGGGCCTTCCTTGGCGCGATGGGAAACGTCCTCGCAAGCTCTGAGGAACGGCGAGGCGAAATGCGTAGCCTTTGCCCTTGGGCTGCACTAGATATGACTTCATGACGGCCTCAAAAATGTCATACCAAAATGTCATACCAAAATGTCAGCCGCGACGTAAAACATTGAGTTTTATTGGTTAATCTTTCTAGTGCGTAGTGTCCCTCCGTCCGCACCATTTGTTTAATGCCCTGACCGGGAGCATCTCGGCTCTTCGGGTGACTATCCCGCGCGCGGGCTCAACACGAAGGCGGCCGGATCGATTTAGTGAACTCCCGGCCGCGCGAAGCGTTGGAGCAGCGTGATCAACCTTAAACGCGGATGGTTCCCATGGCTGCGAACGCGACTATGCAATCTTGCATCGACAATTGCCTGTCCTGCTATCAGGCCTGCTTTGGCATGGCGATGAACCATTGCCTTGAGACGGGCGGCGAGCATACCAAGCCCGCCCATTTCCGGTTGATGATGGCCTGCGCCGAAATCTGCCGCACCAGCGCACATTTCATGTTGATGAACTCTCCGCACCACAAGCACACTTGCCGCGAATGCGCGGAGATTTGCGACGAATGCGCCAAGGACTGCGAACGCATCGGCGATATGAAGGCCTGCGTTGAATCGTGCCGCAAATGTGCGGAGAGCTGCCGCAAGATGGCAGCCTAGAGCCTTTCCGGCTTTGATGGAATCAAAGCCGGGGCTCCAGCTTCTTGTGTTGACGCGTTTTCTTCACGCGAACCGGTATCCACTTCGCTCGAAAACGCTTTAGTCTACACGCCGGATGATTTCGGCAGCTTCCAGCCTTTGATGATGCCGAATATGGCGGGGATGACCGCCAGCGTCAGCACCGTTGAAGATATCATGCCGCCGATCATCGGTACGGCAATGCGCTGCATGACTTCAGAGCCGGTGCCGGTGCTCCACATGATGGGCAAGAGGCCTGCCATGATGGCGACCACCGTCATCATTTTGGGCCGTACGCGCTCGACCGCGCCAAGCATGACGGCGTCGGCGACATCGCCGCGCGTGAGGGCAAGACCCTCATCCAGACGCTTGGCTTTGATTTCAGCCAGCGCATGTTCGAGATAAATCAGCATGACCACGCCGGTTTCGGCGGCGACGCCCGCAAGGGCGATAAAGCCGACCGCGACCGCCACCGACAGATTGAAGCCCATCGCCCACAGCAGCCACAGCCCGCCGACCAGCGCGAAGGGCAGCGACAGCATCACAATCAGGGTTTCGGTCAAGGCCCGGAAATTGAGATAGAGCAGCAGGAAAATGATTAGCAGCGTAATCGGCACGACGATTTGCAGGCGGGCCTTGGCACGCTCCAGATATTCAAACTGGCCGCTCCATGTCACATAGGAGCCTTGCGGGAATGTGACTTTTTCCGCGACCGCTTTTTGCGCGTCGGCGACGTAGCCGCCGAGATCGCGGTCGCGGATATCGACATAGATATAGACGGCCAACTGGCCGTTCTCGGTGCGGATGGTGGTGGGCCCGCGCGTCAGCGCGACGGACGCGACCTCGCCCAGAGGCACGGTGCCGCCTGCGGGCAAGGACACCAGCACATCGCTGGCAATCGATTTCGGGTCGCTGCGCAAATCGCGCGGATAGCGGATATTGACGCCGTAGCGTTCGCGGCCCTCGACGGTGGTGGTGACGGTCTCGCCGCCCAGCGCCGTGGCGATCACGCTTTGGACATCGCCCATCGTCAGGCCGTAGCGGGCGAGCTTGCCGCGATCCGGGGTGATGTCGAGATAATAGCCGCCAATGACGCGTTCGGCATAGGCGCTCGATGTGCCGGGCACGGTTTTGATGACCTGTTCGATCTCGCGGGCCAGCCGCTCCATGTCATTCAGGTCAGTGCCGAATACCTTGATGCCGACCGGCGTGCGGATGCCGGTCGAGAGCATATCGATGCGCGCCTTGATCGGCATGGTCCATGCATTGGAAACGCCGGGGAATTGCAAGGCCTTGTCCATCTGCGCGATCAGGCTGTCCACGGTCATGCCGGCGGGCCAGGTCTCCTTGGGCGTGAGGTTGATGATGGTCTCAAACATTTCCATCGGCGCGGGATCGGTCGCGGTCGAAGCGCGGCCCGCTTTGCCGTAGACGCTCTCGACTTCCGGGAACGACTTGATGATGCGGTTTTGCATCTGCAAGAGATCCGCCGCCTTGGTGACAGAGATTCCCGGCAATGTCGTCGGCATATAGAACAGTGTGCCCTCGTTGAGATTGGGCATGAATTCACTGCCGAGCTTGCTGGCGGGCCATGCGCTGATCCCCAGCACAACCAGCGCCAAAATGATGGTCAGTGTCTTGGCGTGCAGCACAGCCTTGATGACCGGGCGGTAAATCCAGATGAGAAAGCGGTTTAAGGGATTCTTGTGCTCGGGGATGATCTTCCCGCGCACGCATATCACCATGAGGGCAGGCACCAGCGTCACCGATAGCAGTGCCGCCGCCGCCATCGAAAACGTCTTGGTGAACGCCAGCGGGCTGAACATGCGGCCCTCTTGCGCTTCCAGTGTAAAGATCGGCAGGAACGAGACGGTGATAATCAACAGACTGAAAAAAAGAGCTGGGCCGACCTCGCTTGCCGCTTCAACGAGAATTTCAAGACGTGGCTTGCCGGGCGGGGCGCGCTCCAGACGCTTATGCGCGTTTTCAATCATGACGATCGCGGCATCGACCATCGCACCAACCGCGATAGCGATTCCGCCAAGGCTCATGATATTGGAGCCCATCCCCAAGGCCTTCATCGCGGCAAAAGCCATCAGCACGCCGACCGGCAGCATCAATATCGCGACCAACGCGCTGCGCACATGGAGCAAGAATAGAAAACACACTAGCGCCACGACGATGCTTTCTTCAAACAATGTATGGCGCAATGTGTCGATGGCGCTGTGAATGAGGTTCGAGCGGTCATAGACCGCCTTGATATCGACCCCCGATGGCAGGCTGGCCGTTATGTCCTTGAGGCGCGCCTTGACGTTGTCGATGACATCGAGCGCGTTGGACCCAAAGCGTTGCAGGACAATGCCGCTGGCTACTTCGCCCTCGCCATTGAGTTCGGCGATGCCGCGTCGCTCGTCGGGGCCGAGTTCAACCCGGGCCACATCTTCCAGCAGGACGGGCGTGCCACCTTGGGCTTTCAGGACGATTTTCTTTAGGTCGGGAATGCCCTTGAGATAGCCACGCCCGCGCACGACATATTCAAACTCCGAAAGCTCGATGGTCCGTCCGCCGACATCCATATTGCTGGCGCGGATGGCGTCACGCACCTTGCTTAAGGGAATATCAAAACTGCGCAGGCGTTGCGGGTCGATGACGACGTTGTATTGCTTGACGAAGCCGCCGACGCTGGCGATTTCCGACACGCCTTGCGCGCGCGAGAGGCCATAACGCACGTACCAGTCCTGCAATGTGCGCAGTTCGGCGAGCGAACGGTTTTTGGCGAGCAGCACGTATTGATAGACCCAGCCGACACCCGTAGCGTCGGGGCCGATGGTCGGGGTAACGCCGGACGGCAATTTGCCGGTCGCGGCATTGAGATATTCAAGGACGCGCGACCGCGCCCAATAGATATCCGTGCCGTCTTCAAAAATCACATAGACGAAAGACACCCCGAAATAAGAAAACCCGCGCACCACCCGCGATTTCGGGACGGTCAGCATGGCCGTGGTCAGCGGATAGGTGACCTGATCTTCGACCACCTGCGGGGCTTGGCCGGGATATTCGGTATAGACGATGACCTGGGTATCGGAGAGGTCCGGAATCGCATCGAGCGGCAGGTGATAGACGGCGTACAGCCCCGCCGCGACGGCGAATACTGTGCCAATCAGGACCAGCATGATATTGCGCGCGGAGGCGGCAATCAGGCGCGCGATCATGGCTGGGTCCCTGCACCGGTCATCGATTGCAAGGCCGATTGCAGATTGCTTTCGGCGTCGATGAGGAAATTGGCGGACGTAACGACGCTCTCGCCGTCGGCGACGCCGTCCTTTATCTCGACATAGCCGAGCCCGTGTCTGCCGATTTTCACGACGCGCGGTGAGAATCTGCCGTCACCGCGATCGACAATTACAATCTGGCGGCTGCCGCTGTTGATGACGGCGCTTTCCGGCACCGCCACCACCGGCTTACCCGTGCCAGTATCAATCAGCGCCTCGACATACATATCGGGGCGCAAGGCCAAATCTTCGTTCTTGAGTTCAATGCGCACCCGCACCGAGCGGGTCGCGGGGTCGAGACGCGGGTAGACCAGCGCGACCGTGCCAGGGAATTCCCGCGCACCGTAGGCGCTGGTTTTAAGGGTGACCTTTTGCCCTTGCGCGACCATCGCAAGGTCGCGTTCGGCGACATCGACCATCGCCCAGACAACGCTATGATCGGCGATACGAAACAGCACATCGCCGGGCATCACGCGCTGGCCGTCCACTACGTTGCGTTCCAGCACGATGCCATCGCGCGGCGCGGTCCATGTGAAGGTGATCGGAATGCTGCGGGTTTTATCGATTTGCGCGATTAATTCCGGCGGCGCGTCGAGATTGAGCAACCGTTGACGGCCGCCCGCCAGCGCGGCCTCGCTCATTTTGCCGTTAAGGACAGCGACATAGTCGATGGCCGCCGACGTAATGGCGGGCGAATAGATCTGTAAAAGCTTTTCGCCGGCTTTGACTTCGGTGCCGGTTGTGACGTCCTCAACCTTATCAACAAAGCCTTCCGAGCGTACCGACACCACGGAAATCCGCCGCTCGTCGAGCTGGATGGTGCCGGGCGCGCGCACCGGCACGCTTAACACCCGCAACGCCGCTTTCTGCGTCGCGACGCCGAGACGCTGAATCTTGCCCGGCGTCAGGGTGACGCTGGTGGCGTCATCCTGTTCGCCCTCATAGACGGGGATGTAATCCATCCCCATCGAATCTTTCTTCGGCGTTTTGGATATGTCCGGCAGGCCCATCGGGTTGCGGTAGAATTTGATTTTTTTATTCGTCTCCGACGCGGTCTGGGGCGCAGACGATTTTACGAGCTCGGCGCTTCCGTCTTCACCTTGATGGACCGCGCGGTAGGGGCGGCCATCGTCGGTGTTTTTCGGCGCGGCAGAATAGGCCGGGCGGCCGTCCGGATCTTGATAATATAAGACCGCCGGGCCCGCTGCGTTGTCTGCGGCCCGCGCCGGAATGATCCAAACGCCGCCGATCCCCGCCGCGCAAGCGGCGAGGATCATCATCATGACAGTCCTGCGCTTCACGGGACGACTTTCACGATGAGTTTGCTTGTGAGCGTATCCGTCTCACCCTGAACTTTCGCGCTGAGCGACAATTGCCAGCGCCCTTCCATCGATAGCCCGGCCTTGAAGCTGTACACGCCCGGCTCGGTCGAAGGGACAAGCTCAATGGACGCCGCCATCGTTTCCATGCCGTCCGGCGCCATGTCGATGCGCTTGGCAAATATCACGGCGTCCGGCACCGGTTTTTGAGTTTTCGTATTCAGCAGCCGCACATCCACAATCGTGCCGTCGCCTTTTTTGACTTCGCTTTTCACCAACTGGAATGCGTAGTCCTTGATGTCCGCAAAGGCGGGCAGGCTAAAACTGCCAACCAGCATGGTGGTCACGACCGCCATCGCGGCGGTTTTTAAAGTCTTCAATGTCATTGTCGTTCTCCTGATTTTCAAAATGGCGCGTGCGGATAGGCGCGAAGCATTCGCCCCGCGACGCACGCGTGGTTCGGCCCATGCGGGGCCGTTTGGGCGCAGCGCCAAAGGGATTCGTCCCTTGGCGACGCCGCAGTTTTTGAAAAATCAGGCGGTTGGAGGTCTTGGCGCGGGGGGGCGTGAGAGGCCCGCGAGGCTGCGCTCAACGGGCAGGTAGGTGATCGCGGTCGCGCTCACCTGCACCGGCAGGCTTTGCGCCTGCACGGTGAAACTTGCGAGGCTTGCGATGCACGCCGCCATTTGCGGGCAGTCTTTGCCACACGGCATTTTGGCGGCGTCGTTATCCATTTGCACTTTGCCCGCATCCGCCTGCATCGCATCATCCGGACAGCATTCCATGTCTGCAGGCATGGTCTGCGACATGGAGGATATCATTGCTTGATCCATGCCCGGCGCATTTACGGTCATCGCCGCCGCCGGACGGGCCAGCGGAGCCAGCACAAGGCCAAGCACGGCAAGCGTCAAACACAAGCGGGTCATGAATCGAAAAACGAGCATGTCTTAAGTCTACCATGCCCGACGTTTGAAGGAAACCATTGCTGGTTTAAGATGAATCACAGCTTCGAGAGCACAAAGCCGGCGATCCATAGCGGCCCAGCCCGTCAAGCTGCCACGAGCCGGGGCGGATGCTCCTTGCAAGGATGAACTTCCACAGTCACATGCGAGAGACCAGCCAGCCCGGAAAGCCGCCCCTTGTAGACCGAAGGGTCCTGCGGATTGTCGGAAACAATTGCGGCGATGACCGCGACATGCCCGGGGCCGACGCGCCATAGATGCAAATCGCTGACCTTGTCGCCGTCCACTTCAAGCCGCGTGCGAATGCGGGCCTCAAGCGTTCCATCCGGCACCATGTCCAAAAGAACGGCCGTCGAGCTGCGCAACAGACTGACAGCCCAGGCCGCGATGACGCAGGCTCCGATAATACCAACCGCCGCATCCATCCACACCCAGCCATACAGCAGCGCCGCCACCAAGGCCAGGATGGCAAGGATGGAGGTCAGCGCATCGGCGAGCACATGCACATAGGCGGCGCGCAGATTGTTGTCATGGCCATGATGATGATGATCATCATGAGATTCATGGGTATCGTCATGATGATGATTGTGGTGGCCGTGATGGTGGTCGTCACGCAAAAGCCATGCGCTCACCAGATTCACACATAGTCCCACGACCGCGATGGCAATCGCCTCACCAAAATGGATCGGCACCGGCGCATACAGCCGCGCGATCGACTCATAGCCAATGAACAATGCAATGAGCGCAAGAAAAGCGGCGCTGGCAAACCCGGCGAGTTCGCCAAGCTTGCCGGTGCCGAACGAAAAACGCGGGTCGTGAACATGACGGCGGGCGAAGCGATAGGCGAAGGCCGCAATTGCGAGCGCGGCGGCATGAGTCGACATGTGCCACCCATCCGCGAACAGAGCCATGGAGCCATACAAGCTGCCCCCGACGATTTCCGCCACCATCATGGCGGCGGTGATCGCGACGACGAACCATGTCTTTCGTTCATTGCGGTCGTGGGCCGCGCCGAGAAATGCGTGGTCGTGCTGCCATTGGTCAATGGAATGTGCGTGCATGGCCGGCCTTTCTGTTTCCGTGACTCTAGGACTAATCATAAAGCGGCGCCAGAATTGTCATTGGAACCCGGATCCGGAAGGTGATTTAAATTTGCGGTGGGGCAGTCATCTAAAATTCGACAAATTGCATTGAAATGTTCTCGCCGCCGTCTATCCTTTGACGTGCTGGCCCGATTTGGTCCACTTACGGTGAGCGATGCTGCTTGGTGCAATCAAGACGAACCGCAGGAAAATCGCGACGTTTCTCGCGGTGCTTTATGCGTTTTGCGTGCTTGCACCGCATGTTGCGGTGGCGCTCGTGCATTCGTCCGATGCCGTACATTGCCTGACACAGGCGGAATCCACGCCGCATCAGCATGGCAAGTCCGCGCATGTTCATGCGGACAGTTCGGCCCACCAGCACAGTGATGGCTTGGATAGTCCCCAGAAATCCGACGAAAAAGGTTCGACGACCTGTTGCGGTCTGTTTTTCATGACCGCATTGGCTGCCGACACCAAGATCGCGCTCGGATTCGATGGGATTGGGGAGGATATCGCGGTTCCGCCGCCGCGTGACATGGGTGGTCACCCACCCGGACGGACCATCAGACCTCCGATCGCCTGACATCTGAATTGATGCAGTAAACGCGCGCCTCGCGGATCGTCCGCGCGTGCAAGCATCCCTATGTCAGCTCGTGAGGATTTATGTTTAGGCACGTTTTGGTGCGTCATGCCGCATTCACGCGGCAGACGACGCTATTCCGGCTTCGTCATGCCGGGTTTGTATCCATTTTTTGTTTGCCGCTATTGGCGGCCTGCGCATCTGCGCCGCCCCCCGTCACGTCCGGACGGCATCCGGATGACCCGCAAGCGCGCGTGCCCGCTATTGCCTACCGGCAAGCTGTCTCCGGCTACGTCTCAGCCCGTCCAGTCGGGCCGCGGCCGTGGCGCGAGCGGAACGACAATGTTGCGCCAAAGGAGAAGGCGCAATGAGTTTCCAAAAGCGAATTCGTATCCCATCCTTGACAGCAGTTGCCCTTGGCAGTCTCGTGCTATCCGGCTGCGCGAGCTTTTCGCCGGACGGTGGCATGAAGACCGTCGGCAACATCGCCGGCAACGCGCTTGGCAAAGATGTCATGGCGCTGCGCACCGAGGCTGATGAAACCGCCGCCAGAAACCGTGTCGAAGGTCTGCTTAAAAAACGGCTGACCGCCGACGCGGCCGTGCAGATTGCGTTGTCCAACAACCGGGACCTCCAGGCGGCCTACAATGCACTCGGGATCTCCGAGGCCTTGATGGTCGGCGCAAGCCTGCCGCCCAATCCCAGCTTTTCGATTTCAAGAATTGCCGGAGGTAGCAGCGTCGAAGTTGAGGCCAGAGCTGTCGGTAACGTGCTTGCTCTCGTGACCCTTCCAGCGCGCGCGGACATCGCGAAAGATCGTTTCCGGCAGGCGAAATTTGAAGCAGCGGAAGCCACTTTGCGGATAGCGGCGGAAACGCGCCGGTCCTACTACCGGGCTATTGCAGCGGCGAGCCTTGCCGGCTTTTTGAAACAGGCGCAGTCGGCTGCGGAATCAGCCGCCCAATTATCGTCGCGGCTCGGCGAGGCCGGGACGCTCGGCAAACTCGATCAGGCGCGTAATCAGGCGTTTTACGCGGAGTTGAGCGCGCAGCTTGCCACCGCCCGCCTGAAGGCATTGGGTAAGCGCGAGCGGCTCATCAGGGCAATGGGATTATGGGGCAATGATCTTGCTTTCAAACTCCCAACCACCTTGCCAAAACTCCCGGCGCGGGCGGCGTCATTGCCGGCCGTTGAAATTGAGGCCGTGGCACAACGGCTGGATCTGCGCGTGGCGCGCCTTGAAGCAGCCGCGCTGGCAAAATCCTACGGCCTGACGAACGCCACCCGCGTCCTCAATCTTCTCGAAGTCGCGGGCGTTTCAAAGACGACCCGTGACGATGCCGGTAAAGTCCGGGAACAGGGCGTTGAAGTCGATTTCGAAATTCCGATCTTCGACTTCGGGCAGGTCAAGAATCGACAGGCCGAGCAAACGTATATGCAGGCGGTCAACCGCCTTGCGGCAAAGGCGGTCAACGTGCGGTCGCAGGCGCGGGTGGCCTACCAGACATACCGGGCCAGTTACGACATCGCCCGGCATTATCAGCGCGAGGTTCTGCCGCTGCGCAAGATCATCTCCGATGAAACCTTGCTGCGCTACAACGCCATGCAGATCGATGTTTTCTCGCTTCTGACCGAAGCGCGCCAACGCATCACATCCAACATGGCGGCCATAGAGGCCGAACGCGATTTCTGGCTGGCGCAGAGCAATCTCGGCACGGCCATTCTTGGCGGCGGCGCGGATGACGCCGGCGGCGAACCGCAAACAGCAGCAATGGCGGGTGGCGAAGCCACGAGCGAGCACTAGGAGCGATCATGGACCACGGACGGCGTAAATTTTTAGGCTATTCCGCGCTGGCTCTTGCCGGCGCCACGGTCGTCAGCGGGCGCGGACAGGCCGCAAGTATTCCCGAAGCGGCGACGACCGAGTCATCCGCCATGGCGCCGCCGCTCATTCCGAACAGCGGCCCCGATTACCAGCCGGTTGTCACGTTGAACGGATGGACACTGCCGTGGCGCATGAACGGCGACTGGAAAGAGTTTCATCTCGTGGCCGAACCCGTCGTGCGCGAGATCGCGCCCGGTATGAAAGGCCATTTGTGGGGCTATAACGGCCAGTCGCCCGGACCGACCATCGAATGTGTCGAAGGCGACAAGTTGCGTATTTTCGTCACCAATAAATTGCCCGAGCATACGACCGTTCATTGGCACGGCCTGATCGTGCCGAACGGCATGGATGGCGTCGGCGGCCTGACCCAGCCGCATATCAAGCCCGGCAAAACATTTGTCTATGAGTTTGTCGCGGTACGAAGCGGGACGTTCATGTATCACCCCCACGCCGACGAAATGGTGCAGATGGCAATGGGGATGATGGGGTCCTTTGTCATCCATCCCCGCGATCCGAAATTCCAGCGCGTCGATCGCGATTTCGTTTTCATCATGCAGAGTTACGACATCGACCCGGGCAGCTATGTGCCCAAGGTCATGACGATGGCGGATTTCAACCTCTGGGCTTGGAATTCTCGGGTGTTCCCCGGAATCGACCCGCTGGTCGCGGGGCGCGGGGATCGGGTACGTGTGCGCGTCGGCAATCTGACCATGACCAATCATCCGATTCACAAGCACGGCGCGCCGTTTACCGTGACCTGTAACGACGGCGGCTGGATCCCGGATAGCGCCCGCAAGCCGGAGGTCACGACCGACGTTCCCGTCGGTGCGATGCGTTCATTTGAATTCATAGCGGATGAGCCCGGCGATTGGGCGATGCACTGCCATAAGTCGCATCACACGATGAATGCAATGGGCCACGAGGTGAAGACATTCATCGGCGTCAACAAACGCGATCTTTCCAAGAAGATCAAAACAATCGTGCCGGACTACATGCCGATGGGCTCAAGCGGCATGGCGGATATGGGTGAAATGGAAATGCCCATGCCTGACAACACGCTGCCGATGATGACGGGCTTCGGGCAGTTCGGACCGATGGAAATGGGCGGCATGTTCTCGGTCGTCAAAGTCCGCGATGGCCTTGCGCGCGGCGATTATAAAGACCCCGGCCATTACAAGCATCCGCCAGGCACGGTCGCCTATGAATTCAAGGGCGAAACCACGCCGGCACCCCGTCAACTACCCAAAGAATCGGGGCAGCTCGCAACCGAATTTAACGTCGTTAAGCCCGGCACGATGGGCCCGATGAAACACGATCACTAAAAGAACCCAAAGAGGAGGCCGTAATGATTTTGAAGAGAATGAAGACCGGATTGCTGGGAGCCGCGCTGCTCGCGTTACTGAGTGCGGGCGTTCCCGTACAGGCACACGAGGGCGAGCATTTTTCCGCGGGCGAGCCCGGCGATGCCAAGAAACCCGCGCGCCTGATCAATGTCGTGATGCGTGAGACTGACGACGGCCGGATGATATTCGAGCCAAACAGACTCCACGTCAAAAAAGGCGAACAAATCCGTTTCGTCATTACAAATGCGGGAAAGCTCAAACATGAATTTATGCTCGCAAGCGTAGCCGACAACGACAAGCACAGCCTTCTCATGCAGAAATTCCCGGACATGGAGCACGACGACGCGAACGGAAAGACGCTTGAACCTAAAGCGAAGACCGAACTGGTTTGGAAATTTTCCAAGGCCGGCACGTTTGAATTTGCCTGCCTGATTCCGGGACATCGCGAGGCCGGAATGCTCGGCAGCGTCAGTGTTAAGTAACTTAAAATCAAAAAGGAGAACGACAATGAAAAAACCTACGATGATGGCAATGATTGCGGTGGTCGGATTGATGCCGGTACTTGCAACCGGTCAGGATCGAGCGGCGGCGCAGGCGGCGGAAGTCACCGCAGGTCAGGTGACGAAAGTCGATCAAGCCGCAGGTAAGATCACCATCAAGCACGGCCCTATCAAGAAGTTCGACATGGACGAAGGCATGACCATGGTGTTCCGGGCGAATGACCCGGCAATGCTCAAAGCGGTCAAGGCGGGCGACAAGGTCAAGTTCAAAGCTGATCGGGTCAACGGTCAGTTCACAGTCATGAAGATCGAAAAGGCCAAATAGTCGTAAAATCCGTAGTGGAGATGGGATAGACCAGATGCAGGCGATTTTGGCTCGGCTCACCGTCGAGCAGGCAGGGCCGTTGACCGGCTCTTGACTCGGGCGGACCTATTCGGTCGTCTGACGTGCGGCCTGGTGAATCGTTTCCCCGCACCACCTGAAACTTGAAGCGGCGTAATAATGCCGCAGTTTGATTTCCTAACTGGAGCCATGCGATTGCGTTATTTCATCAAGGCGAATTTCATCAGTCCGATCTTGTCGGTTGCCATGTTGGCTACATTTAGTGCGCTTTTGGCTGGTTGCGGCGCGCAGGGCGTGTCGGACGACAAGCTTGGGCGGTTTCTGGTCTCGCCGGACAAATACGAATACTACAACTGCGATCAACTGGCCGTGGAAGCCAAGACCAAGTCCACGCGGGAAGCCGAGCTTGAGGCGCTGACTGCCAAAGCCGGGCGGGATGCTTCCGGCAAATTCGCTTCGGCCTTGGCCTATCGCCCGGAATATCTGCAAGTCCATGGCGAAATGAACGAATTGCGCAAAGCGAGCGCCGCCAAGAACTGCGGCTCCGCCGCTGGCGCTGCTTCATCCGCGCCGCCGTCCGCCGGTTCTCAAAGGCGTTGATAACGGCCGAGGCCGGTGGAACTTATTGTTTCGCGCGCGCTTAATGGCGTGGAATCGCGCCATCGCGGCGTGATCGAACGGGGGCTGCCATGAGTCTATTGATCAGCATTCTGGTCACCTTCCTGGTGATCGTTCTGGTGCTTTATCTCGTCAACATGTTGCCGATCGACGGACGCGCCAAACAGATCGTGCGCATCGTCGTCATCATCATCGGCGTGTTGTCGCTGTTGAAGTATGTCGCGGTCTTCTAAACTCATCACGAACGCGCCGAGCTTCTAGAGCCGTCCCGGACCAACCGTCCGGGACGGTTTCGCGTTTCTGCATTCAAATTAGAATAATTCTATCAAAGAAGTATTCCAATTCCATACGCCGATGTGATCGTTATTCGCTTTACACGGTGGCGATCATCCCGCATGGGTCGAGATGAGTTAGGGGATGAGCAGCCGCTTCGGCGCGGCTTCGACATTGAGGCAGGCGCAGACGACAACGCCGATCCAGAGCACCAATGACACGGCGCCGATCAGGCGCGCATGCGTCGTCGGCTGGTGCGCCGCCGGCGTATCGACGGGGAGGGACGCGAGATAGCCGGTGCGCTGAAACAGCCAGGCATTGATAACACCAAGCATCGTGAGAATGAGTTTGGGCGTGAAGTAGGCGTGACTGCCGACATGGAGCGGGTCGTAAAAGAACAGGGCCAGCCCGGTGGCGATGGCGATGCCGAAAGTGACGTAAAGCCAGGGAATAACCTGTTCCGCGAAGGCTTTCAGCGGCAACGGCGGCTTCCATCCGAGCAGGCGCAAATCCAAAGCTGCGATGCCGCCGAAGAACGCCGCCATCGAAAGGATATGAACGAGGCGGATAACGTAATGATAAGGCTGGACCGCGAAACGGAAGGGACGCCAGTCAAGCGCGATCAGCGTCTCATTCGGAATGCGAATTAAATCGAATACGTTAGGGTCGGCCATTATTTCAGTCCTGACTCGTCGCCACCTTGATCGTTAAAGCACGGAGAGGCTCTGCCAATGCGTTTTCTCAAGCTCAGTAAGCTCGCGTTGATTAATGTCAAGGATCATCGCGGACAATGGAAAAGATTGAGCGGCGTCGCGTCCGGCCTTTGCCTGGCGGCGGCTTTGCTGGCACAGCCGTCTTCGGCGCATGCGCAGGAGGCGCTCAAATTGACGATCAAGGATCATGTGTTCTCGCCGGACACACTCGACGTGCCGGCCAATCAGCGCTTTCAGATCGAAGTCGAAAATCTCGATGCGACGCCGGCCGAATTCGAGAGCAGCGACCTGCGGGTCGAGAAATTCGTTGTCGGCGGCGGCAAGATCATCGTGCGCATCAGCCCGCTCAAGCCCGGCACGTACAAATTCTTCGACGATTATCATCCTGACACCGGGAAGGGCACGATAACGGCGAAATGAGAACAGGCACGCGGCGGCCGGAACATCGTTCAAACGTCATGATCGTGAAACGACACTCGACCAAGAATGCTCTATCAAGAACAGGAGTTACCATGAACAAGAAGACCGCATTTGTGCTGCTGGGAGCGGCGGCAATTGCCCTGGCTTCGCCATCGGCGATGGCGCGCGAATATTTTATCGGCGGGCCGGTGCTCAAAAACGACATGCAGATCGTCGCCAATTATCTCGAGGGCGTCGAGATGGCCCCGATGATGCCGAACATGCAGCATGGGCCGGGAGTCGTTCACATTGAGGCCGACATTCATGCGACCGCGGACAATTCCTGGGGCTATCCCGACGGCGCGTGGATCGGCTATCTGACGGTCGGCTATACGCTGACCAAGGATGGTTCGGACTGGAAAGCGACCGGCACGCTCAAGCCGATGAACGCCAAAGACGGCCCGCATTACGCCGACAACGTCAAGATGAACGGCCCGGGAAAATATCACGTGACCTATACGATCTCCAATCCACAGGAGAACGGTTATTATCGCCACACCGATAAGGAAACCGGCATCAAGGATTGGTGGAAGCCGTTCGAGGAAAAATTCGACTTCGACTATCCGCAGAAATAGGCGAGGCGCCGGCGCGACGCATTCGAGAGTTTGATCTACCGGCGTCGAAACATTTTCCGCTCATTCCCGCGCAGGCGGGAATCCAGTTCTTGCTTTGCAGCCTGAAATGCTGGATCCCCGCTTTCGCGGGGATGAGCGGTATTTTTCTATACCCGCCGGAGAAATTCCGGCTCTATAGCGTTTTCGAGCGAAGTGGGTACCGGTTCGCGTGAAGAAAACGCGTCAAAACAAAAAGTTAGAGCCCCGGCTTTGATTCCATCAAAGCCGGGGCTCTAGTCGTGCCGGACCAGCGCCAGCGTGCCGTCGCTCAATCCGACCGCGATCGCCGGCGGACCGGCGGCGGTGTTGACCAGCGCGAGATTGCTCTCCGCCTCTGCCGGCAACTGGACGCTGGCGATTTCGCGCGCGTCCGGCGCGAAGGACACGATGCGCAAATGGCGGCGGTCCAGCGACGGGATCGCGATATCTGGAATGCCGTCGCCATCGAAGTCGGCGACCGCACTGATGCCGAGGGCGTGATGCCCGGCGATGTGGTTGGCGGCGTCCGGCATCACCGCCTGCTTGTGCAGGCGCCCATCGGACCAATAGGACCATGTCCATAATTCAAGTTCGCCGACGACATGCGGCTGGCGCACCAGCGCGATGTCGGTCTTGCCATCGCCGTTAAAGTCGGCAATCCCGGCGGGATTGAGCCAGCGATGCGGCGCGCCGAGCGGCGGCGTCTCAGCCGCGATTTCATAATGGCCTTTGCGGAGCGCGACGATGGCCAGAGCCGAGCCTTGCTTGAGATAGGATTTTACGACAACGATTTCGTCATGGCCATCGCCGTCGAGATCGGCAAGGCGCGGTTTGAGATCCTCGAACACCGCGTCGTCGTCGAGGCTGACCATGTGACGTTTGCCGTCACGGGTTTCGATGACGAGACTGCCGGCCTCGACGGTGTTGCCGAGAGCGCCGTGATCGTAACGCGCGGTCGGATTCGCGAACCACGCGCGCGCGACATCGTTGGTGCCGGTCGCAATCTGGCCATCGGTCAAGGCGCTTTGCGGCGGCTTTGCTTGTTCCGGCGTATTGATGAACACGAGCGACGCTTTGTCCTTCGCGAGACCGATCCGATACCACAGGCCGCCTGCGTTGATGCGCGGTTCGCTAACCGCGCCGCCGTTGTTGACGGTATCAACGGCCATGACGCGAGCCGGCGTGCCAACGCGCTGCACGCGCCACTCGGCTGCGCTGGCATGGCCGGCAGCAAGCGAGGTGACAGTGACGGCGAGCAGGACGTAACGCATCTGTGTTCCTGTCCTTAGAGTTTCAGGCTACGCAGCCGCAACGCATTACCGACAACACTCACCGATGACAGCGCCATCGCCGCGGCGGCAACGATCGGCGACAGCAATAGTCCGAATACCGGATAAAGAACGCCGGCGGCGATCGGCACGCCGGCGGCATTATAGATGAAAGCGAAGAAAAGGTTCTGCCGAATATTGCCCATCACGGCGCGCGACAGCGCCCGCGCCTTGACGATGCCCATGAGATCGCCTTTGAGCAGCGTCACGCCGGCGCTTTCGATGGCCGCGTCGGAGCCGGTGCCCATCGCGATGCCGACCTGCGCCGCCGCCAGTGCGGGCGCATCGTTGACGCCGTCGCCGGCCATCGCGACGATGCGGCCTTCGCGTGTCAACCGTTCGATCGTCGCGCTCTTGTGGTCCGGCAGCACGTCGGCTTCTACCTCGGCGATGCCGAGACGTTTGGCAACGGCGAGGGCGGTGGTGCGGTTGTCGCCGGTCAGCATGACGACGCGGATGCCTTCGCGGCCGAGCGCCTTGAGCGCATCCGGCGTGGTCGCCTTGATCGGATCGGCGATGGCGATGATCCCGGCCGGCTTGTCATCGACGGCGAGGAAGATCGCGGTCGCTCCATCGGCGCGCTGGGCTTCGGCATCGGCGGCGAGTGACGATGCATCGATGCTCAGTTCTGCGAGAAACTTGGCGCTGCCGAGCGCAAGACGTTTGCCATCGAGCATGCCGATGACGCCCTTGCCGGCGGGCGCATCGAAGCCGCGCACGCTGCCGGGCTCGATCGACCGCTCGGCCGCGGCTCTGACGATCGCCGCCGCCAGCGGATGTTCGCTGCCACGTTCGACGCTTGCGGCGAGGCGCAGCACTTCGGCTTCGTCGAAGCCCGTGGCGGGAAGAACGGCGACGACCTTCGGCTTGCCTTCGGTCAGCGTGCCGGTCTTGTCGATCACGATCGTGTCGATGGCCTCCAGCCGTTCGAGCGCGTCGGCGTTCTTGATCAGGATGCCGGCCTGCGCGCCGCGGCCGACGCCGACCATGATCGACATCGGCGTGGCGAGACCGAGCGCGCAGGGGCAGGCGATGATGAGAACGCTCACGGCGGCGACCATTCCATAGGCGAAGCGCGGCTCGGGGCCGAACCAGGCCCAGGCGGCAAATGCGATCAACGCTACGGCGATCACCGCCGGGACGAACCAGCCGGCGACGCGGTCGGCGAGCCGCTGGATCGGCGCGCGCGAGCGCTGCGCGGTCGCCACCATCTGAACGATCTGCGCCAGAAGCGTGTCGCGGCCGACTTTGTCGGCGCGCATGACGAAACTGCCGGAGGTGTTGATCGTGCCGCCGATCACGCGCGCGTCTTTCTCCTTGGTCACCGGCATCGATTCGCCCGTGACCATCGATTCATCGAGCGCCGAGCGGCCTTCGAGCACGGTGCCGTCGACCGGCACCTTGTCGCCCGGGCGCACGCGCAGGCTATCGCCGGTCTTGATGTCGTCGAGCGACACTTCCTCGTCGCTGCCGTCATCCTTGACGCGGCGCGCGGTCTTCGGCGCAAGATTGAGGAGTGCCTTGATTGCGCCGGAGGTCGCGTCGCGGGCGCGCAGTTCGAGCATTTGGCCGATGAGCACCAGCACGGTGATCATGCTGGCGGCCTCAAAGTAAACCGCCGGCGCGCCACCGTGCATGCGGAAGGCGTCGGGAAAGATGCCGGGCAAGAACGTGGCGACGACGCTGTAGACGTAAGCGACGCCGGTGCCCATCGCGATCAGCGTGAACATGTTGAGGTTGCGGGTGACGAGCGATTGCGCGCCGCGCACGAAGAAAGGCCAGCCGGCCCACAGCACCACCGGCGTGGCGAAAGCGAACTGGATGTAATTCGATAAAGCCGGATCGACCCAATTATGGGCGCCCATGATGTGCGCGCCCATGTCGAGTACGACCACGGGCAGGGCGAGGACAAGGCCGACCCAGAACCGGCGCGTCATGTCGGCGAGTTCTGGGTTGGGGCCGCTGTCGGCTGTGACCATTTCCGGTTCGAGCGCCATGCCGCAGATCGGGCAGGCGCCGGGACCCTGTTGCCGGATCTCGGGATGCATCGGACAGGTATAGGTCGCGCCTTCGACCACCGGCTCGGGCGCGCGTGGTCCTAGGTACTTTTCCGGATCGGCGACGAATTTGGTCCGGCAGCCGGCCGAGCAGAAATAATACGGATGGCCGTTATGCGAGGCTTGGTGCTTCGCGGTGTGCGGATCGACCGTCATGCCGCAGACCGGGTCGAGCACGGCGCCGTTCGCGGAGGCGGGATGATGATGACCGTGATGATGGTCGTGGGGGTCGGTCGCGGACATGGAGACCTCGGTCTTGATTAATATACCCTAGGGGGGTATATAGGCTCCATGAGCAAAGACAGCAAGAGCGCCGGTCACGTCACCGGCAATAGCGTGACAAAAGCGGCAACGTTGAAACGGCTCGGCCGCCTCGAGGGCCAGATTCGCGGCCTCGCCCGCATGGTCGAGGACGACCGCTATTGCATCGACATCGTCACGCAGATTTCGGCCGCCCGCGCCGCCCTGCGCAAGGTCGAGGAGGAAATCCTGCGCGAGCACGTTGCCCATTGCGTCGAGCACGCGATCAAGAGCGGCGACAAGGTTGATCAGCGGCGCAAAGTCGCCGAATTGATGGACGTGATGGGACGGGCGTCACGCTGATCGTGGCTACGCGAACTTCTGGCGCGCCAGCTTTGCGCCGGCGCCGAGCGCCATCAGCTTGGCCTCGGCGATGTCGCGATGCATCGGCGCCATGCCGCAATTGGTGCAGCAGACGATGCGCTCCTTCGGCACATGTTTCATCACGTGGCCAATGACGGTCGCCACCTGTTCCGGCGTCTCGACCGTGTCGGTGGCGACGTCGATGACGCCGATCAGCACGTCCTTGCCATCGAGCAGCGACAGCAGTTTCAACGGCACACGCGAATTTATCGCTTCCAGCGACACCTGATCGATGCGGCTTTTGGCCAGCGCCGGGAATATCTTTTCGTATTGTGTCCACTCGTTCCCGAGTGAATTCTTCCAGTCGATATTGGCTTTGATGCCATAGCCATAACAGATGTGGACGGCGGTGTTGCATTTGAGGCCGTCGATGGCCCGGTTAAGGGCTTCGACACCCCATGTCGGTACTTCGTCCATGAAGACGTTGAAGGCCGGCTCGTCGAACTGGATCACATCGACGCCGTCGGCCTCGAGTGCGCGGGCTTCCTGATTGAGCAGATCGGCGAAGGCCATCGCCATCTTGATCTTGTCGCCATAATGCGCGTCGGCGATCGTGTCGGAGATCGTCATCGGCCCGGGCAAAGTCATCTTGAGCTTGCGCGTAGTATGAGCGCGGGCATGCACCGCTTCGGCCTGATGCACGCGGCCCTTCAACGTGAGTGCGCCGCGCACCACCGGCACCATCGCCTTGTAGCGGTCGGCGCGAATGCCCATCTCAACCTTGTGCGCGTTGTCGATGCCGTCGACGAACTCCAGAAAGCCGTGGACGAAATGCTGGCGCGACATTTCGCCGTCGCCGACGATGTCGATGCCGGCGTCTTCCTGCAATTTGATGGCGAGCAGGGTGGCGTCGAGCTTGCCTTGCGCCAGGTCGGCGCCGTCGAGACGCCACTTCGGCCACAGTTTGTCAGGCTCGGCGAGCCATGAGGGTTTCGGCAAACTGCCGGCGATGGTGGTGGGGAATAACATGACTTTCCTCCGGCAATTGGCGCTGCTTCGAGCGTCCGTCTTATGAATTGTCCATAGTGGACCGGTCTAATTATTCTTCCAACTATACAGCCAGTCGTAGCGTGTGAGCAGCTTTTCTCCACCCAGCATTTTCATGCCGAAATTGCGGATGAAGGCCGCGGGCCCCGTCTGCCCATAGAGCTTGCCTTGCTGGCGCGACACCTGTTGCGCACGCTCGGTGCGTTTGCGCCGCGCTGCTTCGTATGCGCGCAGGCCTTTTTCAACATCGCCGGGAGTAGCCTTGAGGTTGTCGGCGAGCACGACGGCATCCTCGATCGCCATGCCGGCGCCTTGCGCAAGAAACGGCAGCATCGGATGCGCGGCATCTCCGATCAGGGTCACCGGTCCGGTTGCACCGGCAAAAGGGGAAGTCCGATCGTACAGCGCCCATTTCAGCCAGCGGTCGGGGATGCCGACTAGGCGGCGCACGTCCTCGGCCCAGGAGAAGCGCGCGAAGTGACGCATGATGTCGTCGCGCTTGCCGGCGGCGGACCAACCGGTCTCATTCCACTCGTCATGGACGATGGCGACGATGTTGATGAGACGCCCGGCCTTGACCGGGTACATCACCAGATGGGCCTCAAGCCCGAGCCACAAATGAATCATGTCGCTGCGGAAATGCAGCGGCAGGCTTTCCGTCGGCACCAAGGCGCGCCAGGCGGTGCGATGCGCAAAGGTCGGCTTACGCTGGACGCGCAATTTGTCGCCGACCATCGACCAGAGGCCGTCGGCGCCGATCAACGCCGCCGCGCGCTCGTCGATAACCTCGCGGCCGCGCGTGGCCTGCACCGAGATTCCATTGGCGTGGGTGGCGAAGTCGTCGAGCCGCAGCCCGAGCTTGAGCGTGACGTCGAGCGTATTCTGCGCCGCGCCGACGAGCGCCGCTTGAAGGTCGCCGCGATGGATGAGCCAGAACGGCGCGCCGTATTTCCGTTCGGCGGTCGCGCCCAAGGGAATGCGGGTGATCTCGCGGCCTGAGCCGCCGGACATGACGCGGATCGCTTCCGGAACGACGATCGATGGCGCCAGCCGTTCGCTTAAGCCCAGATCGATCAGGATGCGGGTGGCGTTAGGGGAGAGCTGAACGCCGGCGCCGGTCTCTTCGAGCTTTGCCGCCTGCTCCAGGACGGTGGTGCGCAGTCCGGCGCGCGCTAATGCCAATGCCGCGGTGAGGCCGGCGATGCCGGCGCCGGCGACGACAACATGACGCTCGGTCGCCAAGATTGAGAACTCCGGATCAGGCAGCGACCAAGGGCAGCGCGCATTCCGGCGGCCGGGCCGCGTGCGGATCGAGCGAGGCGTCAAGCCGGTACAGGGTTGAGCAATAGGGACAGATGATTTCGTTATCGGCGCCGATATCGAGGAAGACGTGCGGGTGGTCGTAGGGCGGCGTTGCGCCGACGCACATGAATTCCTTGGCGCCGACTTCGATCACCGGCACGCCCGGATCGTTGTGAAAATGGGGGACGACGTGTTCCGCCATGGGAAGACCTTTTGTAGTGCCGCGAGGGGCGGTTGCGGGCCGCACCATAGCGATGCCGGCGCGGTATGCCTAGCGTTGAGAGTCCGTTAGCCCTGATATACGTGACCCGCCGTGTCTTGCAACAACGCAAGATGAGGCGGCTTGAAGGGCATCTGGCAGTGGCTTCGGCCTAGGTCTCGCGACGATTGCGTCTTCCGGCAATGGCGTTTATGGAGCCGTCATGCCCGGCTTTATGCCGGGCATGACGAAGGAGAATGCAGTGCCCAGCTTCAAAAACGGCGATGTCGAAATCGCGTATCTCGATGAAGGCTCGGGCGATCCGGTCCTACTTATCCATGGCTTTGCCTCGACCAAGGAAGTCAACTGGGTTTCGACGTCCTGGGTCTCGACGCTGACGCGCGCGGGACACCGCGCGATCGCGCTCGATAATCGCGGCCATGGCCAATCGAGCAAACTTTACGATCCCGCCGCCTATCACACCGACAAGATGGCCGACGACGCACGCGCGCTACTCGATCATCTCAACATCGAACGTGCCGACGTGATAGGTTATTCGATGGGCGCACGCATCAGCGCCTACCTCACCGTGAGGCACCCCGAGCGCGTGCGATCGGTGGTGTTCGGTGGTCTCGGCATTCGGATGGTGAGCGGTGTCGGCCTGCCGGAGTCGATCGCCGATGCAATGGAGGCACCGTCGCTCGACGACGTCGCCGACCCGCAAGGCCACGTGTTCCGCGCCTTCGCGCAGCAAACCAAATCCGACCTCAAGGCGCTGGCGGCCTGTATTCGTGGCTCAAGACAGATATTGAGCCGTGAGCAGGTTGCGGCCATCGGGTTGCCGGTCTTGGTGGCGGCTGGTACGAGAGACGCCGTCTCGGGATCGGCGGGAGAACTGGCGGCCTTGATCCCCGGATCCAAGGTGCTCGATATCCCGGATCGCGACCACATGCTGGCCGTCGGCGATAAAATCTTTAAAAACGGTGTTTTGAACTTTCTGGCCGGACGCGCGTAAGCGGGCACGTCGTCTTTTTTGCGGGCCTTTGGCCCCTGATAAACTGTGATAAAAGCCCTATCTGGGGGCGAAGCCCAGCGGGGATTTGCCCCTCATAGGGCCTGGAAGAAGCGAGCAGGAGATTTCACGGATGGCTCAGTTTCAGACGCGCCCGGCAAAAGCCCTCGACAAGGTCGATCCGGTCTGGGCCCGCATCCGGCAGGAAGCCGAAGATATCGCCCGCCGCGAGCCCGAACTCGCCAGCTTCATTTATGAAAACATCCTGCACCGTGACACGCTGGAAACCGCGGTCGCCCATCGCGTCAGCCAACGGCTCGACCATGCCGACGTATCGAGCGATCTGATCCGGCAGGCGTTCCGCGAAGCGCTCGACGACCAGCCGGCGCTGGGCGAAATGTTCCGTGCCGACATCGTCGCCACCATGGACCGCGATCCGGCGACCACGCGCTTTATCGAGCCAGTGCTTTATTATAAAGGCTTTCACGCCATTCAGACGCACCGCCTTGCGCATTGGCTGCTCGGCAAGGGCCGTAAGGATTTCGCGCTCTATCTGCAAAGCCGCGCGTCGGCGGCGTTTCAATGCGACATCAACCCGGCGGCGAAAATCGGCCGCGGCATTTTCCTCGATCACGCCACCGGCCTTGTTGTCGGCGAGACGGCGGTGATCGACGATGACGTGTCGATCCTGCACGATGTCACGCTCGGCGGCACCGGCAAGGAACACGAAGACCGTCATCCGAAAATCCGCCGCGGCGTGATGATCGGCGCCGGAGCCAAGATCCTCGGCAATATCGAAATCGGACATTGCGCGCGCATTGCCGCCGGTTCTGTTGTCATCAAGCCGGTACCGCACAATACGACGGTCGCCGGAGTTCCCGCGAAGGTGGTCGGCGAAGCCGGCTGCCCAGAACCGTCGCGCGCTATGGATCAGATGTTCCCCGGTCTCATGGTCGACGGCTGAAATAGCTGGATTTTTGTCGGTTGCGCTCGTGCGTTCAATCGGGCAACTAACAGGAGACATAAGGCGATCAAGGAGCGGCCCGTGGACGTCCAGGAAGTTCGCAAGCTCGACGGCTATCTGAAAAAGGTATTCGGCAACCCGAGCATTCGCGTGGTGCCAAAGAAAGGCGATGTCGCGGAAGTCTTCGTCGGTGAAGACGATCTCGGCGAGATGACGGTCGACGACGAGGATGGCGAACGCTCGTATAATTTCCGCATGGTGATCCAGGTCAGCCAGGATCGCTCGATGCAGCCGGTGCCGACGCTGACCAATTACCTGCGGCTGAAATTCGACAACGAAAAAATCCGCGTCGTGGTGCGGCCGAAGAAAATGGATTCGCTGGAAGTTTATATCGGCGAGGACTTCCTCGGCGTTTTGTTTCTCGAGAATGAGAAGGGCCGCAAGTCCTACATTCTCGAATTGCCGATCCTCGACATCGATCTCATCGACGCGGGCGAGTAAGTTCATTCCGGCGCGCTCACTGCTTACGGCAGAGCGCATTTAACATGAGCGGCGCGACAAACTCCGCTCATTCCCGCGAAGGCGGGAATCCAGAGCCACGAACACAGAGTCAGGAATAATTCGCCCTGGGTCGCCGCTTTCGCGGGGACGAGCGGAGTGAACGCCACGGCTAGTTCGGATGCCAGCGCGCCATCAACTTATCGACGCCTGACGCGACCGCTTTCCAATCGTTGAGCCATTCGCGCGGAAAGCGCAGCGTGATGTCGGCATTGCCGATGCGCCGTTCCATCAAGCAGGTGCCGGAATTGGTGACGCCCTTGCGCGAGCACCGCGCCATGAAGTGTTCGGGACGGTCCTGCTCGAACACCAATTCCTCGCCCTTGTATGGCGTGTCGTCGCGAAACCGGCGCAGCGTCAGGCCGTCACGGCCGGCGACCGGCTCGGTCGTCATGTAACGCGGATAGATGTTCTGAAGCCGCTCTTTCAGTGGCAGCGCGCCGTCGTCGGCCTGGATCAGCGCGAACAGGCGCTCATTCGGATCGACTGGCACGCCATTGATCACCTTGATCGCCGGATCGGGCGGCTCCAGCGACGGCCACAGATAAGAAAGATCGAGGCGGTTCTGCGTGCCGGCACGACGCTGCATGGCGACGCGGATGGCGGCCGGTTCGATGTTGAAAGGCACGCCGGCAATCACGATCGGCAGTGACGGCGCATTGCGCTCGACCGGCGCATCCGGCCAACGCGGCCACAGCACGTAAGCGACATAGAGCGCGGCTGCGACGCATACCGCGGCAAACAGCAACACCGGGCCGGCGAGCGGACTGTGACCGGCGCGGCGCTTGACGGCGCGAAGCCGCGTCTGGTGCGGATGCTGGTGGGCGAGGGAGGTCATCGCGGGTCTCGAATTATTCTGATGGCGCGCCTTCCTCTGCGTGCCACGTTACGGTTAACGGTCCGTTACCTGGGTTAACCATTGGTTAAGGATTGACTGGCGTTGCCCGAAAAGGCCTGCAACTAATGTTTCCGGTATTGCGTTCGAGGCATCCGATGACTCCGGAATCGTTACAGACGTTGCTGTCGCTGGCGCTCGGCTTTGCCGTCGCCGGCCTTTGCAGTTCGACCTATCAGCTTGTGACCAGCCGGCCGCCGAGCTTCGGCCTGCTGTCAGCCGGGCCGAGCCCGCAGACTTTCGCGGCGGTGCCGCTGTTGATGTTGACGGCGCCGTTCCTGATCATGCGCAACACGCTGATGGGCCACCGGCAGGACAGCCGCCGCTTCCAGTTCGTGTTTTTGGCGACGCTGATTGCCGGCTTCTGGAGCCTGATGTCCGGCATGGTCCTGGTGCAGGCGGCCGGCCTGCTGCTCGCTTAAGAGCTTTCATTTTACCGCCGTCGTGGCTTAGGTTCGCCCCCTGAAAAGGGAGAGACCATGCCGATTTACGAACTCGATGGACAGGCGCCGGAGTTTCCCGGTGAGGGCGAATATTGGGTTGCCGAGACCGCGGTGCTGATCGGCCGTGTGCGGCTCAAGCGCGAAACCAGCGTCTGGTTCGGCGCGGTGCTGCGCGGCGACAATGAGTGGATCGAACTGGGCGAGCGCTCGCAGATACAGGACAACGCGACGCTGCATACCGATATGGGCTACCCGATGGTGATCGGCGCCAATTGCGTGATCGGCCACAAGGTCATGCTGCACGGCTGCACGATCGGCGACAATTCGCTGATCGGCATGGGCGCGATCGTGCTCAACGGCGCGCGAATCGGCAAGAATTCGCTGGTCGGGGCCGGGGCGCTCGTGACCGAAGGCAAATCGTTTCCCGACAACTCGCTGATCGTCGGCGCGCCGGCGCGGGCGATCCGCACGCTGGATGAAAAAGCGGTCGCTTCGATCAAGGGCGGCGCCGATCATTACGTCAACCGCGCGAGGCAATACGCCAAAGGCTTGAAGCGCGTGGGCTAGGCGTCCGTAATCGCCCTTCCCCAAAAAGGTGCGGCCAGCCTCTGGGGGGAGGCTGGCCGCGCGCGAACCCGGTCTGGGGACGGGGAGTTTTGGGGACGTGACCGGGTGCGCGTGTTCCTTTGTTTCTCTAGCCGTTGCCGGCCGCTTCAGCGCGCCGACACGTAAGCCGGAGCCTGACGGGGTTCGCCGAGTGCGACCCAGGTGTTCTGGTCGGACTGGGACTGACGCTTGACGAATTTGTATCCCGTCTTGTTCCAGGCCAGGACCTCCGGTTCCTGGTTGTCGAGTACGAACTCGCCGCGGTTGGTCTTGACCGTCAGCACGGCGTGGCCTTCGTCATTCTTGTCGCGCACCACGGTGATCAGCAGCGCTTCGCGCGGCCAGCCCGCCTGCATCAGCATGTGACGCTTGAGTAGGACGTAATCCTCGCAATCGCCGTAGCCGTCTTCGCCCATGTTCCAGCGCTCGACCACGCCCCAATGATCGAGATCGGTGACCGGCTTGATGCTGTCGTTGACCCAGGCATTGACCTTGACGAGATCGCTCCAGGTCTTGGCGGTCAGCACGATGTCGCGCGGCGCCGAAGCCTTGGTTGCGCACTCGCTTTTGTATTCGACGCAGAATTCGGTCCAGCCGATTGGCGTGCGGGTGGCCGGTCCGACCGAAGCGAACACCGGCCGTTCGATTGGCGCACCGGCGTAGAGCGAGGCGACACGCTCGCCGGCGACGCTGCCGGCGATAGAGAACGCCAGCGTCCCGCAAGTAATCGCCAAAGTACTGGCGACACGAATAATGTTTTTAGTAGACCCCAACATGCAACTGCCCCTTCCCATTTCGTCCAGGGGCGACAGTCACACAGACAATTTGAAGTGGAACTAAGTATATTATGTAGTATTTAGACAGTGTGTAGTAAAATTATCCGACAATACTTAGAAATACTGAGATTAATTTGTCTAAAATTCGAACGAATACGAATTGAATAAAATTTTATGCATGCGTTCGTTTCAGGCTGAAAAACGGGGGCTAAAGCCAGTTGCCGCGGACGTCTGGCGAACATGCGGCGCCTGCCTTGCCTATCGGGATACCCGGAATGCACGCGCAAACGGCCGCCGGCGCGGCCGCGGAATACAGACAATTCGAATGAGTTAGGTGACCGGCCGCTCACGCTCATCGCGACACGCGCCCGCGGGCTTCGCCCAGTCAAAGCGCTTGAAGGATACAGGGGCGACCGGCGAAGCCTGACGCAGCGTTATTCGCCGGTCACGTTTTCTTCGATGAAGTCGGGATGCTGGAGCCGGGTGAATTCCACCGCAAAGCCGTGCTCGATGTGGCGAACCACGCGGCCGGCTGTCTTGCCGATGGTAACAGCGGTGCCGACCGGGGGCAGCAGGTCCGGCGCGATCGAGACGGCGGCGCCCGAGGCGGACAAATCGATGATCCGGCAGGTGACATTGACGCCGCTCGGCAGAATAAGCCGCGCCGACGGATTTGCCGGAACGAAGCGGCCATGGCGGCGGTCTTCCGGCAGGTTAAGAATTTGCCGGTTGGCGAGCCAGGTGAGTTGGGCGGCAAGCTTGTCGCGTTTCCGCGAGGTTGCCGAAATGGTCATCGCGAAACCGGTATCGAGGATGCGGGCGATCTTGCCTTCGAGCCTACCGAGGTGATCGACGTAGGCGATAATACGTTCGCCCGGCGCGCCGGCGATCGGCGCGACCACTGCCATGCCGCCCGGCGACATGTCCACCACCTGACACGGGAATTCGCGGTAATCGGCCAGCATATAGCGGCCGAGCAGATTGACCTTGACGCGTTGATGCCGGCGCCGCTCCTCGGCGAGCGGCAAGAATTTCGGTTTGCTCAATGGAAGCGCCATGCAGAGGCCGACTTTCAGGGCGAAATTTCCCTAAGACGGCGAACGTATGGTCGTTAGATTAACGCTTCGTTAGCCGGTTTGCTCGTCGGTCGGCGTCTCACGGCCGCCGCTATAGACGACGAATCCGTGCCGCAGCCGTTGGCCCGCCGGAGCCGCAATCGATGGCGACTGATGTTCGGGAGTAGCGTCGGCTATCTCTTCGGGCGATTGCGCGGGCGCGAGCGTGAAGGCCGGCGCATCGAAAATCTCCGCGTCGGCGCCTATGTGGCGCAGCGCGGTTAAGTGCAGCGCCACCACCGGCTTGTCGCCGAGCCAGTAGGGCGGGACCAGCGGCACCAGTGCGCCGATGGCGCGAATGCGGGCGTGGCCGGTATGCGCCAGCGGCAACAGGAGCATTTCCAGATTGACCATCAAGCCTTCGGCGGTGCGCCCGGTTAGCCCGGCGACCGCGCCGATCGCTTCGGCGTCGACGACCGCCATGAGATCGTCGATGCTCTTGCGGCTCGTCTCGCTGAACAATGAGGCAAAAATTTCGCCCTTGATCTCGCGCCCGAACGCCGCGCAGACGCGCGTTCCCGCCAGCCGAAAGCGCGGCTGACCGATAAAGTCGGCGGCCAGGATGAAGATGTCACCCAGTTCGCGCCGCAGTCCCATCGGATCGATATCGTTGCGTTCCGGCGCAGCCCGCGTGCCGCGCCGCTCGTTCCAGTACGCATACAGCCCACGCGTCGTTGCATGTTTCATGTTGCGCCACCCTGTTCCAACGCGAGACGGGAGCGGCATCCCGGTTGTCCCTGATCGGGACAATGGCGCCGTCTGCCGTCCTGTTGGTCTTGGATGGAGCAGGGCCCGTGCCGGTGCGGGCCGGTGCGCAGGTTGCATTGCCATTAGCGTTAAAATCGCCGGCTCAATTGCTTGCGATGCGGCGGGCTAAGGGTTAACTCCGCTGTTTGCATGGATGCCTTCTCTTGAAACGCGAACCGCTGTTCAACATTCCCACCGTCATCGTTGCGCTTCTGGCGGTGATGGCATTCATCCATGTCGTGCGCACGCTCGCGTTGACCGAGGACCAGGACGTCTGGGTTCTTCTGAATTTCGCCTTCATCCCGGTGCGCTACGATTCATCCGTCGTGCTCGGCGGGCTGTTGCCGGGTGGGGTCGGCGCGGACATCTGGACGTTCGTCACGTATTCATTGCTGCATGGCAGTTGGGCGCATCTCGGGGTCAACGCGATCTGGCTGCTCGCCTTCGGCAGCGCGGTAGCGCGCCGTTTCGGTGCGACGCGGTTTATGGCGTTCTTCATCGTCACGGCAGCCGCCGGCGCGGCGATGCATCTGCTGACCAATGCCGGTTCTCAATCGCCGATGATCGGCGCATCGGCGGCGATTTCCGGCGCGATGGCGGCGGCGATGCGTTTTGCTTTTCAGCGCGGCGGGCCGCTCGGCACCTTGGGCTCGACCGACGACGAAGCCTTCCGCGTGCCGGCGATCCCGCTGACCGGCGTGTTGAGCGACGCCCGCGTGCTGGCATTTCTGGCGGTGTGGTTTGGTATCAACATACTCTTCGGTCTGTTTTCGCTGCCGCTTGGCGGCACTGGCGACGCGGCGGTGGCCTGGCAGGCGCATATCGGCGGTTTTCTTGCCGGATTGCTGCTGTTTTCCTGGTTCGATCCGAAGCCGGATTTTCCGCACTACAACGTCAATGATGCAATGCCGCATTGATGTTATTGCGCGCTGCAACCTCAGCGCTGGTGTTCCGCGGGGCTTCTATGCGCGATTACGCTTGACGGAACCGCCCCAGCGGACGGATCGTTGCTCAAGCACCCGGGACCTAAAGATTGCGAACGCACATCAATTCGGAATGAGCCCGGGGATGGAGGCTGCCATGAACGTGAAGACGATTCTGGCCGCAAAGGGCGGCGACATTTTCAGCATCGACCCAACCGCCGATCTCGCGGCGGCTGCCAAGCTTCTGAGCACGCACCGTATCGGTGCGGCTGTCATTCGCGGCGCCGGTGGACGTCTCGCCGGCATTCTTTCCGAGCGCGATATCGTGCGGGCGTTGTCGGAACATGGCGCCGGGGCGCTTGATCTTCCGGTCGGCCAGGTGATGACGCGCAACGTCATGACCTGCGGCGAAGAGGATTCCATTGCCGAGATCATGGAGCGAATGACGGCAGGCAAGTTCCGCCACTTGCCGGTGTTGACGAACGGCGAGCTGGTCGGCGTCGTGTCGATCGGTGACGTGGTGAAGCAGCGCGTCGGTGAAATCGAAAGCGATGCCGAGGCGATGCGCGACTACATCCGCACCGCTTAAGCTTGAGCACCGCTTAAGATTCGGAGCGGAGCGTCGGCTATTTCGCGGTGTCGTCGTAGGGCTGTGACAGGCCTTCGATAGCTTCGGAGATGCCTTCGAAGGCTTTTTCGGCGGCTTCGGCGCCAAGATCAATGGCGTCGTTGCCGCGATGAAAGTCGAACCAGCCGATCTTTCCGAGGCGAGGACTGATACTCACGTCCGGCGGATCGCCGGCAAGACGCGCCCGCGTGATACGGTCCTGCATGACGTTGAAGGCTTCGACCATGACGGTCGGAATGCCGGGCCGGCCGCGCGAGCCGAGGAATTGACGGCGCAAAGAGCGTTTACCGCCAAGCATTGAACGCAGGCCGTCCGAGATTCCGTGCGGCTTGGCCAACTCGGCGGCAACCTCGTCGTCTTCTTCGTTTGAGCCATGGTCGGCGATGATGGTGCCGCGCCCGAACAGGTCGGCATTCAGATTGACCGCAATCACCAGACGGGCGCCGAGCGCGCGTGCAGCCGATACCGGCACCGGATTGACCAACGCGCCGTCCACCAGCCAGCGCCCGCCGATACGCACGGGCGGAAAGATGCCGGGCAGGGCATAGGACGCGCGCATGGCGTCGGTGAGGCGGCCGCGCGTCAGCCAGATTTCGTGTCCGGTGTTGAATTCCGTGGCGATGGCGGCAAAGCGGATCGGCAGATCTTCGATGCGATCCTGACCCAGAGACTCGTTCAATTTCTCGGACAGGTGATTGCCGCTAATGAGACCGGCGCCGGACAGGCTGATATCGAGATAGCTGAAGATGCTGCGGACTTTCAGCCCACGCGCCCAAGCCTCGAAGCTGTCGAGCTGGCGGCCGGCATAGCAGCCGCCGACCACGGCTCCGATCGAGGTCCCGACGATGACATCAGGGACGATGCCGTGCGCCTCGAGCGCACGCATCACACCGATGTGGGCAAAACCCCGCGCGGCACCGCCGCCCAGCGCAAGACCGATCGTCGGTCGCGTCATTTCCGGTTTGACTTGCGCGTTGGCGTCGGCGGCTCGATCGCCGTTGCGCGTGCGCGTAAAAAGGCCCTCAAACACCAACCGCGTACTCCCGTAGTCCCGGCGCAATCATCGATCCGGACCAATCCTCGAACAAGAAATTCGGTCCAATATGGTGAAAACTGACGACGTGTCTTGTCCTAAGCATGACGTTCATACTGCACCGCTCTGATTACCCGATAATTAAGTCCGATTAACCGCGATAGCAGGGGTAGATCGGGGGAACGCTATCCGCGATTGCGGGGCTATTTGGTCGGCCTTTCCATCGCGAAAAACGCTCTCCACGACGGCGTATTGATCGTAGCCGCACCGGGCAATCGGCCGCATGGCGGCGGTATCGAGCAGGCCGTTGACGATGAAGCGGTCGTCGATATGAACTCCGACCACCTGGCCGAACACCACGTGACAGTCGACCGGCGCGCCGTCATGGGTCGTCATCGGTACGATGCGCACGAGCTTGCATTCGAGCGCGCAAGGAGCGGTGGCGACGCGCGGCGGCTTGACCAGGCGCGAGGGCGCGGGCGCCAGTCCCGCGCGCACCATCTCGTTGACGCCGCGCGCCAGCGGCGCTGCCGTCTCGTTCATGCTGTCGCGCAGATCGTAAGTCGCGAGGTTGCAAACGAATTCTTTCGTCTCCTCGATGAAGGCGACCGAGTCCTTGCGGCCTTCGCTGCCGAACATCACCAGGTTGGGCTTGCTGTTGACGCCGTTGAAGAACGAATAAGGCGCGAGATTGATCTCGCCTTTCGTGCTCATCGAGGTGACCCAGCCAATGGGGCGCGGCGCGACGATGGCCTTGAAAGGATCGTACGGCAGCAACGACGTGTCGCGTTTCTCCGGCTCGTAGAACATCACTCGTCTTTCATCATGTGATCGCCGGCATAATGCGTGACGATGCTGGCGAGCGGCGGCCGGTCGCGATCCTCGGGCGGCTTGGCAGGGCGTCCGATGTGGACGAAGCCGGCGATGCGTTCGTCGGCGGCGAGCCCGAGCGCATTGAGCACAGCGCGATCATAGGCATACCATTCGGTGAGCCAGCTCGCGGCAAAGCCGAGCGCGTACGCTGTCCATACCAGGTTCATGGTGGCGGCGCCGGCGGACAATTGCTGCTCCCATTGCGGAATCTTGGCATGCGGCGCGCTGCGGCTCACCACGGCGATCACCAGCGGGGCGCGGGACAGCCGGTCACGCTCGAAGGCAATCTGGTCGGGGGTGGCGTCGGGGTTGTTCGTGCGAAAGACCTCGGCGATTTTATCGCCGGCGGCGCGGCGGGCATCGCCGTCGAATACGATAAAACGCCAGGGCGCCAGCTTACCGTGGTCGGGCACCCGCGAGGCGACCGTCAACAGCGTTTCGATCTCGGCTGCTGTCGGGGCCGGACCGGTCAATTCCATCGGCTTGACCGAACGGCGGCTTTTCAAGAGTTCTAAAGCGTCTGGCATTCCAATCTTATCTCCCGGATAAGGGCTTTTGTCACCCTGGCGCAACCCGCTGCTATCGGCTTGAAATCGCCGCGATTTAAGCCGAAAACATAGAGCCCATGAGCTGCACAGCCGCAAATCCCCCCATCGCCTCCGGACCCGTCATGCGGAGCCGACTGGCGATTGATGCTTTGGCTGCGCTTGTGGTGGGTTTCCTCGTTCTGACATTGGTATTGATATTACCGGATCAAGCCTCGGCGCAGTCGAATTCATTGTTTTCGGCGGCGCCCTCGAGCGGCATGCTATCGCCGGGATCGTCACTCGGCGGCAATGCCTTCGCGCCCAGCGGCGGCGGGGCAGGGCCGGGGCCGATGATGATGCCGACGCCGATGCCAATGGTGCCGGCGGGCCAGGTGGCGCTGGTGCTGTCGGCCCGCTTCGGCAAGAACGCCCCCCCGATCGGCGGCGGCCTGACCTGGCGGATTTATGCCGCCAAGCCCGATCCGAGCGGCAACTTCAAGATGGTGCGCGAAGAGAAAGCGCCGGCGCCGACTTTGGTGTTGCCGGCTGGCAATTACATCGTCCACGTCGGTTTCGGCCTCGCCACCGCGGTCAAGCCGGTCAATCTGCGCGGCCAGACCGTGCGCGAGGAATTCGACCTGCCGGCCGGGGGTCTGCGGATCGAAGGCCGCGTGGGCGATGCCCGCATTCCCGCAGGCCAGATTTCGTTCGATGTCTATAAAGGCAGCCAGTTCGAACCCGGCGACCGGCGGCCGATCGCCGAACACGTCGCGACCGGTGCGGTCGTGATCGTTCCGGACGGCACCTATTATATCGTGTCGAACTATGGCGACGCCAATTCGCTGGTGCGCTCCGATATTCGTGTCCAGGCCGGCAAGCTCACCGACATCACTGTCAACCATCGCGCCGCCGTCATTACGCTCAAATTGGTCAACGAGAAGGGCGGCGAGGCGCTCGCCAATACCGCGTGGTCGGTGCTCACGCCGGGCGGCGACGTCATCAAGGAATCGATCGGTGCATTTCCGCGCGTCGTGTTGGCCGAAGGCGAGTATCGCGCCATCGCCCGCAACGAAGGCAACGTCTTCGAGCGCGAGTTCAAGGTCGTGACCGGCGTCGATGGCGATGTCGAGGTGATGGCGCACTAAAGCGAACTTTCGGAAGGAAGACGGTGACGCATACCGGCGCCAACGACACGGCCACTGTCGCGGACAGTACTGCGGCCAACGCCGCCGCGATGAATATTTTCGCGAAACTCGATCCGGCCCGGATTGCGCTTCTTCTCGACGTCGATGGCACGTTGATCGACATCGGTCCGTCGCCATTCGAGGTCGATGTCCCCGATACGTTGAAGGCTTCGCTCACGCGTCTTTCTGCCTTGTGCGGCGGCGCATTGGCGCTGGTGAGCGGGCGGCCGATCCGCGATCTCGATTTGCTGTTTGCCCCGCTGACGCTGCCGGCGGTCGGCGGCCATGGCGCCGAGATGCGGATTTCCGCAATGGCCTCGGTGTCGCGCATCGCTGACCTTCCTGAAGCGATGCGCCGCCGCCTGATCGAGGCGGTAACGCCGGGCACAGGACTCGAATTCGAGGACAAGGGTTATTCGGTGGCGTTGCATTTTCGCAAGGCACCGCACGAAGAAGCCCGATTGCGCGCTCATGTCGCCGCAAGCCGCGACGCCTTTCCCGGCGAAGACACCGAGGTTCTGCCGGGCAAGGCGATGTTCGAGGTCAAGCGTCCCGGCATCAACAAAGGCGATGGCGTGCGTGCCTTGATGCGGCATGCGCCGTTTGCCGGCCGGATGCCCGTGTTCATCGGCGACGACGTCACCGATGCGGCAGCCTTTGCCGCGCTCGCCGATTTTGGCGGCACCGGATTTGGCGTCGGTCGCAATTTTGCCGGAGCTTGCGCCACATTCGGCTCGCCTGCCGACGTGCGTCACGCGTTGCAGAGGCTTGCGGGCCTTAAACCCGAACCACCATAGGTCCGACACACTTGGCTTCGGTTTGCGGTTAGTGAGCAGAGGCGTGAAATGAACTTTCGCTAGTCTGCGACGTTAGTATAGGCTGTCTAGCGAACGGCAAATTTACGTTGACCGATAAGACATTTTGGCGGGCGGCGACCTACGAGACTTTGAACGAGACTTATTTCGATTAAACGAGATACGAAACGAGATGATTGCGGCATTTGGCGATATTTGCTGGCTTTAAGTGTTATGTGGATTTTTTATTGTGGCGGCAGGCAGTCCCGTGGACTTCAAGTCCGATAGACTTGCTGCCGTCGAGTTGGGGAGATGAAGCAATTGTCGCGCCTTGTCGTCGTTTCCAATCGTGTTGGCATTCCAGATGGGGGCGCGCGTGCCGGCGGACTTGAAGTAGCGATCAGACCCGCGCTCAAGCGGCGCGGCGGTGTCTGGTTCGGCTGGAGCGGCAAGGTCACGGAGGCCGCGCCTGGAGCGGCCAAGACATTCGACAAAGAAAACGTATCCTACGTCACGATCGATCTTCAGAAAGACGATTACGAAGAATTCTACAACGGCTTTGCCAATCGCGTGCTGTGGCCGATCCTGCACTACCGGCTCGATCTCGCCGAATTTTCCCGCCGCGACCTCGGCGGGTATTTCCGGGTCAATGAATTCTTCGCCAAGAATCTGGAGGAGGTGCTGCGGCCGGACGATACCATCTGGGTTCACGATTATCATTTGATGCCGCTCGCCAAAGCGTTGCGCGACCGGGGTCACAAGAACCGGATCGGCTTCTTCATTCATGTGCCGTTTCCACCGGAGGAAATCCTCACAGCGTTACCTAACCACGAGCAACTCATTCCGGCGCTCGGCCATTACAATCTCGTCGGCTTTCAGACCCAGACCGACGCCGCCAACTTCGCGCGCTATCTCGCCAATGAGCGAGGGCTGCGGCGGCTCGACGCCGATAGCTTTGCCTTTGAGGAAGGCGACGTGCGGGTTGGCGTGTTTCCCGTCGGCGTCGAGACCGAGCCGTTCCAAAGACTGGCGCGTCGAGCAATGGATTCCGCCTTCGTGCGCGAAGTCCACGACAGTTTTTCGGGACGTGCGATGATCATCGGCGTCGATCGGCTCGATTACAGCAAGGGCTTGCCCGAGCGGATGGATGCCTTCGAGCGGTTTCTCGCCAATTTTCCGGACTGGCGCGGCAAGGTCACCTATTTGCAGATCGCGCCGCGTAGCCGCACCGACATTCAGGAATACGCCGATATCGGTCGCGTGCTGGGCGAGAAGGTGGGCCACATCAACGGCGCCTATGGCGAAGCGTCGTGGACGCCGGTGCGTTACATCAACAAGGCGCATAGCCGCACCGCGCTCGCGGGTCTTTACCGTTCGGCGCGCGCCGCGCTGGTGACGCCGTTGCGCGACGGCATGAATCTGGTCGCCAAGGAATATATCGCGGCGCAGGACCCGAATGATCCCGGCGTCTTGATCCTGTCGCGCTTTGCCGGGTCGGCGCGCGAATGCACTGCCGCGCTTCTGGTCAATCCTTACGATCCGGAGGGCGTCGCCATCGCCATCAACCGCGCACTGGCGATGCCGCTAGACGAGCGCCGCCAACGCCATACCGAAAATTACCGCGTGCTGTTGCAGAACGATCTGAGCCGGTGGGCGGAGCGGTTCCTCGGCGTGCTCGAAGACGGGCCGCCGCAAGCCGATGCTCAACCCGCACAGGCTTCGCGGCAGGCCGCGGCGTGGCGTTAAAGCGTTTTCGAGCGAAGTGGATACCGGTTCGCGTGAAGAAAACGCGTCAAAACAAAAAGCTGGAGCCCCGGCTTTGATTCCATCAAGCCGGAAAGGCTCCGGTGTCGCCGCTCAGCCCGCCGTCTTGGCGCGCTTGAGGTCAGGCGGCAACGCCTCGTCGGCGAGACCTTTAAGCGCCTCGTCGAGCGCCATCACCGTCTGCTTTTCCGAACCGAGCCTGCGCACCGAAACCTGACGGGTTTCGGCTTCCTTCTTGCCGACGACCAATAGCACCGGCACCTTGGCGAGCGAGTGCTCGCGCACTTTGTAATTGATCTTCTCGTTGCGCAGGT
>JBEPUC010000017.1:0-66535 GCA_041691675.1 Hyphomicrobiales bacterium | reverse complement strand
ACCATACGCGGGCATAGGATATAGGCGGCCGTCTGGGGGGCGCGGATTTGTGAATACGATACAGGATCTGCGGTGCATCGCTGCGCGCTGCACCGCAGATCCGGGAAAAGACGCCCTGCCTACCGCAGCGACGCCGTGGTCTGCATCGCGTATGTCGTCGTCGCCAGGAACACCACGGCGCTGCCGGTAAATCGCTCGGCGACCATGCCGGAGTTCGGGTCGGCCGAGAACGCCATCCGCACCGACTGCGACGGCTTGAACATCAATTCGGCGAGCGGCCGCATCGCCGGCGCGCTCGACGGCGTTGCCGTCATAAAGTTGCTGACGCTGGGCGTAAGCACCGCCGCGCGCAGCCACGGGCTGCCGAACTGATGCACGCCACCCGACAACGCCGGCTTGAATGGCACGGTGAACGCGACGGCGCTCGATGTCGGGCGCGTCACCGCATCGACCGCCGCCAGGCGTGGGATGCCGGCGCCCATCGGAACTCCTACGGGGCGGGTGCGGCTGGGGCGCGCCGCCGGTTGCATCTCCGGCGCATAGGCCAGCGCCATCTGTCCGGTGCTGCCGGTGGTCATGATATCGGCGGTGGTGCCGGCGGCCGGCATATTGGCGGCAAAGGCTTCGAGGTTGGGAACCGGCGCCAGTGCGCCGCTATCGACCGCGTTGGCCCAGACGCCCTGACCGTTGAACACGCTGCCCACGTTGGCCATCGTAACCGGCTGCGCCAGCGGGCGGGCTCTTGGCAGCGGCGCATCAATGTGAGTGACGGCGACCGGCTTCGCCGACGAGCCCGGCTTCAGGCTGACGAGGACCACCGGCGCGCGGCCGCGCTTGGGTGCGGTCGCGGCTTCGTCCTCGTCATCGTCAGCCTGTTGCGTTTTCTGGCCGAAGCCGAACAGGCTGGCCAGGAAACTGGGCTTTGACTGGCCGCCGCTATCCGAAGCGGCCACGGCGTGTCCCGTCACGATGCCGGCATTGCGGGCCGCGGCGAGCGACACGGCGTTCGGCTCCTTGCCGCGGGCCTCGACGTCAGCGAGCGCCAGCGCATAGCCGGACAGCGGCTTGCCGTCGGACGGCACATGCACGGTGCGGCCGTCGGGAAAAACCTTGACCAGTTGGTCGTGGCTCATGCGCGGCCAATGCCGGATCGAGCCGGTATCCATATGCACGAAGGGTGAGCCCGAGGTCGGATAAAAGCCGACGCCGCCGCGTTGCAATCGCAAACCGACATTGCGGATTTTTTCCAGCGGCACGCCGGGAATTTCAAAGTCGATCGCGTGGCCTTGTATGTGCTGGCTTTTTTGCGCGACGCCGGTCGAGCGGGCGCGCAACATGGCGTTGGTGCCGGGCGCGCGATAACCGCAGATCACCTCGATCGGCTTCTCACCGCCGACTTCGCGATTGGTTTCCCACAACAGGTCGAAGAGGTGCGGGTCCATCTGGGTCGACTGCTGCTTGCGCCAGTCGCGCATGAACCAGTCGAGTTTTTTCAGCGCGTTGTCGTCGTAGCGGCCGTTGCGCTTGTAGGTGATGGTGATGTCTTCGCCGGTATGGACGTGGTGGAATGAGATGGTGCGGGTGTCGCCTTCGGCAGAGGCGGTCTGCAAAGACTCGTTCGCGCCGAGCAATATCAATGCGGCAAGGCCGAAGCTGATCGAAGCGCGGGCGCGCAGAGAACCAGGAATAAACCGATACACGCCGCCCCCTGACAATAAAAGGTTTCGCGAAAATCGCCGCGCCACAGCCATCGACAAACCCGATGCACGGCCGCATTGCGACGGCCGACAGTGTTGTCGGGTTCTGGTTAACCGACCCTTTGCGCGGGCGATTTCCCCCCGGATTGATCGGGGCATAAATTGTAAAATGGGCAAAAACGCGTCACGCCGCCGATATTTATGGAAATGCGGCGATGGAACTTTCGCGTTCGATGCTGTCGCGGTCGTGCATCATCGCTGCACGCACGAAAGATGTGTTCGTTGCTCTCGCCTGGAACTACCGGAATAGCTTCTCGAAGAACTGGAACGGATTGGCAACCTCGCGGCGCTCGACCCGCGCCAGGATTTCCTGGTTGCTCTTGTCCGTTGCCGCGTCGCGCTTGGGATCCTTCGGCGGCGCGATGTCGGCGATGCGGCGCTCGTCCGAGTGCAGGATGGCGTGGATACGGGCATCGAAGCCGTAGATATCGTTCCGCAACACCAGCTTGCCGTCGTCATCGACATAAGCGGTCTGGTACGTCAGATGCACCAACGGCCGTTTCTCCAGCTTGAATGTTTTTTCTTCCTGGCCGACCAGCCGTTCGATCTGGCGTGAGTCAGGTGTCGCACCGTTCATCGCCAGATGGAGCATGATCTCGCCGAATTTCGTCGGGTTTTCCACGCGCATGCAGCCGTGGCTGAATGCGCGCTGATCGGCGGAGAACAGGCGCTTCTCCGGCGTGTCGTGGAGATAGACCTGGAACTTGTTGGGGAAGTTGAACTTGATTCGGCCGAGCGCATTGGCCGCGCCCGGCGGCTGCACAACGTTGATGTGGCCGTCCGGCCCGCGCTTCACCTCAAGCCCCAGACGCTCGAAAATATGCGGATCGCTGGCGTAAAGCGGCAGGTATTCGTTCTGAATGATCGACTGCGGCACGTACCAGGACGGATTGACGATGACGTTGTCCATCGCGGCGGTCAGCAGCGGCGTCGGCGTCTGCGGTTTGCCGGCGACGATCTTGGTGTTCCAGACAAGCTTGTCGTCGTGCATCACGCGCAGCGTATAGTCCGGGATATTGACCATCACGTAAGTGCGGCCAAGATCGCGCGGCAGCCAGCGCCAGCGCTCCATGTTGGCGGCAACGCTGTCAATTTTCTGCTGCTGGGTTGGCCCGTTGATGGCGGCGATGGTGTGGTTGTCGATGACGCCGGTCGGCTTGAGCGCGGCACTGGCCTGCACATGCTTGATCGCATTGTAGAGCGCCTTGTCATAGACCAGCGCGGCGTCTCTGCTGTCTTCTTGCGGAAGTTTGACCAGCTTGATGCGGCCGGTGCGCTTGTCGCGCACCTGCATGGTCTTCACAGCGGCCGCGGCCATGGTGACATTGAGGCGCTCGCGCAATTGCGGCACGCGCGGGTCCTTGGCGCCGGGCTTGATGACGGCGCCGCCGGCAATGCGTTCGTCGGCATCGGCGCGCGGTGCATTGCTGCGCAACTCGGCGAGCTTGGCCTTGAGTGCCCGGAACCTGTCGGTCGGCGGTTCGTAGCTGTCGAGAGCGGCGTTGACGTCGCGTGCTTCAAGAACCTTCTTCAATATCTCGGCAGGGTCGGGCGTGTGGTCGCCATAATCGACTTCGGCCGAGACCCGGGTCGGCGCGATGCGTCCGACAGCGAGATGGCGGGCGAAGGTCATCACGGAATGCGTGAGTTGGACATCGGCGGCGGCGAGCGCATCCGCGGAGCCGGCAAATTCGGCCACCGGATAATCGGCGGCATCGAGGGCATCGGCGCTGGCGTTCTTCAGCCGCGCGATCGCGGTCTTGGCGCTTGCGGTCAGGCGGCCGTCATGAATCCATTGCGGCGCATACCGGCGCGCGGCGTAATATTTTTCGATGGCCTTGCGCTCGTTGGCGTTGGCGACGCGCCGATCGAACTGCTTCGAAGTGACCATATCGCGCAGTCGGTCGCCGATCTGCCCATCGGAGGCGCCAGGCGCCCTGTCGAGGGTGCTGCCGATGTCGGCGGTCACGGGAGTGGCCGGTTCTTGTGGCGCGGAAACTTGTGTGACGGGAGCTGGCGCTTGTACCACCGGCGCGACGGCGCGCGGTTGCGATGCTGGCGGAGGAGTGGGAGGCGCTTCGCGATGATGGATCGGGCGGCCGTTGAGCGAGGGCGGCATCGGCATGACCGGGCGAATGCCATCTGGCGCGGCGGTCGCGATCTGCGGCACGATCGCGATCATGTTCGCAACCATGGTCACGAACACAGCCGTCCCAGCGAGCCGTTTGTCGAGCTTCACGTTACGCATGTCACCAAACTCCACGCGGACATCATTAGCCGGATGCTTCAAATCCGATGCAATGCCTTAACCGGCGCGGTCCTTGATGCGCCATGTATAAAGCTGCCGGCTATTATGCGACCGAATGGCGGACGTTACGAACGAAAATCGTAAAGCCGCGTCGTTTACCTTCCATCAAAGCTAACGCCGGCGGCGATCGTTAAAATTTTAACGATTAACTTCGCTGGCGTCGGTCTCGTTAACCGAGGCATTGGCCGCTTCGTCTTGTAAACCAAGGCCTTCCAGCTTGCGGTAAAGCGTCGAGCGGCCGATTTTAAGCCGGCGCGCCACCTCCGACATCTGTCCGCGATAGTGCGCGATGGCGAAGCGAATGACTTCGCGCTCGATATCGTCGAGCGGTCTCACGTCATCGTGAGAGTCGGTCAGCGCAAGCTGTGGCCGCGCCATGGTCAGCCGGCCCGGCTGAAGCCTGGCCATGCGCTCCGTAATGCTGACGTAGTTGCCGGTGTTTTCGGATGCGGTATCGATGCCGGCGTCGGCTGGAAGGTCCAATGGCATATCGGGCGCCATGGTCGGCGCGGCGTCGGGCATCATATCGGGCAATGCGTGCATCGCGCTTCGGGCATTGTCATCGTCCACCGTGTCGGCGCCGACGTTGGTAAGCTGCGGGAATTCCTTGATGCCGACGGTGTCGCCATCGGCCAGCACCACGGCACGGTACACCGCATTCTCAAGTTGCCGCACATTGCCGGGCCACGGGAACGCGGAAAGATTTGCCAATGTGGCGGCGTCGAAGCCGCGCAGGCGCTTGCCCTGTTCGGCGGCGATGCGCGCGAGAAAATGACGCGCCAGTTCGGCAATGTCTTCCGGCCGCCGCCGCAGCGGCGGGACCGTGATCGGGAATACGTGAAGGCGATAGAACAGGTCTTCGCGAAAACGTCCGGCCTTCACGTCTGCAATCAGATCGCGGTTGGTCGCCGAGATGATGCGGACATCGACCTTGATCGGTTTGCGGCTGCCGACGGGCTCGACCTCGCTCTCCTGCAAGGCGCGCAACAGTTTGACCTGCGCCGCCGGCGGCAGTTCGCCGACTTCGTCGAGAAATAACGTGCCGCCGTCAGCCTCGATGAATTTGCCGCTGTGCTTTTCGGTGGCGCCGGTGAACGCGCCTTTCTCGTGACCGAACAGAATCGACTCGACCAGGTTCTCCGGCATAGCGCCGCAGTTGACCGCGACGAAGGGTTTGGCGCGGCGGATGCCGGAGCCGTGGATGGCGCGCGCCATCAATTCCTTGCCGACGCCGCTTTCGCCTTCGATCAACACCGGAATATTCGAGGCGGCGGTTTTCTCGGCGGCTTGCAGCACCGGACGCATGGCCGGCGAGCGGCTGATGATGTCGGCGATGGTCAGCGTGCCGTCCTGGCTGCGCTTGACCCGGCGCAATTCGCCGGCGAGCGCCTTGGTCGCGAGCGCATTGCGCAGCGAGACGTCGAGCCGCTCGGGCCCGGCCGGCTTGACGACGAAATCATGGGCGCCGGCACGCATCGCGGAAACGACATTGTCGATGCCGCCGTGGGCGGTCTGGACAATCACGGGCGTGTCGAGGCCGGCCTGGCGCATGCGCGCCAAGACGCCGAGGCCATCCAGGTCGGGCATGACCAGATCGAGGACCACGCAGTCGATGCGCGCGGCATCCTCGCCGATCAGGAGCTTAAGCGCGGCGTCGCCGCTGTCGGCGGTCAGCGCCCGATAGCCAAAACGCTGGACCATGGCTTCGACAAGGCGACGCTGTACCGGATCGTCGTCGACGATCAACACCACTTCCGACATGAATTCTCCTGGACCGGCCGAGCGCAGGCATGTCCGCCGCGCCTCCTGTGCCGATTTGGTGCAGTATCGGGGATCGGGCTTAAGGGGACCTTAAATGGAACCAGCCCGAGGCGGGCCGCCGGCACGGAGGCTGGATGAGGCCGGATGCTGAAAAAAGCGACGGATCTGCCATCGCATCGCCATTTGCGCCGTCTTACATAGGCTGACAGATTGCGCCGACAGATTTTGCCTCCCCGATTTCCCCGAAAAGCGAAACAATCACCATGCCTCGAACTGCGACCCGCAAGACTCTTGCGAAGACTCCTGCAAAGACTCCGGCAAAGCCGTCCAAACAGGCCGCCAAAGCATCCAGGAAGACAGCCAGGCCGACCGTCAAGCTCGGCAATCTGCCGGAATGGAATTTGAACGACCTCTATCCCGGCATCGACAGTCCGGAATTGAAAGTTGATCTGGAGCGTTCCGACGCCGACTGCGTCGACTTCGAGCAGGACTACAAGGGCAAGCTTGCGGGCCTCGCCGCCGAGACCGGCGCGCCGGGATTGCTTGAGGCGGTGAAACGCTACGAGGCGATCGGCGACGTGCTCGGCCGCATCGGCTCGTATGCCGGCCTGCTGCATGCCGGCGACAGCACCAATCCGGCGATCTCGAAATTCTACGGCGACATGAACGAGCGGATCACCACCGCCTATTCGCATCTGTTGTTCTTCGACCTCGAACTCAATCGCATCGACGACGCGGTGCTCGACGCCGCGATGAACACCGGGCCGCTCGGCCATTACCGGCCGTGGATCGAGGACGTGCGCAAGGAAAAGCCGTACCAGCTTGAGGACCGCATCGAGCAGCTATTTCACGAGAAATCCCTGACCGGCTATTCCGCCTGGAACCGGCAATACGATGACACCATCGCGGCCCTGCGTTTCACGATTGGCGGCAAGGAGCTGTCGATCGAGCCGGCGCTGAATTTCCTCCAGGATGCCGACGGCAAGAAACGCAAGGAAGCGGCGCAGGCGTTGGCCAAGACCTTCAAGGCCAACCTGCGGCCGTTCACGATGATCACCAACACGCTGGCCAAGGACAAGGAAATCTCCGACCGCTGGCGCGGCTTCAAGGATGTCGCCGACGCGCGCCATTTGTCGAACCGGGTCGAACCCGAGGTCGTGAATGCGCTGGTCGAGGCGGTGCGCGCCGCCTATCCGAAACTGTCGCATCGCTATTATGCCTTGAAGGCGAAATGGTTCGGCAAGAAGAGCCTGCCGTACTGGGACCGCAACGCGCCGCTGCCTAAGGTCGAGCAACGCACGATTCCCTGGACCGACGCGCGGAATACGGTGCTAACCGCCTATGGCGCATTTTCGAGCGAGATGGCGACGGTGGCTGACGGCTTCTTTGAAAAGAACTGGATCGATGCCGGCGTGCGGCCGGGCAAGCAGCCGGGCGCTTTCGCGCATCCGACGGTGCCGTCGGCGCATCCTTATGTAATGCTCAATTACCAGGGCAAGCCGCGCGACGTGATGACGTTAGCGCACGAACTCGGTCACGGCGTGCATCAGGTGCTCGCCGCGCCCAACGGTCCGTTGATGGCGCCGACGCCATTGACGCTGGCCGAGACGGCGAGCGTGTTCGGCGAGATGCTGACCTTCAGGAAGCTGCTCGCCAATACGACGGATGTGAAGCAGCGCAAAGCTATGCTCGCCGCCAAGGTCGAGGACATGATCAACACCGTGGTGCGCCAGATTGCGTTCTATTCATTCGAGCGCAAGGTCCACACCGAACGCCGCAACGGCGAACTCACCGCCGACAAGATCTGCGAACTGTGGATGTCGGTGCAGGCGGAGAGTTTGGGGCCGGCGATCGAACTCAAAGAGGGCTACGAGACCTACTGGACCTACATCCCGCACTTCATCCATTCGCCGTTTTATGTCTACGCCTATGCCTTCGGCGATTGTCTCGTGAACTCGCTGTATGCCGTTTACGAGAAGTCGAACGAGGGTTTCGCCGAGCGTTATCTGGCGATGCTCGCCGCCGGCGGCACAAAGCATCACTCCGAACTGCTGGCGCCGTTCGGCCTCGACGCCACCGATCCGAAGTTCTGGGACGGGGGTTTAAGCGTGATTGCGGGGCTGATTACGGAGCTGGAGGGGCTGGGGTAGAAAGGCGTTGTACGGAACGTAATACGTTGTTATACGTTTTGTATAATTGAATGCACCGGGAGCCTCTTATGTCCGTCGAGAAGAAAATCGAAGCCGATCCGAGAGGGATGCCGGTTGGAACCGTCCAACTGAAGAAAATCGGCAACTCGACGGGTTTCATTATTCCGAAGGACATAATGGCGCGGCTTGGTCTGAGCACCGGTGATACCTTTTACGCGACGCTGACTCCCGAAGGCGGAATTCGATTTACGCCTTACGATCCGAAATTCGACAAGGCGATGGAAGTCGCTCGGCGCGGCATGAAAATCTATAAGAATGCGCTCGCTGAACTTGCCAAATGACCGCGCCTGAATGGCTTGAGTTGGGCCTTATCGTTGCTATTCACGACGAGCAGCTTGCTATTCATGGCGGTCTTTCCGGCTTACGCGACGGCGCGATGCTTGAGTCAGCACTTGATCGTCCCCGCAACAAGTGGGCGTACGAAAGTGCCGGGCTGCCGGAACTCGCCGCAGCATACGGTTACGGTATCGCGAAAAATCATCCGTTCGTCGACGGCAACAAACGCACATCGCTTTTGGCGATCTACACGTTTCTCGGAATTAATGGCGTTGATTTCATTGTGGCCGAGGCAGATGCCGCTGCGATGATCTTCGCCCTCGCCGCCGGCGAGGTGAGCGAGGAAAGCCTGACGCGCTGGATCAAGGACAATTGGCCGAAGCCGTGAACGGTCTGCCGGTTTCGCGGGCCATCTTCCTATTCGGCCGTCAGCCATTAGATCGCGTTCATGCCCACCGACTCCGAGAAAAACCGCTTTTCCGCCCGCGCCCGCAGGTATGCCAAAGTCGGCACCAAAGTCGGCGGCGTCGCTGCGCGCGTGGCGGGCCAGCGCTTCCTTGGCGTCAAGCCGGATCGCGCCGGTAATGCCTTTGCGCTGGCGGCGGCGCTCGGCGGGTTAAAAGGCCCGATCATGAAGGTGGCGCAACTCCTTGCCACCATTCCCGATGCGGTGCCGCCGGAATACGCCAGCGAGTTGATGAAGCTGCAAAGCCAGGCGCCGCCGATGGGCTGGGCTTTCGTCAAGCGACGGATGAACGCTGAGCTTGGCGCCGACTGGCAAACGAAATTCAAAGACTTTGAGCATCAGCCGGCCGCCGCCGCCTCGCTCGGTCAGGTGCATCGCGCAACCGCGCTCGACGGCTCGCTGCTGGCTTGCAAGCTGCAATATCCCGACATGCAGTCGGCGGTCGAAGCCGACCTTCATCAGTTGCAGATGCTGTTTGCGCTGCGCAAGCGCTTCGACCCCGCGATCGATACCGACGAAATGGCGGTCGAGATCGGCGCACGCTTGCGCGAGGAACTCGACTATGCGCGCGAGGCGAAACACATCGCGCTCTATCGCGCCATGCTCCAGGACGAGGCCGCGATCCACGTGCCGCAGGTGTGGCCGGAGCTGTCGACCGGCCGTCTGCTGACCATGCAATGGATGGAAGGTGAGAGGCTGCTGGCGCACAAAGACGCGCCGCTCGACACGCGCAACAGGCTCGCCACCGCGATGTTTACGGCGTGGTGGTTTCCGTTCAGCCGCTTCGGCGTCATCCACGGCGATCCGCATCTCGGCAATTACTCGGTGTTCGACGACACAAACGGCACACCGGCAGGCATCAATCTGCTCGATTACGGTTGCATCCGGATTTTTCCGCCGCGCTTCGTCGGCGGGGTGGTCGACCTGTATCGCGGTCTGCTCGACGGCGAGGATGCCCGCGTGGTGCATGCCTATGAGACCTGGGGCTTCAAGCGGCTCAACAAGGACCTGATCGCGGCGCTCAATATCTGGGCACGGTTCATCTACGGACCGCTGCTCGACGATCGCGTCCGCACCATTGCCGATGGCGTCAAGCCATCCGACTACGGCCGTAAACAGGCGTTCCAGGTACACCAGGCGCTCAAGAAACTCGGCCCGGTGCAAGTGCCGCGCGAATTCGTGTTCATGGACCGCGCCGCCGTCGGGCTGGGCGCCGTATTCCTGCATCTTGCCGCGGAGTTGAACTTTTTCAGGCTTTTCAACGAGGCGATTGAGAATTTCGACATGTCGGCGGTCGCCGCGCGCCAGGCTAAGGCGCTGGCGGCTGTGGGTCTCAAGCCCTCCACAGACGCATAAAGGCCTCCGGCCGTTGCCCTGACGCCCCGATTGCGCTAACCCCTCGGCCGGCAGGTTTTAACGCATTCGGAGAACTTCCCCATGGCCGACCACGGCACCGTCGAATACGCCACCGCCGCGGGCAATGACTATCCGGCGCACGAAAACACCTACGAGACCTTCGTCAAATTTGCGTTCGTCGGCTCTGTCCACATCATCACGGTTCTGCTCGGCCTGACGGTCGGCGGCGTGATGGGCCACTGGTTCACGGCGCTGGCGATGTTCATCATCGGTCTGCTCGGCCTCATCCCCGGTCTCGTCACCGGCAGCAAGACATCCAGCTACGTCTCGCTCGTGCTTTGCCTTTTGATCTTTGCCTTCACCGGCCTGTCGCAGTAGCGCATAATCGCGGCATACTCCGAGCCGGACGGGGGCGTCCGGCCAATAAGTCAATCGGTATAGCGGGGGCCCGCGAATGCGAATTGCCGTAGCGCGTGAGACCGATCCCGGCGAGCCGCGAGTTGCGGCGACGCCGGAAACCGTCAAGAAATTCAAGGCTCTTGGCGCCAATGTTGTCGTCGCGCGGGGCGCCGGCATCGCCTCCGGCATCAACGATGCCGATTACGAGGCGGCGGGCGCGGAGATTGGCGACGATGTCGCGGCCAATGCCGATCTGATTCTCAAGGTGCGCCGTCCGGCCCCGAACGAGCTTTCATCCTATAAAAAGGGTGCGCTCGTCATTGCCATCATGGACCCTTACGGCAACGAGGCCGCGCTCAAGCAGATGGCCGATGCCGGCCTGACCGCCTTCGCCATGGAGTTGATGCCGCGCATCACCCGGGCGCAGTCGATGGATGTTCTCTCCAGTCAGGCCAACCTTGCCGGCTACCGCGCTGTGATCGATGCGGCGGAGGAATACGGCCGCGCGCTGCCGATGATGATGACGGCGGCCGGCACCGTGCCGGCGGCCAAGGTGTTCGTCATGGGCGTCGGCGTTGCCGGCCTCCAGGCCATTGCCACCGCGCGCCGGCTGGGCGCTGTCGTCACCGCCACGGACGTGCGTCCGGCCACCAAGGAGCAGGTCGAAAGTCTCGGCGCCAAGTTCCTGGCGGTCGAGGACGAGGAATTCAAGAACGCGCAGACGGCGGGCGGTTACGCCAAGCCGATGTCGGTGGAATATCAGGCCAAGCAGGCCGTGCTCACCGCCGAGCACATCAAGAAGCAGGACATCGTCATCACCACCGCGCTGATCCCGGGCCGTCCGGCGCCGCGTCTCATCACGGCCGAAATGGTGCAGTCGATGCGGCCGGGCTCGGTGATCGTCGATCTGGCAGTCGAGCGCGGCGGTAACGTCGAAGGTGCCAAGCCGGGCGAAGTCGCGGTCGTCGGACCGGCCAAGATCGTCGGCCATTTGAACGTGCCGGGGCGTCTCGCCGCATCTGCGTCGGCGCTCTACGCCAAGAACCTCTATACTTTCATCGAGACCATGATCGACAAGAAGGAAAAGACTCTTGCGATCAACTGGGACGACGAGATCATCAAGGGTACCTTGCTGACGCGCGAAGGCGCGATCGTAAATCCGAATTTCATGCCGAAGTCGGCGGCGTGACGATGTGCTTCGCCTTCATGACCCATCAGCAGTCATTCCGGGACGACGCGAAGCGGCGGGCCCGGAATCCATACGCCGCAGCACCGGGGTTATGGATTCCGGGCTCGCGGCCTTCGGCCGCGCCCCGGAATGACGAAAACTGAGAGGCTTTGCCATGCACGAACTCGCCAACGCGGTCGATCCCTTCGTTTTCCGCCTATCGATCTTCGTCCTCGCCGTGTTCGTCGGCTATTACGTCGTCTGGTCGGTGACGCCGGCGCTGCATACGCCGCTGATGTCGGTGACCAATGCGATCTCCTCGGTGATCGTGGTCGGTGCGCTGCTCGCGGTCGGCGTGCCGCTGGTGACGGCCCATGACGGTCCGATCTGGGCGCGCGCGCTCGGCTTCGTCGCCTTGATCTTCGCATCCATCAATATTTTCGGCGGCTTCCTCGTCACCCAGCGCATGCTGGCGATGTATCAGAAGAAAAAGAAGTGAGCGCGCCATGAGCCCCAACCTCGTCGCGCTGCTTTATCTCGTCGCCGGCGTTCTGTTCATTCTGGCCTTGCGCGGATTGTCGAGCCCGGACTCCAGCCGCCGCGGCAATCAGTTCGGCATGATTGGCATGACCATCGCCGTGCTGACGACCCTCGGTTCGCATCCGCCGTCGGACCCGCTCTCGTGGGTGCTGGTGATCGGCGGCATCGTCATCGGCGGCGGCATTGGCGCGGTGATTGCGAAGCGCGTGCCGATGACCTCGATGCCGGAACTGGTGGCGGCCTTCCATTCGCTGGTCGGCATGGCCGCGGTTCTGGTGGCGGCGGGCGCCTTCTATGCGCCCGAAGCGTTCGACATCGGCACGCCCGGCCATATTCATCAGGCGAGCCTGATCGAAATGGCGCTCGGCGTCGCCATCGGTGCGCTGACGTTCACCGGTTCGGTGATCGCGTTCCTCAAGCTGTCGGCGCGCATGAGCGGCAAGCCGATCACGCTGCCCGGCCGTCATTACATCAACATCGCCATCGCGCTGGCGCTGGTGTTTTTCATCTATGGCTTCTACGTCTCGCAGACCACGCTCGATTTCTGGCTGATCGTCATCCTGGCGCTGACGTTGGGCGTCCTGATGATCATTCCGATCGGCGGCGCCGATATGCCGGTCGTGATCTCGATGCTCAATTCCTATTCCGGCTGGGCCGCCGCCGGCATCGGCTTCACGCTTGGCAATTCGGCGCTGATCATCACCGGCGCGCTGGTCGGTTCATCCGGCGCGATCCTGTCCTACATCATGTGCCACGCGATGAACCGATCCTTCGTCTCGGTCATTCTCGGCGGCTTCGGCGGCGAGACGGCGGCTGCCGGTGCCGCGGCCGAACAGCGTCCGGTCAAGCTCGGCTCGGCGGAGGATGCCGCCTACATCATGAAGAACGCGCAGAAGGTCATCATCGTGCCGGGCTACGGCATGGCGGTGGCGCAGGCGCAACATGCGCTGCGCGAAATGGCCGACCGGCTCAAGAAGGAAGGCGTCGAGGTCAAGTACGCCATCCACCCGGTCGCCGGCCGCATGCCCGGCCACATGAACGTGCTGCTCGCCGAAGCCAATGTGCCTTACGACGAGGTGTTCGAGTTGGAGGACATCAACTCCGAATTCGCCCAGGCCGACGTTGCCTTCGTGATCGGCGCTAACGACGTCACCAATCCGGCGGCGGAAGACGACAAGACTTCTCCCATTTACGGCATGCCGGTGCTTCAGGTCTGGAAGGCCGGCACGGTGATGTTCATCAAGCGCTCGCTTGCGTCGGGCTATGCCGGCATCGACAATCCGCTGTTCTACCGCGACAACACGATGATGCTGCTTGGCGATGCCAAGAAGATGACCGAGCAGATCGTCAAGTCGCTCTAAAAAGCGTTTTCAAGCGAAGTGGGTACCGGTTCGCATAAAGAAAACGCGTCAAAATAAAAAGGCGTTTTCGAGCACTTCTATTCCGCTTTTGTCATCGGCAGCGGCACCGTGCCATGCACGCGGACGCCATCGGGCCGGTATTCGATACTCACTTTGGCCTGAATCTGCCCCGGCAGCACGAACTGCAACAGCCGCGTGCCAAAGCCGCGTCTGGTCGGCGGCGTCAGCGCCGGGCCGCCGCTCTCGACCCAGTCGAAGTCGAGCCGGCGGCGTCGCATTTCGATGGTCTCAGTCCAGGTGACATCGACCTTGCCGCCGTAGACCGATAGTGAGCCGTATTTCGCGGCATTGGTCGTGAGTTCATGGATCGCGAGGCCGAGCGGGACCGCGGTCTGCGGCGAGATCGCCACCGGCGGGCCGTGAAGCGTGATGCGGCCTTCGCTGCCGTCGTCGAAGGCGTCGAGCTCCGAGTGCAAAATGCTATCGAACGAAACCGACGTGACATCGTCGGCCAATAGCACATGCGTCTTGGCCAGCGCGGCGATACGGCCGATCAGCGCGTCCTGAAACTCTTCGATGGTCTTGGCCGAACGCGCGGTCGAACCCATGATCGCCTGCACGGTGGCCAGGGTGTTCTTCACGCGATGATGGAGTTCGCGCACCATCAGTTGCTGGCGGTCCTCGGCGCGCCTGCGTTCGGTGATATCGACCAGCATGTTGACGGCGCCGACCATCCGGCCGGCTTCGTCGTAGAGCGGCGTCGGGTAGGGAATGAGATGCACCCGCGTGCCATCCGGCCGCTCGCAGATCACTTCCATATCGCGCACCGGCCGGCGCTCGCGCAGCGCCACCGCCATGGGGCGCTCTTCGGGCGACATCGGCGTGCCGTCTGGCCAGAACAGTTTCCAGGGATCCCGCCAGTCGGCGCTCCCGGGTGTCGGGCGATAACCCCAGAGTTCGGCGGCGGCCTCGTTGGAGTAGGTCAGCCGGCCGCTGGCGTCGGTGGTGTAGACCGCGGCGGGAAGGGCGTTAAACAGGGCCTGGAACCTGTGGTCGGGTTCGCCGAGCGCCGCTTCCGCGCGTCCGCCGCCGGCAGGCCCGCGCTCGCTTATCGAGCGGTCCAACTCGCGTTCCAGAAAATCGTCCGTCTTATTCATCCCCGACAGTCAAACCCCTGAGGCGGCGCTTTCGTCCTATGACATGCCAAGGCGCGCCGAGAGATATGGTTCCCTCAAACGGGTTAAAAAGACGTGGCCAATCCGTGATTTATCGGCTGCGGTTAACGCGATCAAAGCGGCCGGATCATCACCAGCGCGTCCACGGTTTCCAGGACCGGATGCTGAAATACCCCGGGCAGCCGCCCGACCACGCTAAACCCGCAGGACAGCCACAGCTTCACCGCGCGTTCATTTGTCGCAACGACGAAATTGAACTGCATCGCGGTAAAGCCGCGGTCGCGACCATGCGCCAGTGAGTGCTCGCACATCGCCCGGGCGACACCGCGCCCGCTCTGGCTCTGGGCGGTCATGTAGCCGCAATTGCAGACGTGAGCGCCGCCGCCGCGCTGATTGGCCTTGAGATAGTAGGTGCCGACCACGCTGCCTTCGCCGCTGTTATCATCCGTGGCGACGAACACTTCATGCCCCGCACTGCGCCAGTAGGCGAGCGCGCCGGCGCGGTCGATGTCGCGCGGGATCGGATAGGTCTCGCCGGCGCGGAACACCGGCTCCAGAATCGTCCAGATGGCGTCGTCGTCCGTTGGCAAGGCAGCGCGGATGCTGACGGTGTTCATCACACCGCCGCGTCGATGAGCATCGCGGCAAATAATATCAGCCCGGCGTCGCGGTTCGAGCGGAACAGCTTGAGGCAATGGGCGCTGTCGTCGATATCGAGCCGCGCCACCTGCGAGGCCAGTTGCGCGGCAAACGCCGCAAGCCCCACACCGAAAATCCAGCCGCCGCCGGCCATGAACCCGGCAATGCCGATCAGCACGACGGCGGCCGCATAGAACAGCGTCAGCATCAACGGCGTGCGTTGCCCGAACAGCAAGGCGGTCGACTTGATGCCGATCATCATGTCGTCCTCGCGGTCCTGATGGGCATAGATCGTGTCATAGCCGATCACCCAGGAGATCGACCCGGCGTAAAGAATAAAGGCGGGCCCGTCGAGACGTCCGAACGCCGCCGGCCAGCCCATCAACGCGCCCCACGAAAACGCCAGACCCAAGAAAATCTGCGGCCAGTAGGTGATGCGTTTCATGAACGGATAGATCGCGACGACGCCCAGCGAGGCGAGGCCGACGATGATCGTATAGCGGTTGAACTGGAGCAGGACGAGAAGGCCGACGACGGCCTGCGCCACCATGAACAACGTGGCCTGCGCGACGGTCACCTGCTTCGAGGGAATCGGCCGCGATCGCGTGCGCTCGACCCGGCCGTCGAGGTCGCGATCGACCAGATCGTTCCAGGTGCAGCCGGCGCCGCGCATGGCAAAGGCACCGATGAAGAACAGGACAACGTGCCACAGGCTCGGCATGTGGCCCTGATTCATGCCCGCAAGGCCGACCGACCACCAGCACGGCATCAGCAGCAGCCAGGAGCCGATCGGCCGGTCGAGGCGGGCGAGCCGCAGGAAGGGCCGCGTCGCGGCCGGCGCCAGGCCATCGACCCAGTTGCCGGTCGCATCGGCAACGGGACCCAGGCTGTCGGTCATTTGCCGAGCGCGCTCCCGGTCAAGGTGTCGAAAGTGCCACGGCCGGGTTTGATGTTGTCGGCATTGGGGACCGGCGCGGAGAGCGCGTCACTCAGGCTCGGACCGCGCGGGGCCGGCGGTCCGGCCGCTGCCACCTTGCAGACCCGGGTGCGGATTTCGGTGGTCTTGGCGTGCGCCTTTTGCATGTGGTCGAGCACCTCGGGCGGAATGCCGCAGCCTTTCGATTTTGCCTCGACGAATTTGATCATCTTGGCCTCGGCTTTGGAAAAGGAGTTGAACAGCCCGCAGGCTTCCTTGGCCGAGGGTTTTTGCTTCCGCTTGCCGGCAGTCTGAATCGCCGAGGCCTTTTTGGCGGCATCGTCACGCAGCTTGGAGAAATCCGTCATGCAGGGCGGCTCCGCCGGGCGCGCCTGCTGCTGGGGCCACGGGGCAGCCGCAGCCCCGCCTTGCTGCTGCGGCGGCGTCGGCCACGGCTCTTGGGGGGCCGCCTGCGCGCTCGGTTTCTGGCCCGGCCACGGCGCGGGCGCCTGCTGCGCCGGCTCCGGCCACGGCGATTGCGCCAGGGCCGGCTCGATGGCAGGTCCGGCGGCACATGCAAACAGGCTCGCCGCAACGATGACGGCCAAGCGCAAATTCATCGAGGAATCCTTTTCTCGCCTCAGCGCATTATAGAGGCGGATGTTCGACTCTGAGTTTATAACAAACCGCAGATTGCGTCGGGAAGGCGGCAAATTGCACCAGATCGAAGCGGCCGGCCGCGTTTAGCCGGAACATCCATCATCTTTATCACAGACCCGATTATCACAGATCGGATGGTTCCCATGCCGCGCTACGATTTCCGGACCCCCCGCATGTTTGTCGATAGCCCGCTGGCGGAGGGCAGCGAGATCCCGCTCGACCGCGATCAGACCAATCATCTGCACACTGTGCTGCGGCTGAAGGAAGGCGATGCCGTCCTGTTGTTCAACGGCCGCGACGGCGAATGGCAGGCAACCCTTGAGGGCTCGGCCAAGCGGGCGAAGGCACGTGCGGGCAAGCTCGCGCGGCCGCAGCCGCAAGCCGCCGATCTGCATTTCCTGTTTGCGCCGCTCAAGCACGCGCGACTGGATTACATGGTGCAAAAGGCGGTCGAACTCGGCGTATCGCGGCTGCAACCTGTCATCACGCGCCACACCCAGGTGGCGCGGGTGAATACCGACCGCATGCGGGCCAACGTGATCGAAGCCGCGCAGCAATGCGGCGTGCTTGCCTTGGCCGAGGTGGCCGAGCCGGTGCCCTTCAAATCGATCATGGGCAAAGCCGCAGCCGACCGGTTGCTGGTGTTTTGCGATGAGGATGCCGAGGTCAAGGACCCGGTGGCGGCGCTCGCCGCCGCGCGGCCGCAACCGAGCGCGCTGTTGCCGGCAGAGGCCTCGTCCTCTCTGCCGGTGGCCGTGCTGATCGGACCCGAGGGCGGCTTTGCCGACGACGAGCGCGAGGCCCTGCTGGCGCGGCCCAATGTGGTGCGGCTGTCACTCGGGCCGCTCATTCTGCGTGCCGACACCGCAGCCGTCGCGGCGCTGACTTTGGTGCAGGCTGTGCTTGGCGATTGGGCTTGAATAAACATCTGAACTTGAAGACATCGGCGCGGCCGCCGGCAAACAGCCGGCAGCCAACGCCGTGAACGCAGTCGACTCGCCATTACCGGCCAACGCGACAAGGAAACCGCTGGTTCTGGCTTACGCAGCCGAAACGCTTGCGACCGGACAATACGCTCGGCGCAGGGCGGGGACGCAACAACTCAACAAATCGACGCAACACCCGATTCGCTGGAACAATGATGCAGCGCCGCAAGCGGAGTCACGAGTCCCTGACCGCCCGAATCTGTGATCAAGTCGCCATTGTCCGGAAAAAACTGTGCTAAATTAACGTGACGATGTCTTGAGCGTGGAATTCGATAGCGCCAAAATCGGCTTCTGATTTCTGAGATTCGGCCTCCGCCGCCAACAGGAGTTTTGCTCATGAGCAGCGTCCTTCGCCGCAAGCGGTCCGTGGTCTTTGCTCTTGTCGCAGGAGTGGGCGTTTTGGCCGGACTTTGCGCCGCGTCCACCTCGGCTTTGGCTGCCAATTGGCTGGAGAAGAATTTCTATCTGTCCGGCGCCAATTATGACGGCAATCTGCCGGCTTGCCCCGCTGCGCTCAGCACGATCTCGTCGCGCTTCGAGACCAAGGAAAGCCGGTTCTGGAATTCCAACCTGCAAATCGTCGGCTACGAGTGGGTGCGCCAGACCGCCTATAGCCCGTGGGCCAGGGGCACCATTCCACGCCGTTTTTGCAGCGCGGTGGCGCTGGTGAGCGACGGCCGCAAGCACCGTGTCGATTACTGGATCGGCGAGGATACCGGCATAATAGGAGCGACCTGGGGCGTCACCTGGTGCGTCGTCGGCCTCGACCGCAATTGGGCGTATAATCCTGCATGCAAGATGGCGCGGCCGTAGCAGGCTGCCGAGAAACTCTGTCGTTGTCATTCCGGACGCCACGAAGTGGCGATCCGGAATCCAGAAACACGAAGAAATTCAACGTGGCTGGATTCCGGGTTCGCGTGTTCCGGGCGCCCGGAATGCAGGGAGCCCAATGACGCTGCATTATGCGGACCTATTTCATTCTCAATACGTTCTTCAAATGTTCAGGTAGTCATGGCATATTTCGATGGAACTCGCGAAAAAGGCAATTCAGTGTTTGTTCTTTGGCGAACATATGGGCCGCACAGGGGCGTTCCTGAATCAGGCGAAGGCGTTTTTTCCGCTCTCGTCCGGCTGGCGCGCTACCTACCGGTATTCTTCAGGATTTCACTCGGTTTTTGGCTGCTGACCGGTGCCGTGGCCTCGGCCCAAATTCGCGCTGGTGAAGACACCAAGGCTTCCGAAGCTCAAGTCATTCGGATTCAGGACGGCGCGGCGCAAAGCCGGCAAGCGCAACGGCCGGACCGCCGGCAAAATGAACCCGGCCGCTTCGATTTCTACGTGCTGGCGCTGTCTTGGTCGCCGTCCTATTGCGCGGCGTCGGCGGAACGCGCGTCCAACCGCCGCGCCGATCCGCAATGCGGCGGCCGCCCATTCGCCTTTGTTGTGCATGGGCTGTGGCCGCAATACGAGCACGGCTTTCCGTCGTTCTGTCAGGTACCGTCGCCACGGCTCAACCGTGCGATCGTCGGCGCCAATCTCGACATCATGCCCAGTTCGCGGCTGATCTATCATGAATGGGATCGGCACGGCACGTGTTCGGGAATGTCCGCCCGTGGATTTTTCGAGTCGGTGCGCAAGGCGCGCTCCGCCGTGAAAATTCCGGCCGACTATCTCGAACTCGACAATCCCATTGTGGTTTCGCCGCGCGATGTCGCGGCGGCCTTCTTGAAGGCGAATCCAGGTCTGCCGCGCGATGCGTTGACGATCGCCTGCGACAGCAAGCGGCTCAACGAGGTGCGCATCTGTCTCAACAAGGATTTCAGCTTCCGCGATTGCCCGGAGCTTGCGGAAAGAAGCTGCCGCCGCGATAAGATCGCGATGCCGGCGACACGCGGCGGCTCCTAAAGCGCGGATCGGAGAGGCTCAATGAATTGTCTCCCGGTGAATTATCGCCAGTGAATTATCGTCACGCCTTTCATGCCGGCAGTTTCGCCGACGTGTTCAAACACGCGGTTTTATGCCGCATCCTGCATTACTTGCGCGAGAAACCGGCGCCGTTTCGCGTCATCGATACGCACGCCGGCACCGGCCTTTATGACCTGACCAGCGCCGAGGCCAACCGCGGCGGTGAATGGCATGACGGTGTCGAACGCCTGCTGACCGCGGTTGCGGCCGGCCGCCTGTCCGACAAGGTCGAGACGCTGCTGGCGCCGTTGCTTGAGGTGATCGGCGCGCTGAACGCGCCCGATAAGCTGACGGTCTATCCGGGCTCGCCGGCGTTGACGCGGGCTTGGTTGCGCGGCGACGATCGGCTGATCGCCTGCGAGGTGGAGTCCAGGGCGGCGGGTGCGCTGGCGCGTCATCTGCGTGGCGATGCCCGCATCAAGACGCTCGAAATCGACGGCTGGACCGCGCTGTCGGCTTATGTCCCGCCGCCCGAGAGGCGGGGCCTCGTTCTCGTCGATCCGCCCTTCGAGGAAAGCGCCGACTTCCACCGGCTGTCGCACATGTTGGGCCAGGCGCATCGCAAGTGGGCCACCGGCATCTATGCGTTATGGTATCCGATCAAGGGGCGGGCCGACCCGGACGAGCTTGCCAAGCGGCTCCGGCGTTTGGGCATCGCGAAAATCCTGCGTGCGGAATTGATCGTGTCGCCGGTCAGCGATCCGACCCGGCTCAATGGCTCCGGGCTCATTCTGGTCAATCCGCCGTGGACGCTTGAAGCCGAGCTTGCCGTGTTGCTGCCGGCGCTGGTGCAATTGCTTGAACGGCAACCGAAAGGCGGCGGCTTCAGGCTCGACTGGATCGCTGGCGAGACGGCGCGTGGAGGAAACTAAGCACGCCCCGACGAAAAAGCGGCCCGACGAACGGGCCGGCGGCGTTCTAGAGCCTTTCCGGCTTTGATGGAATCAAAGCCGGGCTCTAGCTTTTTGTTTTAACGCGTTTTCTTCACGCGAACCGGTATCCACTTCGCCCGAAAACGCTTTAGGCTCTTTCCATGGAGCCGCAGTTGGTGTGTAGTTCCTTATTGGCAATGACGTTCCGCCTCCTGTGGGGGGCCGGCGGAGACTGAGGCCGGTTGAGGCCGATGCTATCCCCGTTTGTGAATGTCGGGCCGAGCTGCCGCGCGTGGGGCCGGTGGCGGAGCAGTACGGGGAGGTAACATCCGATGGCGCAAACGGGAGTGGTGAAATTTTTTAATGCGGAACGAGGCTATGGCTTCATCAAACCCGACGATGGCGCACGCGATGTGTTCGTCCACATCACCGCCGTCGAGCAAGCGGGTCTCAAGAACCTGAATGAAGGCCAGAAGATCACGTTCGACGTCGAGCCCGACAAGAAGGGCAAAGGACCGAAAGCGGTCAACCTGGTCGTAAGCTGACGCTCGAGCGGTCGATCGAAGTCATTACGTTCTGTCGAAGCGCCGGTCTTCGGGCCGGCGCTTGTTTTGTCACGCAATCTAATCCCCGGCCGCGCACCTTTGTGTCTGCCGCCATAACCTGTGAAGTCTTTTATCATGATGATCCTGCGCTCGGCGCCTGCCTCGCCATTCGGCCGCAAAGTCAGAATAGCGGCCGGCCTGCTCGGACTTGCCGGCAAGATCGATATCCGTGAGCCGGACCTCAACGATCCGGATGATTCGATCCGCGCGCAGAATCCGCTCGGCAAGATCCCGGTCCTGATCGCGGATGACGGCGAAGTTCTGTACGACTCGCCGGTAATCCTCGAATATCTCGACCATCTCGCCGGCGGCGGCCGCATTCTTCCGCGCGATACGAAGGCGCGCTTCGCGGCGCTGCGCCTGCAGGCGCTATGCGACGGCATTCTCGATGCGAGCATCCTGATGGTTTATGAGGGCCGCTATCGTCCGCCGGAGATGAAGGTTCAAGGCTGGGTCGATCGTCAGGCCGGCAAGGTGGCGCGCGGGCTGGCCGTTCTCGAAGCCGCGCCGCCGCCGCTGCGCGGCACGCCGAACGTCGGCCAGATCGCGCTCGCCTGCGTGCTCGGTTACGGCGATCTGCGTTTTGGCGGCCTGTGGCGCAAGGAGCACCCGAACCTGGTGACGTGGCTCGATGAATTTGCGGCGCAGGTCCCGGCTTTCGGTGAGACCAAAGTGCCGGCGTAAGTAAAGCCGGTTCGTCCATCGCGACCTTATGAAAGCGAAAGCCCCGGAGGATTCTCCGGGGCTTCGATTTTTGTGTCTCGCAACAACCGGTTTTTAGAAACGGTAGTTGAGGCCGGCGCGAATGATGTTGGTGTGGAAATCCGAACCGACGCCAGCAACGGTCGGTCCGTCGCCGAGATCGACGTACATGTATTCGACCTTGGCCGTCCACGGGCCGGTCAGCGCTGCTTCGACGCCGCCGCCAAGTGCATAACCGAACTCGGTTTCGCGCGCCGAACCGAAGCCGGGCACATCGTTTTCGACGTCGCCGTAGGCGAGACCGCCGGTGACGTAGGGCATGATGCTTCCGGTGGCGCCGAGTGCGTAACCGATGCGGCCGCGCACGGTGCCGATGTAGTTGTTATGGGTCGTGCAGCCGAAGCCGCCGCAGGCGCCGCCGCCGTTGATGTTGGTCCAGTCGATGTCGGCCTCGAGGCCCCACACGACCGGGCCGGACTGATAGTTGTAGCCGAGCGTACCGCCGATGAGACCGCCTTTACCGTCGTTGGAGCCGCTGAAGGCGTAGCCGCCGTTGATGCCGACATAGGCGCCGGTCCAATTATACATCTGCGAAACATACGCCGGCGCCTTGACCGGCATGACTTCGCGGCGCTGCATATCGGCCGCTGACGCCGACGCGACACCGAGAGCAAGCAGACCAACGCTGGCGAGAAGAAGATTTTTCATGGCGCACTCCACATTCGTTCGAAAGTTATTCGGACGGACGCGGATGCGCCGTCCCCCGATAGATATGCAACTCGTGTTCCCACCCGGCGTTCCATCGCTAGGATCATTCGCCGGCATCGTTGTAAAGAAGCCACACTGACGCCGGGCCTCTGAGAAAAAGACAAAACCCCGGACCGCGGGGTCCGGGGCTTTTTTTGCCGCAAGCGCGCGGAAGGCACCTAGAAGTGGTAGTTGATTCCGACCCGCAACAGGTTCGATGTCAGCCCGTTGTCGGTGCCGGTGATCGAATAGGCCCGACTGCTCAGATCGGCATAGAGATATTCGACCTTGGCAGACCATTGCTGGTTGAAGCCGACTTCGGCGCCAAGACCGGCGGTCCAGCCGATATGGGTCTTGGATTCCGACAGGCCGGCGGTTTCGCCCTTGATGCCGCCATAGGCCAGACCCGCGGTGCCGTAGAACAGGATGTTGTTCATCGCCAGGCCGGCGCGGCCGCGCACCGTACCGAACCATGGATTGGAGAACTTGAAAGGCGCGAAAGTGTCGTCGGCGCCACTGATCTGGAGATCGGTCTCGGCGCCGAAAACGAACTGGCCGTTTTGCCAGTTGCGGCCGAGTTGCACGCCGCCTTCGAGGCCGCTCGGATTGGTACCGGTGCCGCTCACCGTGCCCCACTGGTAACCGATGTTGGCGCCGGCATACCAACCGGCCCAGTTGTAGTACGCGCCGGCCGGGGCGGAATAATAAGGCGACGGGCCACGCGGCAGGTCGGCCGCGGCCGCTGCGCTCGAGATCGCCGCAAACCCGATCGCCGCAAGGCCGATCGTCAGGATTAGTTTTCTCATCTTACTCTCCACGCACTAAGCTGCCGCGGCGTATCTCTCACCGGGCGAATTTGGCTTGCCCGTTTCGTCTCGCCCGGCGCCTTTCTGGTGGGTCTGCCGGTCATTATTGCGAAGAAACTTGGACAATTTTTCGTAACCCCGATATCGCGCCTTTTAAGTTAAACGGTTATGAATCGTGCAGGAGAGACGGCGAGAGACCGGCTGTTATCCCTAAAGGCGTCTTAACAAAAACACTTCGCCGCCACAGGGCGTAAGAAAGATTCCAGAGAATCCAATGACGGACGAGAGTACAGCCATTCCGCCGCGCGCGGCCCTCATCACCGGAGGCGGCCGCCGCATCGGTGCCGCCGTCGCGCGAGCGCTGTCGCGCGCCGGCTTTGCGGTGGTGCTCCACGCCAATCGGTCGCGCGCCGCAGCCGAGCAGGTAGCGGATGAAATCAAGGCCGAAGGCGGCCAGGCGGCGGTGGTGCTGGCCGATCTCGCCGATCCCGAAGCGGTGCGCGGATTGGTGCCAGCGTCGGCGGCGTTCGGTCCGCTGACACTTCTGGTCAATAATGCCAGCATCTTCGAGACGGACGAAATCGGAAGCCTCGTCCGCGCATCGTATGAGGCCACAATGGCGGTCAATCTGACGGCGCCGTTGTTTCTCGCGCAGGCTTTCGCGGCGCAAGCTAAAGCAGACAGCGGCACATCTGTCGTCAACATCGTCGATCAGCGGGTGCTGCGTCCGACGCCGAAATTCTTTTCCTACACGCTGAGCAAGAGCGCGCTGCATGCCGCCACGACGACGCTGGCGCAGGCACTGGCGCCATTGCGGGTCAACGCGGTGGCGCCGGGGCCGACGCTGCCGAGCCCGCGCCAGTCGGACGCGCAATTCGCGGTCCAGGCCGCCGCCGTGCCGCTCGGTCGCGGGCCGAGCCCCGAGGAAATCGCCGACGCCGTCGTTTACCTGGCCTTGGCGCGCAGCGTCACCGGCATGACGCTGGCCGTCGATGGCGGCCAGCATGTCTCCTGGCGCACCGCCGACGCGGACATTGCCGAATGACGTGGCGGAATAGCGCGCACTGATTAGATTTAGAGCAATGACCGGCGGCAAAAAAGACATCGATCCCGACAGCGATCTGCCCGACACGTCCGCCATTCAGGATTTGGCCGACGACGAGCAGAGCCTGCCCGAGCTTGACCTCAACGAGCCGGTGGCCGGCACGCTCGCTAATGGCCACGCGGCCATCGCGCGCGCGGTCAAGCATGCGCCGTCTTCGCCTGGCGTCTACCGCATGATCGATGCTCATGGCGACGTTCTCTACGTCGGCAAAGCGAAAAGCATCAAAAAAAGGGTGGCTTCGTATACGCGGCCGACCGGACACGACAGCCGCATCAGCCGCATGATCGCGGCTACGGCGTCGATGGAATTCATCTCGACGGCGACCGAGACCGAGGCGCTGCTGCTAGAGGCCAATCTGATCAAGCGCCTGCGGCCGCGCTTCAACGTGCTGCTGCGCGACGACAAGTCGTTTCCGTTTATCATGATTACGTCGGACCACTGGGCGCCGCAGATTCTCAAACATCGCGGCGCGCGCGCGCGGCCCGGTCACTATTACGGACCCTTCGCCAACGCCGGCGCGGTGAACCGCACCATCAATGCATTGCAGCGCGCATTCCTCTTGCGCTCCTGTACGGATTCGTTTTTCGAGTCGCGCACGCGGCCGTGCCTCCTGCACCAGATCAAACGCTGCGCCGCCCCCTGTACGCAGGAGATCGATTTCGCCGGCTACACCGAACTTGTGCGCGAGGCCAATGCATTTCTCGACGGCCGCAGCCGCGCGGTGCAGAAGGAATTGTCGACCGAGATGGAGCAGGCGTCGAGCGCGCTCGATTTTGAACGCGCGGCGATTTATCGCGACCGGCTCGTGGCGCTGTCGGCGATCACGTCGCATCAGGGCATCAATCCGCGCAGTGTCGAGGAAGCCGATGTCTTCGCCGTGCATCAGGACGGCGGCTACACCTGCATCGAGGTGTTCTTTTTCCGCACCGGGCAGAACTGGGGCAACCGCGCCTATTTTCCGAAAGCCGACCGCTCGCTGTCGCCGTCCGAGGTTCTGGGCGCTTTCATGGCTCAGTTCTACGACGACAAGCCGGCGCCGCGTTTGATCCTCACATCGGAAGATTTCGAGGAGCGCGCGTTGCTCGCCGAGGCGCTGACGACGAAAAGCGAGCGCAAAGTCGAGGTGAGCGTGCCGCAACGCGGCGAACGCAAAGAACTGGTGACGCATGCGCTCGCCAATGCGCGCGAGGCCTTGGCGCGCAAGCTCGCCGATACCGCCTCGCAGCAAAGGCTGCTGACCTCGTTGACGGAAGCCTTCGGCCTGCCGCGACAACCGCGCCGCATCGAGGTCTACGACAACAGCCATATCAGCGGCACCAATGCGGTCGGCGGCATGATCGTCGCCGGCCCGGAAGGCTTCCGCAAAAATCAATACCGCAAGTTCAATATCCGCTCGACCGAGATCACGCCGGGCGACGACTACGGCATGATGCGCGAAGTGCTGCGGCGGCGCTTCAAGCGGCTGATCGAGGAAAATCCGAGGGCTGACCAAGGGCCGAAAGATAATGGCCACGACGTTGACGGCGCCGAATCCGACTCCCCATGGCCCGATCTGGTGTTGATCGACGGCGGGCAGGGTCAGTTGCGTTCGGCGCAGGAGACGCTGGCCGAACTCGGCGTCACCGACGTGCCGCTCGTGGCGATCGCCAAGGGTCTCGACCGTGAAGCGGGCCGGGAAACATTTTTCATGGCGGGCCGCAACCCTTTCAAGCTGCCGCCGCGCGATCCGCTGCTGTATTTCGTCGAGCGCCTGCGCGACGAGGCGCACCGTTTCGCCATCGGCTCACACCGGGTGCGGCGCAAGAAGGATATCCGCGAGGCCGGCTTGCAGGAGATCGCCGGGATTGGGCCGACGCGCAAACGGGCGTTGCTGCATCATTTTGGCACTGTGAAAGCCATCGAACGCGCAAGCCTGTCGGACCTGGCGCAAGTGCCTGGAATTAATGCCGAGACCGCGCGAAAGATATATGACTTTTTCCACGAGAAGGCGGCACGATAGCGCATTCGGGCGAGGAAACGCACATGATCATCAAGACGCAGCAGGACGTCACGCCGGCGGTGGTGGAGGCCTACAAAAACATCGAAGACGCGCGCCTGCGCGAAATCGTCGCGTCCTTGGTCAAGCACCTGCACGGCTTTGCGCGCGACGTGCATCTGACCGAGGAGGAATTTCAGGTTGGCATCCAGCTCGTCGCCAGGCTTGGCCAGATGACGACGCCCAACCACAACGAAGTGGTGTTGATGTCGGGCTCGCTCGGTTTCTCGGCGCTGGTGTGCCTCTTGAACAACGGCAATAACGGCCAGACCGAGACGACGGCCAATCTGCTGGGCCCGTTCTGGCGGCTGAATTCGCCGCGCACCGAAAACGGTGGTTCGATTGTGCGATCGCCGACGCCGGGGCCGGAATTGTTCGTCAATTGCACGGTCAAGGATTTGGCCGGCAACCCGATTGCCGGGGCCGAGGTCGATATCTGGCATTCCTCGCCGGAGGGCTACTACGAACAGCAGGATCCCAACCAGGCCGACATGAACCTGCGCGGTAACTTCGTGACCGACGCCCAAGGACATTTCGGCTTTCGCAGCGTCAAGCCAGCGGGCTACCCCATTCCGATCGAAGGGCCGGTCGGCGATCTCTTGCGCGTCGCCAAGCGGCACAATTTCCGCCCCGCGCATCTGCATTTTCTGATCCTGAAGGAAGGCTTCAAGACGCTGATCTCGCAGATTTACGACCCGACCGACGACAAACTGGAAACCGACGCGCAATTCGGCGTCACCCGCGCGCTGATCGGCGACTACATCCGCCATGACGAGCCCGCGCCCGTTCCGGGCATCAAGAGCCCGTGGTATTCGCTCGATCAGGCGTTCACGATGGAGCCCGGGGTCAGCAAGTTGCCGCGCGCGCCGATTCAATAAAAAGGCGGCTGTTGGTGGTTCTTCCGCATCGCTGTTGACGTTGCGGCGGCTCCGGTGTTCTTTGTGCCACATGAATGCGACCCAATCGAAGCGGCTGCCGGCGCATCCGCTGGCGCTGCCCAACATTCTGACATATGCGCGCATCGCCGCCGTCCCGGTGGTGGTCGGCTTGCTGTATTGGCAAAGCATCGCCGGCGGCGGCCTTTGGTTGCGCTGGGTGGCGTTGGCGGTTTTCATCGCCGCTGGCCTGACCGACATTCTCGACGGCTATCTGGCGCGCATGTGGGGCCAGCAGTCCTCGCTCGGCCGCATGCTCGACCCGATCGCCGACAAGCTTCTGGTGGCGTCATCGCTTTTGATGCTGGCGGCGGGAACGACGATCCATGGCTGGGCGCTCCTGGCCGCCGTGATCATTCTGTGCCGCGAAATTCTTGTGTCGGGCCTGCGCGAATTCCTCGCCGAGTTGCGCGTCAGCGTGCCGGTGTCGCAGCTTGCCAAGTGGAAGACGTTCGGCCAGTTGCTCGCCATCGGCTTCCTGATCGCCGGTGAGGCTGGGCAGAAGGTGCTGCCGGTCACCATCGAGATCGGAATCACGTTGTTGTGGCTGTCGGCGCTCCTGACGCTCTATACCGGCTGGGACTATTTGCGCGTCGGGTTGCGGTCTATGATCGCTAAATGAGCGAGACTATTAATAAGACGGTCAAGTTGAGGTACTTCGCCTGGGTGCGCGAGCGCATCGGCAAGCCCGAAGAGGATGTCGAGCTTCCCGCCGGAGTGGCGACAATTGCCGATCTGGTGGCCTGGCTCACCGCGCGGGGTGAGGAATATGCCTACGCCTTCGAGAATCCGAAGGTGATCCGCGCGGCCATCGACCGGGCGCACGTCAAACCGCAGGCCAGTATCGGGAACGCGACAGAAATCGCTTTCTTCCCGCCCATGACGGGCGGTTAGGCCCTCCCGCGCGCCGTCACGGTGGGCTACATTGCGGCCATGAGCAGGCCAATGAGTGCACAAACAACCGTCCGCATCCAGCGCGAGCCGTTCGACGTTGCCGTCGAGGCGGCGAAGATCACGAGCGGCCGCACCGACGCGGGCGCGGTCGTTACCTTTACCGGCATCTGCCGCGGCGAGGAGAACGGGGTGCCGATCGCGGCGCTGACGCTGGAGCATTATCCAGGCATGGCTGAGGCCGAGATCGAAAGCCATGTCGCGGACGCGGCGGCGCGCTGGCCGCTGATCGGCGCAACCGTCATTCATCGTTTTGGGCGTATCGCGCCAGGCGAAGACATCATGATGGTCGCCACGGTGTCGACGCATCGCGCGGCGGCGTTTGCGGCTGCCGACTTTCTGATGGATTATCTCAAGACCCGCGCGCCGTTCTGGAAGCAGGTCGAGAAGACGGACGGCAAAATCTGGGTCGAGGCCAAGGCCGAAGACGACACTGCGGCCGAACGCTGGACGTTACCGGGCAAAGATGCAGCGGCAGAATAAGGGCGCTTACATGGTACCCTTCGTCGTTCCCGTTATCCTCCGCGCTATTTTGGCGGCGATCGCAGTGAATGCGCTCGGCGTCAGCGGGGCACCCGCGGCGCAAGTCTCCTATTACGACGTGACGCGGGGCGCGCATCCGCATGATGTCGCGCCGGCGCCCGACGGCAACGTCTGGTACACCGCGCAGAGCCAGGGCGCGCTCGGCATACTCGAACCCAAGAGCGGCAAGGTGACGCAAATTCCGCTCGGCGCGGATTCGGCGCCGCATGGCGTCATCGTCGGGCCGGACCGTGCCGCCTGGATCACCGACGGCGGCCAGAACGCCATCGTGCGCGTCGATCCGGCGACCAGGATGGTGAAGCGCTATCCGCTGCCGAAAAATTTTCCCGGCGCCAATCTCAATACCGCGACCTTCGATCGTAAAGGCATTCTCTGGTTCACCGGTCAGAACGGCGTCTACGGTCGCGTCGATCCGGCCACCGGAAAAGTCGAAGCCTTCAAGGCGCCAAAGGGCGTCGGGCCTTACGGTATCACGACAACGCCGAGCGGCGACGTCTGGTATGCCTCGCTCGCCGGTGACCACATCGCCAAGATCGATACCGTGAGCGGCGACGCGCTGATCGTCCAGCCGCCGAAGCAAGGTGTTGGACCGCGCCGAATCTGGTCGGACTCGAAAGGGCTGTTGTGGGTGAGCTTCTGGAATAGCGGCGAGGTCGGGCGTTACGATCCAAAGGCGAAGACGTGGAAGGTCTGGCCGCTGCCGAACAGCACCAGCGGCTGCTACGCGGTTTTCGTCGACGACAAGGACAAGGTCTGGCTCACCGACTGGACCAACAACGCCATCGTGCGCTTCGATCCGGCGACGGAGAAGTTCACCAGTTTCCCGAGCAACAAGAGCCGTTCCGACGTGCGCCAGATACTCGGCCGTCCCGGCGAACTGTGGGGCGCGGAATCCGGCACCGACAGGCTGGTGGTGGTGCGGGAGTGAGCGCGGCCTTGATGTCGCATCGACGGAACCGAAGGACGATATGGTTATTGTTGTTCGATACGGTTACGGTATCGTGATCAAAAACGCGTCTTGTTCTGAACGGAATCGTTTATAAGTGAGATGTGGGCGAGGCAACGCGAACGTTTAGTCATGCCCGTTTTCATCTTCAAGTTTGGCCGAGTTTTCCCGTCGGGCCAAATTCCATCCGACCAAATTCCATCCGAGCACGCCATATCCATCAGGCATCATGTCGTCGGCGGCAGTCGTCGAACGATGCGCGGTTGGCAGATTTCACAGCGCGGGTTTTTGCAATAACAAGATTACGAGGAGCGAGCATGGCATCCCATATCGAAGACTACGCGATGATCGGCGATCTCGGTTCGGCGGCGCTGGTCGGGCGCGACGGCTCGATCGATTGGCTGTGCTGGCCGCGTTTCGATTCGGATGCCTGTTTCGCCGCGTTGCTCGGCACGCCCGAGAACGGCCGCTGGCTGATCGGGCCTCAGCACAAGACGACCAAGATCACGCGACGCTACCGGCCAAACACGCTCATTCTCGAAACCCGGTTCGAGACCGACGAGGGCGCGGCGACGTTGATCGATTTCATGCCGCCGCGCGAAGGCAATTCCCACCTCATGCGCATGCTGATCGGCGAGCGCGGTTCGATCGATCTGCACGGCGAACTCATTCTGCGCTTCGGCTACGGCGCCACTGTGCCCTGGGTGACGCGCCTCGATAAGTGCACCGTCCGCGCCGTCGCCGGGCCCGATATGGCGGTGCTGCATTCGTCGGCGCCGTTTCGCGGCGAAGGCTTCAAGACCGTGGGTGATTTCACCATCAAGGAAGGTGAAACGCATACCTTCAGCCTGTCCTACAGCCTGTCGCACAAGGAAGTTCCAGATCCGCCGAACGTCGAAGAGAGTCTGCGTGCCACGGAAAAATTCTGGCAGGAGTGGAGTGCTAAAAACGAAATCGACGGTCCGTGGAACGATGCCGTGGTGCGATCTTTGATCACGCTGAAGGCGCTCACATATGCGCCGACCGGCGGCATGGTGGCGGCGGCGACGGCCTCGCTGCCGGAGTCTATCGGCGGCGTCCGCAATTGGGACTATCGGTTTTGCTGGTTACGGGACGCCACGTTGACGTTGCTCTCGTTGATGAACGCCGGCTATTATGACGAGGCCCAGATGTGGCGTGACTGGTTGTTGCGCGCCGCGGCCGGCAGTCCAAATCAGATCCAGATCATGTACGGCATTCGCGGCGAACGGCGGCTGACGGAATGGGAAGTGCCGTGGCTGGAGGGCTATGAGAAATCGCAGCCGGTGCGCATCGGCAATGCCGCGCACGACCAACTGCAACTCGATATTTTCGGCGAGGTCATGGATGCGCTGCATCAGGCCCGTCACGGTGGCCTCGGTCATCACGAGGCCGGCTGGGCCCTTGAGAAGGCGCTGCTTTTGCATTTGGAGGAAATCTGGACCCAGCCCGACGAAGGTATCTGGGAAGTGCGTGGCGGCCGCCAGCATTTCGTTTATTCGAATGTGATGGCCTGGGTCGCCTTTGATCGCGCCATCAAAAGCGCCGAGGCGCACAAGCTGCCGGGGCCGACCGACAATTGGCGCGCGGTCCGCCGCCGGATTCATGACGACGTCTGTGAACACGGCTTCAACAAAGAGATAAACAGCTTTGTGCAGTGCTACGGCTCGAACCAACTCGACGCGAGTCTCCTGCTGCTGCCGGCGGTTGGCTTTCTGCCGCCCGAGGACGCACGTATTCAGGGCACCGTCGCGGCGATCGAACGTGGGCTGATGGTCGATGGTCTGGTGCTGCGTTACGACACCGCCCAATCCGATGACGGATTACCGCCCGGCGAGGGTCTGTTTATTGCCTGTAGTTTCTGGCTGGCCGACGCTTATCTGATGCTTGGCCGCGCCGAGGAGGCACAGAAGCTGTTCGAGCGCCTGCTGACGCTCCGCAACGACCTCGGCCTGTTGAGCGAGCAATACGAGCCGCACTCAAAACGGCTGGTAGGGAATTTTCCGCAGGCTTTCTCTCATCTGGCGCTGGTCAATACCGCCAGCAACCTTTCACATTATCGCAAGCCGGCCGAGCAGCGCTCGGACCGTCCGATGGCGGCCAATCCGGTCACCGAGGGAGCACAAAAAAAGTCAGCCGGTCCGGGCGCTATGCAGGAAGCGACGAGCTAACGCCGCCTCAAGTCTATTGACCGCTTCCCCGTCGCCCCGGAGAGTGCCGTCATCGCCGCACGCGACAGCGGCAAATTGAGGGAGGCGTTTCCGTGCTACTCGACGTTCGGACGTACAAGACTTTGCCTGGCCGGCTGCACGCGCAGCTCGAGATTTACAGGAAGTTCGGCTATCCAGTTCAGCTTCGCTATATGGGCGAGCCGCTTTGCTATGCGGTTGCCGAAACCGGCGAGCTCAATACCTTTACCCACATCTGGGTTTATGAAAGCGCCGCCGACCGCGAGCAGAAGCGCGCCCGGATGGCGCAGGACCCGGAGTGGAAGACCTACTTGGCCGAGAACGCAAAAGCCGGCAACATCGTCGAGCAGAAAAACACCTTGATGACGCCGGCCGCCTTCGCGCCGCCGCTCTCGATGCCGAAAATACATTCGTAACGAAGCGTTGAACGCGTCCGGGCGGCGGCTCGCGAGCCGTCGTCCCGCTCGCGCCGGCGGGCCCAATCGTCTATAGATTGCCGCCTCAGAAGAGAACCGGAGCATTTCGAACCATGCGAGCGAACGACGGCACCCGTACCGGCGGCCAGATTCTCATCGACCAGTTGGCCATCCAGGGCGTGCGCCACGCATTTTGCGTGCCTGGCGAAAGCTATCTGGCTGCGCTCGATGCTTTGCATGATTCAAATATCCAGTTGACGATATGCCGCCACGAGGGCGCGGCCGCGATGATGGCGGAAGCCGTCGGCAAAACGACCGGCCGCCCTGGCATCTGTTTCGTCACGCGCGGACCGGGGGCGACCAACGCTTCGTCCGGCATCCACATCGCCCGCCAGGATTCATCGCCGATGATCGTATTCGTCGGTCAGGTCGGACGCGACATGCGCGAGCGCGAGGCGTTCCAGGAACTCGATTATCGTGCGGTGTTCGGCACCGTGGCGAAATGGGCGACCGAGATCGACGATCCGGCGCGGATTCCGGAAATCGTCTCGCGCGCCTTTCATACGGCGTGTAACGGCCGTCCCGGTCCGGTGGTGATCGCGTTGCCCGAGGACGTGCTGACCGAACGCGCTGTGACCGCCGATGCTACCGCCGTCGAGCCGGTGGAAATCTGGCCCGGCCTCACCGATATGAGCCGATTACAGAAGATGCTGTGGGCCGCGAAGCGTCCGATCGCGCTGATCGGCGGCAGCCGCTGGTCGGAGGCCGCGAGCGCGGCGATGATGCGCTTTGCCGAGCGCTTTGCCTTGCCGGTCGCGACAACGTTCCGCCGCCAGTATCTGTTCGATGCGCTACATCCTTGTTACGCCGGTGACTTCGGCATCGGTCCCAATCCGAAACTTCTGGCACGCGTCAAGTCCGCCGATCTGGTGTTGCTGATCGGCGACCGCATGAGCGAAATGTCGTCGCAGGGCTACACCGCGTTCGATATTCCCGAGCCTCAGATGAAGCTCGTGCATGTGCATCCGGGCTCGGAAGAACTCGGCCGCGTCTATCATCCGACATTGGCGATCAATGCATCGCCGACGGCATTTTGCGCTGCCCTCGAAGGCTTGCAGCCGCCGAACGAGATCGCCTGGCGCGGCGAAATCGAGACCGCGCATGCCGACTTCATGGCGTGGACCGAGAAGGCGACGCCGCAGCCCGGCGACATCAACCTCGGCGAGATCATGGTGTGGCTGCGCGATAACATTCCTTCGGATTCGTTCATCACCAACGGCGCCGGCAATTTCGCCACCTGGATCAACCGCTTCTACCGCTTCCGCAAATACGCCACGCTGGTCGGGCCGACCGCTGGCTCGATGGGCTACGGCCTGCCCGCCGCGTTGGCGATGAAGACGCTGCACCCCGACCGCACGGTGGTGTGCGTCGCCGGCGACGGCGACTTCATGATGACCGGCAACGATTTCGCCACCGCGGTTCAATACGGTTTGAACGTGATCGTGGTGCTGTGGGACAACGGAACCTACGGCACCATCCGTATGCATCAGGAGCGCGAATATCCGGGCCGGGTGGTCGGGACCGAATTGAAAAATCCGGACTTCGTCGCCTATGCCAAGGCCTTTGGCGGCTTCGGCATACTGGTCGAGAAGACGGCGGACTTTGCGGCTGCCTTCGCCGCCGCGCAAAAGTCGGGCAAGCCATCGATCATCCATTTGAAGGTCGATGCCGAGCCGCTGACGCCGGGTATGTCGCTTTCCGCCATCCGCGAAAAGGCATTGGCCGGCGCGGGCAAGAAATAAGACACGGCACACGGACGTATTCGGCGGCTGGGAGAGTCTCGGACGTCGGGCGGACGTGCGGGCCCCTATAACGGCCCTTGCACAACGCCGCTCGCGCCCACAATGCCACTTGCTTCTTTTCCCTGAATCGTCATTCACTCATTTCATGCCGTATCGCCGAACGGATAGTGTCGTCCGCCGTCTCGCCGCGCGCGAGCAGGTGATCCTTGCCGCCGCCACCGAAATTGCCGGCGAGGGCGGTATGTCGGCGGTGCAGATCGCGGCCGTGGCCAAGCGCGCCGGCATCGCCGCCGGGACCGTCTATCGGTATTTCCCGTCGAAGACCGACCTCGTCGCCGAACTGGTTGCCGCCGTCGCCGGCCGCGAACTCGACTTCATGAAAGCCGCCGGCGATGCCGCGCCCGGTCCTCTGTCCGCGCTGGCTTCATCGATCGCAACCTTCGCAGCTAGATCGCTTGCCGAGCGGCGGTTGATCTGGGCGGTGATGGGCGAACCGATCGACGCCGAAGTCGACGCGATGCGGCTCGATTTCCGGCAATCGCTCGCGGCCGAACTTGAGGGCCGCATAGACATCGCCATCGACCGCCGGTTCCTTCCTGAGCAGGATGCGCGGGTGGCGGCGCCGGCCATTGTCGGTGCGTTGATGGAGGGACTGCTGGGGCCGCTGGCGCCGTCCTATGACGCGGCTGCCGGCGCACGTGAAGCGGTACAGACCGCCACGTTGCTGGCCTTGCGCGCGCTTGGCGTGATCGACGCCCGCGCCCGTGGCCTGGTGGCGCAAGTCATCCTGCCGCCGTCCGCGGCAGCATCCTGAACAGCGGCAGCAACAACAAAACAATCAGTGCGACATCAGCACCGGCACGGTCATCGTCTCCAGGATCGTCCTGGTGACGCCGCCGAGGATGAATTCGCGCAGGCGCGAATGGCCGTAGCCGCCCATCACGATCATGTCGGCGGATGAATCCGCCGCATGGGACAGAATCGTGGAGGCGACGTCGAGGTCCGGTGAGGTAATGCGCTTGACCTCGACCGTCAGGCTGTGGCGGGCGAGATGCTGGCCAAGATCGACACCCGGAATTTCGATACCCTTGTCGGCCTTTTCCGCGATGACGACGACTTCAACCGTCTTTGCTTTCTTCAGCAGTGGCAAGCTGTCGGCAATGGCGCGGGCGGCTGCGCGGCTGCCGTCCCAGCACACCATGACGCGGTCGAGGCTCACTCCGGCTTTCTGGATGAACGGCACATAGATCACGGGCCGGCCGGATTCAAAAAGCGCGGCCTCGTCGAGAATTTCGTCCGGCACGCCTTCCTCGCCATACGGTTGTCCGACCACGACCAGGTCGAAGCGCCGGGCAATCTGGCCGAACTGTCGCGCAGCGCCGGCGACCGATGCGTTGACCATGCGGGTTTCGGCTTCGATGGCGGCGCGCTTGGCCGCGGCGTCGAAGCGTGCGACAGCGTTCGCCGCCTTGCCGTCAGACTCGCGGCGCTGCGACTCGATGAACTCGGGCGGAATGCCGCCCATCACCGCTCCCGGGATGATCGGGTCGTATGAAAAGGCCAGCCCGGTCACATGCGCTTGGTGCGCTTCGGCAATCGCGATGGCGAAATCGCCGGCCGGGTCCTGCGCGCCGAGGCCCAGATTGACAAGAATATCCTTGATCATGACCTAACGCTCCCTTGCTTTCATCCGTTTCGTCTTGCGGCGACAAAACCGCGCCGCCTATTTCTTTTTGCCGCTGGCATCGACTTGCGCGAGATAGGCCCAGAGGTTCTCGGCCTCGCGTTCGTTCTTGATGCCGGGAAAAATCATCTTGGTGCCTTTGATCTTGGCGCGTGGATCCCTGATGTATTCCACGAACTCGGCTTTGCTCCAGACGATGCCAGAGTTCTTGTTGGCGTCAGAATAATGATAGTCCGGCGCTGTGCCGGAATGGCGGCCATCGATGCCGTTAAGCTCCGGGCCGACCTTGTTCTTGGCGCCTTCGCCGATTGCATGGCAGGGCAAGCACTTCTTGAATGACTGTTCGCCGGCGGCGACATCTTGCGCATGGGCCTGGGTTTGAGCCAATTGCGCCATCAGGATCAGCATTGCCGCGGCCGGCAAAACGTTTTTTATGCCCATATTACCTCTCGGCCTCCGATTTCGATTTTGTCGCCCAGGATTGGTCCGTTCCAGTATATTCCAATTTCGGAATGCTTCGACCCACGCCCTGTGTCAACCGCCAAATCGTTGATAACGTCGAATCTGAGTTTAACCGGGAGCAAAGAATGTCGGTGAAGATGCCGGAAGCGGATCAGGCGGTACTCGCCAGATGCGCCGAGATCGTCAAGGCGTTGCGCACCATGGTGCCGGGCGAAGGCGTCATCTCGACGACACGGGAAATGAAGCCGTTCGAGACCGACGGCCTCACCGCGTATCACCAACTTCCGATGGTTGTGGTGCTGCCGGATACGACCGAACAGGTCAGCCAGGTGCTGGCCTATTGCCACGCCGAGGGCATCAAGGTGGTGCCGCGCGGCGCCGGCACCTCTTTGTCGGGCGGGGCGCTGCCGCTCGAAGACGGCGTGCTGCTCGGCATGGCCAAGTTCAACCGGATCAAGGAGATCGATTTCGACAATCGCGTCGCCGTGGTCGAGCCGGGTGTCACCAATCTGGCGGTCAGCGTGGCGGTCGCCTCCGACGGTTTTTATTATGCGCCCGATCCCTCATCGCAGATCGCCTGCACGATCGGCGGCAACGTGGCGGAGAATTCCGGTGGCGTGCATTGCCTCAAATACGGCATGACGACCAACAATGTGCTCGGCTGCGAGATCGTGCTCATCACCGGCGAAGTGTTGCGCCTTGGCGGCAAGCACTTGGATGCCGAAGGTTACGACCTGCTCGGGCTGGTGATCGGTTCCGAAGGCCTGCTCGGTGTTGTCACCGAAGTGACGGTGCGGCTTCTCAAAAAGCCCGAAACGGCGCGTGCCGTGCTGGTCGGCTTTCCGTCGTCGGAAGACGCCGGCGAATGCGTATCGGCGATCATCGGCTCCGGCATCATCCCGGGCGGCATGGAGATGATGGACAAGCCGGCCATTCATGCGGTCGAGGAGTTCGTCCATGCGGGTTATCCGCTCGATGTCGAGGCGCTCCTGATCGTCGAACTCGACGGGCCGCAGGCGGAAGTCGATCACCTGATCGAGCGGGTCGAGAAGATCGCGCGGGCGTGCCGGGCGGTCTCGGTCAAGATTTCGCAGTCCGAGCAGGAGCGGCTGTTGTTCTGGGCCGGCCGCAAGGCGGCGTTCCCGGCGGTCGGGCGAATTTCTCCGGATTATTACTGCATGGACGGCACCATCCCGCGGGCGCAATTGCCCAAGGTGCTGCACCGGATGAAGGAGTTGTCGGAGAAATATCAACTCGGCGTCGCCAACGTGTTTCATGCCGGCGACGGCAATCTTCACCCGCTCATTCTCTACGACTCCAACAAACCGGGCGAACTCGACCGGGCCGAAGCTTTCGGCTCGGACATTCTGCGGCTTTGCGTCGAGGTTGGCGGCGTGCTGACCGGCGAACACGGCGTCGGCGTCGAGAAGCGCGACCTGATGCCGACGATGTTCTCCGAGATCGATCTGGCCGCGCAGCAGCGCGTCAAATGCGCCTTCGACGACAAGGGCCTGCTCAATCCCGGCAAGGTGTTTCCGGTGTTACACCGGTGCTCTGAGTTGGGTCGGATGCACATCTCCGGCGGCAAGGTGCCGTTTCCGGACATTCCGAGGTTTTGATGTCGCCCCGGCGCGTAGTGACGTAAGCAGTATTCATGAGCGACATTCTCAAGCCCCGTGACGCCAAGGAGGTCGAGGAGGCCGTGCGCTGGGCGCTCGGCAACGACAAGGCGCTGGAAATCATCGGCCAGGGCTCGAAGCGCGCCATCGGCCGTCCGAGCCAGACCGACATCACGCTCGACCTTTCGGAGCTAGACGGCGTCACGCTCTATGAACCGGCGGAGCTGGTGCTGTCGGCCAAAGCCGGCACGCCGCTGCACGAGATCGAGGCGTTGCTCGACAAGAACAACCAGCAACTCGACTTCGAGCCGATGGATTATGGCCCGCTGTTGGGTAATGCAGCCGGGCAGGGCACCATAGGCGGCGTCATCGCCACCAATCTGTCCGGGCCGCGTCGGATCAAGGCGGGCGCCGCCCGCGATCATTTTCTCGGCGTGACCGCGGTGACCGGCCGCGCCGAGACCATCAAGTCGGGCGGTCGGGTGGTCAAGAACGTGACCGGCTATGACATGTGCAAGGTGCTGGCCGGCTCCTGGGGCACGCTCGCGGCGATGACCGACATCACGCTCAAAGTGCTGCCGAAGCCGGAGACCGAAGCGAGTGTGGTGGTCGAAGGCCTTGACGATGCCATCGCCTGCGCGGCGATGGCCAAGGCGATGGGCTCGTCCTGTGATGTTTCCGGCGCGGCGCATCTGCCCGATCATGTCGCGTCCTATTTCGACGGCTTGCCGATGCCGGAGGCCGCCACGGTGCTGCGACTGGAGGGGGTCGCGCCGTCGGTTGCGCACCGCCGCGAGGCGCTCGCGGCCTTGATGAGGTCGTTCGGGCCGGTGGCGCTGCTGGACGAAAAGGAGTCCAAGGCGTTGTGGCGAAGCGTGCGGCAGGTCAAGCCGTTCGCCGCCGAGGAGGCGCGCGCGCGACCATTGTGGCGCATCTCGACCGCGCCGGCACAGGCGCATCGTCTGGTCGAGGCGATCACGCCGGCGGCGCAGACTTTTTACGACTGGGGCGGCGGGCTGGTCTGGGTGGCGATGCCCTTTGAAGATGAACCCGACGCTGGCTCGATACGCCGCGCGGTCGCGGAACTTGGCGGCCATGCCACGATGGTGCGGGCTCCGGTTTCGATCCGGGCCGCGGTCGACGTGTTCGAGCGGCAGGACGACGGCCTGCGCGCGTTAAGCAAGCGCGTGAAAGAGGGCTTCGATCCGAGGGGCGTGCTCAATCCCGGCCGCATGTGGGCGGGGGTATGATATCGATGCGTTCGGGCTTCGGACTTTTCCCGGGCGCGGTGCGGCGTGCAACGCTGCACCGCAGACCCGGGATCGTTTCAAAGGCTGAGTTTGGAAAGGTCCCGGTTCTGCAACGCACCGCGAAGGCGCGCTGCGCTGCGCCCGGGACACGAGGCCGGTAATGCAAACCACGTTTTCCCTCGCGCAACTGATGGACCCGCAGACCGCCGAGTCGGAAAAGATCCTGCGCGCCTGTGTGCATTGCGGCTTCTGCACCGCGACCTGCCCGACTTATGTGCTGCTCGGCGACGAACTCGATAGTCCGCGCGGGCGCATCTATCTCATCAAGGAAATGCTGGAGCAGGACCGCCCGGCGACCAAAGAAGTCGTCAAACATATCGACCGCTGCCTGTCATGCCTGTCCTGTATGACCACGTGTCCGTCCGGCGTGAACTACATGCACCTGGTCGATCACGCCCGCGAACGCATCGAGCAAACCTACAAGCGCCCGCTGGGCGATCGGCTGCTCCGGGCCGTCCTAGCTCGGGTGTTGCCGAACCCGGCGCTATTCCGGTTGGCGGTGGTCGCCGGCTGGCTCGGCAAGCCCTTCGTGCCGGCGCTCAAGGCGCTCGGCCTTGCGCGCCTTGCGGCCATGGTGCGCCTGAGCCCTGCGAGGATACCGGCGCCGCCGGCGGAGACAGGCAAGGTCTATCCCGCGACCGGCGAGAGGCGTGGCCGCGTGGCGCTGCTCGCCGGCTGCATCGGGCCGGTGCTGCGGCCCTCGACCAATGAAGCGGCGATCCGCCTTCTCAACCGTAACGGCATCGAGGTCGTGGTCGCGGCGGGCGAGGGCTGCTGCGGTTCGCTGGTCCATCACATGGGCCGGGAGGAGCAGGCGCTGCGCCAGGCCCGCACCGTGATCGATGCCTGGACCCGGGAAATCGAGGGTGAGGGACTCGACGCCATCCTCATAACGGTGTCCGGCTGCGGCACCACGGTGAAGGATTACGGCTTCATGCTGCGCACCGATTCGGCCTATGCCGAGAAGGCGGCGCGCGTTTCAAGTCTCACCAAGGACGTCACCGAGTATCTGGCGGCGCTCGATCTCGCGAAGCCGGACGCGCCAATAGACCTTATGGTTGCGTATCATTCTGCATGTTCGCTGCAACACGGGCAGAAGGTAGTGCATGCGCCGAAAGATTTGCTTTCCAAGTTAGGGTTTGTCGTCAAAGATGTCGCCGAAGGGCACCTGTGTTGCGGCTCTGCGGGCACTTACAACATTCTTCAGCCGGCCCTCGCGAACCGGCTCAGGGACCGCAAGGTGGCAAACATCGAAAGGCTCGAGCCGGATGTGATCGCAACCGGGAATATCGGTTGCATGACTCAGATCGCGTCCGGTACTGCCGTCCCGGTCGTCCATACGGTCGAGCTTATCGATTGGGCGAACGGCGGTCCGATGCCGGAGCAACTCGCTCGCGATGGTGTCGTGCGTACCCTGTGAAGTGGACGGCAACGCGCGGAAGCGGCTTGCCGATTGTTAGCTTAGTAACTCGTACCTGTTCGGTCGCGTAAAAGTCGGAAGGCCGCGGATTAAGTTTCCGCGCCTGGGACGACGGACCTTGGTGGATTATGGATTGAATTTTCTCTGAACCGATCGGGAGGTCGATCATGGCGAAGAAGCGAAAGACTGCGGCGAAATCTAAAAAGACGGCCAAGAAGGCCAAAAAGACGAAGAAGGCGGCGCCCGCCGGAAGGAAGGGCATGAAGAAGACCAAGAAGGTCAAGGCTGCCAAGAAGTCCAAGAAGACGGCCAAGCGGCCGGCCAAGGCGATGGCCAAGACCGCAATGCCGATGAAGAAGGCGAAAAGGAAGCCCGCTGCGAAGAGGCCGGCACCGGCGCCTGCTCCGGAGTCCTCGACGGGCTTTGGCTCGATGATGCCGTCGATCTCCAGCCTGTTCGGTGGCGAGAAGACCGGAAGCTGACGAGACCGAGACGAACAAGACGTTCCGCGCAATTGCCGGACATCTCAAGGCGGCTGCCCCATCACCGATGGGGCGGCCGCTTTGTTTTTGCACGTGCGGCCCATTCGAGTGGCGGCCCGGAGGCCCGATTGCATCGCCAGACGGGGACGCCTAGCATGCCGTGACCGGCCGGAATGGCCGGAACTCAAAAGAATTTCACGTATTCGCGACAAGGGAGCACTTTATTATGCCGGCAAAAAAAATCCTTTTGATGGGCGCATCCTACGGGTCGCTGCTGGCCTCGAAGCTTCTGTTCGGCGGACATTCGATCCACCTGGTCTGCCTGCCCGCGGAAGCCGACCTGATCAACGCCGAAGGTTTCAAGGTCAAGCTGCCGGTGCGCGGCCGCGCCGAACCGGTCCTGCTTGAATCCACCAAACTGCCCGGCAAGGTGACGGCCGGCCCCGCCGCCGGCGTCAACCCGTCGGATTATGACCTGATCGGCCTCTGCATGCAGGAGCCGCAATATCGCTCGCCCGGCGTGCGCGAATTGCTCGATGCCGTCGGCAAGTCGCGCGTGCCCTGCATGTCGATCATGAACATGCCGCCGCTGCCGTATATCAAGCGGATCCCCGGGCTGGATTATGAGCCGCTCAAGGCGGCCTATACCGATGCCACGGTGTGGGATTCCTTCGATCCGAAGTCGATCACGCTCAACAGCCCGGACCCGCAGGCCATCCGTCCGCCCGACGGCAAGGCCAACGAACTGCTGGTGACGCTGCCGACCAATTTCAAATGCGCCAGGTTTGACAGCGACAAGGATACCGCGATCCTCCGCGATCTCGAAAAGGACGTCGATGCCGCCCGGTTCGACACGCCGGAGGGCAAGATCGAATTGCCGGTGAAGCTCAAGGTCTATGATTCGATCTTCGTGCCGCTGGCCAAGTGGTCGATGCTGCTCGCCGGCAACTATCGCTGCATCACCAAGGAAGGCATGCGCACCGCCAAGGAAGCGGTCCACACCAATCTTGAGGAGTCGCGCTCGGTCTATAATTTCGTTTTCGACCTGTGCGTGAAGTTGGGCGCCAAGCCCTCCGATCTGGTGCCGTTCGAGAAATACGCCGCTGCGGCCGAAAGCCTGTCGCGTCCTGCCTCGGCGGCACGCGCACTTTATAACGGCGCGCCCAATATCGAACGTGCCGACAAGCTGGTGCAGTTGATCGCCAGGCAGAAGGGTCTCAGCCACCCGGTGATCGACGCCAATGTTGCGCTGGTCGACGAGATGCTGGCGGCGAACCGCAAGAAAGCGGCGGCTTAAAGCCGAACGGCTGACGACAACCAACCTATAAACAACTCGCTATCAACCATAAAACAACCGGCCGCCGTCATGGCGGCCGGTTTTTGTTTGTGCGACGAATTGTGACATCGGCGCAACAGCGCCCACTCTATCTCCCGACAGAAAAGCGCAAACGCCTAATAAGGCAGCAACTGCCGATGTTTTGGACTTGCTGGAAAACGAGGTGAAAGCTGTAAATCCCCGCGTCATGCGCGCCTGGTTGCGTACCGGTCGATCACAGCCGGGCCGGAGTTGTCATCGGTCAGTACGCAAGTGTGGTGCGTTTTTTGCATCGGCTCGAGTCGATCGAACCGAAGAAAAAGGGGCAGGGTTTTATGAAGAAAGTTATGTTGTCGGTTGTCGCGGCGCTTGCCGCCGCACCGGCCTTCGCGGCCGATATGCCGGTCAAGGCCACAGTTGCGCCGGCGGCGGCGCCATCGCCGTGGGATATCGCCTTTGGCACCGCGCTCACCAGCGATTACGAACTGCGCGGCATCTCGCAGTCCGCGCATCGTCCGGCGGTGCAGGGTTATGTCGAAGGCCGTTTGAATCTCAACGAGATGATCCAGCTCTATGCCGGCGTCTGGGGCTCGAGCCTCTATACCGGTTTCGCGGACGCTGAATTCGATATCACCGGTGGCGCACGGTTTACGTTCGGCAACTTCGGCCTCGACCTCGGCTATATTTATTATGCCTATCCGGGCCCGGTGGTGGGCGTGAATATCGGCTACGGCGAATTCTACGCCAAGCCGACTTACAAGATCGCCGACTGGCTGACCATCGGCGGCATCATCGACGGCGGCAGCAACTTCGGCAACGGCGTCGGTATCGTCGGCAGCAAGGATGCGTATTTCTACGCCGGCAATGCGGTCATTACGCTGCCGTGGACTCCCGGCGGCGTCACGATTTCGATCAATCCGGAAATCGGCCGTCAGTGGTATGCGTCCGGCATCACCAACTCGCTCGCTTTCGCCGACTACACCTGGTGGGATGTTGGGCTGACGTTCAATTACAAAGCCATCACCCTCGACCTGCGTTACTGGGACACCAATGTCGACTCGACGTCGGCCGGCCAGTGCGTCTCGGTCGCCCCGGTGATCGGTTCGGACCTCTGCTCGGCGAAGTTCTTGGCGACCCTCAAGTTCGACACAACTCTGTCGGCGCTTAAATAAGCCGATCGTCGCCAACGCGCATGAGGAGAGGCGGCGGTTCCTGACGGAGCCGCCGCCTTTTCGCGTGCCGCAACGGCTACTCGGCCGCTTGCGTCGCGCCGCCTTCGCTCACCACCATGTGCTCGCCGTCGCGGTTGAGCGTCAGCCGGCGACGATGGAATGCGGCCAAAGTCGAGCGGTGCCCGATCGACACGATCGTGGTGCGCGGCAGCCGCTCTTCCAGCAACCGGTAGACCTTGGCCTCGGCCGGTTCGTCGAGCGAGGCCGTCGCTTCATCGAGGAACAGATAGTCCGGCGCCAGCAGAAGCGCACGCGCGATGCCGAGGCGCTGCTGCTCGCCAAGCGACAGCATGCGATTCCAATGCGCCTCCTCGTCGATTCGCTCGGCCAGACCCGGCAGGCCGACGGCGCCGATCAGTTCGACGAGTTTGGCGTGGTCGAAAGTGCCCGGCTCGAGTGGATAGGCGACTGCGGCGGCCAAGGGCGCAATCGGGAAGTAAGGCCGCTGCGGCAGCATCATCACTTTGGCGTTCTTCGGCACCGTGATGGTGCCCGATCCGAACGGCCATATGCCCGCCAGTGCCCGGAACAGCGTCGACTTGCCGGAGCCGGACGGCCCGTTGACGAGCACCTTGTCTCCCACCGCAATCGTGAGATCGGCGGCATTGACCAGCGGCGCGCCGTTCGGGAGCCGCACCGCCAACTCCTTGACTGCGATGGCCGCGCCATCCCCGGGCGTCAGCGTTATGACCGGCGGCGTGACCGCGAGCGCCTGCGCGGCCGCTACCGATTTGTCGAAGCCGTCGAGACGCGCGATCACCGCGCGCCAATCGGCGAGGTTGCGGTACAGCGTGACGAATACCGACAGCGCATCCTGGACGCGGCCGAAGGCGTTGGCGGTTTGCATCAGGCCGCCGAGTTGAACGGCGCCGGCAAAATAGGCCGGGCTCACCATGATGAACGGAAACACCACCGCGGCCTGCGTATAGCTGGCGGTGAAGAAGGTCAGCTTCTTTTGCCGCGACATGATCGCGTAATAGTTGGCCACCACATTGCCGAACCGCATCAACAGCCGGTCGCGTTCGGCGGACTCGCCATCGAGCAGGGCGATCTGCTCGGAATTCTCGCGCACCCGCACCAGGCTGAAACGGAAATCCGCCTCGTAACGCTGTTGCAGAAAGTTCAGCGCGATCAGGGCGCGCCCGATCAGATGGGTGAGGGCCGTGCCGATGACGGCGTAGATCAGCGCCGCCCACAGCAGGTAACCGGGAATGCTGTAACTCATGCCGAAAAGATGCAGCGGGGCCGCCGCCGACAGGCCCCACAGGATGATCATGAACGAAAACAGCGTCACCAGCGAATTGAGGAGTTGCAGGCCGATTGTCAGCGTCGCTGCGATGAACGAGTTGATGTCCTCGGCGATGCGCTGGTCCGGGTTGTCGGCGGCGTCGCCGAGCAACTGCATCCGATAGTGATTGGAGCCCGCCATCCAATGGTCGAGATAGGCGCGGGTCATCCAGCGCCGCCAGCGGATCTGGAGCCATTGATTGAGATAGAGCTGATAGACGGCGAGGCCGACGAAGATCGCGGCCAGAATGGAGAAATAGCCGAGCTGATAGACGAAGGCGTCCCAGTTCTTTTCCTGCAGAGCGTTATAGAAATTGGCGTTCCAGGTATTAAGCAGCACCGTCAGGGCGACGATCGACAGTTCGATGATGATGACGGCCGTCAGCAATATCAGGCCGGGCCAGCGCTCCTCGGAGCGAAAATAAGGACTGGCAATTCGCCATACGGTGGCGAGCGTCGCGATGATGCCTCTCACGGGCGGCTCCTGTCGGGAACGAGGGTCGAGCGATAACGGAAGACGTGCGTCTCAGATACGATGAGAGCGCCGAAACCCACTTCTGCTGTACGGGATTACGTATAAAAAAGGCGTATCGGGGGCCGCCGGTTCAGCGCCCGATGTTTATCGCTTTGCCGCTGACGACCGCCGGTTTGGGCGTCAGGTTTACTTGGTCCCGGCTATCGCGCTATGGCTGCCCGCATAAAAAGTTAGGGAGGCTGATATCGTGGCCGATACGGGACTGGCAGGACTGACGGCAATCGAAGCCGCCGAACAGATCGCCAATGGCGATATGAGCGCGCAGGATTATGTCGGCGCCTGTCTCGAACGGATCGCCGAGGCCGACGGCGAAATACGAGCCTTTGTGCATCTCGATCCGGACGCCGCACTGGAGCAGGCGCGCGTGCTCGACGAGCGCCGCCGCAGCGGCGCCTCGCTCGGCCCGCTGCACGGCATTCCGGTCGGCATCAAGGACATTTTCGATACCGCCGACTACAAGACCGAGTACGGCTCGGCGCTGTTTGCGGGCCATCAGCCGGTACGCGACTCCACCGCGGTGGCGCGGCTTCGCGCGGCCGGTGCGGTGATCATCGGCAAGACCGTATCGACCGAGTTCGCCTATTTCACGCCGGGGCCGACCCGCAATCCGCACGACCATTCCCGCACGCCCGGCGGCTCGTCATCCGGTTCGGCGGCGGCGGTCGCGGCTAGCATGGTGCCGTTGTCGATCGGTTCGCAGACCAACGGTTCGATGATCCGGCCGGCGGCGTTCTGCGGGGTTTACGGCGTCAAGCCGAGCCACGGTCTGATTTCGCGCGCCGGCGCGCTGATGTTGTCGCGGCATCTGGATCATGTCGGCGTGTTCGCGCGCTCGCTGCCGGACGCGGCGCTCGCGCTCGAAGTGCTCGCCGGTCACGACCCGGCCGATGCCGACACGCGGGCCGTGGCTTCGCCGGATTTTCTCGACCTCGTCGCCGACGAGCCGCCGACGCTGCCGCGCTTTGCTTTCGTGCGCACGCCGGTGTGGGATCAGGCCGAGCCCGAAACGCGCGCCGCCTTCGAGCAACTGGCCCGCCGGCTCGGCAAGCAGGCCGTCGCGGTCGATCTGCCTGAATCCTATATCGCGGCGTGGGACGACCAGCGCGTCATTATGGCGACCGACATGGCGCATAATCTCAATTCGGCACTGGAACGCGGCGGTGATCTATTAAGCGCTCGCTTGCGCGAGTTGATGGCCGAGGGCCGCGCCGTACCGGCGGTGCGCTATCTCAAGGCGCGCGACAATGCGCGCGTTTATGCCACCGGCATCGGTGAGATTTTCGACGAATACGACGCCATCATCACGCCGACGACGGCCGGCGTTGCGCCGAAAGGCGATGCCACCGGCAATCCGTTGTTCTGTTCGTTATGGAGTCTGACCGGTCTGCCGGCCTTGTCATTGCCGCTGTTGAGCGGCGAGGGCGGCATGCCGCTCGGCGTGCAACTCGTCGGCGCGGCCGGCGACGATGCGCGGCTGATGCGCACCGCGAACTGGCTGGTTGAATTTCTGGCGGAGTGACGCGGTATCCTCAGGCCTTAAGCCTTCGGCGGTTCGCCGAGGTGCTCCTTGAAAAACGCGATGGTGCGCCCCCAGGCGAGATCGGCGGCTTCCTTGTTGTAGCGGTCGCCGGTGTCGTTATTGAAGGCGTGATTGACGTTTGGATAGACGTAAACGGCGAACTGCTTGCCGTCTGCCTTGAGCGCGGCCTCAAAAGCCGGGATGCCGGCATTGATGCGGCTGTCGAGCCCGGCGTAATGCAGCAGCAACGCGGCGTGGATCGCCGGCACCTGTGCGGCGGGCGGCTGCGCGCCATAATAGGCGACTCCCGCTTTCAGATCCGGCGACAACACCGCCACGCGATTGACCATGCCGCCGCCCCAGCAGAACCCAACCGTGCCGACATTGCCGGTCGACTCCGGATGATGTTCGAGGAACGGCACCGCGGCGGCGGCGTGTTTCGCGGTGACGTCGGCTTTCAGCGTGGCGATCATGTCGCGGCCCTTGTCTTCGTCGGTGGGCGTGCCGCCGAGCGGCGTCAGCAGATCGGCCGCCAGCGCGAGAAAGCCATCGAGCGCCAACCGTCGCGCGATGTCCTTGATGTGCGGATTGAGTCCGCGGTTCTCGTGGATGACGATGACGGCCGGGCGCTTTGCCGCGCCCTTGAGCCGCGCCAGATAACCGTCGATCTTGGTGCCGGAGGCATCGTAGGAGACCGTTTCGGTCGCAAGCCGCGCATCGCTGGCCGCAACCGTCTCGGCGCGGGCGTAGTCGTTCTGCAATAGCGGCAGCAAGGCGATCGCGGCTGCGCTGGAGCCGACGATCCCCGCGAGCCGGTCGAGAAAGACGCGCCGATTGATGAGGCCGTGGGTAAAGCTGTCGTAGAGATCGACGATACGCTGATCCATGAAAGGGTCCCCGAGCTTGTCTGTGGCACGGATCATAACACGCGCCGGCCGTTTTCATTCCCCGAAGATGCCGCATTTCCCGAGGCTTGACGGCGCGGCTTTGCGCCTGCAATTCAAACCTTCAGCCAAACGAAAGAAGGCACAGGCCACGCCGATTCGGAGAGCAGCATGGATTTCAAGCGTATGATGCGCGGCCTTGCGGTCGTGGTGCTCGCGGTCGGCGCGCTTACGCCCGGCCACGCGGCAGACGAATTTCCGTTCGATCAGGAACTCCTGCTCGACGTCGAGCCGATACCGCCAGCCAAGCGCGTGCCTGTCCTGACGGTGTCCGACGATGGCAGCACGACAATCGATCTCTGGTGCCGCACTGTACCCGCGCGCGTGCAGATCGAACAGCATGCGATCCGGATCGAAACCGCGCCGCTGCCGGAGGTGCTGCCGCTCTACATGAGCGACGGCCAATGCACCGAAACGCGTATGCAGGCGGATGTCGAATTTTTGGCGGCATTGACACAGGTGACCGACTGGCAGCGCACGGGTGACGGCGTGGTGCTCAACGGCCCGGCCGAACTCAAGCCGTTACGATTTCGCGTGTCGAGTCACTAAAAGTCGTTGAAGTTGAAATCTGCCTCGCAGCAAGTGCGCTTCACCTCTCCCGTGGGGAGAGGTGAAGCGCGAAGCGGTTCTGTCTAAACAAATCGAAAGCGGTGATGAAGCTTTGCGCTACTTGCACTTCCGCAGCTTCAGCGTGCCGCCCTTCTGCATCGCCAATTCGAGGTGATCGGCGTCGGGCTGGCGCAACGTGTATTCGACATGCGCCGCCGAGATCTGTCCGGTAGTGAATTCATCGATCACCCGGTACTCTTTCAGTCCGACATTGCGCACCGTGCGATTGCGATAGGCCGGCACGCCGCCATTGCTGTCGGTGCGCTGATTGCCGTTAAAGGCAATCACCCGCAGCTTGCTGCAATCGATCGGCCCTTTTTCGGCGCTGCTGGATTGGCCCCATCCGCCGGACACCGGATAGCTGTCGGCCAAGGCTGGCGCGATGAAGGCTGGCGCGGCGCATGCGGCGATGAAGCAGGCCAGCGCGAGCAGGGCGATCGGTGATTTCATGGTTGTCCACACTGCACGACGGGATTGGCAGGCCGGATCGGCATTCTACCAAGGGAACGCGATGACGGCGCGGACGATCCGCCGCCAGACGATAATCCACACGCTAGCGTTAATCCCCACAATTCCCCGTGGAGCAACTTTGAATCCAGGCTTCGGTGAATTTCAAAGGCGGATGAATGGCTTGGAGAAAATCGTCCACCGGTTGTCCACAGGCTTAACCACAGCGTAGCCGGCCGTTATGCCTAACGGCCTCTGCCTACGGCGCGCGATAGGCCTTGAGAAAGGCCTTCACCGCGATTCCGATAACGTACTCGACCCGCTCGGGTGGCGGCGGCGGCGCGAAGTTGAACAGCACCGGCTTGAACAAAGTCGACTGGCAGGCATCGAGAAACTGGGAGGCTGCGACCTCGCAATCGTCGATCGCCAGCACGCCGGCGGCGACCTGCGCTCTCAGGTAGCCGGCCAGTCGCTGAATGCCGTTGGCTGGCCCGGTCTCGTAGAAGGCCTTGCCGATTTCCGGCATCCGTTCCGCGATGGCGATGACGATGCGCACCGACGAGGCCTTTTCAGGCGTGCACAGGAAGGCGACGAAAGCGGCGCCGATGTGGGTGAGGGTGCGTTCGACGTCCCGGTCGGCGTCGTCGAGCACGAACGTGCCTTCGGCATGGGTGCAGCACTCGGCCTGCACGATGGCGGCAAACAGCTCTTCCTTGTTCTTGAAGTAGACGTAGAGCGTACCCTTGGAGACGCCGGCCTCCTTGGCGATGTCGCCCATGCTGGCGGCATCGAAACCGCGATCGAGAAATATCTTGCGGGCGCCCTCGACGATCTGGCGCCGTTTGGCTCCGTCATCGGTCGTCGCAGCGGCGCGGTCGATGACTGTGGTTTCGGACATTTTATGACCCTCTGATCCGTCGGCGGCACGCTTCAAGGGTATCAAACTCTTGATTTACCGACGCTTTCTATCGGATTCGACGGTTTAGAGCGAATCCAGACAATCTCTCATGCCCTATATGCACCGCCTTAGACTAATTTTCAATGACCGAACGGTTCGGTCATCTTGACATGGCGGGTGACGTGACGTATTTCTCGCAATGACCGAACCGTTCGGTCATTCGGAGATACCGGTTATGTTGCAACGCGCAAAGAATTCCGAGGGCTCCCGGCTCGCCATTGTCCCGCTCCAGACGGAAGAAGCGGGCCCCGCTGCGGCCCACGAGACCAAGGCCGAAGCGCCCATCCACGACAAGGCTCCCGCTGCCCCGCAACAGGATGCCCAGCCGCCTAAGACCAAAGGCGGCCTCGGCGCAGTCCTGAAGGCGCACCGCAAGAACCTGCTGATGGGCGTCGCGGCGCTGCTGCTCGCCGGCGCCGGCTGGTATGGCTACAATTACGTCACGGCCGGTCGTTTCATGGTCTCGACCGAGGACGCCTATGTTCGCGCCGACGCCACCACGCTCGCCACCAAGGTGCCGGGCTATGTCGCGTCGATCGACGTCGACAACAACGCCTACGTCCATGCCGGCGATGTCATCGCCCGCATCGACTCGGGCGATTACAAGCTCGCGGTCGACGCGGCGCGCGAGAAAGCCGCAACCCAGCGCGCCACCGTCGACCGGATCGGTCGTCAGGTGACCGCGCAGCAGGCTCTGGTGACGCAGGCCGAGGCGCAGCTCGTATCGGCGAAGGCGCAGGCGACCCGCGCGCAATCCGAACTTGAGCGTCAGCAGAAGCTTGCCGGCAATGCCTTCGCCAGCCAGCAGACGCTGGAGCAGGCGCTGTCCAATCGCGACCAGACCAACGCCGCGGTGCAGGGTGCGCAAGCCGCCATCGCCGCCGCGCTCGCCAATGTCGATGTGCTCAAGGCGCAGCAGACCGAGGCTTCCGGCACGCTCAACGAATTGCTGACAGCCCAGGCCAAGGCCGAGCGCGATCTGCAATTCACCGAAATCCGCGCGCCGATCGACGGCGTCGTCGGCAACCGCGCGGCGCAGACCGGCGATTACGTCCAGCCCGGACAACGCTTCGCCAGCCTGGTGCCGCTCGACGACGTCTATATCGACGCCAACTTCAAGGAGACCCAACTCGGCCGCCTGCGGCCGGGCCAGCCGGTCGATGTCGCCGTCGATGCGCTGCCTGAACATGACATCATTGGCACCGTTGCCAGCATGTCGCCGGCGTCCGGTTCGACGTTCTCGCTGTTGCCGCCGGATAACGCGACCGGCAACTTCACCAAGATCGTTCAGCGCATCCCGGTGCGCATCAAGGTGCCGGCCGATGTGGCCGCCCGCCGTCTGCTGCGGCCCGGCATGTCCGTGGTTGTGAGTGTCAACACCAAGGGCAAACAAACCAATGTTGCCGACGGCGGTTCGTGGTTCGCGGCGCAAGCCGAACCCGCGCCGGCCGCATCGGTTCAAACAGCCAATCAGACCCGGCGGTAAGCGAAAAGTCTCCCCATGAGTACGCTTACCGCCACCGACGCGCTTCCGGTCTCCGCCCGTTCCCCGACGGGCGGCGCCGGAAGCGCGGACTTTTCAAACCAGCGCCGGATCGCCGCCTTTGTCGTGATGTGCTTCGGCATGTTCATGGCGATTCTCGACATCCAGATCGTCTCGGCCTCGCTCAGCGAAATTCAGGCCGGCCTTTCCGCGTCCGCCGATGAAATCCCATGGGTGCAGACCTCGTATCTGATCGCCGAAGTCATCGCGATTCCGCTGTCGGGATATCTGTCGCGCGCGCTCGGCACCCGCATGCTGTTTTCGATTGCCGCCGCCGGTTTCACCTTTTCCAGCGTGATGTGCGGCCTGTCGTCGTCGATCGACAGCATGATTATTTGGCGCGCATTGCAGGGCTTCATCGGCGGCGGCATGGTGCCGACCGTGTTCGCCTCGGCCTATGTACTGTTCCCCGGGCCCAAACAAAAGGTCGTTGCGCCGCTCATCGGCCTGATCGCGACGCTGGCGCCGACCGTCGGTCCGACCATCGGCGGATACGTCACCGACCTGCTATCGTGGCACTGGCTGTTCTTCATCAACATCGTGCCCGGCGTGATCGTCACATTCCTCGCCGCGACCCTCATCGATTTCGACGAGCCGGACTATTCGCTTCTTGAGAATTTCGACTGGACCGGCCTCCTGTCGATGGCCGGCTTTCTTGGCGCGCTCGAATACGTGCTGGAAGAAGGTCCGCGCAAGGACTGGTTCGACGATAACGTCATCGCCGTGTTGACCATCGTCTCGGCCGTCGCCGCCGTCGTGTTCTTTGCCCGTGTTCTGACGGCGCGCTCTCCGATCGTGGATTTGCGGGCTTTCGCCAACCGGAATTTCGCGGTCGGCAGCCTGTTCTCGTTCGTGCTCGGCATCGGGCTTTACGGCCTGACCTACCTTTATCCGGTCTATCTGGCGCAGGTGCGCGGCTATGATGCGCTGATGATCGGCGACACCATGTTCGTGTCCGGGCTCGCTATGTTCATGACCGCGCCGATTGCCGGTCAGTTGGCGCAGCGCTTCGACCCGCGTTTCGTGCTCATCGCCGGCTTCCTGTTCTTCGCGCTCGGCACCTGGCAGATGACCGGGATTACCCATGACTGGGACTTCCAGGAGCTGCTGTGGCCGCAGATATTTCGCGGCATCGGTCTGATGTTCGCAATCGTCCCGGTTACCAATACCGCACTCGGCACGCTGCCGCCGGACCGCATCAAGAACGCCTCCGGCCTGTTCAACCTGACGCGTAATCTCGGCGGCGCCATCGGTCTGGCCGCTATCAACACCGTGCTCAATGACAGGATGGACCTGCATCTGGCGCGGTTACATGAGGCGGTAAACTGGAGCAGCGTCACCGCGACCGAAACGCTCAATCAGTTGACGCAGAAATTCGGCGGCTCCGATGGCCAGTTGAAGGCGCTCAAGCAGATGTCGCTGATGGCGCGCCAGCAGGCTTCGGTGATGAGCTTTGCCGATGTGTTTCTGATCCTGACGGTGCTGTTCGTCGCCCTCGCGGCACTTGGTATCATCATGAAAAAGCCGAAGCCGGTCGCCCCGGGTGCGGGCGGGCATTAAGCGCGCGCGCGGCTCGGCCATTGCACCGCGACAATTTGGCACGCGGTCGATGCGGCCGCGACGCAACCGAGTTCCAAATTTCGTCAAATTTGTGCGAGAGACCGGACTCTGCACGGCACTCCGCCGTGGTCTTTCACATGGGGGCGACAACCTTGAGTGCGCGGCCTTTTACGGCCGGGCCTGGAGTTGCTCGCCATGAATTACCGACATTTTGCCGTAGCCGCTGCGCTCTGCGCGCTTACGGCGCAAATCCATCCCATCCAGGCCTTGGCTGCCGATGCCGCGACGCACGACGTCAAAGGCCTGTATCTGCTGACGGACTATCCGGCGGTCACGGTGCAGCCCGGCGCCACGTCGACCGTTAATCTCAAGCTGCATAATTACGATTTTGCGCCCGAGCGTCTGGCGCTGTCGGTCAGCGGCGTGCCGCAAGGCTGGACCGCGACGTTGCTTGGCGGCGGCCAGCCCATCGGCGCGGCGATGCCGGCGACCGACGACACCGTTTCGCTGGATTTGCGTCTCGATGTGCCGAAGGACGCCAAGATCGGCACCCAGACCATCACCGTCAACGCCGACGGCGCCAACACTCATATCGCGCTGCCGGTAGCCGTAACATTAGCCAAGGAATTGCCGGCGAAGCTGTCGCTGTCTTCGCAACTTCCCGAACTGCGCGGCAACACCCATTCGAGCTTCGATTACACGCTGACCATCAAGAACGACAGCGGCAAGAAGCTGCTCGTCAGCCTTGCCGCGCAGGCGCCGCGCAATTTCGACACGTCCTTCACCGAAGCCTACGGCACGCAGCAACTGACCGCGATTCCGGTCGAGGCCGGCAAGACCAAGGACGTGAAGCTGAAAGTCAGCCCGCCCGACACCATCGATGCCGGTCACTATCCGGTGTCGGTCAAGATCGCCGCCGATGATGCGCAGGCCACCAGCCAGGTCGCGCTCGACATCACCGGCCAGCCGAAACTTTCGATCGCCGGCCGCGAGGGTCTGTTGAGCGCCAGCGCCACCGCCGGCAAGGAAAGCTCGGTGCCCGTCACGATCACCAACACCGGCACCGCGCCGGCCGAGAACATCAAGCTTTCCGGTAATGCGCCGAGCGGCTGGAAGATTTCCTTCGAGCCCAAGACCATCGAACGCATCGCACCGAACCAGCACGCCGAGGTGCAGGCGCTGATTCAACCGCCGGCCAAAGCGATCGCCGGCGATTATGTCACCACGCTTAAGGCCTCGACCCATGGCGAAAACGGCACTGCCAGTTTCCGCGTCGCCGTGACGACTTCGACGATGTGGGGCATCGCGGGGGCAGGGTTGATCGGCGCGGCGCTGCTGATCATGGTCGGCGCGGTCGCCAGATTTGGACGACGCTGATGGATGCCGTGACGCCACCCCGCGCCGTGCCGGTTTCGCAACCCGCAGCGGCCAGCAATGTCATCGTGACCAACGGTCTTACCAAACGTTACGACACCACGACCGCGGTCGATAACATCACCTTCAATGTCGGCTCCGGTGAAATCTTCGGGCTGCTCGGCCCGAATGGCGCCGGCAAGACCACCACCATTCTGATGCTGCTCGGTTTAAGCGACATTAGCGCCGGCACCGCGCGTGTGTTCGGGCACGACCCGATGCGCGATCCGCTCAGCGTAAAACGGTTGGTCGGCTATCTGCCGGACTCGGTCGGCTTCTATGACAACATCAGCGCGGCCGACAATCTGCATTATACCGCGCGACTGATGGGCATGGCCAAGGCTGAACGCATGAAAAAGATTGCCGCCGCGCTTGAGCGCGTCGGTCTCAAGGACGTTGCCGACAAAAAGGTCGGCGCGTTTTCGCGAGGCATGCGCCAGCGTCTGGGCCTTGCCGAAATCGTGATGAAGGAAGCCCGCATCGCCATTCTCGACGAGCCGACCAACGGCCTCGATCCGCAGGCGAGCCTTGAACTTCTGGACCTGATCCGCTCGTTCAAGGCGCATGGCATGACGGTGCTTCTGTCGTCGCATCTGCTCGACCGCGTGCAGAGCATCTGCGACCGGGTGGCGCTGTTCAATAAAGGCCGCATCGCGTTGATGGGGACGGTCGGCGAGCTCGGGTCTCAGGTGCTTGGCGGTGGTTTCGCCGTCGAGGTCGAAGCCGATGGCGGCGACAACGTAGCAAAAAGGCTCGCCGCTTTGTCCGGTGTGCGCTCGGTGTCTGAGCCGGCGCCGGGGCGTTTTCGCATGATCTGCGATCGTGACCTGCGCGCGGAGGCTGCCGCCGAGGTGGTGGCGGCGCGCGGCCGGCTCAAGCAGCTTTCGCTCGACCGGCCCAGCCTTGAGACGATCTACACCCGCTACTTCCAGAATGCGGATGCGACGCCGGAGGTGGCCCATGCGGCGTGAAGGCAAACGGCGTGAAGGCTCGGCCTTGCGAGGGCTCGGTGTGGTGACGCTCAAGGAATTATCGGATCACATGACCAGCGCCCGCATGCGGGTGCTGGAATGGCTGGTGGTGCTGGTTGCGCTCGCCGCGGTTTATGCGGCCATCACCCAGATCCGCGCGGTCACCGCGGAGGACCCGTTCCTGTTCCTGCGGTTGTTCACGACCGCGCGAGAGCCGCTGCCGTCGTTCACGGCGTTCCTCGGATTTCTGGTGCCGTTGATGGCGATCGGCCTGGGTTTCGACGCGGTCAACGGCGAGCACAGCCGGCGCACGTTGTCGCGCATCCTGTCGCAACCGATCTATCGCGACGCGCTGCTGTTCGGCAAATTCCTCGCCGGGCTCGCCACGCTGTCGATCAGCCTTGTCGTTCTGTGGCTCATCACCATCGGCCTCGGCCTCATCATGCTCGGCGTGCCGCCGGGCGCGGAGGAAATGGCGCGCGCCTTCATCTTCCTGCTGGTGACGATTGCCTATGCCGGGGTGTGGCTGGCGCTCGCGATGCTGTTCTCGGTGATCTTCCGCTCGGCCGCGACCGCCGCGCTGGTGACGCTGGGCTTATGGCTGTTCATGACCCTGATCTGGCCGGCGTTGTCGCCGGCGATCGCGCAGGCCTTTGTGCCGACTAACGACGAGGCAACGCTGGTTATCGCGGCGCAAATGCTCGCGAGACTGTCACCCTCGACGCTTTATGCCGAAGCGGTGATGGCGATCCTGCATCCGGCGACGCGCACGCTCGGGCCGGTCTACATCAGCCAGTTGCAAGGCGCGCTGATGGGTTCGCCATTGCCGCTGTGGAGCAGCGTGATGGTGGCGTGGCCGCAGATCGTCGGCCTCATCGCCGCGAGCATATTGTTGTTCGTCGGCGGCTATGTGGCGTTTCAGCGGCAGGAGGTCCGAGCATAGCGAGGACCGTCTTGTTAAAAGAGGTGAGGGCGTAGCGGCGCTGGTAGCAGCGTTGCTCCGCTCGTCCCCGCGAAGGCGGGGACCCAGAGTCGTCAAATTAAAGATTGAGATTGTGGACTCTGGATTCCCGCTTTCGCGGGAATGAGCGGAATATGTTGCTGGCATCGACGCGAAACGTCACGCCTTCCCATATCCCCCCGCCGTCGGCGTCTGGATGATGATCGCTTCATCGGCATCAATCACCGTATCGTCGCAACCCAGAAGCTTCTCCATCGTGCCGTCCTTGCGGCGCGCCCAGTTCTCGCCGACCTGGCCCGGCTCGCCGCCTTCGAGGCCGAACGGCGGCACGCGGCGGTGGCCGGACAGGATGGTGCATTCCATCTTTTCCAGAAAACGGATGGTGCGGCGAATGCCGTCGCCGGCGTGCCATTTACCCTTGCCGCCGGAGCCTTTGCGGATGTGAAAGTCCTCCAGCACGACCGGATAGCGGAATTCCAGAATCTCCGGATCGGTCAGCCGCGTGTTGGTCATATGCGTATGCACGGCGTCGGTGCCGTTGAAGCCGGGACCGGCCGGCGAGCCGGAACAGATCGTCTCGTAGTACTGATACTTGGCGTTGCCGAAGTTCAGGTTGTTCATCGTGCCTTGCGCGGCGGCCAGCGCATCGAGCGCGCCGAACAGGCAGTTGGTTACCGCCTGCGAGGTCTCGACATTGCCGGCGACGACGGCGGCCGGATATTCCGGCGTCAGCATCGACTTCGGCGGCACGACGATGTTGATCGGCCGCAGGCAGCCGGCATTCATCGGAATATCGTCGGCGACCATCATGCGAAACACATAAAGCACCGCGGCGCGCGTCACCGGCTCCGGCGCATTGAAGTTGGTCGGCTGCTGCGGGCTGGTGCCGGTGAAATCGACGGTCGCCTCGCGTTTTTTCTTGTCGACTGAAATCTTGACCTTGATGAACGTGCCTTGATCCATTTCGTAGGAAAATTCGGAGTCATGCAGCCGGTCGATGACGCGGCGTACGCTTTCGGCGGCGTTGTCCTGGACGTGGCCCATATAGGCTTTGACCACCGGCAGCGTGAACTGCGCCACCATCTTGCGCAGCTCGGCGACGCCTTTTTCATTGGCTGCGATCTGCGCCTTCATGTCGTTGATATTCTGGATCGGATTGCGCGCCGGATATTTCGCCCCGGTCAGCAACGCCATCAGTTCCTTCTCGCGGAAACGGCCGCGATCGACCAGTTTGAAGTTGTCGATATAGACGCCTTCCTGCTCGATGGTCGTGGCATTCGGCGACATCGAACCGGGCGAAATGCCGCCGACATCCGCATGATGGCCGCGTGAGGCGACCCAGAATAGGATGTTCTTCTTCTTGTCGTCGAACACCGGCGTGCACACGGTGATGTCCGGCAAATGCGTGCCGCCGTTGTACGGCGCGTTGATGGCATAGACGTCGCCGGGCGCGACCTTGCCCTTGTTGTCGCGGATGATGGTTTCGACCGAGCGATCCATCGAGCCGAGATGAACCGGCATGTGCGGCGCGTTGGCGACCAGTGTGCCGTCATGCGCGAAGACGGCGCAGGAGAAGTCGAGCCGCTCCTTGATGTTGACGGAATAGGCGGTGTTTTGCAGCGACACGCCCATCTGCTCGGCAATCGACATGAACAGGTTGTTGAACACTTCGAGCATGACCGGATCGGCATGGGTGCCGATGGCGTAGGTGCGCTTGAGTTTTTTCAGGCGCGACAGCACCAGATGGTTTTTCGGCGTCAGTTCGGCCTGCCAGCCGGGTTCGACGACGATGGTCTGGTGCGGTTCGATGATGATGGCGGCGCCCTTGACCTTGGCGCCGATCTTCAACTGATCGCGGGTATAGACGTTCGCCTTGTGCCATGCGCCGTCGGAATAGAACTTCGTCTGTTTGGCCGGTTTCGCCAGCTTGGCCGATGAACGACGCACGGCCTTCTCCGAGAATTTGGCGCCGCCACCGATGGCTTCGACGGAGACGGCCTCGACGACGAGTTGCTTGTCGCGGTCGATAAACCCGAATCGCGCCTTGTGCGCCTTCTCGAAGGCGCGCTGCATCGCGGGCAGGGGACCGGCATTGACGATCAGCGCCGTGTCGGTGCCGGCGTAACGGATGTGAGCGCGCGCAATCACCTCGATTTTGGCTGACGGCACGCCTTGTCCGGCGACTTCGTGTCTGACGTCGCGGCCCAGCGCGGTGCCGGTTTTCTTCAAGGCCGCGAGCGCTTTGGTGCCCCAGGGCAATTCGATGGCCTGTTCGCGGGTGGCGCGGATATCGGCCAACCCCATGCCGTAGGCGGAGAGCAGCGACGAAAACGGATGGATCAGCACCTTGGTCATGCCGAGTGCATCGGCGACGAGGCACGCATGCTGTCCGCCGGCACCGCCGAAGCAATTGAGCGCGTAGCGGGTGACATCGTAACCGCGCTGCACCGAAATTTTCTTGATCGCGTTGGCCATGTTCTCGACCGCGATCTTGATGAAACCGTCGGCGATCTCTTCCGGTGCTTTGCCGCCGACCTCTTTCGCCAGGTCGGCGAATGCTTGTTTCACGGCGTCGGCATCGAGCGGTTCGTTCTGATGCGGCCCGAAGATTTTCGGGAAGAAGTCCGGCATCAGCTTGCCGGTCATCACATTGGCGTCTGTCACGGCGAGGGGCCCGCCGCGCCGGTAGCATGTCGGTCCCGGTTTGGCGCCCGCGCTATCGGGGCCGACGCGGAAGCGCGCGCCGTCATAGTGCAAGATCGAGCCGCCACCGGCGGCGACGGTATGAATGAGCATCATCGGCGCGCGCATGCGCACGCCGGCGACTTCGGTTTCAAAGGCGCGTTCGTATTCACCGTCGAAATGCGACACGTCGGTCGAGGTGCCGCCCATGTCGAAGCCGATCAGTCTGTCGAAGCCGGCCTCGCGCCCGGTCTCGGCCATGCCGACGACGCCGCCGGCGGGACCGGAAAGAATGGCATCCTTGCCCTGAAACAAATCGGAAGCCGTTAGCCCGCCCGACGACATCATGAACATCAGGCGGATGGTGTCCGTGATGTCGCCGCTTGCTTTCTTTTCCCCTCCCCCTTGTGGGGAGGGGTCAGGGGGGGGGGTGGTGGATTGAGCCGCGCTACCCCCACCCCGCTCGCCCTTGGCGAGCGACCCTCCCCACAAGGGGGAGGGTAAAGAAGCACCACCCATCATCTCCTTGGTCACCCGATCGACGTAACGCTTGAGGATCGGCGACAGATAGGCATCGACCACGGTCGTATCGCCGCGGCCGACCAGCTTGATCAGCGGCGATACTTCATGGCTGACCGAGACCTGCGAAAAGCCGACCTCGCGGGCCAGCGCCGCCAGCCGTTTCTCGTGCTCGGGAAATCGATAGGCGTGCATCAGCACGATGGCGACGGCGTCGATGCCGTCGGCCTTCGCCGCGACGAGATTGGCGCGCGCCTGTTGCAGATCGGGTTCGCTCTCGATCGTGCCGTCCGCACGCACGCGTTCGTCGATCTCGGCGACGCGTTCGTACAGCAGCTCCGGCTTGACGATTTCGAGGGCGAAAATCTTCGGCCGCGCCTGATAGCCGATCTTGAGCGCGTCCCGGAAACCCTTGGTAATCAACAGCAGCGTGCGGTCGCCCTTGCGCTCGAGCAGCGCATTGGTGGCGACGGTGGTGCCCATCTTGACCGCGCCGACTTGCGACGGCGCGATCACGTCGCTGGCCTTCAACCCTAAGAGATCGCGGATGCCCTGCACGGCGGCGTCGGCATAGGCTTCGGGATTTTCGGACAGAAGCTTGTGCGCCACCAGCGATCCGTCGGGGCGCCGGCCGACCACGTCGGTGAAGGTGCCGCCCCGGTCGATCCAGAAATCCCACGTTTTTTGCTTTGTGGTTTGCTTCTTGCTCGCCGTGTTGCGCACTTTGGCGCGCTGCTTGTTCGCCATCTCGCCCTCCGCCGATAACCTACTAAATCAGGGCGCGAAAAAATCGTCAATAAATCGTTGACAATTTATAGACGGCGGATACGCTTGTCTCAATCTCGCGAGGGGCTGAGATGGCGGGTAAGCAGCATTCGGATGCCGGCCTGGGGCCGATCGTGTCGTCGGCGCATCTGGCGTCGGGGGCGATGCCGGCTCTGTCCGAGCTTGAATTCGGCATGATCCTGCTCGACCACGCTTTCGAGCGCTGGATGGTCCGCTGCATGGCGGCGGCCGGCGTCTCCGATCTGTCGCCTCTCGACGTTCTGGTGCTGCACACCATCGCGCACCGCTCGCGCCCCAAGCGAGTCGCCGATATCTGTCTCGTCCTCAATATCGAGGACACCCACCTCGTCACTTATTCACTCAAGAAACTGGACGGGTGTAGACTGCTCACCAGCGGCCGCCGCGGCAGCGAAAAAACGGTCAGCCTCACTCCCAAAGGCAAGGAGACCGTGCAACGATACCGTAAAGTCCGGGAAGCGCTGCTGGTCAAGTCGGTGAAGAGCGCCGGTATGGACGAACAGAGGCTGTCGGAAATCGCCGGGTTGATGCGGGCGCTGTCGGGCCATTACGATCAGGCCGCGCGCGCGGCGGCGAGTCTCTAGAATGCACAAAAGTTGAAACCTTCGTCCGATCAACCCCATCCAAGCGAAAACATAATGCGCATCTTCCTGGATCGGCTCTATCTGTATGCCGGATACGCCGCCGGCGCCTTCCTGGTGCTGATCTTCGGCATCATGATGTTCATGTCGGTCGGGCGGCAGTTCGGCCTCAATATCCCGGCCGGCGACGATTTCGCATCGTGGTGCATGGCGGCGATGGCGTTCCTCGGCCTTGCCCACACGTTCAAACGCGGCGAGATCATCCGCGTCGGCATGCTGATCGAGAGGGCCACCGGCCGGAAGCGTTGGGCACTTGAAATTATTGCGCTCGGAATCTCAACGGCCTTCACGCTCTATTTCTGCTGGTATGCGGTATCGATGACCTACGACTCGTATCGCTTCAACGACATGGCGCAGGGCGTCCTGTCGGTGCCGTTGTGGATTCCGCAACTCGGCTATTGTGGCGGTCTGGTTCTCCTCGCGATCGCGCTCATCGATGAGATGATTCACGTCCTCAAAGGCAACAAGCCGACCTACGAGAAGGAGCCGCCGTCCTCGCCCGACGAATTCGTCGAGCGGATCGCGGCCGGCGGAGGCGGCTGACATGCACGATTTCGGTCTCCTCAATCTGTCGCTGATCCTGCTCGCCTTCATGGTCTTCATTCTCAGCACCGGCGTGTGGATCGCGGTCGGCCTCGGCATCGTCGGTCTTATCGCCATGCTGCTGACCACCTCCGTTCCCGTCGGCGCGGTGCTGGCGACGTCGGTGTGGAGCGCAAGTGCGTCATGGACGCTCGCCGCCTTGCCGCTGTTCATCTGGATGGGAGAAATCCTGTTTCGGACGCGGCTGTCCGAAGAGATGTTTCGCGGTCTGGCGCCGTGGTTGCAATGGCTGCCCGGCCGGCTCGTCCATGTGAATGTGATCGGCTGCGGCATCTTCGCCGCGGTGTCCGGTTCGTCGGCCGCGACCTGCGCCACCATCGGCAAGATCGCGCTGCCGGAACTGGAGAAGCGCGGCTACGACAAGGACATCAGTCTCGGCTCGCTCGCCGGCTCCGGCACGCTCGGCCTTCTGATCCCGCCGTCGATTCCGATGGTGGTCTATGCGGTCACCGCGAATGTGTCGGTGTTGCAGGTGTTTCTTGCCGGCTTTCTGCCGGGGCTGTTGGTGATCGTTCTTTACTCCGGTTACATCATCGGGTGGTCGCTTTTAAACCCGAGCAAAATCCCGCCGCGCGACCCGCCGATGTCCTTCCGCAAGAAACTTGCCGCGTCGACCAAGCTCATACCCTGCCTGCTCCTGATCCTTGGCGTGTTTTTCGCACTGGTGTTTGGCTTCGCCACGGCGACGGAATGCGCCGCCTGGGGTGTTTCCGGGGCGCTGCTGCTGGCCTGGTGGAGCGGCACTCTCAACCGCAAGACGTTCTTTGAAAGCGTCATGAGCGCGACGCGCCTGACCTGCATGATCATGCTGATCCTTGGCGGCGCGGCCTACACCACCGCGGCGATGGCTTATACCGGCATTCCGGCTGGCCTCGCAGAATGGGTCAAGGGCCAGCACCTGACGCCCGGCATGCTCGCGCTTTATCTGAGCATCATGTACATCATCCTGGGCTGCCTGATCGACGGCATCTCGATGATCGTTCTGACGATGGTGATCGTGCTGCCGATGATCCAGCAGGCCGGAATCGACCTGATCTGGTTCGGCGTCTATCTCATCATTCATGTCGAAATGGCGCAGATCACGCCGCCGGTCGGCTTTAACCTTTTCGTGCTGCAAAATATGAGCGGACGCGATACTTTCGCCGTCGCCCGCGCGGCATTTCCGTTCTTCCTGCTGTTGATCGCGGCGGTGTTCATCATCACCGAATTTCCGCAGATCGTGCTGGTGCTGCCGCATATGGCGTTCCCGCCGAGTTGAGAAGGCCCTGTTCTTTGCTAAACTGACGACCTGACCTTGCTGCCCCATATCGTTGTAAATCTAACCAAGAGGCGACAAATGACCCATTACCGTGCCTTGCTTCTCAGCGCGCTTGCGGCCGTGGCGCTTGCGGCGCAACCTGCTTCCGCGCAGACGAAATGGAATCTGCCGGCGGCTTATCCAGCCGACAACCCGCATACCGAAAACCTTGTGCTGTTTGCCAAGGACGTCGAAAAGGCGACCAGCGGCAAGCTGGTTATCACCGTCCATCCGGCGGCATCCTTGTTCAAGGCACCGGATATCAAGCGCGCGGTGCAAACCGGTCAGGCGCAGATCGGTGAAGTCCTGATGTCGCTGCATGAGAACGAAGATCCGATGTACGGCGTCGACGTCGTGCCGTTCCTCGCCACCAGCTATCCGGAGGCGCTCAAGCTGTGGCACGCTTCAAGGCCGGCGATCGAGAAGAAACTCGCCTCGCAGGGCATGATCCTGCTGTTCGCCGTGCCGTGGGGTCCGCAAGGCATCTACACCAAGAAGGACCTCAACAGCCTTGAGGACATGAAGGGCCTCAAGTGGCGCGCCTATAATGTCGGCACCGCGCGCATCGCCGAATTGGTCGGCGCGCAGCCGGTGACGATCCAGGCGGCGGAACTGCCGCAGGCGCTGGCAACCGGCGTCGTCAATTCGTTCATGTCGTCGGGCTCGACCGGCTACGACAGCAAGGTGTGGGAGTCGCTCGACCACTTCTACAATACGCAGGCCTGGATCCCGAAGAACATCACCTTCATGAACAAGACGGCGTTCGACGCGCTCGACAAGCCGACGCAGGAAGCCGTGCTGAAGGCAGCGAAGGAAGCCGAGCCGCGCGGCTGGAAGATGGCGGAGGAAAAGGCGGGCTGGTTCCTCGAGCAGCTCAAGTCGCACGGCATGAAAGTCCTGCCGCCGTCGCCGGCGCTCAAGTCCGGCTTTCAGAAGGTCGGCGAGCAGCTCACCGCCGATTGGCTCAAGCGGGCCGGCAAGGACGGCGAGGCGGTGATCGCGGCTTACAAGAAGTAATCGACCTCTTCAGGCGCCATAAAAAAAGCGGCACACGAGATCGTCTCGTGTGCCGCTTTCTTTTTAAGACCTGTCTGCCGTCTGACGGGCGTCAGATCCGGCCCATCAGGACAAGGATCAGCAGCACGATCACGATCAGGCCGAGACCGCCGCCGCCGTAGTAGCCGGTGCCGTAGAACGGACCGCCACCAATGCCGCTGAAACCGCCGAGCAGGGCGATCACAAGGATGATGAGGATAATGGTGCCAATAGACATGGTTGCAATCTCCCTGAAACGAAACGGTTGGCGGTGACGGTAACCGCGCGCCGCACATTTCCGGGAGTGCCTCTCCCTGGAACTGCATCGCCGGCGCGACTGACTAACCGTGTCGCCGGCAGAAAGTTCCAGCAGGGCAGCGGTGTGCCGAAATAATGGCGTTAACGCGTCCAGTGCCGGATCGCCGCGCTCACGCTTCACGAGGACGATAGCCCGAAGCGGAGCCTTGCCGGTGGCGGCAACCTCGAGGCCATAAAAAAAGTCCCCGGATCGCTCCGGGGACTGTCTTTATCGGAAGCCTCAAGCCTTAGCGATTGGCGGTCTGGTCGATCAGCGGTGTGATGCGCCGCACGGAGACGCGCCGGTTTTCAAGCGAGGGCCCATCTGTGTCGACCACCGGATATTGCTCGCCGTAGCCCTGGGTCACCAGATTTTCCGGCGGCACGCCGAATTGCTCGGTCAGCGCGACAGCCACGGATTCGGCGCGCCGGTCGGACAGTGAAAGGTTGTCCTCAACCGTGCCCACGCGATCGGTATGGCCTTCGATCAGGAACACTTCTCTCGGGTTCTTTTTGATGGCTTGATTAAGGCCCGCGGCGATTCCCGCGAGGTTGTCGATCTGGTTCGCCGTCAACTGCCACGAGCCGGTCTCGAAATTCACGTCGAGATCCACGCGCGGCATATATTGCCGCAACGGCTCGCTATAACGCACCTGGTCGAGCGTATAGCGCTGCTCGATACGTTCGATAGGCGGTGCGACGAAGATGCCATAGACGGCGGCACGGTCGGCGCGGCCGGCGTCGAGGATATACCGTTCGCGCGGTCCGGTGTAACGCGGCGGCTGCACGTCGATAAAGTAGTCGCCACGCCGGGCGCCGGCAAAGCTGTTGTCGATAATGACGATTTCTCGGCCATCGCGGTTGCGCCGCACCCGGCGCAACAGATGACCATCGCGGTCGGTGGTCGAGACGATGTTGATGCCATTCGGCCGCACAACAATGCTGACGGTGTCATTGCCGCGGCGATCGACCTTGACGTTCCGGGCGCCGACCGCGAAGCGATCGGCTTCGTTATGCCGGATGATGTTGCGGTCGCCATCGCGGGTGATGGTGCGGTTGCCTTCCGTGATGACGGTGACGTTGCCCTGGCGGGTTTCGTGCCGCTCCTTGCGCAAGGCTTCCAGGCCGCCGCTCGGCTTTTCACCCTGCTTGCGGATGAACTGATCGGCGCTCTGGGTCTTGGTCGGCGGCGGCGGCGGAGCGACCGCAGCGGCGGGTGCCGGTGCAGCGTTCTGCGGGCCGCGTGCAGCGGGTGACGACGGCGGGGCCGCACCCGGCGCCGTTGGCTGCTGCGCGTTTGGCGCGGGCGCCGCATTGGGCGCGGCCGGTTTTTGAGCGCTCGCCGGAGGCGGCGGCGCGGCCGGAGATCCATTCTTGCGATCGTTCCGGTTGTCGTCCGCACCGCGATTGGCGGGCGCCGCACCCTTGCGATCGGCTCCGTCGGGGCCTTTGCGTTCGGCCCCGCCACGACGCTCGTCCCGTTTAGACTCGGCCGGTTTCTGGTCGGGTGCGCGCTGCGCGGCCGGAGGCGTTGCCGGCTTTGGAGCTTCCTTTGCTGGCTGCTTAGGAGCTTCCTTTGGCGCTTCCTTCGCCGCAGGTTTCGGGGCCTCCTTCGCCGCGGGTTTCGGAGCCTCCTTCACCTCAGGCTTCGCAGCCGGCGGTGCGGCGGAGCGTGGCGGCGCTGGGGGATGGGCTGCCGGGGGAGGCGGTGCTGCGGGGCGCGCCGCAGGCGCGGCCGGGCGCGGCGCGGCTGGCGGTTGAGCCGCGGGCG
>JBEPUC010000016.1:0-73219 GCA_041691675.1 Hyphomicrobiales bacterium | reverse complement strand
CGAAATGGCCCTGGCTGCCGGCGACCGTTATCGACGTGTTGTTGCCGAACACCTGGCAGCACACCATCGTGAGTGCCTCACTCTGCGTCGGATTGACCTTGCCCGGCATGATCGATGAGCCGGCCTCATTGGAGGGCAGGATCAGTTCGCCGAGTCCCGAGCGCGGCCCGGAGCCGAGCAGACGAATGTCGTTGGCGATCTTGAACAGCGCGGTGGCGGCGGCATTGATGGCGCCGTGCGCGAAAACATAGGCATCGTGGCCGGCCATGTGCTCGAACTTGTTGGGCGCACTGACGAATGGCATCTTTGTCAGCGTGGCGATCCGTTTGGCGAACGCCTTGGCGAATTGCGGCTTTGCATTCAGACCGGTGCCGACGGCAGTGCCGCCTTGCGCCAGCGGATAAAGCTCGCGCTGCGCCAGCTTGAGGCGGGCGATCGACGACTTGACCTGCGCGGCATAGCCGGAGAATTCCTGGCCGAGCGTCACGGGTGTCGCATCCATTGTGTGGGTGCGGCCGATCTTGACGATCTGCGCAAACTTCTTCGCCTTTTTGTCGAGCGCAGCGTGCATTCGCGTCAGCGCCGGCAGCAGATGGCGCTCCATCCGCATCGCCGCGGCGATATGCATGGCGGTCGGCACCGAGTCGTTCGACGATTGGCTCATATTGACGTGATCGTTCGGGTGGATCGGCTTTTTCGCGCCGAGTTCGCCGCCGAGCGCAACGTTGGCGACGTTGGCGATCACCTCGTTGACGTTCATGTTGGATTGCGTGCCGGAGCCGGTCTGCCAGACCGACAATGGGAAATGTTCGTCGAGCTTGCCGTCGGCGATGTCCTGCGCCACCGCGACGATGGCCGCCGCGCGCTTCTTGTCGAGGCTGCCGAGGTCGCGGTTGACCTCCGCCGCGGCGCGCTTGATCAGTCCAAGCGCGTGGATGAGTTCGATCGGCATGTGCTCGGTGCCGATCCGGAAGTTACGCAGCGAGCGCTCGGTTTGCGCACCCCATAATTTGTCGCCGGCGATATCGAGCGCACCGAAGGAGTCGCTTTCGCTGCGGGTTTTCTCGGTGGGTGGCGACGAGGGTTTTGCCATGACAACTCCAACGCCGCGCACTTTTGCGGCTCGCCGATCAATTTAAGCCGCCTGGGTCAGAGAACAAGACGCGTCGTCGAAAGCGCACCTTCGTCAGCCGGAATGGCGCTCCAGACTGGAGGAAAGATGCTGCTTCACGGTCGGCCACTCGCCGGCGATGATGCTGTAGACCACCGTATCGCGCAGCGTGCCATTATGTCCGATCTGATGATTGCGCAGAATGCCATCGAGCTTTGCGCCGAGCCGCTCGATTCCCTGCCGGCTCCTGCGATTGAAAAAATGCGTACGGAACTCGACGGCGATACAGTCGAGCCGCTCGAACGCGTGGGTCAGGAGAAGCAGCTTGCATTCCGTATTCAGACCCGTGCGTTGCACGCGTTGCGCATACCAGGTCGAACCGATTTCCACGCGCCGGTTGGCGGCATCGAGATTCATGTAGGTCGTCATGCCGGCGATGGCGCCGGCCGCATCGAAAACCGTGAAAGGCAGCATGGAGCCCGTCGTTTGGAGGGACAGTCTCCGGTCGATCTCCTTCGTCATGCCGTCGGGCGACGGGATCGCGGTGTACCAGAGGCGCCAGAGTTCGCCGTCCTTGACGGCATCGGCGAGGCCCGCGCGATGGTCGTGCGACAGCGGTTCAAGCCGCACATGCTTGCCGGCAAGCGATACAGGCTCAAGCCAGGCCATCTGATGAGCCCCTACGAATAAGGAGAGCGCCGCCGCTACTTCTTGCGGAAGCGGTCGAGGCGGACGACTTCGCCGCCGCCGGAAGGCTTGTCGGGATCGGGTTCGTCCGTGTCGCCAGCATTGACCGGCACGAGCGGCGAGGGTGCCGGTACGGGCGCAGGCACGGGCGGCACCGCGGATGGACCCGCTTCGGATTTCTTGTCGGATTTTTTGCCGGAGGCGGCTTCGTCCGTCTTGGCCGTGGGCAAAGTCGTCACCGAGGTCAATCCGCTTTTCCGGGTGTCGGCCTTTTTACCGGCCGGCTTTTGCGTGTCGGACTTCGCATCGCCTTCGGCTATTTCCTCGAATTGCAGGCCGAACTGCACCGACGGATCGAAGAAGCCGGTGATCGCGTCAAATGGAATGGCGAGTTTTTCCGGAATGCCGCCGAACGACATGCCGACCTCGAAGCCGTGCTCGTTCACCGCCAGATCCCAGAACTGGTGCTGGAGAATGACGGTCATTTCCTTCGGGTACTGCGCGCGCAGCCGGTCCGACAGCCGGACGCCGTCGGCGCCGGTATCGAACGAAATGTAGAAATGGTGTTCGCCCGGCAGCCCCTTTTTGGCGGCATCGGCGAGGACGTTGCGGACCACGCCGCGCAGGGCTTGCTGGGTCAGAAGATCGTAGCGGATATGGTCGGCCATTCGCATCCTGCGGTGGGGAAGAGTCGGTTCTTGCGCATGCTAGCGCATGATCCTCGAAAGTGGGACCCGGCGGCGGGAAAAGATCGCGCACCGACGACTGAAAGCGGGAGTCCTGAAATGAAAGTGGAGGCTTCTGTTGCCAGGTGCCTCCGAACCCCGCCTGACGGAGCTTAACCCGTCAGGACTTCAGACTTGGTTTTTCAAACCGCTTACGCGGCCTGAGCAACCGGAGCATAGTTGTCATTTGCAACTACGATTTGGCCCGATAACGGCGGAACCATGCCGAGCAAAAGTTCGTCCTTTACGCCCTCGTCGATCCTATTTCGCCCCCGCCGAAGCCCGTTTCAGGGCTGCCCAGAGCGGGCTTTGGTGGAGGCGCCGGGTACTGCCCCCGGGTCCGAAAGGTTTATTACGACGTCCGTTTATCGCCATAGCCGGGTTGCCCCGGCACCGATCAATATAGGGCCTAATGGTTGACGAAAGAAGGGGCGCGGAGGTCGTTTCCTGGGGGAAAATTCCTAAAAATGGCCGCCGCCGCGGTCGTCACCCCGCCGCTGACGGCAAATGCAGCGTCGCGCGCAGGCCGCCGATATCCGAGGGCATCAGTTCGAGCGCGCCGCCGTAAAGTTCGGCGAGTTCCGCGCGATCGAGAGCCCGAAGCCGAAACCCGGCTCGCTTTCATCGAGCCGCGCGCCGGCGCGCACCGCCTGTGCGATCTGGTCCGGCCGCAGGCCAGGGCCGTCGTCCTCAATGGTCAGAACGACGTTCTTCTCGCCATCCGGCGCGGCGCCGACGCGAACCTTGCCGTGCGCCCACTTGAATGCATTCTCCATCAGGTTGCCGGCCATCTCGTCGAAGTCCTGCTGTTCGCAGGCGACCGCGAGCGTGGGCGAAACGTTCAGGACGAAAGCGATCGACTTGCCCGCATGAATCCTTCCGAGCACATCGCCGAGGTCGGCGAGGCGAGGACCCACCACGGTCTGCGCGCGCACCGGACCGCTGAGCGCGGCGCTGCGGGCGCGCCCGAGATGGTGACGGATCCGGCGCTCCATCAAGCCGACCAGCGCCTGCAATTCGGCGACCCGCGCCTCACTACCCACATCACGTTTGCGATCGGATACCGCGATGGCCAGTGTCGCCAGCGGCGTCTTCAGGCCGTGCGCGAGGTTGGCGACATGGGCGCGCGCGCGTTCGAGATTGGCGGCATTTTGCACGAGCAGGGCATTGAGTTCGGCAACGACCGGACGCACCTCCATCGGTTGGTCTTCCGGAACCCTGTCAATGTGGCCGCGGCGCACGTCGGCAATGCTTTCCCGCAATCGTTCGAGCGGGCGCAGACCGAGCCGCACCTGAAGCAGCATGGCGAGGACCAGCGCCACCCCCAACGCCGCGAGCGCCAGGCCGAGAGTGAGTATCGCGCTGCGTAGCGGGCCGACCACCGCTGCGCGCGGCGCCGAGGCGGCAATCGTCACCGGCACGCCCATTAGATCGAGATGCTGAATACGGAAATGCACCGGCTTGCGATCGGGGCCGGGACCGTCGGCCGGACGCGGCGCGTTCTCCGGCGGGCGGTTTTCAGCATCGCCATGCGGCGGTGGTGGCGGCCGGCGCGGCGGCCGTGCCGGCATATCGGGCAGAACGAGATCGCTCCCCAGCAGCGCCTGGGAGCGCAGCGTATTGGACGGCCCGGTGATCTGCCAATACCAGCCGCGTCCGGGCCGGTCGAACGGGGGACCGTCGGCGCCGCCGGCAAGGCTGAGACGGCCGTCCTCGATATGAAGTTGCGAAGCCAGAAACACAATCTGGCTGTCGAGCCGCTGGTCGATCTGGCCTTGAATGAAGCGATGAAGAATAAATCCGATGATGATTGTCGCGACGATCAATGCCAGCGTGATAAACACCGCCGCTCCGAGCAGCAGACGCCGGCCGAGAGACGCATTGCGCAACATCACGCGCCGCCTTGGGTCAACGAATAGCCGCGGCCGCGCACGGTCGCGATCATGTTGCGGCCGATCTTGCGGCGCAGTCGTGCAACGATGACTTCGAGCGAATTGGAATCGGTGCCCGCGTCGCCTTCGTAAATTTTTTCGGTCAACTCCGTCCGCTCGACCACGGTATCTTTCCGCAGGATCAGACATTCTAGCACGCGCCATTCCAACGCAGTGAGCTTGAGCGGCAGCCCGTCAAGTTCAAAGACGCCGGTCTGCGCCACGAACGTCAACGGCCCGCACAGGATGCTGGTATCCGCAAACCCGGCCGAGCGCCGCACCAGGGCGCGCAAGCGCATGATCAACTCCTCGACCCGGAACGGTTTGGTGAGGTAATCGTCGGCGCCGGCCTTGAAGCCGTCGACCTTTTCGGTCCAGCCGTCACGCGCAGTCAGGATGAGTACCGGCAAGTGCCGTCCGTTCTTGCGCCACGCGCGCAAGACCGTCGCGCCGGGCACCTTAGGCAGTCCGAGGTCGAGCACAGCCGCATCGTAGGATTCCGTGTCGCCGAGATGCTGGCCGTCCTCACCATTGGCGGCAATATCGACGACGAAATTCTCCGCGCGCAGGGCGGCGGCAATTTCGTTTGCCAGCATTTGGTCGTCCTCGACCAGCAGAATTTTCATCGGGAATTCCTATCGGCCCAAGCTTAACTCAAGCTGAACCGTTCGGTTCAGGGTAGGTTTCGCGGCGATGCGTAAGTTCGCGGTCATCGTAGCCACAAAGGAGATGACCATGACAGACCAGACAACGCTATCGCCGAACGCAAATACGCCGCCGCGTCGGCCGCGCTCACGCTACGCCATTGGCGCCGGCGTTTTGATTGCCGTCCTCGGCCTTGGTGCGTTCGGCGGCATTGCCGGCGCCAGGCTGATGCATCGTTGGCAACCGCAGCAAGTGATGCTGTTGCAGCCGAGCGCTATCGGCCAGTTGAAACCCGACACGACAACTGCATTCAAAGGCAACGTCGCGGAAATCTTCGGCAACAAATTCATCGTGCAGGACGACAGCGGCCGCGCCCTGGTAGACACCGGACCGCAAGGCGACCGCGGCCATGTTGTCGATAAAGGCGAAGCCATCACGGTGCAGGGACGCTTCGATCGCGGCGTCATGCATGCCCAGCTTGTGGTCCATGCCGATGGCCGCACGCAGGGCTTCGGTCCGCCGAAACCGCCGCATCCGCGCCATGGCCCGCCGCCGCATGGACCGGCGGATCGTGGCCCGCCGCCGCCTGATGGCGCACCCGGCAACGCGCCGCCCCCGCCACCGGCGAACTGATCGACACGCCAACCTGCCGCGCCGGATCGTTCCGGCGCGGCAGCGTCGCCTTGAACATCAAAATTATTTCCCGTAAATGTAATTCGCGTTTAACGCGAGCAACGGTTCCGGGTGCATGCGCATGCGCTCGAAAACAAAACAAGGCGCGGCCATTGCAGCCGCCGCCAATGGGGAGAAAACTTTATGAAACGGATTGCCGCTCTGCTGGCCAGTGCTCTGGCGCTTGCAGGTACGACACTGACGACAGCGACCACCGCGAGCGCGGCCGATTATCCGACGCGGCCGGTGCACATCATCGTCGGTTATCCAGCCGGTGGATCGACCGACATCGTCGCCCGCGTGATCGGCAATTGGCTGTCTTCCAAACTCGGTCAGCAGTTCATCGTCGAGAACCGCCCCGGCGCCGGAAATAACATCGGCACCGAAGTGGTCGCCAAGGCCGCGCCCGACGGTTACACGATGCTGCTGGTCAATCCGGCCAACACGATCAACGCGACGCTCTACAAGAAACTCAACTTCAACTTCCTCAAGGACATCGACCCGGTGGCCAATGTCATCCAGGTGCCGAATGTGATGGAAGTCAATCCGCAGGTGCCGGCCAATACGGTAGCCGAATTCATCGCCTACGCCAAAGCCAATCCGGACAAGGTCAATGTCGCTTCGTCCGGTAACGGCACTTCGATTCACATGTCGGGCGAATTATTCAAGATGATGACCGGCCTGAAATTGACGCATGTTCCATACAAGGGCTCGGCGCCGATGCTCACCGATCTGCTTGGCGGCCAGGTGCAGGTGACGTTCGACAATCTGCCGTCGTCGATCGGCCACATCCGCGCCGGCAAGCTGCGCGCGCTCGCGGTGACGACGTTGAAGCGCTCGCCGGAACTGCCGGATGTGCCGACCGTCGCCGAGACCGTGCCGGGTTATGAGGCGAGCGCGTTCTTCGGTTTCGGCGTTCCGCACGGCACGCCGAAAGCAATCGTCGATGTGCTGAACAAGGAGATCAACCTGGCGCTTCAAGACCCCGCGATGCAGGCCAAGCTCAAGGAGCTCGGCGGCATTCCGGCTCCGGGCTCGTCCGCCGACTTCGGCAAGTTTCTCGTCAACGAGACGGCCAAGTGGGAAAAGGTGGTTCACGCCGCCAACCTGTCGATCCAGTAGCGCGGTCGGATTGACTGATCGTAGATTGAAATCCCGCCGCATCTGTTGCGGCGGGATTTTGTTTGTAAGGCGTGGCCCGTCACGGCTTGTCGGCGATTTCGTCGTAGCCGGCATTGAGGAATTGCAGGAAGCAGATGCCATGGCCGAACGGGTCGGCCATGTGCGCGATGCGGCCCCAGCGCCGGGTTTCGATTTCGCCTTCCAGCGTCGCTCCCGCATTCAAGGCGAGGCCGACTGCCGCATCGACATCGGCCACGACGAAATCGAGGTGCACCGGCGTCCAGTGCCGCGAATAGCGGCGCCTGTCGTTTGAGGCTACCGAGGCTGCCGTGCCTTCTTGTTTGACCAGAATATAGATCGGCGACGACGCGCCCAGCATCTCCACCCCATGCGGTCCGAACCGCCGGCCGACGCGCAGCGCTGCCACGGTCTCGTAGAAGGCGACGGCCTTGGCGAGATCGTCGACATCGATATTGACCAGAATATCCATCGGCGTTTCCCGCGTGTCGTTGTCGCGAACGGCAACGATGTCAGATGACAGCAGGCGTGGCCAGCGCCACCGGGCGCGCCGCGAGACCCCCCGCTAGCGGCGCATCCGGCGGAGCGCTAATTCTCGGGCTACCTTTGAGTCCATGTCCTCATAAAGCGCGACCATGCCCGAAGAATTATCGACCGACCGCTCCGCGCCCCGCCCGGGCCTGCCATCGCTTTCCGAATTGTTCGCCAGCTTTATGCTCGTCTCGCTATCCAGCTTCGGCGGGGCGCTGCCGTGGGCACGGCGCATGATCGTCGAGCAGAAGCGCTGGATGACCACCGAGGAATTCAACGAGGCCTTCGCGCTGGCGCAGTTTCTGCCCGGACCGAACGTGGTGAATTTTTCGGTCGTCTTCGGCTCGCGCTTTGGCGGCGCGGCCGGCGCGGCGATGGCACTTGCCGGGCTGATGGCGCCGCCGCTTCTGATCGCGATGGTGTTGGGGTTTCTCTATGCAGAGTTCGGCGACCTGGAAATCCTCGGGCGCATCCTGTCGGGCGTCACCGCGGCGGCGGCCGGACTTTTTATCACCGTCGTTGCCAGGATGACCATGCCGCTTTTCACGAAGCGTTGGAATTGGGCGCCGGCAATCGCGATCCTGGCTTTTGTGGGCGTGGCCATTATGCGCTGGCCATTGCCCTATGTGTTTGTGGTGCTGGCGCCGCTGGCGGTTGCGCTCGCCTGGTTCATGCCCGTCAAAGCCGCGATCAAGGACGCGCCGCATAAGGCGCGCGAGGCCGGCGAGCCATGAACGACAATCCGCTGGTCACGATGTTCGTCTATTTCGCGACGCTATCGCTGTTCGCGGTCGGCGGCGCCAACGCCGCAATCCCCGAGATGCATCGCATCGCGGTCGATGTGATGCACTGGATGAACGACCGTCAGTTCGCCGACAGTTTCGCCATCGCCCAATTGTCGCCGGGACCGAACGTGATCATCGTCACGCTGATCGGCTATCACGTCGCCGGATTGCTCGGGGCCGCCGTCGCCACCGTGGCGATGTGCGGGCCGACATGCCTGTTGTCGTTTTTCGCCGCGCGCGCGTGGGACCGCTTCAAGGATGCGCCGTGGCGCGTTGCGGTTCAGGCCGGGCTGGTGCCGGTGTCGCTTGGGCTGATCGCAGCGAGCGCCTTCGTATTGGCGCGCGCCGCCGACAAGAACATCTATGCCGCCGGGGTGACGGCAGCGACGGTGGCAGTCGTGTCGTTCACCCGCCTCAATCCGCTGTGGCTGTTCGCCGCGGGCGGTCTATTCGGCCTGAGCGGCTGGCTTTGAACTGGCATGGGCGCCCGAGATCGTGCTAGATACCAGTATCTTAGCGCAGCGATCTACAACTAAAGTCTAGGGCGACGAATGGACAGCGGGGCGAATCCGGGCCCGGCGAATGCTGGATTGCGGTCCAGAATTCGCGGGCCGCGCAATTTCTACGGCGGGCTGGCGCTCGTCATTACCGCTGGCGTGGCGATCTGGGCATCGGCCGATCTTCCCGGCCAAGAGGGCTTTTCGTTCGGTCCCGGCACAGCACCGCGCATGTTTGCGGGCCTGCTGATGGCCGTCGGCGTCGTGATCACGGCGACCGGCTTGATCGTCGCCGGTCCGCCGGTCGAGAGCTTCGCAATACGCGGGCCGTTCTATGTGCTGCTGGCCATCGTCGCCTTCGCGCTGCTCATTCGCGGTGCCTCGATTGATCCGTTCGGCGTGCCGATCCGATTCCCGGGGCTCGGGATGGTTCCTGCGACCTTCCTCAGCTTCATGATTTCCATCTTCGGATCGAAAGAATTCCGGATTTTGGAAAGCCTGCTCGCTGCGGCGGCGATGACCGCGTTCTGCGTCGTGGTGTTCAGCTATCTGCTTCAGCTTCCGTTTCCGCTCTGGCCCCAATTCTGAGCGTGTAGCAAAACCATGTCCGATCTCCTGTCCAATCTCGCGCTCGGCTTTTCTGTCGCCGGGACCCCCACCAACATAGGCTTCTGTCTGCTCGGCGCGCTGGTCGGTACGCTGGTCGGCGTGCTGCCGGGCATCGGCACCGTGGCGACGGTCGCCATGCTGCTGCCGATCACATTCGGTTTGCCGCCGGTCGGCGCGCTCATCATGCTCGCCGGCATTTATTACGGTGCGCAATATGGCGGCTCGACCACCTCAATTCTCGTGAATATCCCGGGCGAGGCGACGTCGGTCGTGACCTGTCTCGACGGACATCAGATGGCGCGGCAGGGCCGCGCCGGCGCGGCGCTGTCCATTGCCGCGCTCGGTTCGTTCTTCGCCGGTTGCGTGGCAACGGTCCTGGTCGCCGCACTCGGGCCGCCGCTGACCGCCCTCGCACTTCATTTCGGGCCGGCGGAATATTTCGCCCTGATGCTGCTCGGCCTGATCTTCGCGGTCGTGCTGGCGCATGGTTCGGTCGTGAAGTCGATCGCCATGGTGCTCACGGGCCTGCTGTTGTCGATGATCGGCTCCGATCTCGAAACCGGCGCGGGCCGCATGAATTTCGGCCTTCCCGAACTGTCAGACGGCATCGGCTTCACCAATATCGCGATGGGATTGTTCGGTTTCGCGGAGATCATCCGCAACCTGGAAATGTCGGCCGAAAGTCGCGAGGTTCTGCACGCCAAGATTTCCGGATTGATGCCGACGCGCCAGGACATCAAGGATGCCACGGGCCCGGTCATTCGCGGCACGGTGGTTGGCTCGCTGCTGGGCATTTTGCCGGGCGGCGGCGCGGTGGTGTCGTCGTTTGCGGCCTATACGTTGGAGAAGCGCATCTCCAAACGTCCCGAGCGGTTCGGTCGCGGCGCGATCGAAGGCGTGGCGGCGCCGGAGGCCGCCAACAACGCGGCGGCGCAGACCTCGTTCATTCCGCTGCTGACACTCGGAATTCCGCCCAACGCCGTCATGGCGCTGATGGTCGGCGCGATGACGATCCACGGCATCGTGCCGGGCCCCGAGGTCATGACCAAACAACCCGAACTGTTCTGGGGCATGATCGCCTCGATGTGGCTCGGCAACCTCATGCTCGTCATCATCAACCTGCCGCTGGTCGGCGTGTGGGTGAGCCTGTTGCGGGTGCCGTACCGTCTTCTGTTTCCGTCGATCATCGTTTTCTGTTGTATCGGCATTTATTCGATCAACAGTGCGCCTTCCGACATGCTGATCGCGGCGCTCTTCGGCCTGTTCGGTTATTGGCTCATCAAGCACGACTTCGAGCCGGCGCCGCTGGTGCTGGCTTTCGTGCTGGGGCCGCTGATGGAAGAAAACCTGCGCGGCGCGATGCTGATCGCACGCGGCGACGCCACGGTCTTTGTGACCCGGCCGATTTCGGGCGGGCTGATCTTGCTCGCCGTCATCCTGCTGACGATCGCGGCGTTGCCGATGATCCGCAAACGGCGCGAGGAGGTTTTCGTCGAGTCGGAAAACTAAGCGCGATCTATTTCTTGTCGCTGCCGCACATGACCGTCCGGCCGTTAAGCGGCGCTTTAAGCCGCGGCTTGTGCGGGCGGCGGGAGGACATCGCCGGCGGCGACCAGCGACAACTGCCGGCGCTCCATCAGTTGCAGGAGGAGGGCGGCGATTTGCACGCGCATGGCCCGCGACGCTTCATCCGCGGCGATCCGCTCCATGCGCTGCTGGGCGAGTTCATCAGTCAGTTGGCCGATGGTCGCTTCCGAGGTGTCGCGCTCGACGCGCAGAACGATCTCGAGAAAGGCGGTGTGCTCGGCATGGGCGGCAAGTTTTCGCTGGGCATCTTCCAGTTCGGCGGCGGTATTTGAAAGCTCCTCGCAGCGTTTGGCCAGCTTCTCGCGCGCCTTGTGTTGAGCGCTTTGATCGCAATACAGCGCGCCGAGCTTTCTCGCCTGATCGTCGGTCATCGCTTTCAGCCGGTTGATCTCCTGACCGTGGCGTTGCTCGGCGACTTCAAACGCGGCTGCTTGGCGTTCGATCTCGACCGACTGCGCTTGCAATTTTGCATTCAACAGGTCGACGTCTTCAAACGCCGTGGAAATAACCGTCTCCCGGTCATTGAAGGCGCTTTCGACCGCCAGCAGCCGGTTCGTGCTCTCGGTTAGTTCTCCGAGTGTCGCATCGAACCTGGCGCGTAACCGGGCGTTTTCCTGTTCCAGAGAAATGAGCGACAGTTTCCGGTCGGTGGCAGCCGCGGCCTCGCGCTTCGCGGCATCCTGTAGCGCGATGATCGCCGCGTCGAGGCGGTTGATCTCATTGTAGGCAATTTCCAGTTCGGCGGTCTGGCGATTGTGCTGATCGCGCAATTCGGTCAGCTGCGACGAACGCAACGCGAGTTCTTGCGTTTGATCGGCGACCTTACTCTCAAGAGCGATGGCCGTGGCCTGCGGCAAGGGTCCGAGAGTCGGCCACTGCCGTCCATCCTGATCGATGGAGGGGCATCGTGCGTCGCCGACGGCGGGATCGCGGCGATTGCTACCCCGGGGGACGGGCTCGTTTAAAAAGAGATCCTCGTCCAACTGGATGCGTCGGCTGCGGGGCGCCGGGATGCCACCACGTGGCTGTGACCGGGGGGATCCGAGATCGGGCATGGCGTCGCGGAATTTTTCGAGGAATTTCAAGGCGTTTCCAAACGGCGGCGTGGCGAATGCCGTCCGAGCCGAATCAGCCTGGTTAATGGCTCCTTAATCTCGTTCCGGAGTGCTTAAGCAGGTGTTAACGGGGCGATTTTTACCGCTCCAGAAGGCGTTTTTCGCGGGTTTTTCCCCAAAATGGCCCAAGTTGCTCGTTCGGCGACCGTTGATAAGCCGGTGTCGGCAGGTTGCCCGGGGCGGTATTGTTGACCATGTTGCCATGAGTCTTTTACCCCTTGTTACCGTTGGGATCAGGCCATGCGGCAATACCTCGATCTGATGGATCACATCCTGCGCCATGGCGCGGAAAAGCACGACCGCACCGGCACCGGCACGCGCTCGGTGTTCGGCTATCAGATGCGTTTCGATCTCGCCGCCGGATTTCCGCTGCTGACCACCAAGAAGCTGCACCTGAAGTCGATCGTTCATGAACTTCTTTGGTTCCTGGCCGGCGATACCAATATCAAGTACCTCAACGATCACGGCGTGCGGATCTGGGACGAATGGGCCGACGAGCGCGGCGACCTCGGTCCGGTCTACGGGCACCAGTGGCGGTCGTGGCCGGCCAGGGACGGCCAGACCATCGACCAGATTTCCAACGTGCTCGCGGCGATCAAACGTAATCCGGACTCGCGCCGCCTCATTGTTACCGCCTGGAACCCGGCCGACGTCGACAAGATGGCGCTGCCGCCGTGCCATTGTCTGTTTCAGTTCTATGTCGCCGAGGGAAGGCTATCGTGCCAGCTCTATCAGCGCTCGGCCGACGTGTTTCTCGGCGTGCCGTTCAATATCGCGTCTTATGCCTTGCTGACGCTGATGGTGGCGCAGGTGACGGGCTACCGGCCCGGGGACTTCGTTCACAGTTTCGGAGACGTGCATCTTTATCTCAATCATGTCGAGCAAGCCGAATTGCAATTGTCGCGCGCGCCGAAGGCGATGCCGACGATCCGCATCAATCCCGACGTGAAGGATATTTTCGCGTTCCGCTATGAGGATTTCGCGGTCGAGAATTACGACCCCCATCCGCACATCAAGGCGCAAGTGGCGGTATGAGTGGCGGTATGAGCGACGCACGTATCACGATCCGCCCCGCGCGGCCGGACGACAGTGCGCTGATTTTCGATCTGTTGTGTGAACTGGCGGAATACGAGAAGCTCTCCGACGCGGTCGATGCCACGCCGGACATGATCGCCGCTGCGTTGTTTGCCGATAAGCCGCGGCTGTTCTGCGACATTGCCGAGTGGGACGGGCAGGCGGCCGGCTGCGCTGTCTGGTTTCTGAATTTTTCGACCTTCCGCGGCCGCCACGGCATTTATCTTGAAGACGTATTCGTGCGTCCGGCGTTTCGCGGACGCGGTCTCGGCAAGGCACTCATGATGCAACTGGCGCAGCGTTGCGTAGCGGAAGGCTGGGCCCGCTGCGAATGGGCGGTGCTGGACTGGAATGCGCCGTCGATCGCGTTCTACAAGTCGATCGGCGCCCAGGTGATGGACGAATGGAAAATCTGCCGATTGAGCGGGCCTGCATTACAGGCTTTCGCGAAGCGGGATGCGGATACATGAAGATCGTGCTGGTGGCCGCGATCGGCGAGAATAATGTGATCGGCCGGGATGGTCAGTTGCCGTGGCGGCTCAAGTCCGATCTCCAGCATTTTCGTCGCGTCACGATCAACAAGCCGGTGGTGATGGGTCGCAAGACTTATGAGTCCATGGGCAAGGCGCTCAAGGACCGCACCAACATCGTATTGACCCGCGATCTCAGTCTGGTCGCTCCGGGCGCGGTGCTCGCCACCAGCATGGATGCGGCGCTCAGTTACGCGAGTGAGGACGCCAAGCGCCGCGGCATCGACGAAATCATGGTGATCGGCGGCGGCGATGTTTTTGACCGTCTGATGTCGAAAGCCGACCGGCTGGAAATCACCCATGTTCACGCCAGTCCTGCGGGCGACGCGATGTTTCCGCCGATCGACGGCGCAGCGTGGCGCGAAACCGCGCGCACGGCCTATAAAGCCGGCCCGGACGACGACTTCGATTTCGATGTCGCGACCTATTTGCCGCGCTGAGCCGAACGATTTTCACCGACCTGCTCGTTTCGTCAAACCGGCGCATGCCGGTTGCCGATAGTCATCATATCGTACTATAACTGACCCCAAGTGCGGACTAAAAGCACGCTATAAGTACGTCGCTACGCATAAGTACGTCGGTACAAAGAAAACGACACAGGGAGGGGATACCCCATGAGGAACGCCACTCGGATTGCGTCCGCGAGCGGGCTTGCCTGCGTCATGGCGCTCGCCATGACATTCGCCACGGTCACCAGCGCCAGCGCCCAGAAAAAATACACCTTCGGTTACGACCAGCCGCACTCGACCGCTTACGGTATTGCCGGCGACATGTTCAACGCCAAGCTCATGGAATTGAGCAAAGGCACGATGGGCATCGACCAATTCCCCAATGCCCAGCTCGGTCAGGAGCCGGTCATGCTCCAGAAGGTGCGTACCGGCGACATCGACTTCATCATCACATCGACCGCCAATGCGGCATCGGTGGCGCCGCAGGCCGGCGTATTCTCGGAGCACTTCATCTTTCGCGATAAAGAGCATCTGGCGCATGTGCTGGCCGATCCGGCCGTGACGACAGAATTCAAGGCGATGATCGCCGACTCGGTCCAGGGCGCGCATGTGCTCGGTCTTTTGACCATGGGTCTGCGCAACATGTATTCCAAGAAGCCGATCAACTCGGTCGCCGACGTCAAAGGCAAAAAGATTCGCGTGCAGGCGACCATGACGGAGGATACGCATTTCCCGGCTTACGGCGCCCAGACGGTGCATATGCCGTTCGGCGAGGTCTACACCTCATTGCAGACCGGCGTCGTGGAGATCGCGGAGAACGGCGTCAACGTCTACATGGCCAACAAGCATTACGAAGTGGCGCCGGTGCTTTCGATCACCGAACACGAAGCCAACAACAATTGCATCTGGGTGTCCGACAAGGCCTGGAACAGTTTCTCGCCGGAGCAGAAGAAGTGGGTGGAAGCTGCAGCCGACGAAGTCGCGAAGAACGAGCCTGCCAAGGCGCTCCAGCTCGAAGCGGACTCGGCCACCAAGCTCAAGAAGATGGGCGTCAGCATTAACGAGAGCGTCGACAAGTCCGGCTTCATGGCCGACGCCAAGCCGATCCAGGACGATATCTCCCGGAAGCTCGGTCCGCACGCGGTCAAGCTACTCGAACTCGTCCGCGCGGTGAAATGATCCGGCATTAGGCGGGCTTTGGGGGGTGGTGTGAAAAACGCGACCCCCCATTGCATCTTTGTGCAGAAAACAGACCGACGCCTTGGGGAATGAGCCGTGGACAAGCCGCCACTCGTGATTGCGCGCCATCGCCATCTGAAATGGCGGGCGCTTGATCCTCTCGAACATGTTCTGATGATTCTCTGCGGCGTTTCGATTGCGGGCTTTACCACGTCGGTGTTTCTCGATGTGCTGACCCGTCAACTCGGCGTGCCGTTCCTATGGCTTCAACTGGTGACCACGGGCTTTTTCGGCTGGGGCATTTTTATCGGCATGGCGACGGCGACGCGCCGGCTCGATCATCTCAACCTGGTCGAGATCACCAAAGTCATGCGCGGGCCGAAACGCACCTTCATGGAAGTGACCAATCGCCTGGTCGTTCTGGCGGTCGCGCTTTGCATGCTGGTGTTCGGCATACAGAACGCCCTCAACGACATGGGCAGCTTTCGCGCGCCGTCGCTGATCCCGCTGACGACCTACACCGCGAGCGTGCCGGTCGCGGGCGCGCTGATCGTGCTGTTCGTCATCGAGCAACTGGTCAATGGCTGGCGCAACGGCTTTGAAGGTCCGGAAGATTCCGAAGAACTGGTCGAGATCGTGAAATGAGCCACGGCTTCATCCTTTTGACAATGACGGCCCTGTTTCTGATCTTCGGCTACATGGGCGTGCCGGTGGCTTTCGCTCTGATGGCGGGCGTGCTCACCGCCTGCATGATGACTCCGATCAGCATCCAGTCGATGATCGGCCAGATGTTTCACGGCATCGACACTGAAATTCTTCTGGCGGTGCCGTTCTTCCTGCTGGTCGGCGAATTGATGACCTCAGCCAATGTCACTAACCGGATGATCCGGCTGGCGCAGGCTATGGTCGGACATCTGCGCGGCGGCCTCGCGCAAGTCGTCACGCTGTTCAGCATGTTCTTCGCCGGTATTTCCGGCTCCTCGACGGCCGACGTCGCGGTCCTGAGCCGCACGGTCGCGCCGGAGATGACCAGGGAAGGCTATGACCGCGCCTTCACGGCAGCCCTGATCGCCTGCGCCTCGACCATGGCGAACCTGATTCCGCCGAGCATCATGGCGGTGGTTTACGGCGCCACCGGCAACGTTTCTATCGGCGGGTTGTTTTTGGCCGGCGTCGCACCGGGAGTTATGATCGGCATCGGGCTGATGATCTACTCGCACTTCTTCGGGCCGGTCGGCCTCAGAAAGCCGCGCGCGTCGATGTGCGAACTGTACCTGGCAGCGAAGGGTTCGGTTCTGCCGATGATGATTCCGCTCATCATCATGGGCGGCATTCTGACCGGCTGGTTCACGCCGACCGAGGCCGGCATGGTCGCGTCGGTGTATATACTTTTCATACTGGTGCCGTTTCTGGCGCCCCGTCACATCCGGTATCTGCCGCGCGACTTCGTCTATACCGGGCTACTCTATGCGATCCCGCTCGCGCTGGTCGCGGCGGCGTCGGCATTCGGCTGGATGCTAGCTTACCTGCGCGGTCCCGACATCATTTCGGGCTGGATCGAGCTTTACGCCGGTACGGACGGCCGTATCATCATGCTGCTGCTGGTGCTGGTGTTTATTGTCATCGGCGATTTCATGGATGCGGTGCCGGCGATCATCATTTTCATGCCGATCGTGCTCAAGCTCAACGAACTCGGCGACATCAAGCCGCTGCACATGGGCGTGGTCCTGATTACGACCCTGGTATTTGGGTTGATCACGCCGCCTTATGGGCTGTCGCTGTTGGTGGCATCGAAATTCGTCGGTGTGCCGTTCTCACGCGCCATGTATGCGTCGCTGCCGATTTATGTCGTGTTCTTTGTCGTGATTGCCGCGACCGCTCTGTTTCCCGATGTGGTGCTCTATCTGCCGAAACTGCTGCTGCCGGAATCGGTCGGCTGCTTCAAGGGACCGGCCGGAGCTTACATCTGCCCGCCGTAGGCACCGTGTTTGCGTGAGATTATGCGCGCGCGTGCGGCTCGATCAGTTCAATACGATTGCCGAATGGATCGTGGACATGGCGGCGGTCGCAGCCGGGCAGCGGCACGTCGGCGGTGACGGTGTAGCCGCCCGCGACGGCCTTTCCGATCATGCCGGCGAGATCCTCGACGATGAAGGCCGGATGCGCCTTGCGGGCCGGTATGAAGTTCTTCTCGACGCCGAGATGAACCTGCGTGGCATCGGATTTGGTGCCGACTTCAAACCAGCACCCGCCGCGCGCGGCGACTTCCGCCGGCTTGATCTTTTCCGTCAGTCCGAGAACGCCGGTATAAAATGTCCGCGCCTCTTCCTCGCGGCCGGCCGGCATCGCGATCAGAATGTGGTCGATCCGGCGGACGGGCATCGGCGCCTCCTTCGTTGACGACTACGCGACCACCGAATAGCCGCCATCGACGGCAATGGCTGCCCCCGTGATGAAATCCGACGCCGGCGCGGCCAGAAACACCGCAATGCCGGCGAAATCGGCCGGCGTGCCCCAACGCTGCACCGGGGTGCGCGCCAGCACGCGCTCATGCAGTCCCGGCACCTGTTCGCGCGCTTTCTGCGTCAGTTCGGTATCGATCCAGCCCGGCAGGATGGCGTTGACCTGGATATTGTCCTTGGCCCAGGCCACGGCCATCGACTTGGCCATCTGCACGATCGCCCCTTTGCTCGAGGCGTAAGGGGTCGCGTATGACGAGGCGAACGTGGACATCATCGATCCGATATTGATGATCTTGCCGCCGCCGGCGCGCTTCATGTGCGGGTAGGCCGCCTGCGCGCAAAAGAATGCGCTGGTGAGGTTCGTGTTCATCACCAGATGCCAATCCTGCGCCGTGATGTCCTCGGGCTGCTTGCGCACGCTGGTGCCGGCATTGTTGATCAGAATGTCGAGCCGGCCGAATTTGTCCGCGGTCTGCTGGATCACCTGGCGACAGGACTCTTCCTGCAATACGTCCAACTCGACGAACTCCGCCTGCGCGCCCGTCGCCCTCAACGCACCGATCGCCGCGTCCGCCTTGGCCTTGTTACGCCCGGCGATCACCACGGTAGCCCGGGCTTCGGCCAATCCCTTGGCCATGCCTAAGCCGATGCCGCCGTTGCCGCCGGTGACGAAGGCAACTTTTCCGTTCAAATCAAAAGGTGTCATCGCAACGCTCCCCCAATATCAAATCGGGATTCTAAATGCCCCGGCGGCTTCATATCATACTTACCACGGCAGCCCCCGGCTCGGGGGCGTCAGGTAACTGGGCCGGAGTACCGAGGCCAAGGGACCCGATTGCCAAGTATAATGCGGCATGACGGCGCGTTGTAACGCGCCCTTGCGTCCCCTATAACCCCACCCAACTAAGGGCGAGCCGGCAACAACTGTCCGGCGCCCGGGAGACATGTTCGATGCCATGGAGCAATCAGGGCGGCGGTAGCGGCGGCGGCGGCGGCCCATGGGGCGGCGGCGGCAAAGGCCCGTGGGGCTCGGGACCGCAATCGTCAGGCCCCAAGCCGCCGGATTTGGAGGAAATCCTCCGCCGTGGCCAGGACAAGTTGCGGGGCGTGCTGCCGGGCGGCAATCTCGGCGGCAAGGGCATCGCATTGATCGCGCTCGCGGCCATCGCGCTCTGGGGCTTTTCCGGTTTCTTCAAGGTTGAGCCGGATGAACTCGGCGTCGTTTTGCGTTTCGGCAAGGAAGTGCGCGAAGTGCAGCCGGGCCTGAATTACCACCTGCCGTATCCGATCGAGACGGTGCTGACGCCGAAGGCGTTGCGCGTCAACAAGATCGATATCGGCATGCGGCAGGTCGATGACATTCGTCGCGGTTCGGCGGTGCGTGACGTGCCGGAAGAAAGCCTGATGCTGACCGGCGACGAAAATATCGTCGATGTCGATTTCTCCGTGTTGTGGAAAGTCAAACCGACCGGCGTCGGCGAATATTTGTTCAACATCCAGAATCCCGAGGGCACGGTGAAAGCGGTCGCCGAAAGCGCGATGCGCGAAGTGGTCGGCCGTTCCGACATCCAGCCGATCCTGACCGGCGCACGCCAGACCATCGAGAACGCGGTGCAGGAATTGATGCAGAAGACGCTGGACCATTACGGCGCCGGCATCCTCGTCCAGCAGGTGCAGTTGCAGAAGGTCGATCCGCCGACTCAAGTGATCGATGCGTTCCGCGATGTGCAGGCTGCGCGCGCCGATCTCGAACGATCGGTCAACGAGGCGCAGACTTATGCCAACCGCGTGGTGCCGGAAGCGCGCGGCAAAGTCGCGCAAATCACGCAGGCCGCCGAGGCGTACAAATCGCAGACCGTTGCCGAAGCTACCGGCCAGACGTCGCGTTTCGACAGCATCTATGCGCAGTACAAGAAGGCGCCCGATGTAACGCGAGAACGCATGTATCTGGAAACGATGGAGCGCGTGCTCGGTGGCGCCGATAAGATCATCATGGACGCGGGCCGCGATGGTGCCGGCGGCGTTGTGCCGTATCTGCCGCTTAATGAATTGACGCAAAAGCCGTCTACGCCGCCGTCGACATCATCGACGGTGCGCAGCGGATCGGGAGCCAAGCCATGAGGCTTAATTTCATCGGCGGCGTCGCCGTCGTCCTGATCGTGGCCGCGCTTATTGTCGGCTATTCGTCGGTGTTCACCGTCTACCAGACCCAACAGGTGCTGGTGGTTCGGCTCGGCAACCCGGTGCGGGTCGTCAGCGAGCCAGGCCTCCATTTCAAGGCGCCGTTCATCGACAACGTCATCGCCATCGACAAGCGGATTCTCGATCTGGAAGCGCCGGCCCAGGAGGTCATTGCCTCCGATCAGAAGCGGCTCGTGGTCGATGCCTTCGCCCGTTACAAGATCAAGGACCCGCTGCGTTTCTATCAGACGCTCGGTTCGATCCAGGGCGCCAATTCGCAGCTTGCCATTCTGCTCAACTCGGCGCTTCGCCGTGTACTGGGCGAAGCGACGTTTACCCACGTCGTACGCGACCAGCGTGCCGAGTTGATGGACCGCATCCTTAAACTGGTGGACAATGAGTCCGAGGGCTACGGCATTTCCGTGGTCGATGTCCGTATCCGCCGCGCCGACCTGCCGGAACAGAACAGTCAGGCGGTCTACCAGCGCATGCAGACCGAGCGTCAGCGTGAAGCGGCCGAGTTCCGCGCCCAGGGCGCGCAACGCGCTCAGGAAATCCGCTCGCGCGCCGACCGCGAGGTTACCGTGCTGGTAGCCGACGCGACCTCAAAGTCCGAGCAGACCCGTGGCGAAGGCGACGCCACCCGAAACCAGATCTTTGCCGATGCCTTCAACAAGGACCCGGACTTCTTCGCCTTCTACCGCTCGATGCAGGCCTACGAAACCAGTCTGAAGCCGGGCGACACAAGGCTTTTGCTCAAGCCGGACACGAACTTCTTCCGGTATTTCAACGATCCCTCTGGCAAACTGCCGGCGCCCGCCGCTGCTCAGGGGACGCCGGCGACGCCTGCTCCGCCGGCAGCAGCGACCGCTCCGGCCGCGCCGGCGCGGTAAGCCAGAAAGAGCGCGGCCGGTATGAACGATTTTCTGGCCGCGCTTGGATTGGTCTTCGTCATCGAGGGCCTGATCTTCGTCGCGTTTCCAAACCACGCCAAAAAGGCGATGCAGAGCGTGTTGGACACGCCCGACGCCTCGCTGCGCCTCATCGGCATTGGATCGGCGGTTGTGGGTCTGATCGTGGTCTGGCTGGCTCGGGGCTAGATCGGAGCGAGAACGCCGGCCGGGCCGTGCAGGCCGTCGGCGCTTTTCCGCCAAACCGCGGACCGTTCTCCCGTTCTATTGATAGCCTCAGCCTTAGCCTTGCCCTTGAATCGCCGTGAAATCAGGGCCACGTTCCCTTTCGGCCTTTCGCCGACCCTCTTTTCAGGAGAATCGACGCCCATGGGCGCACTCTTCCCCCCGCATTTTTCCCTGCGATGCAAGCGTGCCGGCCGGTACAGCCTGGCAATTTTGACTGCCGCCGCAATCGCTTGGCCGGTTCTGGCAGGTCCGGCGCAGGCGCGCGGGCCCGAAGCCGTTGCCGATGTGGCCGAACAGGTGATCGACGCGGTCGTCAACATTTCGACCAAGCAGACGGTCGACATCAAGAACGACGGCGCGATGCCGCAATTGCCGCCGGGCTCGCCATTCGAGGAATTCTTCGAGGAATTCTTCAAGAACCGGCGCGGGCAGGGAGGCCGCCCGGGCACTGACGGTTCGCCGTCGCCGCGCCGCGTTAATTCACTCGGGTCCGGCTTCATCATTGACCCGTCCGGCCTTGTGGTCACCAACAATCATGTCATCGCCGACGCCGACGACATCAGTGTCATTCTCAACGACGGCAGCACGCTCAAGGCCGAGTTGATCGGCACCGACAAGAAGAGCGATCTGGCGCTGCTCAAGGTCAAGACGGACAAGCCGCTGAAAGCGGTGAAGTTCGGCGACAGCGACAAGCTGCGGCTGGGCGAATGGGTCATCGCAATCGGCAACCCGTTCTCGCTCGGCGGCACCGTTACCGCCGGCATCGTCTCGGCGCGCAACCGCGACATCAATTCCGGACCCTACGATAATTACATCCAGACTGACGCTGCCATCAATCGCGGCAATTCGGGCGGCCCGCTGTTCAACCTCGACGGCGAGGTGATCGGCGTCAACACCGCGATCATTTCGCCCTCCGGCGGCTCGATCGGCATCGGCTTCGCGGTGCCCTCCAAAACGGTGGTCGGGGTGATCGAGCAACTGCGCGAGTTCAAAGAAGTGCGGCGCGGCTGGCTCGGCGTACGCATCCAGCAGGTGACCGATGAAATTGCCGAAAGCCTGAACGTCAAGCCGGCGCGCGGCGCGCTGATTGCCGGCATCGATGACAAGGGGCCGGCAAAGCCCGCCGGCATCGAACCGGGCGATGTCGTCGTCAAGTTCGATGGCAAGGACATCAAGGAAATGCGCGACCTGCCCAAGATCGTTGCCGAGACGGCGGTCGGCAAGGATGTCGAAGTGCGGATAATCCGCAAGGGCAAGGAAGAAACCAAGACAGTCAAGCTCGGCCGTCTCGAGGACGGCGAGAAGCAGGCGTCGCTATCGCCAAAGCCGGATGCGCCGGAAGCAAAGACCGCGGTGAAGAAAGCGCTCGGCCTCGATCTCGCCAACCTCACCGATGCGCTGCGCAAGAAGCACAACATCAAGGACAAGGTGAAGGGCGTGGTGATCACCGGCGTCGATGCCGGTTCGCCGGCCGCTGAAAAGCAGTTGCGGCCCGGCATGGTGATCGCCGAGGTCCAGCAGCAGCCGGTCACGAACGCCGCCGATCTGCAAAAGCGTATCGAGCAGCTCAAGAAGGACGGCAAGAAAGCCGTCGTGCTTCTGGTGGTGTCGCCCGAGGGCGATCCGAATTTCGTCGCGATCGGGTTGCAGTAGCCCGGCTTCTTGTCCCGGACGCGGTCTGCGGCGCGCAACGCGCCGCAGACCGGGAGAAGTTTTTAGGTCTCTACGAACTCTTCTTTTCGATACCCCTGCATATACAAAAGCGCCGTCAGATCGCCATGCTCTATGCGGGCGGGCGCGGCTGCCGCCACTTTCGGCTTGGCGTGGTAGGCGACGCCAAGTCCGGCTTCCACGATCATGTCGAGATCGTTGGCGCCGTCGCCGGTGACCAGCGTATCGTCGCGACTAAGGCCGAGGCGGTCGCGCAATTCGATCAAGGTCGCGCGCTTGCTTTCGCGGCCGAAGATCGGCTCGCGCACCAGACCGGCTAAACGCTCGCCCTCGAGCATCAGCGCATTGGCGCGCGTTTCGTCAAAGCCGATCATCGCCGCGATACGATCGGTGAACAGCGTGAAGCCGCCCGACACCAGACAGGTGTAGCCGCCATGAGCGCGCATCGTTTGCACAAGCGTGCGCCCGCCGGGCGTCAAGGTGATGTGCTTTCCAATGACTTCATCGACGACGGTGACGGGCAGGCTCCTCAACAGCGCGACGCGCTCGCGCAGCGCCGGCTCGAAGGCGATTTCGCCGCGCATCGCCCGCTCGGTGATGGCCGCCACGTGGTCTTTCAAACCGGCGAAGGCGGCGAGTTCGTCGATGCACTCCTGGCCGATCATGGTGGAGTCCATGTCGGCGAGAAACAGCTTCTTGCGCCGGTTGGCGGAGGATTGCACCACGACATCGATCAAGGGCAACAGTGCGCGCAGATTGTCCGACAATGCGCGTTGGTCGAGGCTTAGGTCCGCTGTAAAGGGTATGTCGGCGGCGGTGCCGCGGTCGAGCCAGGCCGGCGCGCCGGGTGCGGGCAGGGCGGCTTGCGCGCGGGCGAGCGCCTCGGCAGCCAGTTGCCCGGGGGCCGCGATCAACGTGACGACGTAAGGAACGGATTGGGTCATTCGATGCCGGATGCCAGGAAAGTGGTGCTTATCGCCGGACCGACCGCCAGTGGCAAGTCGGCGCTGGCTTTGGCGCTGGCCGAGCGGCTCGACGGAACCATCGTCAATGCCGACTCCATGCAGGTCTATGACGGTTTGCGCGTCATCACGGCACGGCCGAGCGAGGCTGAGGAAACGCGCGTGCCGCATCGTTTGTACGGTCACGTCGATGCCGGCGAAATCTATTCGACCGGCCGCTGGCTCTCGGACGTCGCAAGCGCGCTGGCGGCGATTGCCGCACAAGGCCGCACGCCTATCATCGTTGGCGGCACCGGGCTCTATTTCAAGTCGCTGACCGCGGGGCTGGCGGCGGTGCCTTCGATCCCCGCCGACATTCGCGCCGATGTGCGCGGGCGGCTGGAGCGTCACGGCGTCGCTGCGCTCTATGCCGAATTGATCGAGCGCGATTCCGTGACCGCCGCGCGCCTGATGCCGCTCGACCGCACCCGGATCGCCCGCGCCCTGGAGGTGGTGTTGGCGACGGGACGTTCGATCTCGGACTGGCACGGCGAGGCGGTGCCGCCGCTCCTCGATCCGCAACGTGCAGCGAAAGTCTTCGTCACCGTCGAGCGCAAGCAACTGGTGGCGCATATCGAGGCTCGTTTTGCGACGATGATCGCGGCCGGCGCGCTCGACGAGGTGCGGGGGCTCGGCGGGCGCAGCCTCAACCCTTTGCTGCCGGCAATGAAGGCGCACGGCGTGCCGTGGCTGCTTCGGCACCTCAAGGGCGAGCTTTCGCTCGACGAGGCGGCGGAGGGGTCGATCATGGACACCCGCCGCTACGCCAAGCGCCAGATGACCTGGTTTCGCGGCCAGATGACGGAATGGCCATCCGCCCCGCCGGATGCCGCATTCGACGAGATTATGCGTAGCGTCCGCGCCTGACACCAAGCTTGCGGCCGATCCCGGCGGGGATTAATCTGAGAAAATGCGCTTGACCGGGCGAAAACACGCTCCTATAAGCCGCGCAAGGAAAGTACGGGCAAACACTATGTTGCGCAAGATTATTACCCTCGTAGTAAAGGTCCGGACACTGGCCAGGTAACCCCGCGGGGTCCTCAGGTGAGTGTCTGGACATGGCCCTTCGCGGGCCTTTTTTATTGCGCAGGCGAGGTTAGCGAGCGAAGTCGGAAGAGGGATAAACGAGCATGACACGGGAAATGACCGGCGCCGAAATGGTGATCCAGGCGCTCGCCGATCAGGGTGTGAAGCATCTGTTCGGATATCCGGGCGGCGCGGTGTTGCCGATCTACGATGCCATCTTCGCCCAGAAGGACGTGCAGCACATTCTGGTGCGGCACGAGCAGGGCGCGGTCCATGCCGCGGAAGGCTATGCGCGCTCGACCGGCCAAGTCGGCTGCGTGCTGGTCACCTCCGGCCCCGGCGCGACCAATGCGGTCACCGGCCTCACCGACGCGCTCATGGATTCGATCCCGCTGGTGTGCATCACCGGCCAGGTGCCGACCCACCTCATCGGCAACGATGCCTTCCAGGAAGCCGACACCGTCGGCATCACGCGGCCGTGTACCAAGCACAATTATCTAGTCAAGAAGATCGAGGATCTGCCGCGCATCATGCACGAGGCATTCCACATCGCTTCGACCGGCCGGCCCGGCCCTGTGGTGATCGATATCCCGAAGGATATCCAGTTCGCCAAGGGGACGTACTCGGTGCCGACTGAGTTTCCGCACACCGGCTACAAGCCCAAGGTCAAAGGCGACGCCGGCGCGATTAAGGCGGCTGTCGAACTGATGGCTCACGCAAAGCGTCCAATGTTTTATACCGGCGGTGGCGTCATCAATTCCGGCAAGCATGCCAGCGCGCTGTTGCGCGAACTGGTCAAACTCACTGGATTTCCGATCACATCGACGCTGATGGGGCTCGGCGCCTTTCCGGCCGCCGATCCTCAGTGGATGGGCATGCTCGGCATGCACGGTACGCTGGAAGCCAACATGGCGATGCACGATTGCGACGTCATGGTCTGCGTCGGCGCCCGCTTCGATGACCGCATCACCGGCCGCCTCGATGCCTTCTCGCCCGGCTCGAAGAAAATCCACGTCGACATCGACGCGTCTTCGATCAACAAGAACGTCAAGGTCGATATTCCAATCGTCGGCGATTGCGCCCATGTGCTCGAAGACATGCTGCGGCTGTGGAAGACCGAGCACAAGCAGGTCGACAAGAAGGCGCTCGGCGACTGGTGGAAACAGATCGAAAAGTGGCGCGGCCGCAAGTCATTGTCCTATCGCCAGTCGAACGAGGTCATCAAGCCGCAATACGCGATCCAGCGGCTGTTTGAACTGACCAAGGACAAGGACACCTACATCACCACCGAAGTCGGTCAGCACCAGATGTGGGCGGCGCAGTTCTATCATTTCCAGGAGCCGAACCGGTGGATGACATCCGGCGGTCTCGGAACGATGGGCTATGGCCTGCCGGCCTCTGTCGGCGTGCAGCTTGCGCATCCGGGATCGCTGGTCATCGACATCGCGGGCGAAGCCTCGGTGCAGATGACGATGCAGGAGCTGTCGACCGCGGTGCAGTATCGGCTGCCGATCAAGATATTCATCCTCAACAATAGCTACATGGGCATGGTGCGGCAGTGGCAGGAATTGCTGCACGGCAGCCGTTATTCGGAGAGCTATTCGGAAGCCTTGCCGGACTTCGTCAAGCTTGCCGACGCCATGCATGCGTATGGCATCCGCTGCGAGAAACCGGGCGACCTCGACCACGCCATCCGTGAAATGATCGATGTCGACCGGCCGGTGTTGTTCGATTGCGTGGTCGACAAGACCGAGAACTGCTTCCCGATGATTCCGTCGGGTCGCGCGCACAACGAAATGATCCTCGGCGATGCCGGCGAAAGTCTCGACGAGGCGATCACCGAGGAAGGCAAGATGCTGGTGTAACAGGTGGTCGATGAACAGCCTGGACAAGACCCGACAAGGATCGCGACAATGAACGCAAACGTGCCCTCGAGTACCTCGCACTATCCCGCCGCGCCGACGGCGCCGCGCGACGTCACCCACACGTTGTCGGTGCTGGTCGACAACGAACCCGGCGTTCTCGCGCGCGTCATCGGCCTGTTCGCCGGCCGCGGCTATAACATCGAGTCGCTGACGGTGTCGGAAACGCAGCACGCCAAGCACATTTCACTTATTACCATCGTCACCACCGGTTCGCCGATGGTGATCGAGCAGATCAAGAATCAGCTCGACCGCCTGGTGCCGGTGCACCGTGTCGTCGACATGACGCTTGCCGGCAATTCGATCGAACGCGAACTGGCGATGGTCAAGGTGCGCGGCAAGGGCGACAACCGGGTTGAGGCGCTGCGCCTCGCCGATGCCTTTCGCGCCCGCGTGATCGACGCGACGACCGAAAGCTTCGTGTTCGAGATCACCGGCAAGAGCGACAAGATCGAGCAGTTCGTGGCGCTGATGCTGCCGCTCGGGCTGGTCGAGGTGTCGCGCACCGGCATTGCCGCGATCGCACGCGGGCCGGAAGGAATGTAGATGCCGCTCGACCTGTTCGCGGCGCTGGTTGTTTTCGCCTGCGTGATGGCGTTCACGCCGGGGCCGAACAACGTGCTGCTGGCGGCGTCGGGCGTGAATTTTGGTTTCGCGCGCACGATCCCGCATATCACCGGCGTGACGCTCGGTTTCGACGTGCTTCTGATCGCCTGCGGCGCGGGCCTTGGACTGGTGTTCACGGCGATACCCGATCTGCAAACCGTGCTGAAGGTCGCCGGTGCTGCTTACATGTTGTGGCTCGCCTACAAAGTCGCGACCGCGCATCAGGGCAGGGAGGAGCAGGCGCCGGCCCGGCCGTTTACCTTCCTGCAGGCGGCGGCGTTTCAATGGGTCAATCCCAAGGCGGTGCTGGCGGTCGTCAGCGGGATCGCGATCTACGTCCGGCCCGAACACCGATGGGTCGATTTTCCGATCGTGATCGCCGTATTCACGGTCGTTACCGTGCTGGCGGTCTCGCTGTGGGCGGGCTTCGGCGTCGCGCTACGGGGTTTCCTTAAAGATCCCGCGCGAGCCCGGATTTTCAATTTTTCCATGGCGGCGCTATTGGTCGCCAGCATCGTGCCGATGGTGCTGTAACGCGATGCAATAGACACGAAAACGAGCCGGGGACTTGTCGGCTGTCTCCGGGCGTCCTAGAAGCAAGGCCGAATTTCCCCCGACACGAGCGTCACGCGGACGCTCCAAAACAAAGTCTCAAAGTAGAGGATCATCATGCGAGTTTATTACGATCGCGACGCCGACCTTAACCTGATCAAGGGCAAGAAAGTCGCCGTCATCGGCTACGGCAGCCAGGGCCACGCCCATGCGCTCAACATGCGCGACTCGGGCGTCAAGGACGTCGTGATCGCGTTGCGCAAGGGCTCGCAGGGTATCAAAAAGGCCGAAGGCTCGGGCTTCAAAACCATGGAAGTGGCGGAAGCCGCCAAATGGGCCGACGTGATGATGATGCTCACGCCCGATGAATTGCAGGGCGACATCTACCGCGAGTCGCTCGCCGCCAACATGAAGGAAGGCGCGGCGCTTTTGTTCGCGCACGGCCTCAATGTTCACTTCAACCTGATCGATCCGCGTCCCGATCTCGACGTGCTGATGATCGCCCCGAAGGGGCCGGGCCATACCGTGCGTTCGGAATATGCCCGCGGCGCTGGCGTGCCGTGCCTTATCGCGATTCACAAAGACGCGTCGGGCAATGCGCACGATCTCGGCCTGTCTTACGCCTCCGCCATCGGCGGCGGCCGCGCCGGCATCATCGAGACGACGTTCAAGGAGGAATGCGAGACCGATTTGTTCGGCGAGCAGACCGTGCTGTGTGGCGGCCTCGTTGAGCTCATCAAGGCCGGCTATGAAACTTTGTGCGAAGCCGGCTATGCGCCGGAGATGGCCTATTTCGAGTGCCTGCACGAAGTGAAGCTGATCGTCGATCTGATCTACGAAGGCGGCATCGCCAACATGAACTACTCGATCTCCAACACCGCAGAGTACGGCGAATACGTCAGCGGCCCGCGCATCGTCACGGCCGAGACCAAGGCGGAGATGAAGCGCGTCCTCAACGACATTCAATCAGGCAAGTTCACGCGCGACTGGATGCTGGAGAACAAGGTCAACCAGACTTCGTTCAAGGCGACCCGCGCCAAGTTGGCCGAGCACTCGATCGAGCACGTCGGCGCCAAGCTCCGCGAAATGATGCCGTGGATCAAGGAACGCGCGATGGTGGACAAGAGCAAGAACTAGGCGGGTCGTCTAATTCCGCCTCATCCTGAGGAGCGCTCGAAGAGCGTGTCTCGAAGGATGGGGCGGCCACATGGTTCGAGACGCCGTGCTTCGCACGGCTCCTCACCATGAGGCCGATAGATTGCACGCGTTCTCACTTCTTCTCTATCTCCCCCCACAACCACCTTGCCTCCTCCGACTTCGATGCGCCACGCAGCATCGACGCGGTAGAATGCTTGCGCCGGATAACCGAAGCGGGTGCCTTTGTGGCCTTCGAGGAACACGTAGTTCTCCCAGCTACGCATCCGCAGCAGTATTTTGCGGATCGTTGAAAGATGGTGCCAGTGCTTCGTGTAGATGGCTACTTGCGCGGTCGAGCCAAGTGGAATCTGGTAGTCGGACATTTTCTCATTGATATCGATGATGGCGACCGCGCGACCAGCGGTGGTTCTTGTTTCAGGCTCGACAAGCGTCGCCGATGAAGCGAGTTGTCCCATTGCTATCGCATCCACGACGGAGCGTACTTTGGCGCTGAATACGCGACCGGGCACCGCATCGAAGGCAACTTCGGCCTCGTCGCCTGCTGCGACGCGCTGTAGTGAATTTTGTTGGAACGCCGCGCCTAACTCCCGGTCCTGATTTCCCGTGTTTACGAACAGCATCGCGGTCCGCAGTTGTGTCGGAAGAACGTACATGCCCGGTCGCAAGGACAGTTGGGTGACAAAGCCGGGACCGGCTGCGCGTACTGTTGTTTGATCAAGATCGAATTCCGCGTCGGCGAGTTCGGCACGCCGGACTGCGACTAAGGTGTTGGTGCCGTCGATATTGGATGTGTAGGCCAGTCGCGCTCTTTCCTCCTCGGCTTTGGCACCCGTAAAGGCCTGCTTTGCGGCATCGAGATTACGGGTGGCGGTGTCGACGGTTGCTTGCGCGACGACACTGTTTTTGAGCAACTGTGCCTGACGATCATAGTTCTGCTGCGCCAGTTGGAGTTGGGCATTGATCCTTTCCGCTGCCGCACCCGCTTGATCGAGCGACGCCTTTAGCTGCGCGACGTTTTGCTCGGCTTCTGCGAGGGCGGCTTTCTTCGCAGCAACGACGTACTCGAACGGCCTTGGGTCAATACGGAACAAGACGTCGCCATCTTTGAGGGGGGTATTCGCCTTGACGGGCACTTCAATGACGCGCCCCTTCACCGTCGCCAATACAGGGGTCACCGGGAAATAAATTCGAGCGTTGGTCGTGAATGGATGATTGTAGTTCATAATCAGCAGCAGCAGAAAAATGCTTAAAATTCCTCCCAACGTGGCCGTCGAAAGCGACCACTGGTTCACCGGTATTTTAAAGAGCTTGAAGATCACGACGCAAAACGAAACGTAAATGAGCGCGAGCAGGAGCTCCATGGTCAGTCCCCAGCTTTGATCATATGCTTTTCAAGCTCGGCGACCCTGCGACGTAAATCGTCTATTTCATTTGTGGTGACCGCCGTCTCGGCTTTGGCCTCGGAAAAGCCCCAGCCGCGCTCCGGACGGTATGCCATCGCCCATATCCAAAGAAATGGCCACAGCACGTGGAGGGTGAACAAGCTGACCCAGCCTGCCGCGTGGATAGCGTCCGCATGAGGATGATGACGCGCTTCAGCGATCCTGGCCGGAATATCATGGATCGCGATGATCCCGTAGAAGATCGCGACGACCACGAAGATAAGCATTCCTAGCGCGAAGTAGTTGAGGAATGGATCGCCAATCATTGTCTCGCTCCCGAGTGAGAGACCGCATTGATCTGGATCACAGCGGACGTTAGTTTATTTTTCTCATGCGGTCCAGTTAGCGCATTTTGATCTGGGTCAAAGATTGCTTTCCGGCTTGCCGATCTTCTCCCACAACCATCTCGCCACCTCGGGCGGCGATGCGCCCGTCGCAGAGCCGCGCAGGTTCGCCGCCTGCATGGTCGCAACGGGAATCGCGCCGATCAGCGGCTGCAACGCCGCCGCAAGCTTCGCGTCATTGGCGCGCTTCGGCCCAATCAGCACCACGGCGTCATACGGCGGGATCGACTGTTTCGGATCGGCCAGCACCATCAAGTCATATTGTGCGATCTGGCCATCGCTGGAAAACACCGAAGCAACATCGAGATCGTCGTTGGCCGTGGCCTGGTACATGAATTCCGGCTGCATCGAGCGTTGCGCCTTGAAATGGAGGCCGTAGGCATCCTGGATTGCTTTCCATTCCGGCCGGTCGAAGAACTCATAATCGCCGCCGATCGTCATCTGCGATGAGTGCGCCGCCAGATCGGCAATGGTCTTGATGCCCAGCGCCTCAGCTTTTTTGCGCGGCATCGCCAGCGCATAGGCGTTCTCGAAGCCGAGGCCGCCGAGCATGCGCACGCCGTAAGTTGTCTTGAGCCATTGCGCGACCTCGCGCATGACTTCGTCGCGCGATTTGACGTCGCTGTGCTTCATGTAATTGGCCCAGATGGTGCCGGAATAGTCGACATAAACATCGACATCGCCGGATGTGAGTGCCTTGAAGATCACCGCCGAGCCTAGGCCGTCGCGACGCTCGCTCGTCAGGCCGTTCGCTGTCAGTCGCTGCTGCATCAGCGCGCCGAGGATATATTGCTCGGTAAAGCTCTTGGTGCCGACGATGTAGGTGCCGCGCGCAACGCCAAAGCTAGGTGCCAGCGCGGCGAGTACAACAAGCGCAAGCCCCAAGCCACTTGCAAATACGCGGCCTCGGTTGCGGACGGCGACGCCGCGCTCCATCTGCGCCAGCAGCGCATCGACGATGAGGGCCAGCGCCGCCGCCGCGACGCAGCCGAAGATCACGAACACCCAGTTCTGCGTTTGCAGGCCTGCAAAAATGTAGTTGCCGAGGCTGGTCTGGCCGATTGGCGTCGCCAGCGTGGCGGTGCCGATCACCCACACCGCCGAGGTGCGGATGCCGGCCATGATGACCGGCAGCGCCAGCGGCAGTTCGATGTGCCACAGCGATTGCCGGGGCGTCATGCCGGTGACGCGGGCGGCATCGCGCATGCGCGGATCGACGCCGTCAAGTCCGGTGACGGTGTTGCGCAGCACCGGCAGCATCGAATAGAGCGCCAGTGCGAGCACGGAGGGCAGGAAGCCAAGGGCGGAGAAGCTTGCGCCGAATAAACGATCCGACAGCGCCGCCAGCGCCAGCAGCAGCGGGTAAAACAAGGCCAGCAGCGCGATGCCGGGGATGGTCTGGACCACGCTAGCTACGCCGAGGAGGGCGCCGCGCAACCAGGGCCGCCGCAGCGACAAAAGCGCCAGCGGAAAGCTGACGCCAAGGCCCAAAGCGAGGGCGGTGAGGCTGACGATGACATGGTTGCCGAGATAGTCCGGCAGCCGCGCGAACGCCTCGGCCCATCGTTCGTCGATATTCATTCGGCCGATGATGACACGCGCAGACGCGGGACGAAACCCACCGGCGTCGGGCCGCCCGGTTTGCTTCTGCCCCGCAAGCGGCTAGTTTGCGGCGGGAAAGGTAAGGACCTCATGATTGAAGCCGCGACTGCTGCCGCTCCGACGACCAAGCACGATGTCGCGGTCGCCCTCGATGGCGTCGATGTCGCCTTCCGGCTGGCCAACGGCGGGGTCTATCGCGCGGTGGCCGACGCCACGCTCAAGGTCGCCGACGGCGAATTCGTCGCTATTGTCGGGCCGACCGGTTGCGGCAAATCAACGCTGCTCAACATCGCTGCCGGGCTGATCGCGCCGGCGGCCGGCGCGGTCGATATTTTTGGCGGGCCGCTGTCGACGCTCAACCGTCAGGCCGGTTATCTGTTTCAAGCCGATGCGCTGTTTCCGTGGAAAACCGCCCTGGAAAACGTGGCGATCGGACCTGAGACCGCTGGCGTTTCGCCGAGCGTGGCGCGGCCGCGCGCGCTCGAATGGCTCAAGAAAGTAGGCCTTGGCTCCTTCGGCGACCGCTATCCACACATGCTGTCCGGCGGCCAGCGCAAGCGAATCGGCCTTGCGCAAGTCCTGATCCGCGATCCGAAGATTCTTCTGATGGACGAGCCGTTCGGCCCGCTCGATGCTCAGACCCGGCAGATCATGGGCAACCTTCTGCTCGATCTGTGGAGCGCGGACCGCAAGGCGGTGCTGTTCGTCACCCACGATCTTGAAGAAGCCATCGCGCTGTCAGACCGCGTCGTCATCATGTCGGCCGGGCCCTCGGCGCGCATCATCGGCGACTGGCGCGTTTCGCTGTCGCGCCCGCGCGACATCGCCGACATCAAGCTCGACCCAGCCTTCCACGAACTGCACCGCGAGATCTGGCAGATGCTCAAAGCCGAAGTGATCAAGGGCTACGCCCAGACGGAGGGGCGGTGATGTCCCGTGTAGCGCTGTTAGCCCTGCAAGTCCTGGTCGCCGTCGTTTCCATCGCGATCTGGTATGTGTTCACGACATATCCGGTCTTCGGCAAGGTCTGGCTGCCGCCGTTCTTCTTTTCCAACCCGGTCGACGTGGTTAAACAGATCTGGGTGTGGTTCGCGACGGGCGTGATCTGGAAACATCTCTACGTCACGCTGCTGGAGTCGATGCTCGCTTTCGCCATCGGCTCGGTCGGCGGCGTGCTGGTCGGCTTCTGGTTCGCGCGCCAGCCACGCACCGCGGCGGTGTTCGATCCTTACGTCAAGATGGCCAATGCGCTGCCGCGCGTCGTGCTGGCGCCGATCTTCACGTTATGGCTCGGCCTGGGCATCTGGTCGAAGGTCGCGCTCGGCGTGACCCTTGTGTTCTTCATCGTGTTCTTCAACGTCTATCAGGGCGTCAAGGAAGTGTCGCCGACGGTGCTCGCCAATGCCCGCATGCTCGGCATGAGCGAGCGGCAGTTGATGCGTCACGTCTACTGGCCGTCGGCGCTGTCGTGGATGTTCTCCTCGCTGCATACTTCTGTTGGTTTTGCTGTCGTCGGTGCCGTGGTGGGAGAATATCTCGGCGCTGCCGCCGGCCTCGGGTATCTGATTCAGCAGGCCGAAGGCGTGTTCGACGTGGCCGGCGTGTTCGCCGGCATGTTCGTGCTGGCGGCTTTCGTGATCGTGATCGACGCGGTGGTTTCCGTCATCGAGAAACGCCTGCTGATCTGGCGGCCGGCGATCACTGACGCGCGACCGTAGGGCGCGCCGCCAGCCCTAGGCAATCCTGACACGCTGGCCTATCTTGCCGGCCGAAAGGCCTGTCGAGGGCCAAAAACAAGGAGGAATTCATGCCCACATTGTTCCACCGCATCGCGACCGGCCTCGCCGCGCTGGTGCTGTCGAGCGGCCTGATGGCCGGTCTGGCGCAAGCCAAGGTGACCATCGCCGTCGGCGGCGCGTCATGCCTGTGCTATCTGCCGACCATGCTCGCCGAGTCGCTCGGCGAGTTTAAGAAAGCCGGCGTCGATGTCGAAGTCATCCAGTTCAAGGGCGGCTCCGAGTCGCTCAAGGCGGTGATGGGCGGCTCAGCCGACGTCGCCTCCGGCTATTTCGATCACTGCGTCAATCTCGCCGCGCGAGGCCAGCATTTGCAGGCCTTCGTGGTTTACGACCGTTATCCCGGCTTTGCGCTGGTGGTTTCGCCCAAGCACAACGACACGGTGAAGACGATAAAGGACCTCGCCGGCAAGAAGGTCGGCGTGTCCGCGCCGGGTTCGTCCACTGACTTCTTCCTGAAATACATTCTCAGCAAGAACGGCGTCGATCCGAACTCGATCGGCGTGATCGGCGTCGGCCTCGGTGCGACGGCCATCGCGTCGATGGAGCAGGGCCAGATCGATGCCGCGATCATGCTCGATCCGGCGGTCACCGTGCTCCAAGGCACCAACAAGGACCTCAAGATCCTTGCCGACACGCGCTCGCAGAAGGACACGCTCGCGGTGTTCGGCGGAGAATATCCCGGCGGCGCGCTCTATGCCCAGGCTGACTGGATCAAGGCGCACGAGAAGGACGTGCAGGCCATGACCAACGCCATCGTCTCGACGCTGAAGTGGATGCACAGCCACAGTGCCGAGGAAATCGCCGACAAGATGCCGCCGGCACTCGTCGGCAAGGACAAGCCCGGCTACATCGCCGCGCTCAAGAACACCATGCCGATGTACTCGGAGACCGGCCTCATGGACCCGAAGGGCGCCGCCGCCGTGCTCGCCGTGTTCAGCCAGTCGTCGCCGGACGTCGCCAAGGCCCATATCGACGTGTCGAAGACCTTCACCAACGACTACGTCGAAGCGGCCAACAAGAAGCTGGGGTCGAAGTAGCGATCGCTTTACCTCTTTCCACTCGAATTTTACGTCATGGCCGGGCTTGTCCCGGCCATCCACGTCTTTAGAGTGGGTCAAAAGCGATGGTAAGACGTGGATGCCCGGCACAAGGCCGGGCATGACGGCCTGAGTTTGTCGAGCATATGAACCTCATCTCCATCCAGTCTCACGTTGCCTATGGCCATGTCGGCAATTCGGCCGCGGTGTTTCCGCTGCAACGGATGGGCGTCGAGGTGTGGCCGATCCACACCGTGCAGTTTTCCAATCACACCGGCTACGGTGACTGGAAAGGCGAAGTATTCAGCGCGTCCCTGGTCCGCGATCTGATCGCCGGGATCGAGGCGCGCGGTGTGCTCGGCGAATGCGACGGTGTTCTGTCGGGCTACATGGGCGATGCGGCGATCGGCGAAGCCATTCTCGACGCTGTGCTGACGGTGCGGGAGGCCAATCCGTCGGCACGCTATTGCTGCGATCCAGTGATCGGCGACGTCGACACAGGTGTCTTCGTGCGTGACGGCATTCCGGACTTTATCAAGAAAAAGGCGCTGCCGCTCGCCGATATCGTGACACCCAATCAGTTTGAATTGGACAATCTGACCGGCCGCACATCGAAAACCCTGGCACAGGCCCGCGATGCAGTCAGGGCTTTGCACGATCTCGGGCCACACGCTGTGCTGGTGACATCCCTGCACACGACAGACACGCCGGACGGTTCCATCGACATGCTGGCCTCCGATGATACCGGCTGTTTCCTGCTGCGAACGCCGAAACTCGAACTGGTGGCGAACGGGGCCGGCGACGTTATGGCCGCCTTGTTCTTCGCGCATTACTTACGCCAGGGCGGCACCAATAAAGCGTTGGCACGCGCCGGCGCCACGATTTTCGGTATCTTGGAGAAGACTGCCGAGGCCGGCACCAGTGAGATTCAGGTGGTTCTGGCGCAAGACGAGATTTGCAATCCGAGCAACGAGTTCGAGGTCGTGCAGCTTGGCTCGCCCTCGCTCGATGCGGGCGAGAGGAAGCTCTAGATGCGGCGGCGATTTCTGACGCTCGATGTTTTCACGCGGCAGCGCTTTGCCGGGAATTCGCTGGCGCTGGTGCTGGACGCGCAGGGCCTCGAGACCGCCGCAATGCAGACCATCGCCGTTGAATTCGGCCACCCGGAAACCGTGTTCGTCCTGCCGCCGGCAAACCCGGCGCACAAGGCCGCCTTGCGGATTTTCACGCCGGCATCCGAATTGCCGTTCGCCGGTCATCCGACGGTCGGCGCGGCGGTGGGCCTCGCCCGCCTGGCAGGCGGCGACGCGCGACAGGACTTCGTCCTGGAAGAAAAGATTGGCCCTGTGGCGTGCTTGGTCGAGCCGCATGACGCCGATAGCGGCCGCGCCGAATTCCGCTTGCCGCGTTTGCCCGCCGATGTCGGCGGCGTGCCCGGCACGGCGGCGATGGCAAAGGCGCTCAGTCTCGATCCCGCCGACATGGCCACCGATTCATATCCGCCGGCACGCTGGTCGGCGGGTGTCGCCTACACGTTCGTGCCGGTGCGGTCGCTCGCCGCCATCAAGCGCGCCAAGCCGGACGCCGCGACTTTCGAGGCCGTGTTCGGCATCGGCGGCCCGGCCATGGTTTACGTTCTCTGCACCGAGACTGTCGAACCAAGCCATCATCTGCACGCCCGGATGTTCGCGCCCGGCAATGGCATCGCGGAGGACCCGGCCACCGGCAGTGCGGTCGCGGCCTTCGCCGGCCTTTACGCCATGTACGCGGCGCCGGCGGATGGCACGCACCATCTCGTCATCGAGCAGGGCTATGAAATGGGCCGGCCCAGCCTGATTAATCTGTCGCTGACCATCGCCAATGGCGTGCTCACCGGCGCTTCGATCGGCGGCGACGCCATTGTCGTCACAGAGGGTGTCATCGAGGCATGACCGCCGCCGTCGCGCCGTCGATCTTCCACGCGGACAGTCTCGACCTGAGGTTCGTGCCACGGGAGTGGTCTTTCGCAACCCAGCGCCGCGCCGAGATCGATGCCTTCTTTGCGCAGTTGCAGGCGCAGCAGCCGGCGCTCTGGAACGGGCGCGTGTTGATGATGCATGACTTTGCGCTGGACAATGGCGTCATGCATGGATCGTTTCTACAAACCGACTACGCCAGCTTTGCCGCCTGGCAGCGCTGGAAATTGCCGCCCGCGAGCGTCTATGATTGTTTCGGGTCCGCCGCGATTCAATCCGCCGACGGCGCCTTTCTGGTCGGCGTCATGGGCGCGCATACGCTAAACGCCGGGCACCTTTATTTCCCCTGCGGCACCCCCGATCCGAACGACATTGCCCAGGGCAGGGTCGATTTCGATTTCAGTCTGCGGCGCGAACTCAAGGAAGAGACCGGCCTCAATGCGGCGGAGTTCACCGACGAGCCGGGCTGGACAGTGGTCGTCGATTGCCCTCTGATCGCCGTTATCAAGGTCATGCGCTCGGCGCTCGATGCCGAACCGCTTCGCGCCCGTATTCTCGCCAATATTGCGCGGGAAAAGCAGCCTGAGTTAGCCGACATCCGCATTGTCCGCAGCGTCGCCGATTTCGTTCCGATGATGCGCGAGTTCGTCAAAGCCTTTCTGACCCACTGGTTCGCCACAGCGTAGCGTGATATCCATGAAAACCGACAGCCTTGCCAAATTGTTTCGGATCGACGAGCCGGACAAATTCCGCCTTGCCGATCACGATCCGGCAAATTGCGGTGGCCTCGACATCAGTAAGAAAGATGCCAAGAAGCTGCTCAAGGAGGGTGTCGAACGGCTGTGCGAATTGCAGGAGCGGCTTTACGCCAGCAACAAGTGGTCGGTCCTTCTCGTATTCCAGGCGATGGATGCCGCCGGCAAGGACAGTACCATCAAGCACGTCATGAGCGGCCTTAATCCGCAAGGCGTTCAGGTGTTTTCGTTCAAGCAGCCGAGCCAGGAAGAACTCGATCACGATTTCCTCTGGCGTATTGCGCGGTCGCTGCCCGAGCGTGGTCGCATCGGCATCTTCAATCGCTCGCACTACGAAGAAGTGCTGACGGTGCGGGTGCATCCCGAGTTTCTCGCTCTCCAGCATTTGCCGGAGGCTTTGACCGGCGAAGATATCTGGCAGCGGCGGTTCGAGGACATTCGTAACTTCGAGCGCCATCTCGCCGGCAACGGCACGCTGGTGCTGAAATTCTTTCTCAACGTGTCGCTTGACGAGCAGCGTAAGCGTTTCCTCGATCGTATCGAGGAGCCGGGCAAGCGCTGGAAGTTCTCGATGGGCGATGTCGCCGAGCGCAAGCTGTGGCCGGAATATATGGCGGCCTACGAGGACCTGATCCGCCAAACCAGCCGGCCTGAAGCGCCGTGGTATGTGGTGCCGGCCGACCACAAATGGTTCATGCGCATCGCGGTGGCCGAGGCGGTGGCGCAGGCCATCGACGATCTCAAACTCGAATATCCGACGGTGCAAGGCAAAGCGCTCGACGACTTGAAAGAGGCCAAGAAGGTGCTCAAAGCCGAAAAGCCTTAAAGGCTCGCGCCGCTACCAGAGTCCGGGCAGCAGGCGAAAGCGTACGTCGTACTGATAGGCTATGTAGCCGGGCAGGTTGCGCGCAAGGAATCGTTCCTCGTCCAGAAGCCGCCATGCCAGCACCGCGGCCAGTAGCGGCACGAATACGAGCCCCCAATACGAACCGAGCGCCAGCGGCGTGAAACCAAACATGATCAACGCGCCGGAGTACATCGGATGCCGGACATAGGCATAAGGGCCGGTTGAAATAACTGTCTGGCCGGCGCCGGTCTCGATCGTCGCCGATGCGTAACTGTTGGTTTCGAGAACCCGACAGATGAATACATACGCGAGGGCGACCCCGACATTCGCCAGCAGAACGATAACGGCCGGAACCGACGACCACATCATCAGATGATCGAAGCCGGGAAATGCCACCAAAAGGACGACCAGCACAGCCGCCGCCGTCATGATGATTTTTTGCGACCTTTCCTTTTCCGCGGCCGGACCGACCGCGAGCCGCCGCGCCACCAGTGCCGGATCGCGCTTGAGAAAATAAAGCGTTCCGCCAAACGACAGCGCTGAGAACAAGACCCAGTACAGCCAACCCTGCCAGTAACCCAAGTCCCAGGCCGGGAGGATGATGATCGCCGCCATGGCGACCGCGAAGATCGCGTTCGCCTCGATGGCGCGACGAGCTAGCGATGGTTCATCGGGCGCTGGCATATCCGAACACTCGCATCGACGGTCTCGCGCGAGGCTTTGATGTAAGCGGCGGCTCCGGCTGGAGCAATGCTCGCGCGCCAGAGAACGGTCAGCGTTGCTGACCTATCCGGTACTTGATTTCGCCGCGGCGTTTCCGTTACAAGGTGCCCGTCCGGCCTTTGCAATTAATGCGGGCTTTACCGGAATCCGGCACCTTGTCGGCGGAAATGAGGGTTTTTTTGCCAATGTCGACGCGGCAGGCCATCTGCGCGATCGAACCGGCGGCCATCAAGGCCGCTTCGGTTGGCATGCCTATTCTCATTCTGGATACGCTCCTTCTCCTTACCCGCCCCTGAGAGCCGGCTGGGCGTTTACGCCTGGGCACTCGGGGGACAGCGGAAAGAGAAAAGGCACCCGTAAGCGCTGCAAAAGATTTGTGGCGCATCCGACCAAAAGGAATTCAGCGATGTCCACAGTGACTCAGTCCGACAAGGACCGCGTCGTTATTTTCGACACTACGTTGCGCGACGGCGAGCAGTGTCCCGGCGCGACCATGACCCACGAGGAAAAGATCGAAGTTGCCGAGCTGCTAGACGAGATGGGCGTCGATATCATTGAGGCCGGCTTCCCGATCGCCTCGGATGGCGATTTCGCCGCCGTCAACGAGATCGCCAAGCGGGCCAAGAACGCGGTGATCTGCGGACTGTCGCGCGCCTCGCCGAAAGACATCGACCGCTGTGCCGAGGCGATCAAGCCGGCCAAGCGCCGTCGTATCCATACGTTTCTCTCGACCTCGCCGGTCCATATGAAGTGGAAGCTTCAGAAGGAGCCGCACGAGGTCTATGAAATGGTGATCCAGCAGGTCACCCGCGCGCGAAGCCATACCGACGACGTCGAATGGTCGGCGGAGGACGGCACCCGCACCGAGCACGACTTCCTGTGCCGTTGCGTCGAAGCAGCGATCAATGCCGGCGCGACCACAATCAACATTCCCGACACTGTCGGTTACACGGTGCCCGAGGAATACATGGCGCTGTTCAACATGGTGCGTGAGCGCGTGCCGAATTCCGACAAGGCGCGGTTCTCGGTGCATTGCCATAACGACCTCGGCATGGCGGTGGCCAATTCGCTGGCTGGCCTCAACGGCGGCGCGCGCCAGATCGAATGCACCATCAACGGTATCGGTGAACGCGCCGGCAATACCGCGCTGGAAGAAGTGGTGATGGCGCTTCAGGTGCGCAACGATGTGTTGCCGTACTGGACCGGCATCAAGCCGGCGATGCTGACGCGCGCCTCGAAACTGGTTTCGGCGGTCACGTCGTTCCCGGTGCAGTACAACAAGGCCATCGTCGGACGGAATGCGTTCGCGCATGAGAGCGGCATCCATCAGGACGGCATGCTCAAGAACGCACAGACCTACGAGATCATGACGCCGGAAACCGTCGGCGTGAAGCAGACCTCGCTGGTGATGGGCAAGCATTCCGGCCGCCACGCCTTCGTGCATAAACTGGAAGAATTGGGCTATCAGCTCGGCGACAATCAGTTGGAAGACGCCTTCACCCGTTTCAAGGCGCTGGCCGACAAGAAGAAGCAGATCTACGACGAGGACATCGAGGCACTGGTCGATGAGGAAATCGCGCACGCGCACGACCGCATTCGTATCATCTCGTTGACGGTCATTGCCGGCACCATGGGACCGCAATCGGCGACGTTGAGCCTCGACATTGACGGCAGACACGTCACCACGCAATCGACCGGAAACGGTCCGGTCGATGCCATTTTCAACGCGATCCGCGCTTTGGTGCCGCATGAGGCCAAGCTCGAATTGTATCAAGTGCACGCGGTGACCGAGGGGACCGACGCGCAGGCTGAAGTGTCGGTGCGGCTTTCGGAGCAGGGCAGGGCTTACACCGCCAAGGGCGCGGACCCGGACACGCTGGTGGCGTCGGCAAAAGCCTATCTGGGCGCACTCAACAAGCTCAGCAGCAAGAGCGGCCGGACGCCGGGAGTTGAGAACCGGATTCATTCGACCGACGTCGGCTGAGCCTCTATCGTATTGCGTCATGCAATGCCGCATCCATAAGGGTGCGGCATTTTGCATTGGCGGCAGCGCGCTTTGCGTGCTGCAAATTTCTGTCGCCGCTGTTCGGCTCCGTGCGTGTTAAATAATTTGAATATCTTAAAGAAGAAAAAGTTTCTGAACCGACGTTCAGAATGAACGCCGGTACATCTACATTGCGTCAACGTAATCTCTGTCGAAACTTTAACTTGATAAGGCACGGTCGCAGCTCATTATCAAAAGCATCAGCAATGCTTTGGAGGGATGCCACCATGAAAAGTTTAATTCTGAAAACTATACTCGCCGGCACAACCGCGCTTGCGTTGGCCGGCACCACGCTCGCTTACGCGCAACAGGGACCAGGCAAGGGCGATCATGCTCGCCATCACTGGCAGCCGAGCGCGCAGGATAGGGCGGCTTTCGGCGATGCGCGGGTCGCCGCCGTTCACGCCGGACTGAAGCTGAACGCGGACCAGGAAAAGAACTGGCCGGCAGTCGAGGCCGCGCTGCGCGATGTCGCCAAACAGCGTTCGGAGCGCTTCGCCGCGCGCGCCAGCGCCGATAAGCCGAAAGGCCCGATCGAGCGCATGAGCGCGCGTGCCGATGCGATGACGGAGCGTGGCGCGGCCCTGAAGAAGCTCGCGGATGCGGCCGGCCCGCTCTACAGCAGCCTGGACGATGCGCAGAAGCATCGCTTCACGGTGCTGGCGCGCCTCAGCGGCCGGGAAGGCGGCTGGCGCGGCCACCGCGGCCACCACCACCACCGTCACGGCGCCGAGCACCATCGCGGCTCCCGCGGTTCGATGGGGCCGGACACCGACAAGCAGGCGCAATAGCGGTAATAGCAACGCGAGCCACCGCGAAGACTAGTGGGCATGGCGAAGTGGTCTTAGCGACGCTTTGCCCTCGCCTGAGAAGCCGCCGGGTTCGCCCGGCGGCTTTTTCGCATTCGGCCTAAAATGCGGCTGTACAAGGCGAATTCCGTCCGGTCTCGTGGCTGGACAGGCGGGAATCCCTTTGCTAGAGGACCCTTCGCCGCGCGGTCTTGCCGCGTTCTGGCAATCCGGGCGCATAGCTCAGTTGGTAGAGCAGCTGACTCTTAATCAGCGGGTCCCAGGTTCGAGCCCTGGTGCGCCCACCACCAGATCTTTGTTTTTACTAACTAAAACAAGACTTAACGAAAAGGCCCGCCGCTGGCGGGCTTTCTTGTTTTGTGAAATCCGTGTCTTCGTCTCTGTGCCCGAACCGACGTGAAATTCGGGCCGTGTCTCCAGCCCGGAAATTCCCGTTCCTGGCGTTGAATAGGGGGAGGGCTTCCGGCATCGCGATTTCGAGCGGCCGAGCATCTTTATGGTGGGTTTCCGGAAACTGGAGCCCCTCCGACAGGCCACCCCTGCATATTCTCCGCAGCCGCCAACCCGGCAGCGATCGGCGATATCCTGCGCCGGAAGGGAGATCACCCCTCTTACCGCGTAATCCAAAAACGCTTTGAGAAGGTCGGCGGTTTCAACTGGCAGAACGTCTTCTATTCCGCACCGCTTGGCGCGCCGGCGGCGATGTCGTTGTCGGGGCTGATGGGTTTCCTCGCCGAACGCGTTCGAGACAACAAACCCGAGGGTGAGCCCAACGTGTTCGGCCTGCCTGCCGGCAGGGTTGTCGCCGCAACGACGGCAGTGTCGCTGCTGGGGACCACCGCCGAAGCAGGGTTGCTCCATTTTCGGGGCGCGTTTCCTATCCAGCAATGCTGCTTCCGGTAACGATGCCGCCGGTCGCCGCCGTGCTGCTTGGAAAAGCGGCTGCTGGCGACGCCGCGAAGAGTCGCAAAGCTTCGCGACTTTGGATCGCCGCCACCGCGGTGATGGGCATCGCAGGTGTTGCATTCCACGCCTATGGGGTGTCGCGTGGGGATGGGCGGATGGCGCAACTGACGCCAGAACGCATTTGCCGGCCCGCCGTTGCCCGCGCCGCCCTCGTTCACCGGCCTTGCGCTCGCGGGTCTTTCGCCCCGTTCACAGGACTGGAATCATCGGTTCATACTCGGCACTTGGCGGACTTCACCACCAATATATGCGAGCTTAGGTTTACCGTACAGAAAGCCGCGCCCGGCGCCAGCTATTTGCCCATCAGGAACGGCTCGCAGGCATCGTTGAAGAAGTCCGGCTCCTCGAACTGGACCCAGTGCTTTACGCCCTTCTTTTCGATCAACCTAGCGTCGGGGATCAGCTTCGAAGCACGGATGGCCGTCTGGTAGAAGTCGTCCTTGTCGTCGGGCGCGGCAACGATCAACGCCTTCGCCTTGATCGTCTTCCACAGTTCCTCGGGGATCAGGTTGCGCGGGCGGATGTCCGGATTTTGCAGGCAGAGAATATGGTTCATTGTGTGCTTCATCTCCGGCTGCCGGTAGCTCGCCTGCCGTACCGCGACCAGGTCCGGGATGCGGTTGCTTTCCTCGTAGATCAGCGAGGTGAAGATCGCCTTGATGTTTTCCCAGCTCGGATCGTCCACGGCCTTGGTGCGCCGGCTCTTGATGTCGCCCATCGTGTCCTTGTTCATGATGAGGCCGGACGCGGCGACCAGCACTATCTTGTCGACCGCCTCCGGATGATCGACGGCGAGGCGTGATGCGATCCAGGCGCCGAGCGAAACTCCGATGAAGGAAGCGCGGGAGACGCCGACGGCGGCCATGAAATCGCGCACGTGGGAGACGTAGACGGGAATCTCGAAGTCGACGTCCGGCTTGCCGGAGAAGCCGCTGCCGACCATGTCGAAGGCGTAGCAGTTGAAATGCTTCGCCAACCTCGGGATGTTGGCACAGAAGCATTCCCAGGTGCCGGCGGTGCCGTGCAGCATGATGACCGCCGGCGCATCCTTCGGACCCGCCTGGACGTAGCGCGTCCGCACCCCGCCGGCGTCGATGTAGTCCTGCCGGAACGGCGTCTGCATCATGTGCGCCCAGATGCTGCGAAAGGCGGGGTCGGTCGCGGACATAATCGCTGTGCTCCCTGATCGAGACTCGTCGGTCTCATTTTTGGAACTATTATCCAGTTATATGGGAGCATAGCCGCGGCCCCTGTCAATCCTTGACGCGGGGCATCTTACCGAATAATGGATCAAATGTATCAAATAATGAGACATGCCGGACCGGCACGTCGCAAACAGCATCGCGCGGTCGTCGAATGCGGACATTGAAAACCAAGGTCCTGGTCGTGGGGGCCGGCCCCTGCGGCGCGACAATCGCCAATTACATGGGCCTCTACGGCGTCGACTGCATCGCGATCGACCGCGCCAGGGATATCCTCGATTATCCCCGCGCCGTCGGCATCGATGACGAGTCGATGCGCGTCTATCAGACGATTGGACTCGCCGACGAAATTTCCGCCGACATGATCCGCAACCAGGCGCTCCGCTATTTCGATTCGCAGGGGCGCTTCCTCGCCGAGGTGCGGCCGGCGCAGCAGCCTTACGGCTGGCCGCGCCGCTTCGTCTTTCTTCAACCCATGATGGAAGCCTCTGTGCGGCGCGGGCTGGAGCGCTATCCGCAGGTCAAAACGCTGCTCGGCTACGAACTCGTCGATTTCAAGCAGACCGGCGAAGGCGTCAGCGCGACGGTCACCACGGATACCGGCGAGACGATCGCGATCGATGCCGATTACGCCGTCGGCGCCGATGGTGGCCGCAGCAGCATGCGGCGGGTGGCCGGGATCGAGCTCATCGGCAAGACAGCGGCGTCGCGCTGGCTCGTCATCGACGTCGAGAACGACACGCTCGACGCGCCCTATTCAGGCAGCTTCGTCGATGTGCTTCGGCCGCGCATGTGCATCAATCTGCCCTATGGCTTCCGCCGTTTCGAGTTCCGGCTGACGCCGGCCGAAACGGAAGAGGCCATGCTCAAGCCTGAGACGATCGACCGCCTGCTGCGGCCACTCTACGGCGCCAATCCGATGCCGGATATCAAACGTGCGCGCGTCTATCAGCATCATTCGCGCGTCGCCGAGCGCTTCCGCGAAGGGCGCGTCTTTCTTGCCGGCGACGCGGCGCACCTGCAGCCGCCGTTTTTCGGGCAGGGCATGAATTCCGGCATTCGCGATGCCTCCAACATCGCCTGGAAGCTTGCCGCGGTCCTGTTGGGCCGCGCGCATGAGCGGATTCTCGATACCTATGACCGCGAGCGTCGCGGCCATGCCACCGCGATGGTGAAGTTCGCGACCTTCATGGGCGGCCTGTACAGCCCCCGCATTCAGGCGACGGCTATCCTGCGGCGCTGGATCATCCGAGGCATTCAGCGCTTACCCAGCCTGCGCGATTACATCCTGCAGATGCGCTTCAAGCCGCTGCCCTTCTACGAGGAGGGTGTCGTCCTGCATCGGGCGGGCGCGTCGAAGGCCTCGCCGGTCGGCAAGATGTTCATGCAGCCCTGGGTCGAGACGCGGGCGAAGCGGCACATGCGACTGGATGATGCGGTGGGCAACTGGTTCGCCATCATCGGCCTCGACTTCGATCCGGCCTCGAAGATGGAGCCGGCGCAACTCGCCGAATGGAAGGCGCTGGGCGCATCCGTCGTGCGCATCAACAGATCGCGAAGCGCGCCGCAGCGCTGGGAGAGCCATCCCGACACGATCGTTCTGGAAGATCTCGATGGCGAGTTCCGCGACTGGCGGCTGCGTTCGCCGAAGCTCGACGTCATCGTTCTGCGGCCCGACCGTTACGTCGCAGCCGTCTGTAATGGAACGGAATTGACAACGGCACTGAACAATCTCAAATCGATCATGTAAGGGAGACAGGGAATGGCAAACATTGTCGGCTGCGTCGCTTTTTCACATTCGCCGTTCTGGGACATGTCGTTCAACGTCGTCGGGCCGGGCGAGGAATTCGTCCGCGGCGTCGATCAGGCGCGCAAGATCGTACGCGAGCTAGAGCCCGATGCCTATGTGGTCTTCGGGCCCGATCACTTCCGCAACTTTTTCTATGACGTGTTGCCGCCGTTCTGTATCGGCATCAACGAAGTGGAAGGCATCGGCGACTACGGCCTGCCGAAGGGGCCTTTGTCAAACGCCGGCAGCCTGGGCCGGCACGTTTACGACCACGTGCTCGACCACGGTTTCGATCCGGCGGTCTCAATGCGCATGGGCGTCGATCATGGCATCGCGCAGCCTTATGTCGCGCTCGACGGCGAGAAGCACACACCGATGGTGCCGATCATGGTCAATTGCAGCGGCGCGCCACGCCCGAGCCTGAAGCGCTGCCACGAGTTCGGCGCTGCCGTCGGCAATGCGGTGCGTGCCGCACCGGGCCGCCAGCGGGTGCTGATCGTCGCCTCGGGCGGCCTGTCTCACTGGATTCAGCCGGTGTCGCTGGACAATCCGAAGACGCCCGCCGAGACACGTGACTACGTCATCAACGGCCGCGCGCGCATGCCGGAATATACGCTCATGCGCAACGCCTCCATGCAAAAGCGCAAGCACGATAACGTTACTGGGCCGGTGAACGCCGAATGGGACCGCTGGTTCCTCGACGCGCTCACGTCCGGCGATCTCGGCGAATTGTTCGACATCACCGACACCGAGATGGAGGAGAAGGCCGGCAACGGCGCGCACGAATTGCGCGCTTGGATCGCCGCGGCTGGCGCCTGGAACAGCTCATTGCACACCGTCTCCTACGAGGCGGTGCCGAGCTGGGTAACCGGCATGGGCTGCGTGCTTGGTCGCTGACACGCGCGCCACTGTCGTGGCTCTAGCCGGGACCGGCGAGCGCTTTGGAAATGCGGGCCGCCGCGGACGTCACGCCCCTGACGACCGCCGCGAGCCGCTTGCCATGGAATTTCGCCGCGGCGCCGCCCATCGAGACCGCGTAACGGCATTCTTGGTCGGAGAAGATCGGCGCCGCGATGCCGGTGGCACCTTCATCGAGCTCCTCAATGCCGACGGCGTAGCCCTGTCGCGTAATCGTCTTCAGATCGGCAAGCAGGGCCTTGTGGGTCGTGTGCGTCTTGCCGGTGTAGCGAATGGGCACCGTCCGGCTGAGGATGTCCTCGCGGTCGGCGGCGGGCGCAAAGGCCAGCAGCACCTTGGCGCTGGCGGCGGCCGGCCAGGGCAACAGTTTGCTCTGCGACAGCGTCACCAGGGCCATGCGGCTCTCGATGCGCTCCAGCGTAATGACCTCCGAACCGACGCGCTCGTGCAGCAGCACGGCATCGCCGAAAGTGCCAGACAATTCGCTCAGGACGGGCGCCGCCACGCGCAGGACCGGATCGTGCATCTTGGCGACCCGGGCGAGGTGCAGGACTTTGTGTCCAAGCCGGTAGAGGCTGCTGCCTTCATCGGCGAGCAGCCCGCAATTGCGCAGCGTGTTGATGTAGCGATAGGTCGTGCTACGCGGCATGCCGAAATGCGCGGCAATTTCGGCCGCCGACCAGACCGGCTTGTCGCTGGAATAGGCGAGCAGGATGTCGATGGCGCGATCCGCCGTGGTGTTGACCGAACGCGGCCGGCTTTTCTCCGTGTCCGGAGCGGCTGCATCGGCGCTTCGGGCTGCACGGGCCTTCATTGTCAGGGCTGCGTCTTTCGACTCATCGTTGTTCCCGTCGCGCTTCTATCAGACGGACGCCGGAATCCTCAACTGCATTCGTTATCGCGGCGGCGAGCCTGATTGACAATTGTCTCATTTTATAGGATTAAGATTTCAAAAAATGAGACAAATTGGGAGAATGACAAAAATGAATTTCGTCGCAAATCTCCGCCGCAGGTCCCTGTTTCTCAGTCTCGCCGCCCGTCTGCCCCGATTCCCGGCGTCTGTGGCGCTCATGCCGCTCGTGGGATTCATGGCCCTCACTGCCGCGCCGGCACCGGCGCAGGCGGCATTCCCTGAGCGCACGGTGAGGATCATCGTGCCCTTCTCGGCCGGCGGCTCGACCGACGTCATGGCGCGCAAGATCGCCGATCTGCTGTCGAAGAAGTGGAAGCAGTCGGTCATCGTTGAAGACCGCCCGGGCGGCGGCACAGCGATCGGCGGCGCCGCGCTCGCGCACGCCACCCCTGACGGCTATACCTTCATGATCGGCCCGGATACCACTTTCGCCATCAACCAATTGCTGACCGCGCGGCCGCAATACGATCCCTTCCGCGACTACGCGCCGGTGACCGGCCTGGTCGAATTTCCGATGGGCATCGTCGTCGACGCACGCGTTCCGGCCAAGACGTTGAAAGAACTGGTCGCACTGGCGAAGGTCAAGTCGTTGAACTACGGATCGTTCGGGGTGGCCAGCGCGCCGCATCTGACCTTAGAGCTGTTCAAACAGGTCGCCGGCGTCGACATCGTCCATATTCCGTATAAAGGTGTGGCTCCGGTCATCCTGGCGCTGCAAAGCGGCGAGATTCACGTGAGCGCGATGAGCCCGGCGGCTGCGGCCCCGCACATCAAGGCCGGCACGATGCGCATGCTTGCGGTCAGCGGCAAAAAGCGCTGGCCGTTTGCGACCGACATTCCGACTTTCGGCGAGGCCGGCTATCCGAGCCTGCGCGCGCCGGGCTGGTGGGCGGTCGGCGTCCCCGCCAAAACCCCGGAAGCGATCGTCAAGCAACTTAATACCGATATCCGGAGCGTCGTCGACGCTCCGGCTTTTCAGGAATATCTGGCCTCGCTTGGCTACAAGTCGGCGACCGGCACGCCGGAACAGCTCGCGCACATGATGAAAGACACCGCCGAGTTGTGGGCGCCCGTGATCAAGAAGCTCGGCATCAATCTGCAATAAGTTGGATCGCGCTTTCGACAGGATTCGCTCGTTCCCGCAGTGGGAATCTGCGCAATGCGCAACAAGGCTTCGAAAGTTTCATCTAGCCGCGCGCCAGTTATGGACGTGATGGTTGAATTTATTTCCGTTTTGCGCCATAATCACACAACTTAAGTGCGAATCCTCGCTTCAAGCCTGCCCGCCCTCATCGGCGGGCTTTTTTTTGAAACGCCGAGTTGCTAATTGTCGCGCGGCAATAGCTTCTTGTGGCGCGGTAGGGGGGCGCCCAGCGAGCCTCCGACGCTTCATGCGCTTTATTGCGGAATTGATCGTCGACTTCACCTATGTCTGGACGGCGGAAGGCTGGCTCTATGTGGCAGCCGTCGTCGATCTATTCATCGTGTGGCGGACTGGTATGAGCGCGCGGATGACCCGATTGCTCAAGTAAGGTAGCGAGTGGCGGTGTCTAAGCCGACTTTCCGCCCAGACTGGCGGGCTACTTCCAAGGACACTTTCGCAAGGTACTTTTCAAGCCTTCCGTTCTTCCGTCGCTGGGCCGCGCGCATCGATTCACGAACATATGCGTAGGCTTCTGTCCCATATGCGAAGGGCCAAATGGGGGCGCATTGTCAATATCTCATCGAATTCCGTGCCTAAAGGCGTTCCCAATTATCTTCATTACGTCGCGTCCAAGTCGGCAATCATCGGGATGACCAATTCTATGGCTCGGGAACTCGGACCAGAGGGGATTACGGTCAACTGCATCAGGCCTGGCGGTGTCGCGACTGAGGTCGATCGCGTTGTGAACCCGACGATGGCGCGTCGCGTCGCTCAGCTTAGCGAGCAGTGCATTCCGAGAGGGATGGTCCCGCCGGATCTCGCCGGGCTTGCCCTCTTTCTGGCGACGCCGGCCGCTGGGTTCATCACCGGTCAGACCATCGCGTGCGATGGGGGGATGGGCGAACCGCCAGATCGTTCGCCTACGCATGCCTGAATGCGCGTCTTGGGGTTGTGCTTCCAGGTACAACCACGGTCATTGATCAGATCATGGCTACGCGCAATGAATACGAGACCGCAATTCGAATCGCGGACAGAGCGGCTGCTGCAAACGACGGACGCGACTTGGGCCAGATGAAGTCCTATCTCAACGGACTGCTACAAATTCAGATGTCTAGCGTTCCTTAAGGTCAAAACCCACGAACGACAAATCTGGCGGTCAATGAACGAGGCAATCATGAGCGCGCCAATGGCAGAATGCTTGTTGTGCAAGTACCCAGTTCCAGTTCGGCGAGCACATTTACGCAGGTCGACGGATCGCTGCTTGGGACGCGATGATTTGTGATGGCTGCGACAAAGGCAACTGGGACGGTGTTGTCCCTGCTACACGTCCTCACCTCATTCCCTACCTAGAAGGGCGTGGGATCGCCGTTAAATTGAACTCAAACGGCTGGATTAATATCCCTCGCTGAATTCGTTCACGCATTACGCCGGCAAGGGCACCCACACCGGGTCAGAAAAGCCATCCTTGACCTGACAGCGCTCGCCGGTCCGCCGGTTGATGACGAAGATTGCGGCGGTGCCCTTCTCCCGGGAAAACAGCATGCGCGCCGCATCGATCGCGGTAGCTTCGACGTCCCGCCATGTCCGCGAGACGCCGTTGATCAGGATTTCGAAATCGACGGAATCAGTCATGCCCCGGATATATCAGGAGCCCCGCCGGCGCGAAACTTTCACCCCGGCCCGGCGTTGCCTCACCTGTGAGTAATGCGTTGTGGGAGTTCTGCGTATGCCGTCCCTCGTCCCAGCCGGGCCCGAGCATTTCGACACGGCCGTTCACATCGTGCTTGAGGACTTCGGCAAGCTAGGCCGGGCCTACCGTGAAACCGACGAGGCCGAGGCGGACGAACAAACCCTCATCGACGACATTCTCTCGGGGCAATTCGGCCATATCGCACGCGTCGTCGCCTTCAATACCGTCGAGGGCTGGTCGCGGGATGTCACCGAAGACATTGCTCGGGAAGTCGTGGAACAGGCCCATCAGAAAGGCCTCGAAATCCGAGACGGCGCCCTTGAACTCGTTGAGCGGTTTGCGCACGAGATCGCGGCATGAGGCGCCGCAGAAAGTTTCAGACAGATACGAATAGACCCGCATAGAACACACGACCAACGACAATCCCGCACCCGCGCTGAGCGCTGAGCGCTGAGCGGTAAGCGAGTTAGTTACTTCTTTAGCGATGCCCCCGAACCTTCCCACTTCATAAGCGTTGTGCGTTTGGGGGGCTGCGAGAGGAATGGATGGGGTCGGAGTATATAAGTATAACCGTAAGGCGACCCGGGTTCGACGCTTTGCAGAGCTTTGCTCGGGACGGGTGGGAGCTTGTTGCTGTCGCTGATGTTCCGAACGATCTTGATAATGTGACCTTCCACTTCAAGCGCCCCCTGACGGTGATAAACGAAGAGCGCGACCGACGCGCCTATAGGGACAAGGCCATGACAAATCCAGCAGTGGTGAAGCAGATGGTCGGCGAAATAGCGGCGATGGAATATTCCGGTGACATGCGCGCCATTGCTGCCGTGATGATCGACAAAGACGGCGATGTGAGAACGGTTATTGCCTACAACGAAGGATGTAAATTGCCGATCATCGCCGGCGTTTCAATCCTGCAGAGCCAACTTCTAAGTGAGGCGCGAGCGTGTGATATGCCGAAGCCTCGCGATATATAGAGTCGACGAGCGCTATCGTAACAGTGTTCCAGGCGTGGGCATCGGGCCTAATTAAAGGCACGGCGGAACAAGTATTTGACGCCGCAAAGTCAGTCCTCGAGGACTGAGATGCCCCGGCAGGAACTGAAGCCCCGGTTCCACGTTAGGCGGTCATTAAACCGGACAGATAACATGGAGCATCTCATGTCCGACGATCCCACCAAGAAAGGCCGACAGGACTGGACCCGGATCAATCTCAGTCAGGACCACGAACTCCGCTACTGGAGCGAGAAGTTCGGAGTCACAGTCGCTGATTTACGTGAAGCTGTGAAGAAAGTCGGTAATTCCGCAGCCGCCGTCGAGAAAGAGTTGGCGGGCTGATGCCCGGCTGTAAAACAGTCCCGAGTGTCATCGACAGCACAATCCCGGCCGAGTTTCTGACGCCGGAAGCGCGGACGCTGATCGCGCGCGTGAAGCATAAATCTGATCTATCCGACAAAGAACTCCTGATGCTGGCGATGGTCGCAGCGCAGGCCGCGCTCGCCCGCTACTACCATCCCGGCCATCGCTCCGCCGACGAGACGCTCAATCTGATCGGTCATGTCCTCGATCATGAGGACGTGGTCGCCGCGCTCTTCCGCCAGATCAAAATGGAAGACCCGCCAGAAGCACCGCCCTCGATCGCAGGGCCGTAAGGATTCCGAAACGCGAAACGCCGCCCCCGTTGCCCGGAGCGGCGTTTCTTTGTTCGGTGTGACTGCGACGATCACCCGAGAATTTGAAGCATCTCTCTGGCGTGCGTGACAGCCACGACGATGCCAATCACCATGCCGCCTGCAACCGCCGCATATTCGTCTCTATACGCGCCGGGGCATCGACTGGACCGACCGCTATCCGGCGATCGTGGCGGCTGCGGCGCGGCTTAAAGCCGAGAGCTAACCACATGCAGATCGAGCTACTCAAGCGCCATCGCGCGGGCGACACTGATGAGCGGATTGTTCAGGGAATTCATTTGACGATCAACGGTATCGCGGCGGGTCTGCGAAATAGCGGTTAGCTCCTGCCGGTTGAAGTGGCGGCCGGTCGGCATCAGGTCGGACACGCGGGCGCAGAGCGGGGCGCCAAGCTCCTTTTCTCTTCTGACTGCCGCGAATGCCGCAAGAGCTGCGAGTGCGGTCCGGCCGGATTGGCTCCGCGGCAAGCTTTCTATGGCGGCGTCGATCACAAGGCTCTTCATGGCGGGCCAGGCGCACGGCGCGCACTCGGCACTGCAAAGATCGTCAGCAGCGACGTGCACGAGCGAAAGGCTATCTGGCGAATTGATCAATCCAACCGCATCGACGTTGGCTCCTCCTGATCCAATCTGCTTGAGCAGCCGAATAGTGTCTGCGCCGAGGTCGCCGTAAGCCTGTGCTTGCATACGCTGTTTCAGGTCGTTCGAATTCTCAGATCCGAATCGGACCCGTGGGCACACTCGACGATTTACACCCGCAGCGAATATGGCGCACGAATTCCAAAGAATCTCATGACCAGACGAGTCTTCCTGTCTCTAGTCGAGCAGTATTGTGGCGTCGTGGCGACGCGCGTGCGCCAGTCGGTAAGTGCCGTAACCGCGCCGGAAGAGGTGCAGTCCGCCCTGGGAATGGAACCCGGTGCGCCCGCGTTATTCATGCGTCGCCTGTTTTTGACCAGATCCGGCGAACCGATAACTCATGTTGAGATGTATTGCCATCCTGGTCGCTACAATCAGACCGTCGAACTCTCTCGTGAAAAATCTAGGCATGATACCAAAGTGCCTGGTTTGTTGGGGTGATCTTAAGCAGTCGACGCCGCTGTGCGTTCTGTCGAATGAGCCGATGGTGGATGGTGCAAACAACCTGACGAGTTCCTGGTGAAGATCAAGATGACATGGAATCGGCCGGTGTTCGGTAAGGGACGTGTTTCGTCAGCAGTCATCTTGCGCGAGCATTGCTTGACGATGGACGACGGGTTTCCGTTTTCGCAGCGGATAATTTTTCGCTCGAGTCAAGTTCTGTTGGGAGAGCATGGTCGCGCAGTCCTCTACACGCGAGGCGACATTCGCGACGCACACCAACCCGATGACTTTATAAGGTCGCTCAGGCCTGACGCTATCCGTGCGGCGAAATCGCTGGGCGTGCGCTTCATGCTCGCGCCGGTCGCGCAGCAGCTTTATATCGAAGCATCAAGCATAGGGTAGCGCACGAGAGAATCGCCGCAGTGATAAAGCCGACGGAAGCAGTAGCCGGCGTTCGGGTTCGCAGTCGAGCTAGGCCGGAGCAGTTCGGTTCGGGGAAGACGAATGTTCAGCAACCGCATCCGACCGTCAAGCGGGTAGCAGCAAATTCATGTCCGCTACTGGCGGTGGGCTCAATTGGTCGACGCAACACTCCATCTTTGCTAAAAGATTAGAATGTTGCGCCGACCAATTGAGCCCACCATCCAAAGCAGGGCATGCTGCAAGTTATTGGAGAGAATTGTCCAGAACGGCGGACACCATGATCATCTCAACCTTCATTGCTGGGCTTGCGAGGGCGGCGTTGAAACAGGCGCGCGCCGGCGGCTCGACGTCGCCGACCCATGCGTCCCAAACCACGTTCATCTCGGCATAGTCGGCCATGTCGGCGAGGATGATCGCGACGAACAGAAGCCGGCTCTTGTTGCTGCCGATCTCGGCGAGGCGGGTCTCCGCTTTTTCCAGCAACTGGCGCGTCTGCTCGGCGACGCTGAGCGAGCCGTCATAAGGCGATTGCGGCGTGCAGGCGAAATAGCCGGTGCCGTTATGGGTGACGGCGGTGCTGGCGCGCTTGCCGATGCCGAAACGTTCGATAAGTGCTTCCGGGGCGGAGGAAGGCGTTGACGCAACCACGTGTACTCTTTCGTAATTGGATGTCAGGCGACAGACGTCAGGACGACGTCAGCTGGCGATCAAGTAGACGGCTTCGGGCATCCAGCTAACGCTGCACTCGTCGCCTTCTTTCAGGATGACGACATCCGCGCCGAGCACGCGGACACGCATCGGCATGCTGCCGTGTTTGCCGCCAACATTGCCGATGACTAGGGCGTTGTCGCCGTAATTGACGATGGTCTCGATCGTCATGCGCGCGTTGCGGCGGCCTTCGATTGGGTTGCGCGACAGACGCATATGTTCGGGGCGGATCATCAGTGTGACTGGCCTGCCTTGCATAGCCTTTTCCGTCGGCGCGAATTCGACCTCGCCCAAGGCGGCGCTCGATGCGGTCCGCTTGTCCGGATCGACCACGACGGCTTCGATCAGGTTGCTCTCGCCGATGAAGCCTGCGACGAAGCGGGCTTCAGGCTTGTGGTAGATGTCGAGCGGCGTGGCGACCTGCTGAATGCGGCCGGCGTCGAACACGACGATCCGGTCCGACATCGACATGGCCTCGGTCTGGTCATGGGTGACGAAGATCGTCGTTACGCCGAGCGCCCTTTGGATGCGCTTGATCTCGATCTGCATCTGCTCGCGAAGATTCTTGTCCAGCGCGCCGAGCGGCTCATCGAGCAGCAGAAGGGAGGGTTCGAATACGAGGGCGCGGGCCAGCGCCACACGCTGCTGCTGACCGCCCGACAGTTCCTTGGGGTAACGATCGCCGAGACCCATGAGGCCCACGAGACCGAGCATGTCCGCGGCTTTCTTCAAGCCGTTGGCACGATTCATGTCCCGCATCTGCAGCGGGAAATAGACGTTCTCGATCGCCGTCTTGTGCGGAAAAAGTCCGTAGTTCTGGAATACGATGCCGATATTACGCTCGTGCGGCGCCATGGCGGAAATCGAATGACCGCCGATCAGAACGTCGCCGGTGGTCGCCTTTTCGAAACCCGCGATAATCATCAATGTCGTCGTCTTGCCCGAGCCGCTGGGGCCGAGGAAGGTAACGAATTCACCCTTCTCGACGCTAAGGTCGACTTTCGACAGCGCGGTCACGTCGCCATAGGCCTTCGAAATGCCGGTCAGTTGCAAATAGCTGGTCATGGGCGTTTTTCGATCGTTGACAGGGCGGACGGTGCCTTTATCCGGGCACGGATCGCGGCCCATAGCGGCGGCGCGACGATGCCGATGAGCACCAGGACAAAGAGGAGGGTCGACACCACGGCGATCACCGGATCGGCCTCCTGGCGGATGCTGTCGAACATTTTTCGCGGCAGCGTCGCAGCGTTTCGCCCGGAGATGAAGATCGCCACCACCGTTTCGTCGAAAGACTGAACGAAAGCGAACAGCGCGCTGATGATCAGGCCCGGCTTGAGGATCGGCAGCGTAATGTGGATGAAGGTCCGCCACGGACTGGCGCCGAGGCTTTGGGCGGCGCGCTCCAGCGTCCGGTCGAAGCCCTTGAGGTTTGCCGAAAGCACAAGAAAGGCGATCGGTACCGAAAGGCAAGTGTGCGCGAGGATGACGCCGAGATGCGTCTGCACAAGCCCGAACGCGCCAAAGAAAGAGTAATAGCCGACCGCCATCACGATATGCGGCACGGCAAGCGGCATCAGCAACATGATGTCGGCTATACTTTTGCCGGCGAAGCGGTGACGCACCAGCGCGAATGTCGCCGGCACGACGAGGATCATGGTCAGCACTGTGGTCCCGGCGGCGATGATGAGGCTGTTATAAGTCGGTCGCAGCCAGCGCATGTCGGTGAAATAGGCTTCGTAATAGCCCCACCCGTAGCCGGGGGGTGGGAATTGTAGCGACCGCGCATTGGAGAATGACATCGGTATGACAATGACGAGCGGCGCCGCGACGAACACGACCGCTATAATGCCGAGAATGATCAGGAACCGATTCATCTCAGCCCCACAATTTGTCGAGGCCGAAGCGGCGGTGATAGATGGTCAAGATGGTCAGTGTCATCAACAACAGGATCACCGCCATCGCCGAACCCATGCCGAAAGCGAGGAATTCGTCGATCTGGTGGCCGATCAGGCCGGCAATCATCTGCTCGCGCGGGCTGCCGAGCAGCACCGGCGTGACGTAGAAGCCGAGGCAGATGACGAAAACCAGCACCGAGCCATTGGCGATGCCCGGCGCGGTCAGCGGCAAATAGACGTGGCGGAACAGCGAGCCGCCGCGCGCGCCCAGGCTTTGCGCGGATCGGATCAGCACCGGGTCGATTTTCCGCATGACCGAGTAGATGTTCATGATCATGTATGGCGCGAGGATGTGCACCATCGCCAGCGTCGAGGCGAAGCGCGTGAACAGAAGTTGCGGCGGGTTCTGGTAGCAGGCGAATTTCAGAAAGCCGATGATCGGGCCGCTGTCGCCGAGCAGCACCATCCAGGCATAGGTGCGCACCAGGAAGCTGGTCCAGAAGCTCATCGTCACCAAAGTCAGGATCAGCATCGCCGTGCGCGGCGTGGAGCGGTTCATCAGGTAGGCGAGGGGATAGCCGATCAGCAGGCAGATCAGGGTTACTAGCGCCGCGGTCACGAAGGTATTGAAGAAGACGCGCTGGTACAGCACGCCGGTCAGGACCTTTTCATAATTGGCGAGCGATAGGCGCGGCTCGGTGAAGCTCATGATGACGACATCAATGAGCGGCACCAGAAAGAAGACGGCAAGATAGACGGCAAGCGGCGTCAGCAGCAGCCAGGGCCACAGATTCGGCCTTTGAGCGAGTCTGGCGATCGTCGCTTGCATCACCGCTCCGTTGTCATCGTCCTGCGGCTGCGGGACTGGCGAGCGGTCCGGGCGGCGCTTTCGGCGTCCGGACCACGTTGTTGCGAGCCAAGAATTACGCCGAGAGCCATTCCTCGAAACGACGCGAGATGTCGGTCGGGTCGGCGCCGAGCTTGGCGATGTTCTGCTCGAAGACTTGCGGGAAATTCTCCTTCGAGGTCGGGCTGCGCGAGGCTGCGGAGGCAGGGATGTACTCGTTCGCAGCCTTGTTCATCGGGCCGTAGGACGCCTGTGTGACAAAACCGGCGAGCGGCTTCGGCGACACCGCGAATTCGATGAACTTGCGGGCGTTGTCGGCGTTCGGCGAGCCTTTGGCGACGACCCAATAGGCTTCGTCGATCTCGCCCTGATTCCATGTCATGGCGACCGGGGCGCCGGCATCGAGCGCATCGAAGTAACGGCCGTGCCAGATCGCGCACATGTTCACTTCGCCATCGCGCAGGATCTGCGTCGACTGATTGCCGGCGGTCCACCAGACGCGAACGTGCGGCTTGATCTTGTCGAGCGACTTGAAGGCGCGATCGATGTCGAGCGGATAGAGCTTGTCGACCGGCACGCCGTCCGCCAGTAGCGCGAGCGGCAGCACGCGCACCGGATAACGCTGCATCGAACGCGGCCCAGGGAATTTGGCGACGTCCCAGAAGTCCTTCCAGTCCTTCGGGCCGCCGTTCGGGTACTTGTCGGTGCGATAGCCGATCACCGTCGCGAAGGCGTGCGAGGAGACGCCGTTCTCGAACAGGGCGCCTTTGTAAGGCTCCTTGGTCCACGGCTCGATGATCTTGGCCTGGTTGGCGCGCACCAGTTCGCCGCCGCCCAGAGTGGTGACGTCGAATTCATAGACGCCCGATTTCACCTGCGCCGCCAGCTTGGCAAACGACACGGGCGAAACGGTGCGGATCTCGACGCCGGTTTCCTTGGTGAAAGGATCGAGCAGATGAGCCTTCGCCGCTGCTTCCCAGGGTCCGCCCCAGGTATTGATGTAGAGAATTTTGCTCTGCGCGCGCACGATGCTCGGCATAGCAAGAGCAGTGCCGAGCGCCGCGATGCCGGCTTTCAGGAACGTGCGGCGGTTCGATTTCAAAAAGTCTGTCATGTCGATACTCCTCCCGTGCTGTTACGCGAAAGTCGCTTGATAGAGACGCAGCCAATTGCCGTGAGTGATTTTTGCGACCTCTTCTTCCGAAAAGCCCACGCTTCGGAGGCCGTTGGGAACGATTTTGATGTCTTCCACTTTCGGGAACCATTCCGGCGGCGGCTGTTTGCCCGGCTTGGCGGCTGAGCCCGCGCCGTAATCGATGCCGCGCGTCCAGCGGCCCTGCCGCATCCAGGCATAATCGGGCGCCGTAAAATTATGGCTGCGGTCGGTGCCGATAGCGACCGAGTCGATGCCGGCGATCTCGACGTGCTTGGCGACCATGCCGCACCAGTTCTCGATGGTCTTGCAGTAGAGGTCGCCGGTGATGTTGCGATAGGTGGCGCAGCCGATCACGCCGCCGGTGTCCTTCAGGGCCTTGAGAACCTCGGTCGACTTGTTGCGCTTGTGGTCGAACACGGCCGTCGCGTTGGCGTGGGTCACGGCGATCGGCTTCTGCGACGCCTTGATCGCATCCAGAGTGGTTCGGTCGCCGACGTGGCTGCAATCGACCAGCATGCCGGCCTTGTTCATCTCGAGGATGACTTCCTTGCCGAAACGCGAGAGGCCGGAGTCGTGCGCCTCGTAGCAACTGCCGCCCAGTTCGTTCTGGTTGTTGTAGGTCAACTGAATGACGCGGACGCCGAGTTCAGCGAACATCTCGACAAAGCGGATGCGGCCTTCGAACAGATTGGAGTTCTGGTAGCCGAGAATGACGGCAACCTTGCCGGATTCGCCGATGCGCTTGACCTCTGCCGACGTCGTGGCGATTTCGGCGACATCGGCGTTTTCGCGCACCAGATCGCGCCAGCGGCCGAGCGAATCGAGCGATTCAACCGTGCCTTCCCAGAAGCCGCAGGTGACGACAACGCCGCCGACTCCGCCGGCCTGCAAGGCCTGAAACGCCGGACGGTCGAAATGTCCGCACTGCAAACCATCGATGATCATAGGCCGACGCTTTCCTTGTTGGGCTCGGTGGCACGGGGTTTCAGGAGCAGGGTCAAATCCGTTTCGTCGTCGCTGTCCTTGCGGCCGATGACGGTGCCGTCGTCATTGACGATGACCGGGCCGGCATGGCGGCGCGACACGACGCTGTCCGGCGCGAGCGCCTTTGTCGCGAGGCCATAGACGCGCCACCAGAGGTCGGCATCGATCGACAGGCCATTCTGCAACAGATCCCAGTGCAGGGGTTCGTCGGCGGCCAGCTTGCCGGTCATGGTGGCGGGCTTGGCCGACAGCGTTGGCTGCGCGCCCGCCGTGAAGGTCGCGGCGAGACCGCTGCGCGCGGCCAGTTCGACGGCAACGCGCAATTCGCCGGCATCGACGACATTGGTGACCGTCACGGTCGCATTGCCGTGCTTGTGGGCCAGTTCGCCGAGCAGGTCGATGAGCGCCGGAATGACGAACCAGGCGTGCTGGTTGCCGCCATCGAGCAGGAGCCGGCCGCCATCCTCGCTCGCAATCGTTACCTTGGACGGGTCGGCGCCATGCAAACCGGGCGCGCGCTGTTCAAGCAGGGCGAAACCGCCCAGGCCCAGCCGCTGCGAATACATCGCCATGTCCGTCACCATCAGGAAAAAGCCTTTGGGCAGGCCGGTGAGCGAGAAGACGCGCTCCGTCATCATGCGCATTTCGCGCGGCATGAGCCGAAGCACGGTGTTTGATACGCTCATAGGCGAGGTTCCGCGGGATAAGCCCAAACGCCTTCCTTACCGGCCCGGATTTCATCCGGGCTCGGCGCGCCGTGATAAAGCACGCCGCGCAGATTGCGGCGCAGGAAGTCGCGGGTTTTGTCGATACCGTGCAGACCGGCATTCATCAGCCGCACGAGATCGATCGGCGTGAAATTCTCGGCATTGATGTTGGCGATCGGCGAGTGATAGGCGAAATCCCTGAGCGCCTGGATGCGGGCGACGAGATAGCGGTCGTCCGGATGGCGCATCAGGAAGCGCGCGACCGAGAGCTTGCGGTCCTTCTCGGCGCGAAGACTGGCGAGCAAGGTCTGGATGCCGCCGCACAGATCGAAGCCGAGATCGAGCGCCTCGGGCGCTTCGTCGCGCGCGCCGCGGCGTGGTTCCTCGGCGGTTTCCGACTTGTACCAGATGTACTTATGGGCGTCGGGGCCGGACATATCGATGTCGAGCGCCCATTGATACTGCGCCTCGATGAGCTCGATCAGTTCGCCGATTGTCTGCGACGGCACGATGTTGACTTCGTCGACGCCGCTCACTGACGCGGCCAGTGCGTCCGCTGTTTCGGGAACGAGTTCGAGTAGCAACGAATAATAGGTCTCGAGCGCTTCCGACTTGATCCTGGGTTCAAGGTGGCGAGCCAGCGCCTGCAACGGATAGGTTTCGCCGCGGCCGTCGACCAAACCGGTGCTGTACAGCTCGGTCAATGCCGCGGCGACCTTCTCGAGGTCATTGGCGATATCGGTGCTGTTGGCGATGGATTCGTAGACGACGCGATCCTCGCGGCGGAACGCGATGGCGCGCTTGATCAAGGTCAGCAGCGTCTCGGCACGCGCATCGCCTTTACCAATTGGCAGGGCCGACGCTTTGGCGATCGCTTCCTCGCGCGCGGCGAGCCAGCTTGCGATCAGGCGCGGGTGCTTCTGGATGAAGAAAATGAGGCCGAGGGCCGAGCCATTGCCGACGCCGAGGAAGCGGCGAATGGCGGGATCGAGGCGCACAGCCTTGTCCGATTGCAGGCTGGCGAGATGCTCGACGAGATCGCACGAATATTCGCGCATCAGATAGGCGGTGACGAGTTGCGCTTGCAGCACGCCGCCGAGCGGGTGGCCGGCGCCGAGCGACGGGAATGAGCGCGTGCCGAATGTGCCGTTGCCGTCGAGGCCGGTATTGCGCATCAGATAGCAGACTTGCGCCAGCATCTCGACCGCCGGCTGCTGGCCGGAGGCCAGCGCAGCGAGCGTCTGATCGAACACGCGCATCGAACGGTTGGCGCGCGCCCAGACCAAGGATTTCGCTGTTGCGCGCCCGCGATAAAGCTTGGGTATTTCGCTGCGCACGGCGTCAATGTCGGCTTGCGTGGCGGGCCCTTCGTTGAGCGTTCCCATCATGTCCCAGGCGCGGCCGATAATGCGGCCGGTGCGCGCTTTACCGCTTGGCGGAAACGAAAATGCGATGAACGAGAATTCCTGGCGCGGCGTCTTGATCGAATAGACCACGGTGCCGGCCCCGGCCGCATCGACGTCGAAGCGCTCCTTGCGAATGTCCCAGCGCTCGGCGACCATCCGGTTCATCAGCGACCGGGTGATGCTCATGCGGCCCGGCTGAATCGCGGCAAGGCGCTCCGGCCGCATCAATTCGCTCGCCGGCCGCGGCTTGGGCGCATCATTGGCAAAAGATTGTTCGTCAGGACGCAGCATCGTCTCAACGTGTTCCTTGTTGCAGTTTGTTGATCTCTTCGGCGGCGCGCAGCAGCGGCGCCTTGAAGGTCTCGAGCTTGAAGCGCGTTTCCGGCATCACCAGCGACAGGGTCGCGATGCACTTGCCGTGCAGGTCGAACACCGGCGCGGCGATGGCGCGCACGCCGGCCTGCGTATAGCCGCTCGACAGCGCGTAGCCGTCGCGCCGCGCGGCGGCGATGATGTCGTCGGAGGCGAGTTCCTCGCCACTTTCCTTGAGCCGGCGCATGGTGGTTTCGTCGGCGAAGGCCGTGAGAATGCGGCCGGAGGCGGAGCCCTCCAGCGACATGGTGGTGCCGATTTTCTGTTCGGCGCGCAGCACGCTCTCGGACTCGACGCGCGACACGATGCAGGGCAGGCCGCGGTCGAGCACGGCGAGCGAGGCCGTTTCTTTCACCTCGTGGACCAGTTCCTGAAGCATCGGCAGCACGCGGGTGCCGAGATCGGCCTGTTCGAGCGCCGCGGCAGCGAACCGGCAAATATGCATCGACAGGCGGTAACGCGACTGCTCATCCTGCTCGATCAATCCGGCTTCGGTGAGCGTGAGAAGGCGCTGATAGGCGGTCGGGCGGGACAGGCCGAGCGATGTGGCGACTTCCTGCAGCCGCATGCCGCGCGGGCTTTTGGCCAGGATTTCCATGACGGCAATGGTCTTCAACGCCGTCGACAGGGGGCGAACGCCACCGTCCGGAGATATTCTATCTGAATACACTGTATCCATTGTAGATATAGAATTCGACGAACTTTGTTCGGAGTCAACAGGGTTTGCTCAATATTTTTTACAAACCGGAACGGCTCTGCTAGCTGTTTGATTGCATTGGCTAAATGGAATTGAGGGAGGAAAGGTTGGAAGCGGCCTTCGATATCGGCGCCCGCCTTAAAGCGATGCGGTCGGCCTCGGCCCTGTCGCAGCGCGACCTGGCCAAGCGCGCTGGCGTCCCGCACGCGCAGATTTCCAACGTCGAGAAGAACAAGGTTAGTCCATCGGTTGCTACGTTGCGCAAAATTTTGGGCGGTCTCGGCGTCGCCATGGCCGACTTCTTCGAGGCCGAGCGCAAGCTGCAACCAGGCCCGTTTTTCAAGGCGGATGGTCTGCTCGATCTCACCTCGAAAGTGGCCGCAAACGCTATTGGCGACGGCTCCGGCCGCATGACGTTCCGCCAGGTCGGCGATGCGCGGGCGCTCAATTTGCAGATCCTGCATGAGGTCTACGAACCCCATGCAGACACTGGCGAAACGCGGCTGCAGCACACCTCAAGCGAAGGTGGCTATGTCATCGAAGGCGAACTTGAAGTGACGGTCGGCGAAAAGGTGCGGGTGCTCAAGGCGGGCGAGGCCTATCTGTTCGACAGCCGCATTCCGCACCGTTTTCGCAATGTTTCTCAGCGCCGAACCGTGGTGATTTCGGCGTGCACGCCGCCTTATTTGTAGGCCGGATCGGCCAATAATTTGATCACGTATTGCTCAATATATTGAGCAGTGATAAAGCCGCCCCCTTCAACTGAAAGGTGGTTCCCATGGCAGTATCCGCAGACCTTCTCCGACGTCAGAGAGCAGCCGTGGCCGGCGGGATCGCCACCCGCGGCATCTTCGCGGAGTCCGCGGCCAACGCCGAACTCTGGGATGTCGACGGCAAGCGTTACATCGACCTCGCCGCCGGCATTGCAGTCAACAATACCGGCCATCGTCATCCGAAAGTGATGCAAGCGGTGGCCGCGCAATGCGAGCGCTTCACACACACCTGCTTCAACGTCGCCCCGTTCGAGGGTTACATCCGGCTCGCCGAGCGGCTCAATGCGCTGGTGCCGACCGGTGCCGAAAACCTCACCATGTTGTCGACGACGGGTGTCGAAGCCGTCGAAAACGCCGTGAAGATCGCGCGCGCCGCGACCGGACGTCCCGGCGTCATTGCTTTTTCCGGCGCATTTCACGGACGCACCATGCTGGGCATGGCCCTTACCGGAAAGGTGCAGCCCTACAAGAAGAGCTTCGGGCCATTTCCATCCGACATTTATCATGCCGCGTTTCCGAATGCGTATACCGGGCCGAGCGTGGACGAGGCGGTTGCCAGCCTCGAGCGGCTCTTTGCCTCTGACATCGAGTCCGAACGCGTTGCTGCATTTCTGGTCGAGCCGGTGCAAGGCGAGGGCGGCTTCAACGTCGCGCCGCGTGACTTCCTTTTGAAATTGCGAGAGATCGCGGATCGTCACGACATCTTGCTGATCGTCGACGAAATTCAAACAGGCATGGCGCGCACCGGCCGCATGCTCGCCATTGAGCATTTCGGCGTACGCCCTGATCTCGTGACGATGGCCAAGGGCTTGGCCGGTGGCTTTCCTTTGTCGGCGATCACCGGGCGCGCCGAGATCGTCAATACCGTGCATAGCGGCGGTCTCGGCGGCACCTTCGCCGGCAATCCGCTGGCAGTCGCCGCGGCGAACGCCGTGCTGGATGTCATCGAAGAGGAAAACCTCTGCGCGCGGGCGACGAGCATCGGCGAGCAGATCACGGCGCGATTGCGTGCAGTCGCATCGCGTCAGGGCAATGAGCGCATTGGCGATGTGCGCGGTCTCGGCGCCATGGTTGCCTTCGAACTCGTCGGCGATCGGACGAGCAAAGCTGCCGCACCACAATTGGCCAACGCTATCGTTGCCGAAGCCGAGAAGCGGGGGCTGATTATCTTGCCGTGCGGCACGCGGGCCAATGTCGTGCGCCTATTGCCGCCGTTGACGATTGGCGATGAAACGCTGACCGAAGCGCTCGATATACTCGAGGCCGCGATTGAAGCCGCCTTGTCTCAGCCTTAAGCCTGCGCGAATATGCGGCCTCGACGTACAATGCCAAAAATGTGATCACGCAATGAACGGCGCCGATCTTCTCTGTGACGTCCTGCTCGCCAATGACGTCGACGTCTGCTTCGCCAATCCGGGCACGTCGGAAATGCATTTTGTCGCGGCGCTGGACCGCAAGCCGCAGATGCGGTGCGTGCTCGGGCTGTTTGAAGGCGTCGTCACCGGCGCGGCGGACGGTTATACGCGCATGGTGGACAAGCCGGCCGCGACATTGCTGCATCTCGGTCCCGGCCTCGCCAATGGCCTGGCCAATCTGCACAATGCGCGGCGCGCGCGCACGCCGATGATCAACGTCGTCGGTGACCATGCCGCCTATCATTTGCAATATGATGCGCCGCTGACCAGCGACATTGAAAGCCTTGCCCAGCCCATGTCGCAATGGGTTGGCCGCGTGTCGGGCGTCAATGACATTCGCACAAAAGCGGAAGCCGCCTATGTCGCTGCGATGCGTGAGCCCGGCGTCGCGACGTTGATCCTGCCGGCCGATGCGGCGTGGAGCGAAGCAACGGCTGACACTCCCAGTCGCGTCACGTTGCCGCCGAAGCCCGACTTCTCGCTGGAAAAGCTGCGGGCCGCTGCGGCCGCCCTGCAAGGCGGTGGCAAGACCGCGATCATCCTCGGTGGCCAGGCCATGCGCGCCAATGCGCTCGACATCGCCGGGCGCATCAGTGCTGTGACGGGAGCAGCTTTATTCACCCAACGCGCCGCGCGTTGGGAACGCGGCGCCGGCCGCGTCGCCCCGCAGGCCGTGCCGTATACAATCGATCTTGCCGTTGCGGTATTTAAGCCGTTCTCGACCGTTGTTCTGATCGGCGGACGCACGCCGGTGGGGTTCTTTGCTTATCCCGGCAAACCGGGTGATTTGTTGCCCGAAGGCTGTACGGTGATCGACCTCGCCGGCGTCGAGCATGATCTGCACAAAGTACTGGACGCACTGGCCGGCGAAGTCGGCGCTTCGGTAATGAAGCCCGCCGGTATCGGCGATTGTACTGGGCACGATCTGGCAACGCCGGCCGGCATGGTGACGCCGGATAAAATGTCAATCATGATCGCACGTTCCATCCCCGAGAACGCTATCATTTGCGAAGAGATCCTAACTTCTATCGGGCGGCTTGCGTCGCTCGCATCGACGATGGCGCCGCACGATTATCTGCCGCTCACCGGCGGCTCGATCGGCATCGGCATTCCGCTTGCCACCGGCGCGGCCATTGCGTGCCCCGACCGCAAGGTAATTTCCCTGCAGGCCGACGGCAGCGGGATGTATACGGTGCAAGGTTTGTGGACCCAGGCGCGCGAGCGCTTAAACGTTCTCACCATCATTGCTTCTAACCGCGGCTATTCGATCCTCAAAGGCGAGATGCGCAATGTCGGCGTCAACGAATTCGGCAGCAACGCGCGGCGCATGCTCGACATCGACGACCCGGCATTGGATTGGTGCGCATTGGCCACGGGCATGGGTGTCGAGGCTGTGCGGGCGGAAACCTGTGCGGACTTCGCCGAGAAGCTCAAATTCGGTCTGAGCCAATCAGGGCCATTCCTGATCGAGGCGATTCTCTAGCCCGCTCATCGCGCCATTGCCACGCCTGCCATTGGCGGTGGGCTCAGCGGGTCAGCGCAATATTCCAATCTTCTACCAAAGATGGAGTGTGGACATGAAACGACGACGTCGCATCTATTACTCGGTGGCCCAGCGGTCTGAGATTTGGGACCGCTGGCAGGCCGATGAACTTGATCGGACGACGGTTTGACCGAGATTACTCATTGGTCTTCTCTATGATCTCGCGACCGGCGGTATCCGTCCGCCGGATTGGCACCGTGCCAAGAAAGCGCTCAGCCTTTTTGACCGAGAGGAGATCTCTCGATGGCTCAGCATGCGCCGCTCGTTGCGGTCGATCGCGCGCCACTTGGGACGATCTCCGTCAACCATCCGGGAAGTCCAGCGCAATGGTGGAGCGTATTGTTACCCGGCTGCTGGGTCCGATCAGGCGGCCTGGGATCGGGCGCAGCGTCCCAAGCTTTGCAAGCTGGCTTTCTGTCCGTTCTTGAGGCGGACAGTATCGATCAGGCTGCGGCAGAAATGATCACCGGGACTGACCGGTAATGAATCGATTCAAGGTAATGCTGGCAGTGATATCATCGTTGGCGGCGTTGAAAAAGATACGCTTACTGGAGGGGCTGGCTACGACACGTACATTTTCGATCGAGGTGATGGCCAAGACGTTATCTTTAACGGTTTGGCCACAAACGCCGGCCCTAGCGGCGAATTGGATTTCACTCGAAGTGTTACTGCTGACCAGCTTTGGTTTAAGCAGTCGGGGAACGATCTTCTCATCTCAATTATGGGCGCCTAAGATCGAATTACTGTGTCGGGATGGTACGCTGGCAGCACCAACCAGCTTCAAGACATAAAGGTTGCAGGCGGGAAAGAGATCGATTCGGGCTTGGCACAACTAGTCCAGGCGATGGCTGTTTATTCAGCGAGTAACCCCGCATTCGATCCGATAGCTGTATCGCAGGCGCCGATTGATTCGACGCTGCGGAACGCAATCGCCGCGGCGTGGCATTCGTAACTGAGGCTACTGGCCGTTGCCGGGGGATTTCTGCTGGACATGCGTTCCCGCCGCATCAAGTGTGCAAGAAATGGACGTTTGCCGGAAGTGAAGTATGTAAGCGTCCATTCCTGACACGTAGGTCATGCCGGGGTGTTTGGTAGGTTCCAATTCCACGGCAGGAGGTCGTCGAGGCGGCTCATGGGATGTCCGCTGGACATGCGTTCCAGCACATCCTTGAGGTAGGCGAAGGGCTCGATGTCGTTGAGCTTGGCTGTGCTGATCAGGGAGCAGACCGTTGCCCAGCCCCAGTTCGCCAGGGTCGAGCGATCCAACTCGGCGCCTTGGCGGGCGAAGATCTGGCTCTGCCTGTAAAGCGGAAGGTGGTCGCAGTACTTGGCGACCAGGACGTGGGCGAGCAGGGCAGGACTGGCCAGGCCCTTGGCGATCGGACGCTCCGGCGCGGCCGCCTGATGGATGGTCCCGCAAGCCCGGCAACCATAACGGGGTCGGCAGATGCGAATGACCCGAAGCCGCGCCGGCACATGGTCGAGCATCTCGCTGACGGTCTCGCCAATCATATGCAGCTTGCCACCGCAGCAGGGGCAGGCCTGATGTTCAAGATCGAGCCGTAACTCCTCGCGCGGCAGGTGCGCCGGCAGGCTCGGACGGTCGGTCCGCGGTCTCGGCACCTTGGCCGTCGTTGGTGGAAGGGTCGCTTCAACCCGTGCGATGTCGGCGTTGAGATCATCGAAGCCGAGCCGTAACTGGTCGTTATCAAGGCGCTCGGCGCGGCGGCCGAACTGACTGCGCTGAATCTTCTGGATGATGAGCCGGAGGCGTTCGATCTCGGCTTGTGCTTCGCTTAGATTGGCGCGTTCAGCCGCCAGCGAGCGCACTATCCGCTGCAGCGCATCCACATCATCCGGCAAAGCAGCGAGATCGATGTCCATGAGCTCGAAGTCTACGCTGACTCGCGCGCTCCTCACCGGTCGACATTGTGTGTGAGTCAATCGGTCGCATGATTATCCAGCGCAGATTATCCAGCGACGGCCGGTCGCCACTGCCGCTCCGGTGCCCGCCAGTCGATACCATCAATCAGCATCGACAGCTGCGCCGAGCTCAGCATCAGCGTTCCGCCCGGCTCAACATTCGACGGCCATAGGAAGACGCCATGCTCGAGCCGCTTGGTGAAGAGGCACAGGCCAGTGCCATCCCAGAATACGATCTTGATCAGATTGGCCTTGGTGCGACCTCGGAACACGAACAGATGCCCGGAGAAGGGATCCAGTCGGAGGATGCCCTGCACCAGCATGGCAAGCCCATCGATGCCCTTGCGCATGTCGATGAAGCCGAAGGCGAGGTGGACTTTCACGCCCTGAGGAAGCAGCGTCATGATGCGTGCTCCTCGATGGTCGAGGTCGCATCGGCGATTTCGACTGTCACGAATAGCGGTGACGCCTGCATCAGTTCCTGCTTCCAGCGGAACAGGACACGCGCCGCAATCCCATAGTGGCGCGCCACCTCCGACAGGCTAGCGCCTGGCCGCACCGCTTCCTCGACGATCCGGCGCTTATCGGCCTCGTTGAACTTCCGCCGGGAGCCCTCACGCGGCGGCGGCACGATCGGGCTCGACGTCGTCGACCCGTAAGTCATATGACTAAGGCTATGACTTAGACTGTGACTAAGCCTATGACTTAAGCCCCCGCGCCGGTAAAGCAGCTTACGCACCGACAGCTGCGGTTCGGCTTTGAATCTCGCCCCCCAGTTGCCGAAAGCCTTGAGCGGAATCCCCTGCGCTTCGCAATATTCCCGTTGATTCAAGGCGCTCCGCTGCCACGCCTCATGATGCGCGCGCCAAAACGCCTCGCCATAGCGAACTCGCGCCCCGATCTCGTTCGACATCTACATCCTCCTCACCTGCAAAACTGTTGGTGAGAACAGATCGGGTCTGCGCCCTACGGCACAAGCATGCAAGAAATGGGCGCTTACCAAAATTCCCTGATCCGCTTTTTATCTTCCCTGTTATGGTTCAGAAAGTCCCTGTTCTTTTGCTTAGGGAATTCGTTGCCAAGTGTTTGAGTTTACTGGTGTGTTTGGACCCGACATGGCCTCTAAACGCTGATTTCGACGAAATTCCCTGTTCTTTTCCCTGTTAGCAGGGAATTCGGCCTTGGAGACGGGTTCGACTACGACTGCATCCGCCACCAATCCGATCAAGGACTTAGACGGATTTTCCGGAGAACAGGCGTGTCGACCGTCGTCGCGCGTTCCGCGCCCCGGAATGGCCGAAAAGAGTTCTTCAAAAGCCTGCTAACGGCCCTGATAGGCCGGCGTGCGCACGACAAGCCCATCGAGGGCTTCAGTGACTCGGATCTGGCACGACAGGCGCGAATTCGGCTTCACGTCGAAAGCGCTATCGAGTTCGTATTCCTCATCCGCCGACGGCGTGCCGACTTTGTCGAGCCAGGCTTCATCGACATAGACGTGGCAGGTCGCGCAGGTGCAGCCACCGCCGCATTCGGCAACGACGCTTGAAACGTCGTTCTTGAGCGCGGTCTCCATCACTGTCGAGCCGATCTCCGCCTCGACGGTGTGAACGGTTCCATCGTGCTCGATGTAAGTAATTTTCGGCATCTTTACTCCGCTCATTCCCGCATAAGCGGGAATCCATTTCCAAAACGAAGGATCGCGACGGCCGCCATCCCCGCAGGGACAAGCGCGAACCAACTCACCTTCACGCTACTCCGAGCTTCTTTTGCAGACTGGTCGACGAGGTCGTGTACTGGAACACCAGCCGCTTCTCAGGATGCACGTAATGGTGAACGCGCTGCGACATCAGCGCCGCCTCGTGAAAACCCGAGAGAATAAGTTTGAGCTTGCCCTTGTAGGTATTGATATCGCCGATGGCGAAAATGCCGGTGCGGTTGGTCTCGAAGGTCGAGACGTCGACCTTGATGAGTTCATCATCCATGTCGAGCTTCCAGTCCGACACCGGACCGAGCTTCATGGTCAAGCCGAAGAACGGCAGCATGGCGTCGCAGGCGACGCGGACCGGCGCGCCGTTCTTGTCCTTGACGGTCGCGGCGGTGAGTTGGCCGTCGGCGCCTTCGAGATCCGACACCTGGCCGATGCGCAAATCCATCGCATCCGCGGCGACCAGCGCCCGCATCTTGTTGACGCTGTCGGGCGCGCCACGGAAGTCGTCGCGCCGGTGCACCAGCGTCAGCCGCTTGGCGATCGGCTGCAAATTCAGCGTCCAGTCCAGGGCACTATCGCCGCCGCCGACGATGACGACGTTCTTGTCGCGGAAGGTCTCCATCTTGCGCACGGCGTAATGTACCGACTTGTTCTCGTAGGGCTCGATCCCGGCGATCGGCGGACGCTTGGGCTGGAACGAGCCGCCACCGGCCGCGATCACCACGGCCTTGCACTCGAAGGCTTTGCCGGTGTCCGTCGTCACCCGATAGAGCGGATCGCCGACGTTCTCGATGGTGGCGACCATTTCGCCGAGATGAAACGTCGGATGGAACGGCTTGATCTGCTCCATCAGCGCTTCGGACAGGCCGTTGCCGGTGATGATCGGGATGCCGGGAATATCGTAGATCGGCTTCTCGGGATAAAGCTCTGCGCATTGGCCGCCGACCTTGTCGAGAATATCCACCAGATGCGCCTTGATATCGAGCAAGCCGAGTTCAAATACCGCGAACAGGCCGACCGGTCCGGCGCCGATGATGAGAACGTCGGTCTTGATTGTATGGCTCATGCTCGCACTATCCGGCAGCGGCCGGCTCCTTGCTGGGTATGTGCTGCTCAATCAGACGCAGCAATTCATTCAGGTTCTGCTCGGGTGTCTTGCCAGTGGTCAAGAGCGACGTTTCGGCCCGGGCATAGAGTGGTTCGCGGCTCCTGAGAATGGAGATCAGATCGTCCATCGCCCGGCCGCTGTTGGCCATCGGCCGCATATCGCCCTGCGCCATCACCCGCTTCATATGATCCTGCGGTTCGGCGCGTACCCACACGGTGAAGCACGATGACAGCAAGACTTCGAGCGTGCCCGGTTCGGTGACGATCGATCCCGAGGTGGCGATGACAAATTGTGGATGATCGCGCAACACCGCATCCAGCGCTTCCCGTTCGGCGCGGCGGAAGGTTTCCTGCCCGAACATGTCAAAAATCTCGCTAAGCGAAGCGCCGGAGCGCCGTTCGATCTCGCGGTCGAGTTCGATGAAGGGCACGCCGAGCCGTTCGGCCAACAGCGCACCAAGCGTCGATTTGCCGCCGCCGCGCAGCCCGATCAGTGCGAGGCGCTTGCGGCGGATATCCTTGGCGGGAGCGCTGAAGGTCTGCAACAACAGATCGCGCGCCTGCGTCAGCGCGGCAGGCGGCAGGCGTTCGAGGAACTGGTTCAGCAATACGAGGTCTAATGTCGGCTCGGCGCCGTCATGCACGAGTTGCGTGACCGGCAGGCCGATGGCGCGCGCGATGCGCCGCAACAGCACGATCGAGCAGTTGCCGAGGCCGGCCTCCATCTGCGCGAGATATCGCTCCGACACCTTGGCCTGCTTGGCCAGAATCTTGCGCGACATGCCGCGCTGGTTGCGCAATGTGCGCACGCGTTCGCCGAGACGGCGCAAATAGATATCGCTGTCGCGATCGGTCGCCGGTCGTGCCAGCGCGGATTTGACCGGAGTGGCGAGACCGAGATGGTGAGCGGCAGGTTTCATGGCTTATGACTAACATGCATTATAATGCGCAACAAGAGCCCATGCTTGGAACTGGCGTATTTTTGATCATTGTGGCTTGACGTTTTCAGTGCTAGGATTATGCAGAATAATGCATGTCGTGACGGCACGGCAATAGCGCGAACTGACAACGGCGGATCATGCAGGCCATCGATTTCCAGACCAACCCGCGGCGCTACCGGCACTGGCGCATTGAGCGGGATGGCGATGTTGCCTACCTCATTATGGACGTGGATCAGGCCGGTGGGCTTTCGGAAGGCTATGAACTCAAGCTCAACTCCTACGATCTCGGTGTCGACATCGAGTTGAACGACGCGGTGCAACGCCTGCGCTTCGAACACCCGGAAGTCGGCGCGGTGGTTATCAAGTCCGGGAAAGACAACGTATTTTGCGCGGGTGCCAACATCCGCTATCTCGGTAAAGCCACGCATGGCCACAAGGTGAACTTCTGCAAGTTCACCAACGAAACCCGGCTCGCCATCGAGGATGCCTCTGCGAACTCCGGGCAGACGTATATTTGCGCGATCAATGGCAATGCCGCCGGCGGCGGCTATGAACTGGCGCTGGCTGCCGATCACATCATGCTGGTCGACGACCGCCGTTCCGCCGTCGCGCTGCCCGAAACGCCGCTGCTGGCGGTGCTGCCGGGCACCGGCGGGCTCACCCGCATCACCGACAAGCGTAAAGTTCGCCGCGACCGTGCCGACGTATTCTGCTCGATCGAGGAGGGCATCCGCGGCGCCAAGGCTGTCGAATGGCGGCTGGTCGACGAGGTGGTGCCGAATTCCAAATGGACCGATACGGTGACTCGGCGCGCCCACGAAATTGCCGCGCGCTCGAACCGGCCGAAGGACGCCAAAGGCATCGTCCTCGGGCCCCTGACG
>JBEPUC010000015.1:0-74706 GCA_041691675.1 Hyphomicrobiales bacterium | reverse complement strand
CGGGGCCTCTTTTTTAAAAACCCCCGCGTTGTTGTTTCTGGGGTCCAAAATTGTCCCCGCCACCCGCCCCAAACCCCCACCCCCCCCGGGGCCCGGGCCCCCCCCCCCCCCGGGCCTCGGGCCATGCCCTGCCACGGCCGAACCGGCACCCTGCGTCTCCAGGATTTGTTAACCGCCTCGGGGAATACCTTCCGCGCGCACTCGAAATTAGGCAGGCGAAAACCGGGTGTGGATCGGCGCAGGGGACACGCTGCTGCAGGTATCGTCTGCAACGCTCTGGAAGAAATTAAGAAAGGCTGGTCGAGATGGGGGCACGATCGGCGCCGATTGGGACCCCACTCCGATGCAGATTCCGTTATTCGCTACAAGAAATTGCTGGCATTTGTTCAAGGGGCCAAATTTGGCGCCGATTTACAGTCAAGGCTCGCTGACCGCAACGCGGCGCGCCACTGGCGCGGCCTTGACGGCCGCAGCGCAGTCGTGACCAGAATTTAGGCCGCTCGCCGTTGGCCTTCCCCCGTGAATTTCCGTAGCGCGTCCCATTCGGTACGGCTTGGCAGCTTTAGTGCGTGGGGTGTGACAGGAATTATCTTTGGTATTCTGTTGGTCTGCCGCTGGTCTCGCTGGTACGCGTTGGTCTTCGTTGGTCTTCGTTGGTCTTCGTTGGTCTTGTTGGTATTCGCCGAAACTTATCGAAACACTCAAATGCAACCTGTTGCGTCTGACGAGGTGCGTGACCTTAGAAGCATCCTCCGACTGAGGCTCCCGACACTTGGCTGGCCTAGAAATATTTCTGATGCCCGGTACCCTGCAACCTGGTGGCTGTAAGTGCTCCTGCGGAGGCCGGATCACGAAGGAGGCCCGGGACCGCCGGTCGAGGCGAACGGGTGCTGGGTGACGCCCGTCGCCGATCAGGCGGCGCGTTTCATTCCATGCCGACCGGCCTCCGGAATTCAGCCTGACTGAACCACCGAAATGCCCTGGCGCCGTTGGCCCAACTGGCATTGCGAGAATAGCTTGTTGCTTTCACCGATCCCGGGGACTGCCCGGGCGGCCGTCGCTCACAGTCCGGGGCGAGCGCAGCGATGTGCCAACAGCAGACGCCGCGCGGCGCCGCAGACGCATGAGCTACGCGACGGCGATGGACCCATCAAACGGCAGCTGTAAAGTAGTCCGCCCCTGTGGGCCGGCCTTCTGATTGGATACGTAGGTCCAAATCGACGCGTCGAAATGTCGCCGCGAAACGCCAAGAAGGTCCGCAGCATACGAAATCACGATTTGAAGAAAATCGTAGTCTGCTGCAGTCACACCAGCGTCGCTCGCAAACGCTCTGATGTGCCGATCAACCGCGATGAAATCCAAGCCAACCAAGCCGCAGAGATAGTCCACAGTCTTCGGTCCCACGCCGTGGATCGCGCGAAGCTTTTCTCTGCATGCTTGATTTTGTAGCCATGTTCGCAATTGATGAAAGTCATCGATGCTTTCGTTGCGAAGCAACTCCGCTAAACAGACAAAGCGTGATACCTTGGTGTGGTGATGCCACCGCAAGAACTCAGCGACCCCGATGGAGGCAATCGCAGCGAACATCCCGGACAGGGTTGCAGCTTCAGGAAAATCCTGAACGATTCTGTCGATGCGTACCTTCACAACGGTTCTGTAGTTGAGGCCCGCTTGAAGAGCCGCGTCCGCTAGGATCGCGCCAACGTGGTACAAAGGCTCGCGATACGAGGGGTTAAGGCGAACTACACCCTTCTCTTGGGCCAGTTGCACGACGAGACGCGCGGAGCTCAGTGCGCTCAGAACGTCACTCTCCGATTTGGGAATGCTCATGGGTTTACAGACTCAATCGCGATAAGTCGCTCAACGCAGTTGGGACATGCCCCGCAAGGCGTGTCGCTGAAGAGCTGACATGAATACGTTTGGCCAATGGGGACTTTCAATTCGCTCGCGCGCCTGACGACATCTGCCTTGCTCCAGTCCCGGAACGGCAACTCGAATCGGATCGGTCCAAGATTACGGGAAAGGGAGTCTAAACCGTTAAGGAAAGTCGCGGAACAATCCAATTCTTTGGCGTGATTGCTATTGATAAAGCCCGAGTAGACAGCGCCGAAACCGCGTGTTTGGGCGATGCAGGCACCTACGGAAAAGAACAGAAGCGTGCGGTAAGGGATGTAAAGCTCATCGTCCTCGACGTGCTCCTTCCATAGATTCGGCTCAGCGATCAGTCTCGACGTTGAGTGCTGGTAGATGCTGGAGATATCAATCCGCAGAACAGGCGACACCAGATCCGAGACTGGCAGCACCTTTTGCACCGTTTCCCATTCTTTCTCGACGCAGTGTTGTCCATAGTCGAAGAAAATCGGTTGAAACGAAATTAGCTTCTTAACCAGCCAGTAACCGACCGTGGTAGAATCGAGCCCGCCGGAACATAAGAGCAATGCGCCCATCATGCCTCACTTCTGTCTTTGGCTGAGCAGTTGAAAGATTGCGTTGAGACAAGCATCAAGGTCCGAAGAGTAGAATGAAGAGCCTGCGATCACCATCGTATTGTTGTTCTTACAATTAGGGTCATACGTTACAACGGGTATGCCCGCCTCAATGGCGACTCCAATTTCAACAAGCGTTCCCGGGTCGCGCTCAGTCGGTACCGCAACAACCAGCGCGCACTTTTTAAGCAGGTCGTAATCCTTCTCATAAATAGTGCGCAAGGTGGCGGCGCTTGAGTTCAGCGGGAGCTCGCCGTTCTCCACAACGGGTCGTCGCGGCGCAAAGTTATGGTACGCAAGCGCCTTCAGAGTCTCGTCGATGGCCGTACGATCGGCATTCGCAAAGTCGGGCGCTGCAAAATAGATTTGCACGGCCGGTCGCGCGCTCCACGGAAGGAACGTTCCCCAAAGCGATGTCATCTCGTCGAGTGAAAGAATTTGATCGCGTTCGACGTACTTCTTGAAAAGATCTGGATAGGTAGTTTGAGAATAAGCCGCAGCAGCGTACGTGGCCCGCCAACCTGCGATTGCTGCGCCCTCCGGTAAGGCTGTTAGAAATGCGGCCGCGAAGACATCGCCGACACCCACCGAATTAATTGTAGTTCCAAGTTGCGCAGGGAGCGCCTCAACGTGAGGGGTGGCGCTTGAGCAATCGAGCAACTCGGTGCCCCCACGATTCTGTTTGAGAATAACGTACTTCGGCTTGCAGCCCGCAAAGGCCACCGCAACGCCACTCAGGGTTTGGTCATTAGTCTTTGCAAACAGCGGGGACGACGTTGAGATGAGAACGGTTTCAATCGATCTGTTGAGTTCGGCGAGCGTATTTGGCGTTTCGACGTCATAGGCCACATCGACGTGCAAGCGAGCCGTAGCCGGCATCATCGCGCATACGTCTCCCAAACTGAACGCGCCCGGAAAGATCAGCACCTCATCCGCGTGCCTCAAAGCCGTCGAAACGTCGCTGAGCTGGACGGCCTTTTCGTCCCGAAGCGGTGTATCGTACTCTTGGTTCGCCACCTCGGTCGCGTCGAAAATCAATGTGATGTTGGGAGCGCCCGTGACTATTCCCAGGATGACTAGCTCGACACATCCCAGCTTCGCGAAGTAGTCGCGGGTCAATTTCTCCAAATAGCTCGGTATGACAATCGCTGCGCGAAAAGCTTGGCCTAAAGCCCAAAAGCCACGAGCTGCGTGGGCGACGCCGCCAAGACGTAGTTTGTTTTCTATCCCAGGCGGCGTGATCGTGAAGTCAACGAAGACCTCGCCGACAAGTAAAGGCACTCTCGCTGTCGCGTTCATGGGTGCGAGGAAGGTGCAAAGTCTGCCGATACCGTAGCGACGGCCCCCGAACCATTCGAAGCCGTGACCGTGCCGGTGTACGTCCAGCCATCTTTGAGGCAACCGGCGAGATAATTGTACGCTGTTGGGAGATTGCCGACCGTTATGCCTGCGTCAGTTTCCGCCACGATGCGCTTCTTGTGCGCTATGCGCAATTGTTGGCCGGGTGCGGGCACGGTGCCGCTTGCCTTGTAGAAATCGCAATGCTCAATGTCTTCGAGCGCCACGCCGATAGCGTGAGCACATCGATCAGAACCGCCGGCACTTCCGCCACCGCCGCCTGTCGATGTGCCCGAGCCTTTGCCGGATGAACCCGGATAGTCACTGATCCGGCCGGAACCGCTGCTGCCCATTATAGATCCCCCAAGAGCACGATTACCTGGCAACTGAGGGTAGGAGTCAATATGAGAAACAAGTTTTGGGCGATTATCTGACGGCCGTTCGCAGGATATTGATGTTCTCACACAATTCCTCCCCGCCGGACCGCAATGGCCCGGTTGGAACAGGCCCGTTCCGTCCGAACACCTCGCCCACAACGACACGAACCGTATTGACGCAATAGTCAGGCAACGGACCGGCGTCTTCCGGTGGCAATCCGAAATTTCCGGTGCCTCGTCGGCCCTAAAATATTTCTGCTGCCCGGCGCTCGACAGCCTTGCGGCTCCAAACGCTCCTACAGAGGCGGAATCATGAAGACCGCCCGGGGACTGCAGGTCGGAGCGAAGGGGTGCTTGGCGAAGCTTGTCGCCGGACAGGATGCACGTTTCATCCCGTGCCGCCCGGGCGTCCAGAATTCAACCTGACTGACCCCCCGAAATGACCACGCATGTTGGCCCAGCTGGCATTTCGGGAATGGGATGCCTATGTCGCGAAAATGCAGATCAATGCAAAACGTTTGACGAAAGACTGTTCGCACGCTCAATCGGCGTTGGCGGTGTCCGGCCGCGAACATCGCCGCACAGGCGCAACTGCCATCATTGAACCAGTTCTTCCCCTGATCTGCGATCTGCGCAAGCAGAAGCACAGCTGGTCAGCAATAGCTGCCGCATTGGCCAGACAGGGCGTCGTGCAGGGTAGCGACCGTCAACCGATCACAGCTCGACGACTGACTGCACTCATTTCAGCCATCGATAAACGTGAGCGGCGGCACGCAAAGCGTTCGGAGGGTCGATTTAGGCGACCAGACCTCGCGCCATCGCAGACACGATCACACACGCTGGCGTTATCGGCCGATCTCAAACCGGCGAACGTCACGGCAAATGCAGTCACTGACAGCGAAGAGACGATCCGCCGCCGGGAATTCGAAGACCGAGTGCAGTCGCTATTGAAAAGGGATCCGTCATGACGAAAGTGCTGCTGGTTGCCCAGGACAAGGGTGGGACCGCCAAGACGTTGATATGTCGGGGATGCGCTGAAATTGTACCCGGCGCCCCCTTGATCGAGATCGACTCCAGTCCGCGCCTGATTGAGCTTGGCAAGCGCGTAAAGTTCTTCCCGATGCGGGCGGACCGCGACGCAATCGAGCGCACCGGCGGTGCCGTATCCCGTTCCGAGTTCGACCCGGTGATTAATGCCATTGCGTCGGCGACGACGCCTACCATTGTCGACATCGGGGCAAATACCGGTGCTTCCCTGCTGGCCGTGATTGCTAGCCTGACCGATGATTTTTCAACCGCCGGGGTCGAGTTTGGATTACTTGTTGTGACTACGGCGGAGCCTGGCGCGGTCGCAGAAGTGCCCAAGCTGTTTGCCATTGCGACCCCATGGGCAACGGCACGGTTCCTCATCGACAACCGGGTCCACGGCGAAATCGATCCGAAGATCCTATTGAAGATAGCGTCTGGCGCGCGCGTGACATGCCTGATGAAACAGGTGATGGACGAAAACGCCGCCGCAATTTTACAGGCCGGCGGATTGGCCTCGATCGCGAAGCTCGATGCAAAAGCGCTGAACGAGAAGTTTGGCATCGCCCAGGGCAGCCGTGTCCGTCGCGATCTCACCCGTATCCGGCTGGAAGTGATGCAGGCGGTTCGCCTCGCCGGGGAATGGATGGTCGCGTGATAAAATTACTCGATAAAATTCAGAACTTCTTCGCACGGTCGCCCGCCATTAAGCAACGGACCGTGCCAACTTCCCGGTTCGCTCCGCGGAAGACAAATCCCGTTAGCAGGCATCTTGTGGGGAGCCAGCCGGCCGCCGCTCCCAAGGACCCCGTCCTGCAAGCCCAGCAGGCCGCGGCGGCCGCCGAAGCCGAAGTGGCAAAGATCAGCCGGACACATTTAGGTAAGCTTATGGCGTCCCCTCCCCGTGCGCGAATAGCTCATCTCACGGATCTTGAGTTGACGCCGGCCGATCGGACAGAACTCCAACATTCGGTCCGCTCGGCGCTTCCCCGCTTCGCGCCAGTCAAGGCGGCACAAACATCGGCGCCGAACTACTTTCGACGGCTGCTGCGGGCATGCGGATATAAATGTGCGGTCGCCACCATCATGCTGACGGCCGGTGGCCTGCTCGCCGGCATGGCATGGCACAATACCGGCGACCGGGTGGTGCGCTCGAACGCCACCCGGATCATCGACTGGCACCTGCCCGACGGTTCGATCTGGCACGGCGCATGGAAGGCCGGCCTCCCCGTGATTGCGATGCGGCCGCACAACGGAAAGGTCGTCCTTCGATACTGGTTGAACGGTCGCGGCTATGCAACGACCGAAGTCGATGAGAACTGGTTGCTCAGCAATAGTTTTGAGTAAGCGTGCAGGGGCCGCCCGCCGGCGGCCCCTGCCTCGATCAATACTCGCTCGGCAACAGGATCGTCTTGTTGCAGTAGTAGAGGCTGACCTCGTCGAGCGGAAAATCCGTGAACGGAAACCGCTTCAAATAGACAGCGTTGCCGTTGCCGTCGTCGCAAACGAGCGTCGCCGTCCGGTCGTCGTCGACCTTCAACGTCCATACCTGAAATTCCTCGCCGGCGACGCTCTTGTCATAACGCTGCGCCAGCGCGATTTCGTCCAGCAGCCAATAGGCTCCGGCCTGGTCGGCGACATACTTAGCCCCATCGGTGAACAGCACGTCGTGCACGATGCCGTGGCGGTACCATTGCTCGCTGCCCGTGAATTGCCGCAGGTCTCCGCCTGTCAATGTTTTCGTTGTCGTCATGGTGTTTGCCTTTCTCTTTGTCGGCCTTGGGTTGCATGGGCTAATGCAACCTTGGCCTTCGCCGAGAACGGGGAGTGCAAGCCGCACGGAGAATCTGCGGGGGTGGTGCGGGCGCAGCGCAGTGAGCCACGGCCCCGCTGATTGTCCTTGCGGCGCGCCGAGGGGCAGCGCCCCTAAGCAACTAGGCCGCGTCCGCGGCCACATGATGCACGGGAGGAATTGAACCCGAAGACGGAACCCCTCCTTCATATCTGTGAATTCATGTCCTACGTCGTTGGACCGACGGGCGGGACCGGCGACGTCAACCCTGCCAGCCGCTGATCATCGTGCCGTACCTTCTGGAGCCGCAGCGGCCGTTTGGCATAGCGGCTGCTCTTGGGAAAAACGATCAGGTCGTTCGCCGGCAAACGCCCCAATTCCTCCGCGGTCATTAGGCGGACAGCACGCGGCGTCTGCGAGCTGCTGGCCCGCGACCCCTGTGACGTCTGGTCTTTGACGTGTGTTTCCTCGAGGATCGTGAAATCGCTCAAGGCTCTCGACCAGAACTCTCGCTCATCCGGGTCCACCATCGCGGGATCGGAAAGCGTCACGAATTCGGCCGTCCGCAGCAACGTGGCAGCGTCATGCTCGCCGAAAATCGAGATTATCTGGGAACGGTCCTGCCAAAAAGTCCATAAATTTGCGCCGTATCCAGGTAGTTCACTCGCCGCGGTAACCAGTTCGCGACAACGGCCCAGGGTGCGCGTTTCGTCAATTACGACGATTACTCGTTCAGTCACTCGGTTGCGGCGAATGGCTGCAAAGAGATCCGTCAGAAGCCACCTCAAGAACGGCGCGAGGGTTTCCATATCCTCTGTCGGCAGGGTGATAAAAAGATCCGTATCTCCATTGCAGAGATCGGACAGCGAAAATGTGTTGTGTGACGTCAGGTTCTGCAGTCGCTCGTCGTCGCACCATTGGAATGTCTGCTGCGCCGTAGACAGCACCGGATCGCGTGTTTTTGAATCCATATTCAGAAGGTTACGCATCCGCCGGGACGTCGTCCCACCGACGTGCAAAAGAGATTCGGCAAGGTCGTCAGGATTCGACAGGAGATCCGATACGGCCAAAGGGGTGGCGTCACCATGGTGATCGGCGGCGAGAAGCGCTGCCACGACTGCATCGACCGCGCGGTTCTGGAAATACGCGTTTTCTTCGGCGACGGCAGCGGGCAGCAGTGCGCGCGCTAGACGCTGAAGATAGATGATGTTTTTCGGGTCGAGCGACGCTAGCGGGTTCCACTGATCGGATCCGCCTACCAGGTTCATCGGGTCAAGGCAGCGCACGGTGCGTCCCATTTCACGACGACGTGCGGCTGTCGCGCGATAAACTTCGCCCTTCGGGTCCATGATAACGACCGGCCCGCACCAGGAGTTTTGGTCAATGGCGGCAAGATTCGGAATGATGAGACCACTGGTTTTTCCGGTGCGGGGTGGCGCCACCGTCAGGATATTCCCCTCGACAGCCACCCGGATTGGGCGTTCGGTTACGGGGTCGAGGCCAAGCTCGACCCCGCGATTCATTTTCCTTCGCTCGTCTGGCTCAGCCCAGCGTGCGGCTCCGTGAATCCCCTGTGGATCGCGACACGGACCCGACGTCGGCACAAAATGCAAAACGAACGCCGCGACCGGAAGAGAAGCTATGGCCAGCACCTGCACAAGACCGCCGCTCGCGAATGCCGGCGAGCTCATGCTAGCCATGTGGACATATGCAGCGGCGTTATGCAGCCCGTATGTTGCTACGAACGACTGGAACCATTCACCGGGGGTCATGACGACCTGCGGCCACAGCGTGGGGTCGAAGCCATGGGTGACGGCGGCGGCGACCGGGTAGCCGAGAGCGACCGCGGCAATAATGACGAAGCCAGTTGCGATAAACCGGAGCATGACCGTCTCCTTGTTTGCTGATGAACAAGAAAGTGTGACTGCAGGCGGCGAAGCGGCGCGCCATCTGCGACCGTTTGAAAGGCATCACAAGTTCTTTGTGATGCGATCCCGCCACGCTTTCTCGATGTAGAGGGCCAAGGTGATCGGGAAGATGAACGCAGCCTTTCGGACGAGGTGCCGAACGCAATCGTACCGCGGATCCGTTTCGAACATGTTCAGCAGCATGGAGGTCCGCTCTTCCAACGAGAGGACACTCAAAAGGCGAACGGTCCTTGGAATTGCGACGATATTTTTGTCGTAGGCCTTCTGGCATGCCAGATGTTTACCCCAGAGACCCTCAATCTCGACACCGGGTATTGACCGGCCGCTTTTGATGTAGTCGACCGCCGACGCCACAATGCATCCGGCCGTCTGCGTCATGAAATAGTGCGACATTAGACTGCTCCGCAAGACGAGTTGAACTAAGCGCAACGTCCGCTTCTACTGACGTTGCAACGGACTCACTCGGAACGGTACCGGATGCTTGAATTTGACAAATAGGAATCAACTAGGAAAGTTGCAAGCATCGGTCAGGCGAATGCAGCGGCGAATTCACGCCAGTCCGTCAATGCAAGAATGCCGCGCATGCATCGCATGCGCGGCTTGTTGCCGAAAGGCTGGTTTACTTTCTGGGCTCGCCGCCGTCAGCCTTCTCGTCATCTGCAATCGTACGAATGACGATCTCGGCATCGTTAAGCGGCAGATATTCTAGCCGCTGGTGGAAGCCTTTGCCATCGCTGTGCGCCCAAAGAGCGCCGATCGGCTGCCAGAACTTCTTTTCGCCGGTCTTGGTGACCGCGAAGATACGATGCGTCGGGCGAGTATTGTTGATTTCAGTCGTCATGGTCTTGCACTTTCGATTCTGAGCCCGCCCCAATGGCGGCCTCGATGCCCGCTAATTTGCCGAGGCGATCGAGCGGCGCTGTCACAACAGGGCCGAAGGCCCCCGCAAGGCGCGGAGCTGCACAAACACTTGTGCGGAAGCGAGCGAGTTTGATAGCAACGCGCGCCTCGGCAAAACCGGGCTCAAAAAGAGGACGCCTTGGTGGCCGACTCAGCCAGAAGACAGAAGACGATAACGAATGAAATCAGACTAACCCAGTGGTCGGATAAAAGTGATGACAGAGCAATTGCATCGGTGCAATATTTGGAGTTGCGTTCCGTCTAATCGCGAAAGAAGGCTGAGTTTATGGCAAAAGCTGAGGCCACGGTCGAGGAACTCGTCGGCATGATTGAACGTGGCGAATTGCGCCTGCCCGAGATGCAGCGCCGCTATGTCTGGCGATCAACCCGAGTGCGTGACCTACTCGACTCGCTATACCGAGGCTACCCATCGGGCACGATCTTACTATGGCAGACTGATGAAGCGGTCCCGCAACAGGAGTTCGCAGTTGCCCAACAGGGCAATCCCTACCACAGCACCCGGCTCCTTCTTGACGGCCAACAGCGGCTCACGTCTCTTTCCGCTGTAATCCGCGGCATTTCTGTAAGCGTGCGCGGGCGCAAAAAGCCAATTGAGCTACTTTTCAACCTCGAACACCCCGATGAACTCGCTGTCGTAACCGAGGTAAATGAGGATGGCGACGAGGAAATAGACGAGGATGAATTAGGGGGCGACGAGACAGACTCTTCAGAAGACGAGCTACAAAAACGTTTTGATCGCATGACTTTTGTCGTGGCTACAAAAAAGCTCGAACAAATGCCGCAGTGGGTGAAGGTGACTGAGGTATTCAAGACTGACAGCGACCGGCCGTTCCTCAAGCGTGCCGGGATTGCAAACCTAGACGACGAACGCAGTGAAAAATATAGCCAGCGCCTTGCCCGACTACGCGGCATCGCGAAGTACGTCTATCGCATGGATATATTGGAACGGACACTCTCTTATGGAGAAGTCACCGAGATCTTCGTTCGCGTCAATTCACTTGGTGCCAAGCTACGCAGTTCCGATCTCGCGCTGGCGCAGATTACTGCCAGGTGGCGCGGCGCGCTAAAGACGTTTCAAGACTTCGAGAAGCAGTGTACCAATGCGAGTTTTGATCTCGATCTTGGCATACATCTTAAGAACATGATTGCCTTCGCCACAGGGCAATCACGCTTCCTCACCGTCGGCAACCTACCCATCGAACAGTTACAGAAGGCCTGGAAAGAATGCGTGCCGGGGATGGAATTTGCGCTCAACTTTCTTAAAAGCAACGTGGGTATCGATAGCCCGGCGCTGCTATCGTCTCCATTTCTTCTTATTACGCTTGGGTATTACGGATATAAGCGTAAATATCAAATTGGCGCCGCGGAATCCCAGCGTCTACGGCGCTGGGTATTGGTTGCAAACGCCAAGGGACGCTATTCCCGTGGATCAAGCGAAACGTTACTCGATCAAGATCTTTCGACCTTACGCACGGAAGGTGGTGCAGACGAATTGCTCGACCGCCTCCGACTACAAGTGGGGCGCCTCGATATCACCCCTGACGAGCTGGAGGGTAGAAACCAGCGCAGCGCTCTTTTCAAGACGATGTTTCTGGCGTTCCGCGAAGCCGGCGCCCGGGACTGGCGCTCCAACTTGGTAATAGCCTTGGACCACAAGGGCTCACACCATCGCCTTCAGTTTCACCATATCTTCCCAAAGGCTGTACTTAAAAGAAGCTATACAGCGAGAGACGCCGACGACATCGCCAATCTAGCCTTTATCGGCGGCGGAACTAACCGCAAGATTAGTGATAAACCTCCAATCCAGTACTTCCCGTCACTAACGGAAAAGGCGGGGCCCGCGGCCTTTGAGACCCAATGCATTCCGACTAACCCCACCATTCTTGGGGTCGATTCTTATAAGACTTTCATTACCGAACGGCGGAAAGCAGTGAGCCAGCGTTTGAATGAGTTTCTCGGAGTTGCAATAGAATGAAACAGGAGAGCATCCATAGAAAGGCCTAATGACCGCCATTCCACGCGTTATGATTTCGAACATTTTATAAGACTGACGTCAAAAATGCTATAGCAGCCTTACTCGTTCGGCTTCAGTCTTGGTCGGTCTCAGGCATATTCATGCGACCACAAACATACGTTCTCACATAGCATTTATATTACGCATTAAATTCAAGTCCCTCAGGAGGTGCCATGAAAACCATACGCGAAGCAAAACTCGACAAGTTGGTTTTGCGGCTTGTCGAGAATAGAGGGCACTTCACCGGAATTATCATCTCAAACGGAGCGGTAAAATCTTCGATCGAAGGAGCCTCGCCCGACGATGTCTGGAGACGACTGCATGACGAAGCCGGCAAAGCCAATCCAAAATATTTTGGCTTTGCTGGCGCCCGCAATCGTTTTCGACACTTTTTCCCGGACAATTTTCGTTCGAAATATTTTTCAGAAAGGGAGCGCGATTATAAGGTCGCCGCCAAATCTAAGTTGGATGCGACTGTACCGCTTCAACAGGCAACAACTGGTGCAGGTTTCGGCGAGGGAGTGCTTTCGGCATTTAGGGCAACAAATCTTCTTTCGCCGTTCGAAAAGACAAGGCTACAAGATGTCTTGCGTGGCCCCAACGCGGACCTTTTCATTCGCGCTGCCGCGCGTTTCGCCCTGGGCGAAGGCAAGCCGGCCCTGCTCGATATGGAGCACGCACTGAAGCCGCACGACTCCGCAAAATGGACGGTGGTGACGTATTTGCCGTTTCTCTGGCGACCAGCGAAGCACATGTTCCTCAAACCGGAGGCCACCACGGACTTCGCTGCCCGCGTTGGTCACCGATTTGCAACAGACTATGAGCCACGCATGAATATCGAAGTATATGATAGTCTGCTAGACCTTGTCGTTAGAACTGAAGCCGAGGTTGCGGACCTACAGCCGCTGGATCGCATCGACATCCAAAGCTTAATTTGGGTCGTCGGCAGTTATCCGGAAACGTTGGAGCCAGCTGTTTAGTTATGGCGGAAAAACGCTACAACCAATTGACGCAACAATCCTTGCAACCATGTAAGCAATTAAACTTCCTTAGTAGCTTTCCATGCTTGTACCGGCTGTATTACCACTCCACCCATCCGATGTTCGCCAGCCCGGCACTCGATACCATTGGCATAAAGTGGCATATTTTCAGCGTTCGGTGATTTGACCGTCACGTCACGGGTTCTGATTTCGAGGCCACCGGAAAGTCCCTCGTTAAACAATTGAACGTGGATTCCATCTTCATCAGTGACTAATAATTCGCAGGACTCGCAAAGTGCACCAGGATATCGAGGCGATCTTCGCCCCGGCCCACCGCAAATGGGACAGAGACTACCGTCGGCGGACCAAGTGACACCCACAGTTAGCTCCCTTTCGCGAGTGATATACGCGTCCTTTTCAAACTCTACGATCAATTAACATCACTCAACTAACGCCTTGAATACGGCATCCGCCGTATCCTTGTAGAACTCGATGTTGATTTTCGTCCACATTTCGTCTGGCAAATCATTAAGCTGCCGGCGCGCAGCGACCGGCATGAGCAGCGTTGTTGCCTGCTTGTCTACGGCCAGTTCGGCAATACCAACGGCATTCGGTATCATTTCGATCGAGCCGCCAAGATTGAGGGCACCTACGACCACGGTGCCGCCCCGCGTGTTCTTGCCCAGCATGCCGCCGCACATCGCAACGATGACGGGCATCCCGAGACCGAAACCACTCTTGTCGGCGTCCATCGGTCGCATCTGGATCGAGAATTCCTCCTCTCTCGGATTGCGGTCGCCCACCAATTCGCGCGAACGCGTATAGAGGTTCTGCTCTCCGACTTTCACGCTTTCCCTGAATGCCGGCGGTGTCGGCTGGTTGAGTATCTTGACCCCGCCGCCTCTGTGACAAGTCACGTCGATTCTGTAGAGACCGGGCCCGCTTTCTGGCGACCCTGGGCTCACGCCCCACACTTGCCCCGGCGGCAATGGATCGCTTTCGATCGCTTCATCGCTGTGCAATTCCGGCGTAGATACGAATTGCTCTGTGCCTTCGGCGCCCAACGTATAGCTGAAGTGCGTGTTACGGAATTCGCTCTTAAAAACTCGTTTTTGCTGCTCCTTCACCCGGCGACGCGATTCCAGAGCAAGGCGCACGATCCATTCCAAATCTGCGTCCGGCAGCGGCATCTCCGGATCAGGAAACAAGAGCTTGACCAGACCGCTCACCGTCTTGTTGACGGCCTCGATGTCACGTCCGCTCAACGCGCCCCCAAGATGAACTCGTTCGTGCATTGCTGAGACGCGGCTTGTGCCACGCAACCTCGTCCAGCACTCGCTCAGAAAATCGCTGACAAGCCCGAAGTGGTCGGTGAAATGCACCCGCGGATCAAGTTTGGGGAAACTCCAGCCCGGGGCGTAGCCATGAATGCGGTCCATGAACGCCGTGTCGTCACGCATCTCCGGCGGAAGCGGCGACAACAAGTGCCCAACTCTCTGTGCTTGCTCAACATCGACGTCTAGATTGCCGACCAAGACGATCCCGCCTTCGGCTCGGATGCTCTCCTTGCCGCGGGAGAACTCGCCCGACGCCATGTACCCTTTCATAATGTTCACGCCGTCTTTCGAGTCAAACGAGATGCCGGACACCTCGTCGAAACACACGACGTCGTATTGACAGACAAGCCCTCGTTGGCCATTGGCCATGTTGACGAACATTCGTGCAACAGTGGCCTTCCCACCTGAAATAAGATGGGCATATGGCGATATCTGCTGGAACAGGTGGCTCTTGCCGGTTCCACGTGGACCCAGTTCGACGAAATTGTAGTTCCGCTCCACAAATGGAATCATCCGCAGCAGGGCGACGCGTTTTGCTGCCTGGTCAAAACCGGCCGGCTCCAGACCGATCGACCGCAGCAGAAAATCGATCCATTCGGAGGTCGTGAACTGGGAGCGGCCTTTCGCAAACACTTCGAGCACGTCTGATCGGGACATTTGGATTGGCCGTAGCGCCGCCACCTTGAATGGCAGGCCGGCCTTCTCTTGGGCAATCGAGCCGTCATAGGAGAGCGTAACTTCGGCATAGAAGCCGTCCGTAAGCATGCGCTCGTTGTCGTGCACCAAACTGTCGTCGATCCTTACGTCTTTCAGGGCAAGGCTGGGCAACTCGGCGATAAAGCGGTCGTTTTTAGCGTCGAGGCGGGCATGGACGACGTCGATGATCTTGACCGAGCCTTCCTCCCGCGCTCTCGCCTTCACCAATTCCTCTTCGCCCGTACGGACCGTGCGATTCTGAAGCTGCTTTTCTACGACCTTCAGCCCCTCATTGATTTCCTCGTCGTTGGTGCTCGCGCAATAGCGCCCAAGGAGGAACTCCACCACGTAGGTCGGCACCGGGTATTGGTGGGCGTATTTACGGACCAGATCCTTCCGGACGAGATATCCGTCGAACGGAACGGCGGCGAGTTTGTCGAGATTATCGAGACCAACACTCATCACACTTCTCCGACAGTCGTTGCCGTGTATGTCAAAACCTTGCCGGCCGGATCAAGCACCACCACCACGGCCCCGGCACCCTCATGACTGTCGTCATCGACGATGATAGTCACCTCACCGCTTTCAGTCAGGACCTTTGCGCCAGCCGCAATGGATTTGGTATCGTTCCGGTTGAGGCGCAGGTCCACGGTCAAATCGGTAGCCTCGGTCTTAACTGAGATGCGGCAACGCATCCCTTTCCAATCGATTTTGACGATCTCGGCACCATGGGCCCGCTGCCCCAGCTCGACTAAGATATCGGGGATGACGCATTCCTGGAGGGTCACGCCGCCGTGGGCGTATTCGATATCCGCGTAGAACACACCGATTCCGGGAGGCGATACGACGACGACTTGGGGGTTCCAGTGCCATGGATAAGTCGGAAGCTTTACAATGGAGTCGCCCTTCACCGCCGCAGCGCGATGTCCCTTTCGCGCGACGAGCGACGGCGGAAGTTCGACTTTCGGCAGATCTCCGGGCATCAGCAGCCAGCCGTGATCCGTAACGATCCGCACGCGGCCCCATCCCGCATTAAGAAGGTCCATGACCCGGTCCGCGATCGCCTCGATCTCACGCTCGATCTGATCGACCAAGCGCGCGTTGAGCTTGTGGCCAAGCGAATCAATCTCGCCAATCTCCGCCCAGCCACCCTTTCCTGCGTTGGACGCCATTCTCATCTGGCCGCCTTCGATAATCTCCACGCCTTGACTGGCCATAGCCTGACGCAGGCGCTCCGCCGTTACGGGCTGCTTTGTGGAAGAAAACACCGGCGCGAAGTCTTCGGTAATTGCGGTACCTTCGACCATGTCGTGCGCGGGGGACGCGAACGGTTTGCCGGTTGCCGTAACAGTCGGCAAAGGGGCGATACGGTGGGCAACACGAACCTTGGCGCCCCGAGCCTCCAAGACCTCTTGGAGCATTCCGCCGACATCGAACCTGAGACCGTCGGCGAATAGAACGCACGCGCCCTTCTCGCCGTCTACCGGCTGGGCGAGCTCGCGGAAGCCCGTCGCATTTGCCGACACAAGGCTCTGAAAGTTCCGTGCGGTCTGGTCCAGCCACGGCGCGTAGAGCGCTTTCACGACCTTGCCGACGAGATCGACATCGGCAGGCGCCCGTACCTGGAGAATCGATTCCAAAGCTGCCCTGTCGGCTTCCCAGCCGCCGGCTGCATAAAATTCAATCATCTCGGTAATCGAGGGCGATGATATCGGCTTGTCCGCACGCCTCGCGAGGTCCGCCAGAAATTTAAGTGAGATCACAATGGGCGCCCGGCCGACGCGAGACCAGACCCAATTACGGCGGACGCCGTGGTGTTGATCCAATGCAACAACTGCCGCACATGCTTCATGATGGGGCTTGCCAACTGCGACAGCGAGATCCTTCCGAAGCGTGGCTTCTTCGCGGTCATTGACAGTCGGATTACGCTCCTGTCGCGCGAGCAGATCGCGTGCCTGCGCTTGGCCCATGACTGCATACAGAGCGGGATATAGCTGCGGGGCTTCAGCAAAGCGCTTCCACACGTCTTCGAATGCGGCATCACCGTTGAGAATACCCGATGCCGCAAGCGAAGGAGTATCCGTCGCCGGATCAAACTTGTACGTCTCCCGGCACACGGAGCGGAACGAGGACCAGCGCGTTTCATCCGCCGCCTTCTGGAATTGCTCTGGTCCGTTCATCCATGTCAGCACGTCGCGAACTGGATCCTCGACCGAAAGCCGATCGAAATCATCGGCATGAAGTCTCCGCCCACGGAGATGCGTAAGCGGCTCGACAACCAAGACCGGCAGCGATCGGTACATCGCTTCTCGGGTCCGGACGTCTCCAGCAATATCGAGGCCGATGCCTTGTTCTGAAACGACGAAGGTGTCGATGGTCCAGTCGCGGCCATTACGCTGGTGCCAGGCGACACCGCGATATTGGAGTTCGATCAGCGGCATAAGATCGCGCGGACAGTCGCCGCCAGCCCTGAGTTCCTGCCGGCTGACCTTCGGAAGATAGAGGATCGGAACGCTGTCGGCCGACGGCATGCAGTCGGGCAAGACGCGCTCGATCACGCATTTGAGCCAGATCACCGGACCTGTTCGTTCTTCAGGCCGGTACGGACCGAGAACGTAAAGATAAGGAATAGCCGCCTGCAGAGCCCGTAGTGCAGGCATCCACTGTCCGTCCGCGTCAGTCCAAAGAACGGCCACCGGCGTCACAGTTCCATCGCCGCTCCGCGCAGCAAAGTCGAGTGAGGCCTTGATCGCCTCGACCATCGTAGTTTCGGTCCGTATGATTTTTGAGGCCATCAGACCGCGTCCTTCTTTTGACCGGACTTTGCCTTCAACGAGTAGTGAAGATTGTTCCAACGAACGCCGTCGAACTCCGTCCCGCCCGTGAAGTCCTTCGTTTCCCCGTCCCAAGTCCAGAACCAAGGGAATTCATCTTGGGATCGCGATGGTTCCTTGCCCCGGTCTTTGTCCCAGCTAATGCGTGGCGTGTTGCGAAGGATGCACGCATTCTTGGCTTTCGCGCCGAATGGCCGCCCCGTCATGAACGGGCGGATGTTGATCCGCACGCCATCGTTGATGTCGGGATTCCAGCCCTTCGGCTGATCGGCGAGAGATTTCCAACGCACAAAGATGTCGAACGGCGGCTCGCCTTTTTGAATCTTCTCAAGTTCGATCTTCAAATGCTGTGCCGCAGCAAGGCGTCCGTCCGCACCATCCAAACCGGCTTTCTGGTCATTTTCCTGCCGCTCGATCCATGCACCCAGGTAAGTGTAGATGAGCTTGTCCAGCGTCCTCAGACCTTCACCGTCCGGGGCTGCCAAACGATGGTAATTCACTAACGCATTGAAACCATCGCGGCGGCCATCCCAGACGTGCCAGATGAATGGTCTGTGCTGGAACAACTCGCAGTGCTGCTGGGAAAAGCCATCGCGAAGCCAATCGTCTAGCGACTTGCCAGCATAGCCAGATTCGGTCAGCAGGCTCGCGAGCTTCGCGGCAGACCACTCTGGGCCAAATGCGTCGGACAGAAGGACGTTTAGCAGTTCCGCAGCTGGCGGCTTTCCCTTGATCGCAGAAAAGCAGACGATACCGTCGTCATTCGCTAGCTTTTCCAAACCGTCAGGGGCGAGTGCCGGGCAATCAGGAAAACTTGAACCGGTCTGGCGCGGCCAATGGTAGCCGAGCAACCGGGCCACGGCCACCTGCAACGGCTGGTCTGAACCTTTGGGCTGTCCGTTGAACAACCACTGCGTCGGGTCGCTGGAAAATGGTTTAGGCAAGCCTTGTGGATACTTCTTCGTTGCAACCTTTTGCCAGTGCGAAAGATCGAAAGGAACTTTGACTAGCGTTGCGTTGGTTACGTTGAGTTTCTGGTCTATTTGCCTGACATCATGATGGTATTGTTCGGAAGAACAGTAGGCCCAAATTGCAGCAAGGTTTTTTATATCTCTCGGCACAATTACGGCGCAGTTTGTATCGAATTTTTCTCCTGTGTAGATGGTGACTGGAAGAGTGCTCATTTGCCTAACAACGACGCCTCGATGTCCCCAACCATCGCTACCGCGAATGTATGCCTGCCCACGCTCTACAGCGTCTTTCAAATCTTGATTCCACCAGAGAACTAATTCCCGCCCACCGTACTCGCAGGTTTCATCGATAGTGCTCTGCCAAAAGTGCCAATCACCGCTAACATTGATCTCCCAAAAGCAACGCCCATAGTGTGGAAAGTCGGCAGGTGAAATTCCTTGGAGGCAACTCGCAAGTTCTTCAAGCAATGGGAGAGTTGATGGCTCTTCCAAAGTGACGCGAGCATCAGGATTCCGCTCTTGACCTGACTGTGTTACTAATTTGATAGAATTTTCGAGGAGTACTACCGCCTTTTCTGATGGCGCGCTGACGGACGTGGCATCTAAACCAGCAATACAAGAATCCCTTTCGTACGACTTATGGGTGATGGCTAGGAGCGCAACATTTACAACTTCACCGCCGATTGTCTCAAACGCGCCAGGGCCAAGCTTGGCTACGATGTTCCAAAGATTCCGCTGAAGCAGGTCAACTCTTAGGTGCCCATAGGATGTCAAGAACAACCAGTTTTGTGGAGTAACAAGTGCCATGGTCGCGGATACGGCGCAAAAATCGAGACAACGCTTCACGAAACACGTGGCTAAATCGGATTTGGCGTCCGGGTACACGCGTTCACAGTAGTCTTGAAGAGTCTCATTCTGCTTTCCTCGACCAAGGTAAGGAACATTGGTCGCCACAAGCGTGAAATGGCCGGCGAGAATTTCTGCCGCCTTAGCCACACCACGCGCGGTCACGGCCATTTCGTGCGTGGTGTCGTCCTTGGCCTCGCGCGCCAGGGCCTTTTCCAACAGCGGCTGAAGTTCGTGGAACTCCGCCTCCAGCAAATCACCGCCCGCAGCACGAGGGTCAATGAGGCTGCCAAGCACGGGTGCGTCCTTGAACAAAACGTAGAGCCGTTCCATGCCGCGTTGGAGCCGATCGTTGTCACCTGCCAGCTTCAGCCACTCCGTCTTGGTAACGCCGATGGCGAGGCCTGAGCAAGCAAGGTTCAGTTGCGGTAGCAGCCGGTAGCCGACCATGCGCCAAGCGGCGAAGGCGAGATTGAAGGCCGCGATCTGGGTGCAACGCGGATCAATCTCCAGCCCAAACAAATTGTCACGCAGCACCGCATCGACAGCCGCTTCGCGGCTCAGGTCTTCCTCGGCCATTCGCAAGGCGACGAGAATCAGCAGCGCGAAGACGAGAAAGTGTCCCGACCCCATGCAGGGATCGAGGACCGTGACATCCTTCGCGGCCTTGGGCCAACCCTCGAACGCTCCCGCCGCAGGTCGCCAGGAACCCGCAGCACCGTCGCCGGCGGAATCGCGGACAAAGCGCAGATAAGTCCATTCCAAGTCGCCGACTTTGCAGGCAGCGCGCAACTCATCCTCGCTCTTGGCCGACGTCGCCAATTCGGGGCGTTCCGCAAGGACCTTGCCCGCCCACCACGCGCCCAAAGTATTGTGGAGCAAGAAGAGGACCATGTAGTCCTCGGTAAAGAGCTGCGTAACCGCCGGTAGTTCGTCCGCGCCAATCTTATTTCCGGACTTGTTGATTTCGTCTTTACGGTCGGCCTGCCAGAACTGGTAGACCCAGCCGAGGCTATCGTCGGCAGTGAAGACTTGCGTATCGAGACCGCGGATGATTTCTTCAAGTGCCTTACGCGTTTCGAGCGGCAGCGCAACTTCGAGAGCCGGATCGCCACTCCTGAATATTTGCGGCAACATTTTCTCGGCGTATTCGCTCACAACCGTCAACCAGTCGCGGCCTTCGGCGCGGGCAATTTCCTCGACCTCGTCGAGCGTGATCGCCGTTGTCGTGTTGGGCATCAGGAGAAGATCGTTCTCGGCGAGGAACCGTGCGAACAGCATTCCGTGCCAATGTTCGTAAGCCACTTCGGAGATAAGGTGGCCGATTGACTGCGTGCCGATCTTTGAATCCAGCCGATCGCCGAGCTGGCGGCCGTGAACCCGAAGTCGGTTCCGCAGCTTGCGATCTTCCGGCGACATCGAGCCCCAAGGATCGTGGCTATGTACCGCGAGGCTCTCAATGACCTTGCGCGCGCCAGCCTCGGCAATGCCCCGGGCCTCCCGGACCTTGTTGCCGAGATCCTTTCGCAGTTCGCGAGCAAGTGACGCCATCACGTATATCCTTAGTTTACCTGAACAGGGCCTTTGCTGACCGCCGCCAACAGAATCTGGCGCTGCTGGTCGACCCAGACGTCAACGTCCGAAGGTGTCCGCAGCAGATCACGTGTGACAGTGATGTACTGAACCTTCGGTTCCAGAAGTTTGGCGATCTCGCGCAGCACCGCATCCACTCTGCCCGGGACAGCCTCAGCTAATTCGCGAAGCCGGTCGAGCGACTGATGATCGAGCAAATCCCCCAGTTCGGCGTCACTCCCAATCTTGGGGGGTATCGGATCGATGAGCCCTTGTTTCGTAAGCAACGCCTTTTGGTTGTCGGTGTCGATCTTCGCCCAAAGTGAATTCAAGGTGAGACTCGCCACCGCGGCATTCACAGCATTCCTGTGATCTACGACGAGCTTCTGGACCTCAGCTCTCAGCAGGGCTGCTATATCCTTAAGGATCGGCGCAACCGGATCCGTGGGGTCAAGCAGCATGCGCCCATTGCGAATCGCCTCCACCTCAGCATCACGACCAGCGGCTCCAGGCATTCCGGCGCTATGTTTTGCCAGCCGCTCCAAAAGTGCCCACTGTGGCACTCGCTTTTCCGAAAGTGCGGCCAAACCCTGCCACGACTTGATATTCGCTTCGAAGTCGGCGGTCTTATTATGGATCTCCACAAGCTGCTCGTTGCCGACGAGCTTCTGGAGATCCTCGATCGCCGTCACGCTGGGTGGCGCCGGCAAAGGCGGTGTCCCGCCGGCCGACCTCCCAAGGGCGATCAACGCAGAAAGAAATTCCGTCGCCCTGACGGCCTCTTCGCCACTCTTGCAATGGATTTTGAGCTTCGAGAAAAGGCTCCGAAGCTGAATACGCTGCTGGACGCTCAGCGTCGACTTCTCGATACGGAATTCTGCCTTCGATATCTTGTTCTGGTCGAGCTGGCCAACCGCAATAGGCATACCGTTAAGTTTGGCCGAGATGTGCTGGCTACGGTGGAGGGCGATGATGGCGGCATCGATGGCATCCTGCGGCCAGCCACAAGGCGTCCCCCGGAGGTTCTTCCTGATATCTGTACCCGTGGACCCGGCTCCAATCGTCGTCATAACTTCACGGGCGACCAAATGCGTGTCGGCAGCATCCTTGTGGCCGACGGGCTCAAACGGCAGGTCGGCACCGTCCTTGGCGCGCGCAATAACCTTCGCCCATTCGCTTGAATCAGCTTCACCAAACCGCGGAAAGAGACGGACCAGAGCGGCATCGGCGCCGGCCTTGATTTTGTCGCTGAGGGAAGTCTCAAGTTGTTCATTACCGCCGCCCTGAAACACCTTTGCGTTGCCGGCAATTTCTTCCACCAAGCGGCGCTTTTCTCCAGCAGCATTGTCACGGCGACTTTCCATGCTGCGACGAGCTACCTTCCCCTCATCTCCGACAGGGTCGCCTTTTGTGTCGAGTGTCTGTTTTGCGGCCGCTTCTTCAACGATTGCGCGACGAAGGTCCTCGGCGTGTTGCTTGGGAATTAGGATAAAGAGAGTGGGACTATCGACACCTGACGCGCGGGCTTTGTCGACGAAGTCTTTTTCCGATGACGCCCAACCATCATGGATCCAGACCGGGATGTCGGTTCCTGTAACGGTCGGCGGCATCTCATCGCGCGAGAGCGCAAAGCGACGCGGTTCCTTGGCGGCACCCTGAATAACCTTCACGGCGTTGACGACTGCATCCACCGCACCGTAGATGGCAAGGTCCCGGTTGAATTGAATCGTGGTTTCGTCGGTCTGAATTTGTTGAACGCGCTTTCTAAAATCGTTATCCCATTCGGCTCCCTCACGTGTCTGCAGGCGATACTCGTTCCCGACCGACATCAGAATGCCCTTGTCGGCCAGCGTCTTGAGGGTCTTGCCGATATCGTCGCGCAACTTGCCGTTGTCGCCGTCCAAATTATCGATAAGCAGGTCAGCGATGTGTTCCTTGGTCGCACGCACCCCTTTATCCGCAACTCCCTCGCGTTTGAGCATCCCGATCAGGAAAACGAGGCTGCAGACGCGGCGCGCAAGCGCACCATCGTTTTTGCCGACTTCGATGATGCGCTCATTGATCTCGCGGAGGAGAACGCCGGTCGTGGCCATGTCCGGCGCCAGTGCTTCGAAGAGCTCGTCTGCCGGGATGACGTGTCCCACTTCGCGGTCGGCGACCTTGGCGACGGCGTCATTGATGATACGCAGTTGCGACCGGAGCTGGCTCGATGTACCGGCAGCATCGATCTGCCGGAAACATTCCTCCCAGAACCGCCGCCGTACCGGCAGCAGTGGGTAGTCGTCGACGATGGTGCTTTTATCACCGGCGTGTTCGCCGATGCCGGTACCGCTGAGGTGACGGGAAATCTCACCGCTGTGCTTGTCGAGGGCCGCGCGAACGGTGGCCACCGCTCCGGGCTTCTTCTGAAGCAAAACCTTGCGCGTTACGGCTTCGACATCTGCGTCCTGAAGGTTTGCCCGGATCGTGAAGCGATCTAGAAGCCTCTGCAGTTGGGGAGCGTCCGTTAGAGCACTCTGGCCGGCGCCAACCACCATCATGTGGCCGTCGAATTCCTTCGATGCCGCTTCAGCAACTTCCGTTACCAACGCCGACCGGTCATGAGAATCGCCGATGTATTGCTGAACCTCGTCCAAGATAAGCAGCGTGCACGGAAGCTTCCCATTTCCGGAGAAACGAAGAAGCGAGTCTTTCGCCGTGCGGATGAAATCCGCTGTGGTGATGTCACCTTGCTGCGAGGGAAACTGCGCTTTGAAAAGCTGCCGGGCCTCGGCCTCGGTAGCGGCGAAGCCGGGGATGGCTAACATGACGGCCTTCGCGATCGCGCCGCTGACGAAAAGATTGTTGAGTTCGCGTTCGAAATTCTTGCCATCGGCCTCGACGGACTTCTTCACCGTGTCCAATTTTTTCTGTTCGTGAAGCCACAGGCAAAATCGAGCCTGTGCGTACTGTTCAGGCAGTCCCGTGGCCCGAAGGATGATTGCGAGAATCGTAAGCCGGACGTTATCGGTCGTCCCACTGAGCAGCGTTCCCGACGCCGCAAGACGGCCACCCGAGCGGCGAGAGGCGCCGTCGAGTTCCTTGAAAGATTCCTCGATCTCCTCGGGAAGGTCGTGGACAAGACTGCGCGCGGTGACACCGTCGCTGAAGGTGGTGTCCTGCCAGAGATGAGCCGCCATCTTCAAAAGGTGTGATTTACCACTGCCATAGAAGCCGCTGATCCATCCGCCCTTCTGCGAAGCGTCCTTTTTTCCAAGATCACCGAGAAATGACGCGATAAGAAGGGACAAGCCTTTGCGGTACTCGCCCTCGCACACGAACGTCGACAGTTCATAACGAAGGGCCGCCAACGCCTTGTCGTCGTTCGTCGTCGTAATGCGCGCCTGACCTTGGTTGGCCAGGGACGATGACGGATCCCGCAGGAGAGTGTCCTTGATCTTCATACCCGTTGTTCCTCTCCGTGAAGGGTGATCGGCACCGCCAAATAATTCCAGCCGTCGCGCGCATCGAGCAAACGGTAGTTATTACGGTCGAACTGGCCGGGAAAAAAGACGACAAGGCGTCCCCGAATGTCGCCCTCGATCTCACGCAGAACTTCCGAAAGCTTCGCGAAGCCAAAGATGGTTCCGACACCGAGAACGGCGACGACGGTGGTTTCCGTCACATCGATGGCGCCGAGGATCTGACGAATCCGATCGGCCAAGTAGTCGCGAAATTCGTTGGAGTTGAGCTTAAGCTCCAGATTATCGGGATCTTCGAAGTAGGCCTCGCGATAATCATCGGCGGCCATCCATGTCGCAAAGGCGTCGGTTAGATCAACCTCTCGCCAGTCATGCTCTGCATCGAGCGTTGCGGTTTCGAACAAGAGCTTACGGGCACGGAGCGTGCGCTCCATTTCGCGATCATAGACGATCATAACGACGCGTTGTGCGCCGGCGACCATGCGCTGCCACGGAATGGCGATATGTCGGCGGTAGCTGTCGGCGAGATCTTCGATGCGCGCCATTCTCAACCCCTTCCCATATGCGGATCGAGCCGATCGAGCCCGAGTGTTATGACGTCGCCAGCGATCCTGAGATCGATCAGCCCGAGCTGCTTGGCTTCGAGAAGGAGGCCGCGAGCTTTCGTAGGTGACGCGTCGATGATTTGAAACCAGCCCGACCGAAAGATCTCGACTCCCTTCAGGCCGGCGTTGATAGCGAGGTAGGCCGCATAGGCGCCGACGGCAGGTGTTGGTCGAACAAGATGACGCTTCTTGAATGTGCGACCGACTAAGTGGCCAGCCTGCACCCAAGAGCTTGCCGCGTTTCGGACAACCTTATCGAGTGTCGACGCATTGAGCCGATCGTCGCCTGCGGACCGCAAGGCCGCCGTCATCGGCTCGCGCCGAAACTCGTCCCCCTCGTCGAGGGCAATGATGAAGGGGGCCGTCATCAGAAATCGCGGGTCGCGCGCCAGCGCGGTGAGCATAGCCACCAACGGCCGCCCTTCCGGGGAGACATCCCACACGCTCCGGAGCACTCTAAAAATGGGCGCCTTGGGATCCAAGGCGTAGAACTCGCTCAAACGCTGGCTCGTCAGTTTGCGCGTGGCCGCGGTCGACTTGTGCGTGCAGTTCTCATCGATAATGGCAGAAACATAGGCTGACCGGTCGGCGCCAGTTGGAACGGTGGCAAGGGTCGCGCTCAGTTCCGTCAACATCATTGTGCGGCTGGTGTGGGCGCCTCCTCCTTCAGTGCGGAACCCAATATTTCTTATTGCCTCGTCGGCTGGGCCGAAAAACACAGGCGATGGGATCGATCTAGTTGTCACTCGGCAAGCTCCGGCAAACTTGGCGGCACAATCAAGCAATATGCTGAGCGGCCGTCAAGAATTTAGCCGGCAAACTTGCCGGATAAAAACCAAACTACGGAAAAGGGTGCCAGCGTCTCACCACCTGCATTTTGGCGCCGCATAAAGCGGCTTGGAGGCACGCAACCAACTCGCTTTTCACGGAAACGCGCCATTTGGCTCGGCCGACGGTCGCACGGATGTCCAATCCGGTGCCGGAGGCGCCGACGGCTCGACGATCCCCGCCACCCGTGCAAATCGCATAACCTACTGATCTGTTGAGCCTTTTCAAGGCTCCGACGGCCCCGACGGCTGTCTTGCGGCAATCAAACTACAGGCCGTATCGCCGAATGCGGAGATGGCGTGCTCCTGGCGCACCTTTCATTGTCGCAGCAGGATGCTCCATGTGCCTCGACCGGCGTTCGACGCATAGCTCCATTTTCCAAAATCAGCGCTTTTTCTAAAGTAGAGAATAGAGGCGTCGGAGCCGTCGGAGCCGTCGCTAACACATTACCGGCGTAGCCTTTTTAAACGATGGCAAGCCGTCGCAAGTCGACGATGGCCGTCGCAAGACGTGCACCACTTAGCCCAATTGACCCCGCATGCCGGCCGTTGCGGTGCCATTCGAGCCACGGCCACTGCGCTCCCGCCCGCGGATTTCGGCGTCACCAAATCCCACAGCCGGCTCACGCCGCCAGTGTCACCCAGCGATGATCTCGGGAAGTACTCAATGCTCCCCGCGGCTTTCGCCGCGGAGCGATCACCGAGCTCATCCGCCATAGGCTGCGAACACGTCATGATTTTTTAAAACTATGCCATCGCCGCATTTGCAAGGTGCGGCTCGTTGGTCTTGAAAGCCGCATGGGCGAAGCCGAAGTGGCTATCGTCAGGTCGTCACGTCTGCGAAAAAATGGTGCCGTTGCTTGTTCTCCTGAAGATCAACGGTAACGGCCTAGCCCGCGTCGAGCCACGGCGCCACCATGTTACCGGTGCGATCACATAGACTGAGGACGACGCCGCGAGACATAGTCTATTCTTCAACTATATATGGCGGGTAAGCTGACGCGCGTTCGTCGGCCGGGTCCCAGCAAGTGATTCCGCCGGCAGATGAACGCCCGCCGCTCATGAATTTGGCGGTGTTGGGAAGGCGATCCCTATATCTCTCAGGAATTAAGCCGCCGGCCCACAAATTATGAGTGGTGATTTTTCTGCCGTCAAAGAATTCGATATCAAAACGACGACCTGCCATTCCAAGAAACCTATGGTCGTCATCTGATCGCGGTTCTGGCCTTATTGTATAAACATAATTGTCGATGATGACGGCCGCGCCAGCTTCACACCGCATTTCCAAAGACGCGCAGTTGAAGCAAAGTCCGGTCTCCCGCATTCGCTCAGCTTCTTTTCCCATATGACCGGTGCAGAAGTTTTTTTCTCCGCAGCTTGGACACGGTTTTTCAGATCTTGTGTTCATGATAGTTCCAACGATGATGCCGGCGCGCTTACGCCACTAACGGCGGCCTGATGATGATGGTCCTGACGGTGGAGCGATTGCGCTCCACCGTGTAACCTTTTCCCCTTAGCAAGGGCGCGATTCGATCGATGCGATTGCCGAGCTTCTGCGGCGACGTCGGCCACGGACGTATTTTTCGGATGTCCTCACTGGTGCGGCTATTCAACTCCGTCAGCAACTCGGTGGGCGTGCCTTCCCAGCCGTCAGGCTTATCGGCGCCGACGAAATTCATGATGGCCACGGCCACGTTGTCCGCCTCGATTGCGTCCTGAGAAGTGTTGTGACGATTTCCGTTGTAGGCTCTTAATATTTCTTCAGAACCCCAACCGAGTCCGGGCGCGGCTGCGGCGACCCACATTGCGAAATCTGCCATTCGAGGCAAACGATCGAGTTTCACGCTATCGATGTTGCGCAATGACGCGCATGCAGCGTCGAGCAGCGCACCGATGATCCGAGGTCGGGCTTCCTCGAATTCCGCCCAAAGTTCCCGCTCGGTGCGGCGTTCGGTCTCAGGAATAACCCTCAAGCGGATCGTGATGGCGCGGTCGGCCATGTCCGACCGATCCGTCAATGTTTCAATGCCGTTCAGTATGGTGGGCCGCGTGGCCTCAAAGATGACCTCATCGCTGTCGGAGAAGAGTTTGCGAGTGGCGAAGCCGCCGCCGGTGGCGAGCCTGCAAAGGGCGTCTGATAACCAGACTGGCACCGAGCTCAAATTGTCGTAGGCCAACACCCAGCGGTTGCCGGCGCTCACCATAAGATCGCGCTCGTCTGTGGGCGCGGCCCGGATCGGCGCTGCCGCAGGATCGATCAGCGAACGCAGCATTCTGCTGAACATTGACTTCCCGGTCCCGTACTCACCTTGAATAGTCAGAATCGGATACGGACCGCGGTGGCGCATGGCGCCGAGCAGCCAGCCCACCACCAGCAGGAATTCGTCGTCGCCTTTCACGTTCAGAAAACCCCGCAGTTCCTCGATCATACCGCCGGCAACCGGCATCGACATCGCGCGCATGGAGGACGAACGCATCAACTTCAGCGGGGGCTCGCCGATAATCCGCCAGCCTGAGGTGGTGATCTCGACGACGCGCCAATCGTCATGACAGAGGTCGAGATAAAGTCTGCCGTCCCGCTCGCCCACTCTGGTGAACGTATTGTATTCCGGCCCGCGGTCGGCGCGCACTTCGACAATGCGAATGCCATCTTCGAGAGGTTGACCTCCGATAGAGCCACCGGTGGCGTCATAAAATGCCCCACTAAGCCACATTCTAAATTTGCGGGAGCGGATCGGCCAATGTTCCCAATGGCCGTTCACCGGGATGCTCGCGTAGGCCAAGCCGCTTGGGTCGTGCCAAAGTTCACAGCATTCGGTGCAGTTGATCAGCAGATCACGCTTCGGAGCCTGGGGCTTCGCCTCGGTCGCGTTGAAGGCTTTCTCCACCGGCGTTGCCGTGGCCAAAAATGAGGTCGCCTGGGCTTCGTCCCACCCCTCGTTAATTGCGTCAGCCGCATCCCAGCCGGCATTGCTGTCCGTCGGCGGGGATGCGATCGCCACTGACAAAGCGCCGGCGTCAGCAACCTCGTTTGCTACCTCCTTGGCGTATTCGGCGCCGGCGAAGTCCGCGTCCGGCCACACCGTGACGGTACGTCCCTTCAGCGCGCGCCAGTCAGCCCTCCCAGCGGATTCGGCACCATTCGGACTTGTCACCACCGCCCAGCCGGGAAGGAGAAACCGAGCTGCGTCGCAGGCCTTTTCCCCTTCTGTCACCAAAACCGGCGCAGACGGCCTATTGGCGAGTTCATGGAGGCCATACAGCGGTCGTTTCAGCGGCCAGCTTTGCCAGCGCCACATCGGAGAACCACCCCCCTCCGAATGGCAATAGGTCAGCGGCCGAAACTGCTTTTCGCCGGCGGCGTCAAATCGGAAAACGAACCCGAGCGTGAGACCGTTGGCGTCTAGGTAGCACCATCGAACGGTGGGTTTGCCGAGTGTGGGATGGCTGGCCGGTGCCGGCGGGGCGTCGGCCGGCACCGGAACTACGGTCACCCAGGTCGGTTTAGGAGACTCCGGTGCAACACCGCCGATCGGCGCGAAAGGATTACTCATAGACATCAACCCCGAGCATCGAGGCGATCTGCCTAGCTGCTTCTCCTTGATCGAGCCGATGCAGATAGGCAGCTAAGGAGATGAGGTCTCCGCCAGCGTCGCCGGTGGCGAAGTCGCCCCACTTCCCGGTTTTCAGATTGATCTTGAAAGACCCTCTGCGGCTATCGCTACGCGTCGGATTGATGCTGCACCATTCCGAGCCCTCACTGCGACCATCGGGCAGCCAGCGCTGCACGATGGATTCAGCGCTGCAGAGCGCGGCGTTAGCGATACGGCGGAACGCAATGCGCCGGCGATTAGTCATCGTGAGGCCCCCGTGATGGCCTCGTTCGTAGCCATGCCGTCGATCAGCCGGCCGAGCTCGCTGAGATTAGCAATCTGCATGTGCTGCGCGGTCCCGGCCCACAAGGTGCATGCGCTGCCGTCGCTCACGATTGATTCATCGGCAGCCAACGATATACGCTTGGTAAGCGGCCCGCCTGCCTTGACGAAACGCGTGATCCCGACGTCGTCCATGATCGAATCTTTCTGCGAAACCCAGAGGATAACGCGAGCTCGCGGAGACGATCGTGCCGCCAAGGTTATTGTGACGGTTGACCAAATCCGAAGTCGCATCTCGGCCTAATGTGCCGGGGCGGAGAGCCGTCGCCAACGTGCAAACAGAGTGGATTTGCGTATCGGAATATTGATCAGCAGTAGCCAGGCTGCTCATCGATATTCCGACGAGCAGCGCAGGCAGCTAGAGACGACTTTCTGTTTTTTTGGTTGTCGAGGTGATGCGCACCGATGGTGGTGATGCCGTTCGCAGTCTCCCCGACGGTGATGCTGAAATTCTTTCGATTTTCTGCTAGCGTGAAATATTCCATCGACCGGTACTCGTTTCTCGTCGCCCCGGTCGCAATCAGTCATCGCAGCTGCGGTACAGCATACAAGTCCGGCCAAGAGAAGAGGACTTTAACTCTTTGATCGCGGCTTCACGGTCGCGTTTGTTGATGGACCGGAAGCCCGCAAAGTAGCCGTTAGTGACGACCATCATGTCCCAGCTACCAAAGGTATCGAGGTAAATCACTGGAAGGATCAATAGGTCAACGCCATCGGCAATTAGATCACGGATAACTCCCGCGGCGTCGTTAGTGACCGAGCGACTACGATTGTTGTCGACGATGCACACGACGCCATCGACGATTTCATAATCGTAACACGCGCGAAGGCGCCGGTAACAAAGATCGGGTCGCGCGACTTTCGTATTTTCTCGATTCACGCGACAGAACGCCCCCATGCCGAGCTTGACGGTATTCGTTTCGGCGATAGGCATGTCGCAGATCCTGCAAGTCACCATTGCTCTAGTCTCCGAAGCATCATGTCAACGACGCCTACTGAAGTGCATTTTACGCTGCATCAATTGCTGTGGCGGCGTCGTGCGCCATTATCGCGCGGCCGATTATTTCCGCGATTTGCGGGACGATGGCGTTACCGAGGGCTTCAAGGCGGTCCACCCTGTGGGGAATCCCATCAGCCACTCGATCCAGTCCGGGTTCAGCGCGCCACCAACCACCGCATTCAGCGGCAAGGAATTGCGCTGGTATTGGGACGGTCCACCGTTGTTCGATGCATCCTGAACGGTCGGCGTCGGATACATCACCACATAATCTTCCAAGCGGGATCTGTGCCCCGACTGCTCCACCTTCTCCCGGGATCTCAATCGTCCGGTCGCGCCGCAACCGCTGCGCATCGTTGGCAACGATCCAGACCCGGTCCCTCTCATGAGGGGCGCCAACGGCGGAAGCCGGTATGCAATGCCATTCCGCATCGTACCCGAGCGCGGCCAGGTCTCCGAGAACACGGTCAATTCCCCGTCCAAGCAGAGCTGAGACGTTCTCCACGATGACGTAGCGCGGTTGTAGCTCGCCAATAATTCTGGCGAATGAGAACCATAGGCCGCTGCGCGTTCCCTTGGCGATGCCGGCTGCTTTGCCCGCGATGGAAACGTCCTGGCAGGGGAATCCTCCGCAGACGACGTCGGGAGCAATTCCATCTGCTGCCAACCGGGCGCCGGTGAGCAACCGGACGTCTTCGTAGATCGGGACGCCGGCCCAACGCTGCGCGAGGACTTTTTGACAGTACGGCTCGATTTCGCAAAAGGCGACGGTTTGCATCCCGGCTCTTTCGAGGCCGAGACTGAATCCTCCGATTCCGCTGAAAAGGTCGACAACATGCACCCTGACCACCGCCGCTCATTGCGTCGTGGCCGAATATGTCGCCGATGAACTTCGCCGTAACCGTGCAAATTGTCGGCGCTTGCACATCAGAATATTGATGAGGAGAAGCGCGGCTACTTATCACATTTCTATTAGGGGCGCCGCATGCCTGCTAATCACGCCTTTTTTTGTCTGATGAGCTGCTTGTAGGTTGTAGCTGTCCGTTGCAGATCTTCATCACTGTAGAGGTCTACGGTAGTCGCCCCCTTGTAAAGACCCGCCGCAATTTTGCGCCCCGTTTCCTTTGCTCTCGCGCCCGCATTCTTGGCGAACTGGATTTGGCCAGACACATGTATTTGTCCGAGCTCTTTTATTAAACGAGCCTTCCAAAGCCGGACGGTGGTGTCCGAGACTCCATATGCACCACCCACTTTCTTTCGCGTATCGAGCTTTGACACCCCCATTGCGTGCCAATATTCAACGAATTGGACCCCCTCAAGTTGTAGTTTTAGTTCTAGCAACTTCGCCTTCCGGCCGTCATTGAGGGGCCTCAACAAAGGAAGCGTTTCGCCGTAGTTCAGTGCTTCGAGCGCCTCAACAATCATCTTTTGAAATTGATGAGGGAAGCCACCAGGATTTCGAACCAAAAGGTTTATTAGAATCTGCCTCAAGACGATGGGATCGAACTCAACTTGGCCTTTTAAACTCATTCGAGAATGCGCGCCGCCGCTTCTTTCGTGTCGATGATCGTCTACTTTGGCCTTCGCAACCAAATATTCGGACTTCGCCTTTTCGCCTTGTACTTGCCGCGGCACCCATTGGAGCCGATTGAGTCCTGATCCTACCGCGTGATCAATTGCCCAGCCCGCCAGAAGTTCAACAAGCTCTCCCGCGCAAGCCAAAGCAGCAAACGCGTTTCTGTCTTTGTGTTTAGCTGTAATATCGCCGCCGTTCGGCCGGGTCATTTCGGCAAGTTCACGTAGTGTCTGCAATACCTCAGCGACACGCTTATCCTTCATCTTCTGAAATTCGGGTCCAGCTGTTCTGTGCGGCCAATCCAATGGATCGTATCCATCTTTATTCTTCACATTTCACCTTCACAAACTGGGGCCGCAGAGTGGTGATGCGGCGGTCCGATGCGGAGTCGGATTTGCGGGAGGCGCCCTAGCCGCGTCGATTCAAGTCAATTCTCATCGTCCTCGCCGGCAGATGCACTAGCCATGGTGGGTTACCCGGCCTCGCTTTCGAGCGATCGATGCGGCTGTAGCGACCCTCTCGCAGCATCAAACAGCCATGGCGTTACTATTTACTCAACAAGAGCCTTGAAAACGTCCTCCGCCGTGTCGGCGTAGAACCCGATATTGATTTTGGTCCAAATTTCATCGTGCGTATGGCCAGTTCTGCAATGCCAATTGCCATTTACGATCAGGAGCGTTCGGCGACAGGACGCTTACAATGTACCCGATGTGTCCCCGCTGGGTCGCAAAGCGGGGTCGGTCTCAAAATGATCCGTCGCCGGCTACGGGCGCTGCCGTGCTCCGCTGGCCGGGGCTGCGAGAACGCAACACCGCAAGGATAGTATAGACCTTCGCGGGTCCGCTCGATGGTAATACCTTGAAACAGGCAGTTTTCACTGTACCAGCAGGTTATTGGAGAATCCTGACGAACAGCCCGCACTGCTCGTCAGAGGACTTGTGATAAGCAGCCCTGCTTCTGCTCATCAATATTCTGATGTGCAAGTGCCAACAATTTGCACTTTGGTCCCGGGGCTTCGCGGCGGCATACTAAGAACACACGCAACGAGCGGCGGTGGTCACCTCGCCTAATCTTCCGACAGCCAAGCACTCGTTGCACTCTCGCGTTTTGCGCCTCCCCGTAAAGTCGATGAAATGATCGCCGAACAAGGCTGGACGATGCCGCCACCGTATCCGCCAAAAATCATAACTGATGTCGACAATGAGTTTGTCGTCCGCCTTTGCCCCGACGTTTCGATTTCGCCCGATCAGATCGACGAATGGCAAGCGATGGCACGCACAGTCAAATCGCGATTTGCGAAACTCATTCATGATAGTGGCGCAAAAGTCATTTTCCCCGAATATTTATCCCGTTGGCGGCACCTAAAAAGGCGGGAATTCAGGTAGATGGCCAACCGCCCCTCCGTCATCCCCAATGGCGCCTGGCCCCGTAGGATGGCCGCAGCATTAGCTGCGGGCTATTGCGGCGAACCCACAATCCAGGCTTTCATTGCCCGCGTTGGGCGAGAATATCCTCAGCCCCGGGTCTTGGAAGGACGCCGGCGCCTATGGCTGCGAGACGATTTGGACCAAGCGATACTGCCGAAAGAACTTCGAAGGGCCGCGGACGCCGCAGAGGATTTGTGATGATGGAAAGGCCGCTGCCGCGCTTCGTCATAACAAAGGTGCTCGCGAGTGGGCTGACGGGGTTCTATTTTAACATCAACAAATATTATCGCCAGCGCGGCTGCACAATTCCCAACGAGCCGCTGGGCACTGATTACATTGTGGGGTGCGGTGAAAACGGAGACGGTGGCCGGGCCGCCGCCCTAAACCGTCTGTTCGATGAATGGGACGCGACGCGACGCGGCGAACCGATCGACACCGGCCCCCTCGTCCGCTTTGGAAATGTCGACTGGTTGTTCCGAGAGTATAAAAGCAGCAAGGCCTATCTGGAAAAAGTCTCGCTCCGCTCGCGGCCGGACTATGAGCGCACGATGCTTCTGGTCGCAGATACACTGACCAAGAAGGGTGACCGTATCGGTGGCCGCAGCGTCCGCTCCATCACCTCGCGCGCGGCCGATATGCTTTATGATAAGTTCATTCAAGGCAAAAAAGGGCAGCGGTTAAGGCAAGGAGAAAAGGCAGTCGCGCTTTGCGCTAAAGCCTGGGACGTTGTGCGCCGCCTCTATCCAGCGGAGTTCGACAGACAGGTGCCCAACCCATGGGACGGCGTGACAATGCAAACGCGGACGAAGCAAAAGAAGCCCGCTGTTGACCGAGAGCAGGTCTACGCATTCGCTTGGGGATGCATCGATCTTGGTCGGCCCGAGCCTGCCGCCGCTGCGGTCATATGTTTTGAATGGCTTCAACGTCCTGAAAACGTTCTGGCAGGCTATGTCCGGTGGACCGACTACCGCAGCAAGGATTGGTTGACTGCAATCCGTATCGAGCACCATAAAACCGGCGAGCAGGTCTGGCACCCCCTGGAAGAAACCATCGATAACGTCCACACAGTTTTCTACGCCGAAGCGGAAGCGGTCCTGGCAAAGCTTCCGCGTCGCGGCATTCCTATGATTCTGCGCGAAATGAAAGAAGGCCCGGCCAAACCCTATTCGTTCAGCGGCATGCAGAAAATCGTTCATCAGATGCGCGACAAGATTGGGCTACCGTCAACGTTTACGCTTGACGCCTGCCGGCATGGCGGGATGACCGAGCTGGAGGAGGCCGAATTGACCGATGGGCAAGGCCGTGCGCTGTCCGCACACAGGAGTCAGCAGTCATATGAGGGCTATGCCAAGCGCACAATGAAGCGTGCCCTAGCAGCGACACGCAAGCGCCACGCTCATCAACTGGCGAACGAGGCGCGAACAGATATTCAGAATGGCGCAAAAAATATCATTCAGAATGACGACCAAAGAACAAACACAGACGCCAAATAACATCAATAAAATCAACAATATAGGCTGGCTGGGGCGGGAGGAATCGAACCTCCGAATGGCGGAATCAAAATCCGCTGCCTTACCGCTTGGCTACGCCCCAATCCGTCGTTTTGACGCTTTCAACCGGAGGCGGCGATCGGCGCTCCAGTCGAACGCGCGGACCATAGCGGCGGTGCCTCTTCCGATCAACGTCCGCGGCGTTCTTAAAACCCTGTTTTCGGCGCCATTTCCCCGATCCGAGACCACTTTGACGACCGGCAAAGCCCGGATAGATTGCACCAATGACATATCGCGCGCCCATCGCCGACATCGCCTTTGCCCTCAAACACGCCGCCGGGCTCCGGTCAGCCATCGCCGAAGGGCTTTATGACGACCTTGACGAGGACACCGTCGATTCGGTCCTTGCGGAAGCCGGCAAATTCGCCACCGAGGTGATCGCACCGCTCAACCGGATCGGCGACAAATTCGGCACCCCCTTCAAGGACGGCCAGGTGACGACGCCGCCGGGCTGGAAGGACGCCTATTCCGCGTGGGCGGCCGCAGGTTGGAACGGGCTCGCCTCTCCCGCCGATTTCGGCGGCCAGGAACTGCCCCACGCCGTCAACGCCGCTTGCGTCGAGATGTGGAACGCCGCGTCAATGGCCTTCGGCATCGGTCCGGTACTGACGATGGCGGCTGTCGATGCGTTGCACGCTTACGGTACGGACGACCTGAAGCAGAAGTATCTCGCAAAGCTCATCAGCGGCGAATGGATGGGCACCATGCAGTTGACCGAGCCGCAGGCCGGCTCCGATGTCGGTGCGCTGCGGACCAAGGCCAAGCGCGCCGGCGACGGCACGTACCGTCTCACCGGCTCGAAAATATTCATCACTTACGGTGAACACGACCTCACCGACAACATCATCCACTTCGTTCTCGCGCGGTTGCCCGACGCGCCCGCCGGCACCAAGGGCATCTCGCTGTTCCTGGTGCCGAAAATGATGCCGGACGGCACCCGCAACGATGTGCGGGCGCATTCGGTCGAACACAAGCTCGGCATTCATGCTTCGCCGACCTGCACGATGGTCTACGGCGATCATGGCGGCGCGGTCGCCTATCTCATCGGCGAAGAACATAAAGGCATGCTGTGCATGTTCACGATGATGAACCGGGCGCGCCTCGCGGTCGGTTTACAGGGCGTGGCGATCGCCGAGCGCGCATTGCAGCAGGCGATGGCCTATGCGCGCGAGCGCAAGCAAATGGGCCATGCCATCATCGACTATCCGGACGTCAAGCGCATGTTGCTGACGATGCGGTCTCTGACCGGCGCGGCGCGCGCGATTTGCTATACGACGGGCGTTGCGCTCGATCGTTCGATCCGCGGCAAGGACGCGGCCGCGCGCAAGGCTGCCAACGAACGCGCCTCGCTGCTCACGCCGGTAGCGAAAGCGTTCTCGACCGACATCGGCATCGAAGTCGCTTCTCTCGGCGTGCAGGTCCATGGCGGCATGGGCTTTATCGAGGAGACCGGCGCGGCGCAGCATTTTCGCGACGCTCGAATCGCTGCGATCTATGAAGGCACCAACGGCATTCAGGCCATCGATCTGGTGACGCGCAAGATCCCGTTGCAAGGCGGCAACACCGTTGCTGCTTACATCGACGAGTTACGCAAGACGATGACAGCGGTGAAAGCCAGCAACGCGCCGGCCTTCGGCGAGACCGCGGCGCGTTTGGGTGAAGCGGTCGACAGCCTCGAACGCGCGACGCACTGGCTGCTGGCGCAGAAATCGTCGCCGGATGCGCTCGCCGGCGCGACGCTTTATCTGCGGATGTTCGGCAATGCCGCAGGCGGTTGCATGCTGGCCGAGCAAGCCCTGGCCGCCTTGCGCGACGACGAAGATGGCGGCGGCCGCACTGCCCTGGCCCGGTTCTTTGCCGAGAACGTGGCTGTGCAGGCAAACGGGCTCGAACGCAGTGTGGTCGAAGGGGCTCAGAGCATCACCGATGCCGACAGCGCATTGGCCGAGTAGCTTCCGGTCGCTGCCATTCCCACCCCGTGTTTGATCGCACGGGCGGCTCGGGCCCTGCCGATACTGGGCGCGGTTATCGGCATGACGGGCGCGAGGATCACTCCACGAATACGGCAGTTCGCTTGTCTCGCGCAAATTTGACCAGCGCCAGATAGCGATAGAGCCCATGCACGAATTTGCCGTATGGCAAACTTAAAAAAAGCCCCAGCACGACGCCGAGATGGATGGCGAGCAAAATACCCATCGCGCCGGTGTCGCGAAGCGTCATGAGGGCAAAGCCCGTGAGACTCGTCAGAAACAGCATCGTCAGGAACGCAGTATCCATGCCGAGGCGCGGCGCGTCGGTGAGAATGGGATCGCGCATGCGCGCCAGCGCGAACAGCCCGGCCGGACCGATGAGCAACCCCGCTCCCCCGATGATGCCGAGCACCACCGGCAAGCTCGTGAGCGCATAAGGCGCGTGCCAGCCGAAGGCGTAGTGATAAATCGTGGCAACCGACGTCGCGGCGAAACAGAACAAGAAGCCATAAAACGTCAGGTGGTGGAAAATGCGCCGCTGCGCCGACGGCTTTTCGTTCTCCGACGTGCAGCCACCGCCGCCGCCGCCGAGATACTTGAGATGCGCCACATCGCTTGTGGCCTCGACCACCGCCGCGCTCGACGCGCCACCATTGATGTCACGCCAGAACGCCCGCAGGCTGAGCGTCAGCGCCAGGATGGCGTAAACGAAGACGGCGCCGAACAGCGCCACCATCGCATTGTGCGGCATCAGTCTATAGAAATCGCCGGCATGGCGCGCGAACAACACCGTCGGATCGCGCAGCGCCACAAAGCCGATGACGAAGGCAGCGACACTTGCCGATGCCAGCAGCGTAATGAACAGGCCGTTGCGCGCGAACGCGCCGGCGAAGATGTGCGGCCACGCATATTGCGCATAACTATCGTTGCGCAGCTTGGCGAACGCACCCGGCACATTGACGTTGAATTCGTGCGGCGGCGAGTACTGGCAATCGGTGTAGCAAGCGCCGCATTGATGGCAGAGATTGGCGAGGTAGTTGAGATCGCCGTCGCCGAAATTACGGCGCATCTCCATGGCCGGAAACACCGCGCACAGCCCTTCGCAATAGCGGCAGGCGTTGCAGATCGTCATCAGCCGGTCGGCTTCGGTCAGTGCGGCGGAGCGAATTGGCAAATTCATCTGCCACCTCTTCTGCTCGTCCCCGCGAAGGCGGGGATCCAGCGCCAGACTTGAGACGAAAGAGTTTTACCGTTCTGGATTCCCGCTTTCGCGGGAATGACCGGAGTGTGGGACGAATGCATGTGAGAGCAACTAATTCCGCGCATGCTTGGCCGCCCCCTCACCCGCAAGCCGCCCGAACACCGCGCCGATGGTCATGCCGATGCCGGCAAGATAGCCCTTGCCGAGCACGTTGCCCGCCATGATCTCGCCGGCCGCGAACATGTTCGCCGCCAGCCTGCCGTTGGTGAAAATCATGCGCGACTCTTCGTTCACGCGCACGCCGAGATAGGTGAAGGTGATGCCCGGCCGCAGCGGATAAGCGTAATAAGGCGGCGTGTCGATTTTGCGGGCCCAATGGCTTTTCGGAATGGTGAGGCCCGACGTCGTGCAATCGTCGAGTATCGTGTGGTCGAATGTGCCGGGGCGTACCGCGGCATTGAACTCGGCGACGGTCTTTTCCACGGCCGGCGGATCGAGCTTGAGCTTGGCGGCCAATTCGCCGATCGTATTCGCCTCGACCGCCGGAAAGATCGATGGCATGAACATGCGGATCGATTTTGAATCGAGGATCGAATAGGCGATCTGATCCGACTGCTGCGCGATCAGGCGGCCCCAGATCGCATAGCGTTTCGGCCAGGTTTCCTCACCCTCGTCGTAGAAGCGCTGCCCATCGCGATTGACCACGATGCCGAATACGACGCTATCGAGTCTCGTGGCGATGCCGCCATCGAATTTCGGCGACCGCGCGTCGAGCGCGACGGCATGAAACTGGGTTGGGTCACCGACCGGCTTCACTTCTTTGTCCAGCAGCATGCGCAGAAGCGCGCCGCGGTTATAGGGCGTGCCGCGAATAACGAAATTGTCGGCGGCGTCGCCCCAATATTCCTTCAGCCATTCGATATTCGCCTCGAACCCGCCCGAGGCCGCAACCAGTGTCTTGCCGCGTATCTGCTTTTCCACGCCGTTATGCGCGATCGTCGCCGAGACGAAGAATCCATCTTCAATCCGGAGCGCAGTCACCATCGCGTCGTAGACGCAAGTGACGCCCAGCGCCTCGGCCTGCCGGTAAAGCGCATTGAGCATGCCGCGCCCGCCGCCAAGGAAGAAAGCGTTGGTCTTGCCGAGCGACAGCGTGCCGCCGAGCGGTGGCTGAAACAACACTCCTTGTTTGTTCATCCAGGGGATCAGTTCATGCGAGCGCTCTATGGTGAGTTGCGCCAGCGCTTTGTCGGTCTGACCGTCGGTGACACGATACAAGTCGTCGAGGAATTCGGCCGGATCGTAAGGTCCGGCCATGGTCGGCGCGGTGCCGTCATGGGCGCAGCGCAAATTCCGCGTGTGGCGGGTGTTGCCGCCGCGATAGAATTCGGGCGCACCTTCAAGCACTATTACCTTGCGGCCAGCACGCGCGGCCGTTATTGCGGCGCAGAGCGCGGCATTGCCGCCGCCGGCTACGACTACGTCGAAATTTTCTTCCAAGTGCATCAGTTGCCCATTTCGCTTCTTCTGCGTTATTAAAGACTATCCGGCATTACGCAAGAAAACGCGACTGCTTTCCCTCTCCTTTTTCCTGCCGAGCCGGAATGCAGCGTCTCTTCTCCAAAGCGCACCTCTTGTTGCGAGCGTAACATCCGCAGGCTACGGTCTTTGACAACAAAAACATTAATGGGAAGCCGTGTGCGTTTTTTGCATGATGACTGATTCTGAAATATTCGTCCTGCGTTCAACCTTGACGTCGCCGTTCGGCCGCAAGGTGCGCATGGTGATCGACATTCTCGGGCTGTCCGAGCGGGTCACCGTGGTCCCCGCCAATACGCTCGACCAAAATGACACGCTGCGCCTGCAAAACCCGCTCGGCAAAATGCCATGCCTTCTGCTTTCGGATGGCACCGCAATCTACGACAGTCGCGTGATCGTCGAGTTCTTGCAGGAAGTCGCTGGGGCCGAATTGCTGCCGCCAAGGGGACCTGAACGCTACAGGACTCTGACGCTCGCCACGCTGGCGGATGGGATCACCGACGCCGGTCTTCTCATGGTATACGAAGGCCGCTTCCGCGATGCCGGCGCGTTCTCCGAGCGCTGGCTCCAGCACCAGCGCGACAAGATCGCGCGCGCGCTCGGCACTTTCGAACAAGACCCTCCGGGCGCCGGCAAGCTGCGACTGGCTGCAATCGGGCTGGCTTGCGCGCTCGGTTATCTCGATTGGCGCAAACCCGTCGAATGGCGTCAGGATTATCCGAAACTGGTTCGCTGGTTAAAGCATTTTTCCAACAATGAGCCGGCTTACGAGCGCACACGCGCACCGGACCAATAAGGCATCTGACCGCGCCGACGCCTGCCGCTCGCCAGGCGCTACTGGTCGATAATCCGCAACGCCTGTACAACTTCGCGCGACTGAAATCGTGCGAACCTTAGACTTGGAGGAGCCATCATGAGCGGACGTTTACAAGACCGCATTGCCGTCATTACCGGCGCGGGCTCGGTCGGACCCGGTTGGGGCAATGGTCGTGCCATGGCGGTCCGCTTCGCCGAGGAAGGCGCAAAGATTTTCGCGGTCGATCGCAATGTCGATAGCGTGGCTGAGACGGTTGAGCGGGTGAAAAAGATCGGCGGCGAGATCGCGGTGTATCAATGCGACGTCACCGATAGCGCCGCCGTCGCCGGCATGGTGGCGGCCTGTCTCAAGCAATTTGGCCGCGTCGATGTTCTCGTCAATAACGTCGGCGGGTCGGCACATGGCGGGCCGGTCGAAATGTCCGAAGAGGTCTGGGATTCCCAGGTCGATTTTAACCTCAAGAGCGTGTTTCTGACCTTGAAGCATGTTCTGCCGATCATGGAGCAACAAGGCAAAGGCGCCATCGTCAATTTGGCCTCGACCTCGGGTATCCGTTTCACCGGCGCATTTCAGGTCGGCTATGCCGCCACCAAGGCCGGCATCATTCAGCTTTCGCGCGTGACTGCCGTGCAATATGCAAGCCGCGGGATACGGATCAATACCGTCGTGCCGGGGCAGTTACACACCCCGATGGTGGAGGCCCGCCTCGCCAAACAGCGGGCGGGCGGCGATGTCGAAGCGCTCCTCAAGCAGAGGCTTGCGCGCATTCCGATCGGCTTTATGGGCGATGGCCGCGACACCGCTAATGCCGCGCTTTTTCTGGCGTCCGACGAAGCGCGTTTCGTCACCGGTACGGAAATTGTAGTTGATGGCGGGATGAGCGTGAGGTGCGACTGAGCTATTCCGCGCTGGGCTTGCGGGTCCGGAACACCACGAAATGCGACAGTGAGAAGTTGACCACGAAGCTGACCAGAATCGATATCAGCTTCGCGACCAGCACCGGCAGCACATAGGAAAGAGCCACCAGCGTCGCCGTCGAGGCGACCATGCCGGCGACACCGGAAACGAGGAAGGTTAAATAGTCGCGCCGGCGCAGCACCCGGCCGGACTCCGGGCCGAAGGTGATGAAGGTGTTCATGCCGTAGGAAAACGAGACCGCCACCAGCCAGGCGGTTACGTTCGCCGGCACCAACGGCCAATGCAGGAATTCGGCCACCGTCCAGAAAACGCTGAAATCGATCGCGGTATTGACCACGCCGACCATGGCGAAGCTCGCCGCCTTGAGCACGATGGCGCGCTCGTGCCAAGCCACGGTCAGGCGATCGACGATGTTACGCAACGGTGCCGGAATCATGGCCCTCCATAACATCTCGATGGCGCAGGGTCTTGCCCGAAAAGGCGTCTCGGCGGCCGGTTCCTGCACCCCCGCGGAAGCGGGTCTGGCCGGGACAGGAACGCGCACATAGGTTATAGATCGCGTCGAGCGACGAGGAGCATAACTTGACGAAAATGCCGGCGAGAACCACGAAATCGGCTGTCCGGGCGCGCAAATCTGCCACTGACCACGGATTATCGATCGTGGTTCCCGTGTTCAACGAGGCCAAGGGCCTGGTGAACCTGCATGAGCGCATCGCCAACATGGCGCGCTTCCTGCAAAGCAAATACGCGCTCGCCGTCGAGGTCGTTTATGTCGATGACGGCAGCCGCGACGATACCAGTCATATCGCCAGGACACTGCCGGCAGTCCCGCTCGACGTGCAGGTGGTCAGTTTGTCGCGCAATTTCGGCAAGGAGGCCGCGCTGCTTGCCGGCCTCGAACACGCGCGTCTCGGCGCCGTGATGTTCATGGACGGCGACGGCCAGCATCCGCCGAGCTTGATCGAAACATTGGTGTCGCGCTGGCTCGATGACGGCTACGACGTCGTCTACACCGCCAAGGCGCATCGCGAGAACGAGAGCTGGCTGCGCCGCACCGGCGTGCATTGGTTCTACTGGTTGCTGAATTTGCAGGCGCGGCTCAAGATTCCGGAGGACGCCGGCGACTTCCGCCTGCTGTCGCCGCGCGCCGCGGCGGCGTTGCGGCAAATGCCGGAGCGCAGCCGTTTCTTCAAAGGGCTGTCGAGCTGGATCGGCTTCCGCCAGGTGCGCGTCGATTACGAACCGGCCGACCGCGAGCACGGCGTCACCACCTGGAACGTATGGACCTTGATCGGCTTGTCGATCGAGGGGCTGACCTCTTTCTCGGTGGCACCGCTGCGCGTCGCCAGCATTCTTGGCGTCATCATGGCGGCCAGCGCATTGCTGTTCGGCTTCTGGATCATCATCGAAACCGTGCTTTTCGGTGAGGACGTGCCCGGGTATCCGTCGCTGGTGGTCGGCCTGATGGTGCTCGGCGGTGTGCAATTGATGATGATCGGCGTGCTCGGCGAATATATCGGAAAGCTGTTGTCGGAGATAAAAGGCCGTCCAGTTTACTTCATTGCCGAGCACAGTATTAAAGCCACCAAGGAAGCGACGAAGGAAGCAACCAACCAACCTGACGAGGAATTCGGCAAGGCAGCGCCCTCATCGGCGCGCTCGGCCGAATGAACGACGTACCGAGCAACACCCGCCGTATCTGGCTGTGCGCCGACGACTACGGCATGGCGCCCGGCGTCAATGACGCCATCCGCCAGTTGATCGCTAAAAAGCGCATCAACGCCACGTCGGTAATGATGGCGGCGCCGCATATCGGCTCGGCCGAAGTCGAGGCACTGATCAAGCTCAATGCCGACGAACCGCGTGCCGCGCTCGGCCTGCATGTCACGCTGACCGCACCGTTTACACCGTTGAGCGAAGGCTTCGCGCCGACGCGTCAAGACCGCTTCCTGCCGCACACCGAAATAATGCGCCTGAGCATGACACGGCGGCTCAAACCCGCATTGCTGGCGATCGAGATCGCGGCACAGATGCGCGCCTTTCAGAAGGCCTTCGGCCGGCCACCCGATTTCGTCGACGGTCATCAGCATGTGCAACTGGTGCCGCAAGTGCGCGATGCCTTCCTGCGCGTCGTCGCCGACAATGCCCCGAATGCCTGGGTTCGTCAGGGCGGACGGCCCCGTGCGCCACGGCCGCTGCGCGATCGCAAAGGCCTGGTGCTGGACATTCTGAGTCTCGGCTTTCGTCGCAAGGCCGAACGCTATGGCCTTGCCACCAATCCGGCTTTCGCGGGGGCTTACGTTTTCATGGCCAAGGCCGACTTCGCGAAGATTTTTCCAAGCTTTCTCAATGGCCTGCCGGACGGCGGGCTCATCATGTGCCACCCGGGCTTCGTCGATAAAGAACTGGAACGGCTCGATACGCTGACAAAGTTGCGCGAGCACGAATTCGCCTTTTTCAATTCGGATGCTTATCCGGAAATCATGGCCGAGCACGGCGTGGAACTGGCCGAGCCCACTGGCGAAAGCCAAAGCGCGCCATAGATTCACAGGCGACGTCATTTGACGTCACGGGAGAATCGAAATGACGCCGCAGGAACGCCAATTGGTCGATGATCTGTTCGACCGTCTATCCCGGCTTGAATCCTCGCCCCGCGATGCCGAGGCCGAGCGCGCCATCGCTGACGGCGCGCGGAGCGCGCCCAATGCGCTTTACGCGCTGGTGCAGAGCGTGCTGGTGCAGGATGAAGCACTCAGACGCGCCGACGCCCGCATCCGTGAACTCTCCGGCGAAGATCAAGCTCCCGCGACCGCCGGCGGCTTTCTCGACAACATGCGCAATATGCTTGGCGGCGGCCATGCCACTTCGGTGCCGAGCGTGCGTCCTTCCGCGGCTGGCGGCCCCGATCCGCGCTGGAACAGCGGCGCAGCTCTGGCGAATTCGCCGCAATCGGCCCAGCCTTATGCGGCGCAAACGCCTACACCCGGATTTGGCGGCTCTTTCCTAGGCACTGCAGCCGCATCGGCTGCTGGCGCGATCGGCGGCGCGATGCTGTTTAATTCCATCGGGTCGCTGTTCGGCGGCCATCATAACAGCGGCAGCGCTTTTGCCGACACGCAGTCGGCAAGCTCATCGTCGCCATGGGACAACAGCGCCAGCGGCAGCGATCTGTCACGCGAGGCTGGTCTCAACGATATCGGCTCGGGTTCCGGCGGCAGCGATAGCGACCGCGCCGGACTGTTCGACAGCAGCGACAACGATGTCGACGTGTCGGATAACAGCGATTTCGGCGATGACGGAGATTCCGGCGGCGACGACAGCGCGTAAGCGAAGGCGCCGCTCATTTCCATCCAAGAGGCTGTTTACAGCACCACAACTTTCGCCCCGACCTTCACGCGGTCGTACAGGTCGATGACATCCGCGTTTCGCAAGCGGATGCAGCCCGATGACACGTTGTGTCCGATCGTCCACGGCTCATTGGAGCCGTGAATGCGATACAGCGTCGAGCCGAGATAAAGCGCCCGCGCACCGAGCGGATTGTTAGGCCCACCCGGCATGAAGTGCGGCAGTCCCGGCTGGCGCTCGAGCATTTCTTCCGGTGGCGTCCAGTCCGGCCATTCCTTTTTCGCCGACACCTTATGCACACCGGCCCAGGTAAAGCCCGGCCGTCCGACGCCGACGCCGTAGCGCAGCGCCTTGCCGCCGGCCTCGATCAGATAAAGAAATTTTTGTTCGGTATCGATGACGACGGTGCCCGGCGTTTCCGGGCCGATATAGATGACTTCCTGACGCAGATAGACCGGATCGATCGGATAATTCCGCCGCCGGTTCGTGTCGATGAGCGGCTCGGTATTGACGTAAAGCGGTTGGGGATTCGCCGTCTGCTCAGGGGCGGGCGCCGGCGCGCCGTAAAACGTCGGCGATGGCGTATATCGCGGTTGCGGCGCATAGCGCGGCTTGGCCTGGTCGCCGAACAGATATTCGATGAAGCCGCCGCCCATTCCACCCCGGTCCGCCTGCATACGCTGGGGCTGCGACACCACCACCATTTGCGGTGTAACCGGCTGCGCGGAAGCGGCGCTCATCAAAAACATGGCGGCAAAGGCGGCAACAATCAAACGCGGCATTTCACTACTCGAGGCTTCATCGGACATGGCGCCAGTACAGAACGAAACAAACACCGATTGGTAAACCGCGCGGTCCGGCATGCCCTTTGCCCGCTTTGATGACAGCGTTTCGTCGGCTTAACCTTAATATTTTCATAAATCGTCGGGCCATCGTGGTTAACAAAATCCCACGCATTGTTATGTGACGCGCACATGGACGATTACCGGCGCAACTCAGCGTTAATGCCGACAGAGTACCTTCAACGCGGGGAGCGTGGAGATGCGGTGTGCAGCGTAAAGTCTTCCGGATCGAACAGATGCTGGCGCCGAAGCGAACGGCTCCGGCCGTGCCGCCCGCGCCGACACAATTCCAACCGCGGCAGCAATCGAACATCCACAGCAACACCGACATCCATGGTCTGACATCCGAACTGGCGTGGCTTCGCAATACGCTGGCCGGCAACAGGCGTGACCTGGCGCGTCTCATTGGCGACGGCATGGAGCAGCACACCGCCCGCGCCGCCGACGAACTGGGCGCTGCTGTCGACGGCATGGAACATGCGACGCAAAAAATCCTCAAAGCTGTCGAAGTCATCGACGACAGCGCCAAAGCGCTGACCGCCTCGCTGCGAGACGAATACAAACGCGGCGTCGCACAGGATATTCAGGATTGCGTCGTGGAAATCTACGAATCCTGCAATTTCCAGGATATCGCCGGTCAGCGTATCGAGAAAGCGATTGGCACCCTCATCGCAATCGAACTGCAGGTCGTCGCGATGCTGGCGCGTCTTGAAGGCGTCGGGGATGGCGGAATGCGTCCCGCCGGTGTGACGCTGCCGGCCGGGCGCGGTCTGCTCAACGGCCCCAAGCTCGATGGCGATACCGGCCACGCCAGCCAGCACGACATCGACAAGATGTTCGGCTGTTCGGATTAAGCCGGCCGTCGGATAACGATGAAGCAGGTGAGCGCCGCCGCGGCAAAGCCGCAGGCGACGGCGAGCGCGGCGAAATCGGACGCCCGGTCGATCACAAAGGCCATCGCCAGAGGCGACGCCGCCTGCATCAGTTGGAACGGCCCCGCCAGCCGGCCCATCAGCCGCCCATAACCGGAAGCGCCGAACAGCGCCAGCGGCACCGCGCCCCGCGTGATGGTGACAAGCCCGTTGGCACCGCCGAACAGTACCGCAAATGCCGCCGCCACCGGCACCGAGACGCCGAGCAGGGCCATCATCACGAACGCGCAGAGCAACACGCTGAGCGCAAAGCGCACCACCCACAACGGATGCAGGTTTCGGCCGAAGGCGAATTCGATGACGCGTGCGCCGACCTGCGCCGGCCCGAACAGCGCGCCGATCCAGACTACCGTACCGCTATCAATGCCGCTGCGCGCGAATATCGCCAGCAGGTGTGCGGACAGGCCGGACGGCACGAAGGCATAGATCGCGAATGCCGACGCCACCAGAACGAATGGCAATCCTTTCGACGGCAGCACCTTCTCGGGCACAAGCATATCGCCGGCCTTTGATGCGGCGATTTCATGCCGCTTGCGCGGCAGCAGAAACGCATGCAGCGGCGCGGCGATGCCGGCGAGCAGCGCGGCATAAACGAGGTAGGTATCGCGCCAACCGACGGCTTCGATCAGGAAATGGGTCGCCGGCCATCCAGCGGTCGACGCGAAACCGCCGGCAAGCGTCAGCGCGGTGATCGGCCGCCGCGCGCCTGCGCCGAAGATGCGGCCGAGACTACCGAAGGCGGCGTCGTAGAGGCTTGCCGCCAGCGCGATGCCGAGGACGACCCATACCGCGATATAGGCGACCGGATTGCTCGCAAGGCCGATCAGCACCAGACCGAGCGCACCGGTCAGCGACCCCACCGTCATCACCACATGACCGCCATAACGGTCGATCGAGCGGCCGACGAACGGGGCGACGAGCCCGGCGACCAGCAAGGCGACGGAGAAGCCGCCCATGGCGAAGGAGATCGACCAGCCGCGCTCGGCCGCGATCAGCGGTACGATCAGCACCGGTGTATAAAAGATCGTACCCCAAGCCAGGATTTGGGTGACCCCGAGCACCGGCACCGCGCGCCAGGGGCCGTGGGTGAATTCGCGGATGGCGATCATGCGGCTTGATGGTCTACAGCATCGCCGCGCCAAGTCGAGTGCAGGCGTGAAACCTTCCCCTCCTTGCTTGCCGGGAGAGGGTCGGGATGAGGGCTATTCCACCCGCATTGAGCGGCCACGCCACCTCACCCGCTTGCCGCTGCCTATCGGCAGCGCCAAGCGACCTCTCCCCGCATGCGGGGAGAGGTGAGAAAGAAAAACTACTGCCGCTGGATCGGCGGCTGTTTCGGCTTCGGCCTGGATGCCGTCCTTGCCCGGGTGCGCGGCTTCTTGGCGCCCTCCGGCGAGCAACGGACATAGACCATGGTGCCGTAGCGGCCCTGCACTTCGGGGTCCATCCATTTAAGAATGAGCATGCGGCCGTCGAAGCTCAGCACCTCGCGATCCTGCTGACTTCCCGGCGGATCGCCGTCGGGGCCGATGAAGTTCTTGCCGCCGGGGGCGCCCTTGACGCGCAATTCCGTCGGTGTCGGCTGATCTGCAAGATGCATCATGATGCCGCCGGTCGGCCCGGGCGCGATGACATAGGGCTGGCGACACTGATTGATCGCCGCAGCCTCGGTGCGCGCCTTGTCCTCTTCCTTGTGGTAGGCGGCAAGCCCGTAACTGCCGACCAGATTCTGCGGGGGGAAGCTCGGCGGCAGCGTCGGGACAACCGGCGGCGGCGGTTCCGGCGGGCCGCTTGGGGTGGTCGCACAGCCGGCAAGCCCGAGGCCGAGCCCAAGGATCAAGAAAGCCATTGCCGGGGCGGTCGGCAGAATTCGGCGTTGAAGAGAAATCATTCGGGCTCCTGCGGCGCGTTTCCGGCAAACATTGAGGGTGGAAGGGTAATTGGCGAGGCAGTTTAACCAAATGCCCGCCAGTTTGTCCTGACCGGCTATTACGCCATCATTACGGCTCCGGACAACATACTGCCAAGCTTGACACCTAACCATTAAGGCAATATTCCCCCCTGCGATCCTTGGCACTCTATCACCCAGAGTGCTAAGAGACTGCACCAGCGACACTTTCCGTCTCGCAAGACGCGTATCAAAGTCACGAGGAAGCCCATGGCCAAGACCAAATTCCGCCCCCTGCACGACCGCGTGGTCGTCCGCCGCATCACCGCCCAAGAGAAGACCAAGGGCGGCATCATCATTCCCGACAGCGCGCAGGAAAAGCCGTCTGAAGGCGAAGTCATCGCCGTCGGCCCCGGCGGTCGCGACGAAAGCGGCAAGCTGACCCCGATGGACATCAAGACCGGCGACCGTGTGCTGTTCGGCAAATGGTCCGGCACGGAGGTCAAGCTGGACGGCGAAGACCTGCTGATCATGAAAGAGTCCGACATCATGGGCGTGATCGCCTAAGTCACGCGTCAATCTGGTTTCAACGGAGTAATTCTCAATGTCCGCTAAAGACGTCAAATTCGCCGGCGATGCGCGCGACCGCATGTTGCGCGGCGTCGATATTCTCGCCAATGCCGTGAAAGTCACGCTCGGCCCCAAGGGCCGCAACGTCGTGCTCGACAAGAGCTACGGCGCGCCGCGCATCACCAAGGACGGCGTCACCGTCGCCAAGGAAATCGAACTCGAGGACAAGTTCGAGAACATGGGCGCGCAGATGGTGCGCGAAGTCGCGTCCCGTACCAATGACATGGCGGGCGATGGCACCACCACCGCCACCGTGCTGGCCCAGGCGATCGTGCGCGAAGGCGCGAAGTCGGTTGCCGCCGGCATGAACCCGATGGACCTCAAGCGCGGCATCGACATCGCGGTCGCCGCCGTTGTCAAAGACATCGAAAAGCGCGCCAAGAAGGTTTCCTCCTCGGCCGAAGTCGCCCAGGTCGGCACCATCTCCGCCAATGGCGATAGCACCATCGGCAAGATGATCGCCCAGGCGATGCAGAAGGTCGGCAACGAAGGCGTCATCACCGTCGAAGAAGCCAAGGCGATGGAAACCGACGTCGAGATCGTCGAAGGCATGCAGTTCGACCGCGGCTACATCTCGCCCTACTTCGTCACCAACGCCGAGAAGATGGTGGCCGAGCTGGAAGACGCCTACATCCTGCTGCACGAGAAGAAGCTCTCAGGACTCCAGTCGATGCTGCCGGTGCTCGAAGCCGTGGTGCAGTCGGGCAAGCCACTCATCATCATCGCGGAAGACGTCGAAGGCGAAGCCATCGCCACGCTCGTCGTCAACAAGCTGCGCGGAGGCCTCAAGGTCGCGGCCGTCAAGGCACCGGGCTTCGGCGATCGCCGCAAGGCCATGCTCGAAGACATCGCCATCCTGACCGGCGGTCAGTTGATCTCCGACGACCTCGGCATCAAGCTCGAGAACGTCACGGTCGCCATGCTCGGCCGCGCCAAGAAGGTGCTGATCGAGAAGGAAAAGACCACGATCGTCAACGGCGCTGGCAAGAAGGCCGACATCGAGGCGCGCGTCGGTCAGATCAAAGCGCAGATCGAAGAGACCACGTCGGACTACGACAAGGAGAAGCTGCAGGAACGTCTGGCAAAGCTCGCCGGCGGCGTTGCGGTGATCCGCGTCGGCGGCGCGACCGAAGTCGAAGTGAAAGAGAAGAAGGACCGCGTCGATGACGCGCTCAACGCCACCCGCGCTGCCGTCGAAGAAGGCATCGTTCCAGGCGGCGGTGTTGCCCTGCTGCGCGCCAAGAAGGCGGTCGGCAAGCTCACCAACGACAACTCCGACGTCCAGGCCGGTATCAACATCGTGCTCAAGGCGCTGGAAGCTCCGATCCGTCAGATCGCCGAGAACGCCGGTGTCGAAGGTTCGATCGTTGTCGGCAAGATCCTCGAAGAGAAGTCGGAGACCTACGGCTTCGACGCCCAGAACGAAGAATACGTCGATATGGTCGCCAAGGGCATCATCGACCCGGCCAAGGTCGTGCGCACCGCGCTGCAGGACGCCGGTTCGATCGCCGGCCTGCTGGTGACGACCGAAGCCATGGTTGCCGAACTGCCGAAGGATGCGGCGCCGGCCATGCCAGGCGGCGGTGGCATGGGCGGAATGGGTGGCATGGGCGGGATGATGTAATCGACGCCTGCACCGATGGACGAAACGAGAAGGCCGCCAAGAATAACAAACTTGGCGGCCTTTTTGCTTTGGCGCTTCACCAAGCGGGTTTGCAACACTCCCTCGCCGGCGTTAGATAATTAAGATGACCACACTCCTCGTCTCACACCCCGCCTGCTTTGACCACGTCACACCGCCTGGACATCCGGAGCGGCCGGACCGCATGCGCGCGGTAGAACAGGCACTTGAGGATGAGCGGTTCCAGGCACTAGCGCGCGTGCAGGCGCCGATGGCGACCGAAGACCTCGTCACGCTGGTGCACCCGCAAGACTATTTCGAGGAAATCCGCCGGATTTCGCCGTCGGAAGGCATGGTGCGGATTGACGCCGACACGTCGATGTCGCCCGGCAGTTTCGAGGCGGCGCTGCGCGGCGCCGGCGGCGCCTGCTTCGCCGTCGATGAGGTGATGAATCAGAAAGCATCGAACGCTTTCGTCGCCACGCGTCCGCCCGGCCACCACGCCGAGACGACCAAGCCGATGGGTTTCTGTTTTTTCAATAACGCCGCGATTGCCGCGCGTTACGCCCAGAAACGTTATGACGTCGAGCGCGCGGCCGTTGTCGATTTCGACGTTCATCACGGCAACGGCTCGCAGGATATTTTCTGGGCCGACAAGTCGGTGCTCTATTCATCGACCCACGAGATGCCGCTTTATCCCGGCTCCGGCTCGATCAGCGAGCGCGGCGACTTCAACACCATCGTCAACGCCCCGCTGCGGGCCGGCGATGGCGGCGACCAGTTCCGCGATGCGTTCGAGACCGTGATCCTCCCCCGACTGCGCGACTTTCGGCCGGACATCATCATCATCTCGGCCGGCTTCGATGCCCACACCCGCGACCCGCTGGCCAATCTCAATCTGGTCGAAGAGGATTACGCGTGGGTGACGCAAAAGCTGATGCAAATCGCCGACGATAGCGCGCAAGGGCGTATCGTTTCGATCCTCGAAGGCGGTTACGACCTGCAAGGTCTGGCGCGTTCGACTGCGGCGCATGTCACGGCGCTGATGCGGGGGTAACGGGCTTTCTTCACCTCTCCCCTTGGGGGAGAGGTCGACCGCCGAAGCGTAGGCGGTCGGGTGAGGGGGCAAGTGACTCAAATAGAGGCCTAACCTCTCATCCGCTCGCTTCGTTCGCGACCTCTCCCTATGGGAGAGGTGACAAGCCCGGTGACGACAAGAAAAAATTACCGCGCCGTCAGGCCGCCATCGATCGGCACGTCGGCGCCGGTGATGAACGCGGCTTCATCCGATAACAGAAACGCGCACAGCGCCGCGACCTCCTCCGGTTCGCCGAGGCGTTGCAGCGGAATGTCGTTGGCCAATTTTTGTTGTACGGCAGCCGGATCCCGGGTGCCCCCACCGCCGGCGATTTCATCCACCATCGGCCCGGCGATAAAGGCCGGACACACCGCGTTGCAGCGGATCGGCGGTTTATAACGCGCGCCGTTCAACGCGACCGATTTGGTCAGCAGCGACACACCGCCCTTTGACGCCGTATAAGCGGCAAGGTTTGAGCTGCCGACCAACCCTAGCACCGACGACAGGTTGACGATCGACCCACCCTGCTTGCGCAGCAGAGGGAAACCGTATTTGCAGCCGAGGAAAGTGCCGTCGAGATTAATCGACAGCACCCGCCGCCACGTGGCGAAGTCGATCTTTTCGATGCTGCCGACCGCCGCTATGCCGGCAGCGTTGACCAGCCCGTCGAGCCGGCCGTGTTTTTCCCCGATCTCGGCGGCAACGCGCTGCCAGTCGGCCTCTGACGCCACATCGAGCGCGAAATCGATGCCGTTGCCGGCCTTCAAATCACTGGTGACGGCCAGACCGCCGGCGCTTGTCACCGCGGCCGCCACGGCGCCGCCAATAGCGCCGGAGGCGCCGGTGATCAGAACGATTTTATCTTTAAGATCGGCCACGCGAATTCCTCGTCATTGCATTATCCGGTATTGTCGAGCATTCATCGTTTCATGTCACCCGGCGGTTCCAGCGTGCAACCCATCTGTCTCATCACCGGCGCGTCTGCTGGCATAGGCGTGGCGCTGGCGAAAGTCTTTGCCAGCCACGGTCATAAACTGGTGCTGACCGCCCGCCGCGAACCCGAACTCAATGCGCTCGCCGAAGCCATCGCCGCCGAAGGCCATCCACGTCCGCACGTCATCGCCGCCGATCTCGGACACCCGGAGGGACCTGCCAAACTCGCCGACGCCTTGCAAGCGGCAGGCCTCGAGCCCGCAATCCTGGTCAACAATGCTGGTTTCGGGCTCCTGGGCGATGCCGCCAAACTCGACCGCACCCAGCAGCTTGCCATCGTCGATCTCAACAACCGGGCGCTAACCGACCTGACGCTGCGTTTTCTCGACAGCATCACCCGCCACAAAGGCGGCATTCTCAACGTCGCCTCGATTGCCGGCTTCATGCCTGGCCCCGGCATGGCCGTCTATCACGCCAGCAAGGCTTACGTGGTGTCGCTCACCGAGGCGTTGCACCAGGAATTGGCGGCCGACGGTGTCAAGGTCTGCGCGCTCTGCCCCGGCCCGGTGCCGACCGAATTCAATGACCGCGCGAGCGTGCCGCATGACTATTTCCCGCAGGCGTTGTCGCGCTCGGCTGAACGGGTCGCCCGCGAAGGCTACGAGGGCTTCATGGCCGGGCACCGCATCGTCGTCCCCGGCAAACCGAACCGAGTTGCGACGCTTTTACCTCGCTTGCTGCCGCGCGGCCTCTTTCTCGCCGCCATCGGCTGGCGCTGGAGCCGGACAAGACGCACTGTTTATCGCGGCGGTTGACGAAGCCGCCGATATTCGCCATCCCAGACCGACCTCAGGAGCCGGAACCCGACGACCATGGCCGAGACCGCCAACGCCGACATCAACAAGCTGCCCTTCGAGCGGGCGATCGAGGAACTGGAATCGATCGTCAAACGGCTTGAGGAAGGCAAGGTACCGCTTGAGGAATCGGTGGCGATCTACGAGCGCGGCGAGGTCCTGAAAAAGCGCTGCGAGGAACTGCTGCGGCAGGCCGAAGCGCGGGTCGAAAAGATCACCCTCGACGCCTCGGGTAAACCGACGGGTTCGACACCGCTCGACGTCGATTAGACCTTCTCTACCGAATCTCGCCGGAATTGCCGGGCAAGGTCGAACTGGTGTAAGCCAAAAGCGGCCCCGACGAACCGCAACCATTCAAGGCCCTACTTAAGGCTATTGCCGACGGTTTTCAGACCGGAGTTCCATTTGCCTGAGGCTTCCAAAACGCCGCTGCTCGACCGCGTCAATATCCCGGACGATTTGCGCAATTTCTCCGTCGAGCAGCTCAAGCAGCTCGCCGACGAACTGCGCACTGAGACCGTGGACGCTGTGGCGAAAACCGGCGGCCATCTTGGTGCAGGATTGGGCGTGGTCGAACTGACCGTGGCGCTGCATGCGGTGTTTGAGACGCCGGCCGACCGGCTGATCTGGGATGTCGGGCATCAGGCCTATCCCCATAAAATCCTCACCGGCCGCCGCGACCGCATCCGCACGTTGCGTCAGAGCGGCGGCCTGTCCGGTTTCACAAAACGCGCCGAGAGCGAATACGACCCGTTCGGCGCGGCGCATTCGTCAACCTCGATTTCTGCCGGCCTTGGCATGGCGGTGGCGCGCGACCTCAAAGGCGAGAAGCACAACGTCATCGCCGTCATCGGCGACGGCGCGATGTCGGCCGGCATGGCTTATGAGGCGATGAACAATGCCGGCGCGCGCAACGAGCGGCTGATCGTCATTCTCAACGACAACGACATGTCGATCGCACCGCCGGTCGGCGCCATGTCGGCCTATCTGTCGCGGCTCGGCTCCGGCCGCACCTTCCTGAAACTGCGCGACGTCGGCAAGCAACTCGCCGAACATCTGCCCAAAAGCTGGGACCGCGCCATCACGCGCGCCGTCGAGCACGCGCGCGGCTATGTCATGGGCGGCACGCTGTTCGAGGAACTCGGCTTCTATTACTGCGGACCCATTGACGGTCATAATCTCGATCATCTGCTGCCAATCTTGCGCAACGTGCGCGACGCCGAGATCGGGCCGATTCTGGTGCATGTCGTCACGCAAAAGGGCAAAGGCTACGCGCCGGCGGAAACTTCCGCCGACAAGTATCATGGCGTCGTCAAGTTCGATGTCGCGACCGGCGCGCAGACGAAATCCAAAGGCGGCGCGCCCCAATACACAAAAGTGTTTGCCGACAGCCTGGTGAAGGAGGCGCGCAAGGACGACAAGATCGTCGCAATCACCGCGGCGATGCCGGCCGGCACCGGGCTCGACCTTTTCCAGAAGGAATTCCCGAACCGCTGTTTCGATGTCGGCATTGCCGAACAGCACGCGGTCACTTTCGCGGCCGGATTGGCGACGGAAGGCTTCAAGCCGTTCTGCGCGATTTATTCGACGTTCCTGCAACGCGCCTACGACCAGGTGGTGCACGACGTCGCCATCCAGAAGCTCCCGGTGCGTTTTGCCATCGACCGTGCCGGACTGGTCGGCGCCGACGGCCCGACCCATGCCGGTGCGTTCGATGTTGCCTATCTCGGCTGCCTGCCGGCCTTCGTGCTGATGGCGGCGGCCGACGAGGCTGAGCTGGTCAACATGGTCGCCACGCAAGCCGCGATCGACGACCGGCCATCGGCGCTGCGCTATCCGCGCGGCGAAGGCACCGGCGTCGCGATGCCGGCCGAAGGAGTGCCGCTCGAAATCGGCAAAGGCCGTATATTGCGCGAGGGCCACAAGGTTGCGTTGCTGTCCTATGGCACACGACTCGCCGAGACCTTGAAGGCGGCCGATGAACTTAAGGCATTGGGTCTGTCGACCACGGTCGCGGATGCGCGTTTCGCCAAACCGCTCGATACCGATCTGGTTTTGCGGCTGGCGCGCGAGCATGAGGTGCTGGTCACGGTCGAGGAAGGCTCCATCGGCGGCTTCGGCACCTATGTGCTCCAGACATTGGCCGAGCATGGCGTGCTCGATACCGGCCTGAAAGTGCGCTGCATGGTGCTGCCGGATGTGTTCCTCGATCAGGATACGCCAGCGGCGATGTACGCGACCGCCGGCCTCGATACGCGCGGCATCGTGACCAAGGTGTTCGAGGCGCTCGGCAAGGACGCCAAGGCCGAGACGGTGAAGCTGGCTTAATTTGGATTATAGCGCGAGGTTGCCACACACTCCGCTCATTCCCGCGTAAGCGGGAAATCCAGAATCTAGGCGTTGGCAAATGCCGCTCTGGGTCGCCGCTTTCGCGGGGACGAGCGGAGTTTGGATCTTCGTGACAGACAAACTTCGAGCCGACCGCCTGCTCGTCGAACGCGGGCTGTTCGACAGCCGCGCCAAGGCGCAGGCGGCCATCGAAGCCGGGCTCGTGAGCGCCGATGGCAAGCTGGTGGCGAAAGCCTCTGAAAGCCTCCCCGCCAATGCCGACATCACCGCAAGCGCCGTACACCCTTATGTCTCGCGCGGCGGCGTTAAGCTGGCGGCGGCGCTCGATCATTTCGGCATCGATCCGAACGGCCGCATCTGTCTCGATGTCGGCGCCTCGACCGGCGGCTTCACGCAGGTGCTGCTCGAACGCGGCGCGTCGGCGGTTTATGCCGTCGATGTCGGCACCGGACAATTGCATGAAAGCGTGAAGGCTCGTCCGCAAGTCGTGTCGTTGGAACAGACCGACATCCGCACGCTCTCGCCGGCTCAACTCGGCGCGCTACCCGATCTGATCGTATGCGACGTCAGCTTCATCTCGCTGAAACTGGTTCTGCCGCCGGCGTTGGCGCTGGCGGCAAAACCGGCGCACCTCATCGCCCTGATCAAACCGCAGTTTGAAGCCGGGCGTGCCCATCTCAAGCGCGGCATCGTGCGTGATGCCACCGTCCGCGACGCGGTGCGCGACGGCATCGCCGCCTTTGTCGCGACGCTGAATTGGCGCGTTCTCGGTACGATGGCGTCGCCGATCGACGGCGGCGACGGCAATGTGGAATTTCTGCTCGGCGCCGAGCGATGCTAGTGACGCTCCCCGTCTCCCTTTGGCGCGCCGAATTGATCGGCACGATCAAGCTCGCGCTGCCGATGGCACTCACGCAGCTCGGCCAGATCGCAATGGTGACCTGCGACCTCATCCTGATCGGTCATCTCGGCGACCAAGCGCTGGCCGGCGCCGCGCTCGGCCAGACGGTGATGTTTGCCGCTTTCATGCTTGGCATGGGCTTGATCTCGGCGGTCGCGCCACTGGCCGCGCAGGCATTCGGCGCGCGCGAGCCGCGCATGGTGCGGCGGGCGTTGCGCGTCGGCCTGTGGGCGGCATTGATGCTCGGCATCCCGCTCAGCGTGCTGCAACACTACGGCGAGGAGCTGCTGCTGGCGCTCGGCCAGGAACAGGAGACGGCGCAGCTCGCCGGCCGTTATCTGCTCGGTCTCGGCTGGTGTCTGGTGCCGGGTTGGTGGTTCATCGCGTTGCGCAGTTTCATGGGCGCGGTTAATCGGCCGGAGCCAGCGCTGTGGATCATGGTGTGCGCTGTGCCGCTGAATGCCCTGCTCGCCTATGCATTGATCTATGGCGCATTTGGACTGCCGCGGCTGGAGCTGCTGGGCGCCGGCGTCGCCACCACATTAGTCAGTCTCGCCATGTGCGTGGCTGGTTTCTGGATTGCCTACACCATGCGTCCGTTCAAGAAATACCGGGTGCTCAACCGCTTCTGGCGCGCCGACTGGCCGCTCATGGCCAAGCTCGTCGCCGTCGGTGCGCCGATTGCCGGAACCGTGCTGCTGGAATACGGCCTGTTTGGTTCCGCGGCCATCCTGATGGGATGGATTGGCACGGTGGCGCTCGCCGCGCATCAGATCGCGCTGCAAACCGCGGCGATCCTGTTCATGGTGCCGTTCGGCATATCCATGGCGGCGACCGTGCGCGTCGGCCATGCCGTCGGCCGGAGCGACCCCGGCGGCAGCCGCCGCGCCGGCTTTGCGGCCATCGGTTTGGGCGCAAGCTTCATGGCGGCGATGGTGCTGGTGGTCATCGCGTTCCGCCATCTCATTCCGCTGCTGTTCCTGCGCGTCGATTCCGCCGATGCCGAAGCGACCGCCGCCCTGACGGCGACGCTCCTGCTGGTCGGCGCGACCTTTTTCATCGTCGATGGCATCCAGACGATCGGCGCCGGTGCGCTGCGTGGTCTCAATGACACGCGCGTCCCCTTGCTGTTTTCGGCCTTCAGCTTCTGGGGCGTCGGCTTTACCGCCTCCTACACGCTGGCGTTTGTCGCCAATCTGGGCGCGGTCGGCATCTGGATCGGCTTTACGCTCGGGCTCGGGGTTTACGCCGGGCTGCTGGTGTGGCGGTTCAACGCGCTGACCCGCCACCGCCTCTGATCGCCGCATTGCTTGCGGCATCGGTTGTCGGTTAAAGCCGGGCCATGACCGAACAACTCAAAATCGACCGTATCGGCCATCGCGGCGACGGCATCGCCGACACCAATACCGGGCCGGTCTATGTGCCGTATGCGCTGCCCGGCGAGACTGTGACAGTTGAACCCGTCGGCGGCCATCCCGACCGCCGTCATTTGCTCAGCGTCGATCACGCCTCGCACCAGCGCGCCGTCCCGATCTGCAAGCACTTCGGCATTTGCGGCGGCTGCGCCACCCAACACTGGTCGCTGGCGGAATATCTGTTGTGGAAGCGCAAGCTCGTCGTCGAGGCGCTGGAACATGCCGGACTTACGGCACCGGTTGAACCGATCATTGACGCCCACGGCAAAGGCCGCCGCCGCGCGGTGCTGCATGCCCGGCGCGGCAACGGCGACATTCTCGAAGTCGGTTTTGCCGCGCAGCGCACGCACCGCATCGTCGCCATCGACACCTGCCCTGTCCTTGCACCCGGTCTCAATGGCGCGGTGCCTGCCGCATGGGCGATCGCCGAACTGTTCAAGACCACCGCCAAACCACTCGACATTCACGTGACCGCGACCGACTCCGGTCTCGACATCGACGTGCGTGGCTCGGGACCGCTGTCGTCGAAACAGACGACCGTGCTGGCGCGACTCGCCGAACGACATCGGCTGGCGCGCGTCACGCGCCACGGCGAACTGGTGCTGCAACGCGAGCAACCGTTACTCAAGGTCGGCCGCGTCAATGTGCCATTGCCGCCGGGCGCATTCCTGCAAGCCACCGCCGAAGGCGAAGCGACGCTGGCCCGCCTGGTGACCGCGCATATCGGTCAGGGCAAACAGATCAAGCGCGTCGCCGACCTGTTCTGCGGCATCGGCACTTTCGCGTTGCGGCTGGCTGAGACGGCGCGCGTCACCGCCGCCGACAGCGAAGCCGGCGCGATTCAGTCTCTCACGCGCGCGGTGGCGATGACATCAGACTTGAAACAGGTCGAAGCGCACGCGCGCGATCTGTTCCGCCGGCCTTATATGGCCGCCGAACTCAAAGTCTTCGACGCCGTGGTGTTCGATCCGCCACGCCAGGGCGCCGAAGCGCAGGCGCGCGAACTGGCTCTGAGCAAAGTCCCGATAGTGGTCGCGGTGTCGTGCGACGTGACGACCTTTGCCCGCGACGCCCGGTTGTTGATTGACGGTGGCTACAAGCTCGTCAGCGTCACGCCGGTCGATCAGTTCCGCTATTCCCACCATGTCGAACTGGTGGCGAAATTCGAGCGGTAATTATTGGAAATCCATCCCGCGGCCCCAACGGTCCTGCCACAGCTTCTCGCCGATGGTGCAGGAGATGCGCGGCTTGTCGGCGCTTGCCGGAATGACCTTTGCGTCCGGCTGACGGCCCGCGACTTCAAGGATGAGCTTGGTACGAGTCGCCTTGACGAATTCGCTGCGGTCGCGGATCGGCACCACGAAAGCGCCGGCGCCGCCGATCACGCAATCCTCGTAATAGATATCGAGATGCTCGATATCCATCATGCTTGACGTTGTGCGCTTGAGCACAAGCGGCAGGCCGTTGATGGTAATCCCCGACGCCAACAGGTCTTCGCGGATAGGCACCACCGGCTCGCCGGAATTATTGGGACCGTCGCCGGAAACGTCGACGACCCTCCGCAGCCCACGATAGCCGCTGGTGTCGAACAGCGGCTTGGCGAATTTCAGCGCGCCGGAAATCGAGGTCCGCGACGCGCGCCGATACGGCGCCGAGGCGATTTCGTTGGCGACCGCATCGGCCGATTCCGGGCCTTCGATCAGCCGCCACGGCACAACGATTTTCTGGTCGAACTGGCCGGCCCACTCGACATAAGTGATGGCGACTTTGCCATTCACGCCTTCGCGCAACGCCGAGAGGAATTCGCGCGAGGTCAGCGCCTGGATATATCCCTCGCGCTGCAAGGCCTGCTCGTCCGGATCCATCGAATAGGAAACGTCGACCGCGAGCACCAGTTCGACATCGACCGGAATGGCGCTGGGGGAACGATCGGCAAAGCGGGGGTGGGGCGCGGCGAAAGCGGCAATGGCAAAGGCCAAACCGAAAACGGTCAAGCTGCCCGTCAGCGCACCATAAAGACGCAACCGCCTCATGCCGCCACCTCTTCCGGCCGCAACGACCGGAAGGCTCATGGTGGCACGCCGAGCGGGCGAAAAAAAGGCCGTCCGCGCCGGCCGCGGACGCTTACCCCTCGAGCGCGTCGGTGCCGACGATTTCGATGCCGAAGCCGCTCAACCCGACATAGGTGCGGTGGCTGGAGGTCAGGAGCCGGATCGAGGAAATGCCGAGGTCCTTCAATATCTGCGCGCCGAGACCGACGTCGCGCCACTGCTGCGAGCGCGCCGCCTCAGTGCCGGTGTCGCCTTCATGCGGAATGTCGGCAACCGGGACGCCGGCGGTGCCGTCGCGCAGATACACGATGACGCCGCGGCCTTCCGCCTTGAAGTGCGCGAGCGTCGCGCGGATCGCCTTGGCGCCGCCAAACACGTCGCCGATCACGTCGGCGCGATGCAGTCGCGCCGGCACCTCGGCACCGCCGCTGATGTCGCCATAGACGAAAGCCATGTGGTGGACGCGATCAAACGGCGTCACATAGGCATAGCCGGTGAGCGTGCCGATTTCCGAGGCCGAGGGAAATTCGCCGACGCGCTCCACCAGCTTCTCGCGGCTCTGACGATAGGCGATCAGCTCGGCAATCGATATCTGCACCAGTCCGTGCTGCCGCGCGAAGGCGGCCACATCGGGCCCGCGCATCACGGTACCGTCGTCCTTCATCATCTCCGACAGAACGCCGACCGGCGGCAGGTTGGCGAGCTTGCACAGATCGATGCAGGCTTCGGTATGGCCGGAGCGCATCAGCACCCCGCCCGGCCGCGCCACCAGTGGAAAGACATGGCCGGGACGCACGAAATCGACGGCGCCGCTGTTGTCGTTGGCCAGCGCGCGTACGGTGTTGGTCCGTTCCTCCGCCGAGATGCCGGTGGTCAGGCCATGCTTGACGTCGACGGTAACGGTGAAGGCGGTGCCGAGCGGCGCGTCGTTATTGGACACCATCGGATCGAGACGCAGGCGCGCGGCGTTCGCGGCGTCGAGCGGCGCGCAGACGATGCCGGAGGTGTGGCGGATGATGAACGCCATCTTTTCCGGCGTACACAGTGAGGCTGCGACGAAAAGGTCGCCTTCGTTCTCGCGATCGTCGTCGTCGGTGACGACCACGATCTCGCCTTTGGCGAAGGCCTTGATTGCCGCTTCGACTTTACTGTGCGTATTGGACACTGCTTCTACCTTTATTCTCTCTGTCATTCCGGGCGCGAGTCATAAGCGCGTTTACGCGCGTCTTTAAAGCGCTATGCGAGCGAACCCGGAATCCATATTCACAAACCGGGGTTATGGATTCCGGGCCCGCGCCTGCGGCGCGTCCCGGAATGACAAGACATTTTCACTTCTTCTCGAATGGCCACGCCACACCTTCGCCAACCTGACCGCGATGCATCAGATAGTGATCGGCCAGAACGGCCGCCACCATGGCTTCGCCGATCGGCACCGCGCGGATGCCGACGCAAGGGTCGTGGCGGCCCTTGGTCATGATCTCGGTGTCGTTGCCGTAACGGTCGACCGTCTTCTTCGGCGTCAGGATCGACGAGGTCGGCTTGACCGCGAAGCGCGCGACAATCGCCTGCCCGCTCGAGATACCGCCGAGAATGCCGCCGGCATGGTTCGACAGGAACACCGGCTTGTTCTCGTTGCCCATCGTCATCTCGTCGGCATTTTCTTCGCCGGTCAATTCCGCCGCTGCGAAGCCGTCACCGATCTCGACACCCTTGACGGCATTGATGCTCATCAGCGCGCCGGCCAGATCGCCGTCGAGCTTGGCGTAAACCGGCGCGCCCAGCCCGGCCGGTACGCCTTCCGCGACGACCTCGATCACCGCGCCGATGGACGAGCCCGATTTGCGCACGCCGTCGAGGTATTGCTCGTAGAATTTCGCCTGTACCGGGTCGGGGCAGAAAAACGGATTGTTATCGACCTCGTTCCAGTCCCAGCGCGAACGGTCGATCTTGTGCGGCCCCATCTGTACCAAGGCGGCGCGTACCGACATGCCGGGCACGACCTTGCGCGCCACCGCGCCCGCCGCAACGCGTACCGCGGTTTCGCGCGCCGAGGCCCTGCCGCCGCCGCGATAATCATAAAGGCCATATTTGACGTCGTAGACGTAACCGGCGTGGCCGGGCCGGTATTTGTCCTTGATGTCGGAATAGTCCTTGGAGCGCTGATCGACGTTTTCGATCAGCAGCATGATCGGCGTGCCGGTCGTCACCTGCACGCCGTCTTCGCCGGTGAAAACGCCCGACAGAATTTTGACCTTGTCGGGCTCCTGCCGCTGCGTCGTAAAGCGCGACTGGCCGGGCCGGCGCTTGTCGAGGTGCGTTTGAATATCGACCTCGGTCAGCGGGATGCGCGGCGGGCAGCCATCGACCACGCAGCCGATCGCCGCGCCATGGCTTTCGCCGAAGCTGGTGAACCGGAAAAGGTGGCCGAAGGTGTTGAAGGACATGGGTCTTTCCGCGTTTGCCGGGTGTGGTACCGCGCGCCCTATCCGGCGTCAAATTGACAATAAATAGCCGTGGACGAGAGGGGCTCCTCCGCGAACCGGATTTTACGGCATCCGCACTTGGAGTATCGTCCCGCGCCCATCGGGGGCTAAGGGAGTTTTACCGTGAAATACCTTTTCGTTGCTTTAGCGCTCGCGGCCATCGCCGCACCGAGTGCGTCATACGCCCAGAAAATGAACGCGGATGACGTCAAATGGGTCAATCAATGTATCGATGACAATAAGAGCGAAGCCGGCGGGACGCCCGCGATCGTGCGCGCCTATTGCTCCTGCATGAACGAGAAGATGGACAGCAACGAGACGCGGTCCATCACGCAATGGGAAAAAGCCAATCCAAGCGCGCGCAAGGCTTGCGAGAAACAGGCCGGCTGGAAGTAAGCGGAAACGGGACCGGCCGCACGGTGCGCTCGACTTGCACCGCTGACGCGCGCCGGTCCCATTTTTATGCAAAGCGCGTCAGGCTGTCGCCCTGAAACACATAGACCTCGCCCTGGATGATATCGATCAGCGGCGCGACGGCTGGTTTCGCAACGCCGAGGCAGGCCATCAATCCACGGCAAGTGCCGCCATGCGAGGTGACGACCACGTCGCCGCCCAGGCTGTCGTGCCACGATCGCATCCGGTCCGCGCACATCTCATAGCTTTCGCCGCCGGGTGGCAGGAAATGCCACTTGTCGTGCTCACGCTGAGAAATCCGCGCCGGATCGTTCTGGTGCAGCAGCGCGATTGTCGAGCCTTCCCAGTCGCCAAAGGCAATCTCGATCAGTTTTGGATCGCGGATATAGCCGCGCCCCGGCAGGCCCATCGCGGCGCGCGCCAATTCCATGGTTTCGGTGGCCCGCACAAGCGGGCTCGATACGTAATCGAGGCTGAGCGGATCGCGGCCTTCGCGCGCGAACAGATCGCGCAGTATCTCGCCGCAATGGGTGGCCTGGCCCCTGCCCTTGTCGTTGAGTGGAATGTCGCGATGGCCTTGCAGCCGTCCGGCCACGTTCCAATCGGTTTCGCCGTGACGGATGTAATAGACCGTCGGCGCACTCATTTGATTCTACTTGACCGCAAAATCCGGCGCGTCCGGATGCTTGATGCCGACGACATGGTAACCGGCATCGACGTGCTGGATCTCGCCGGTGACACCGCTCGAGAGGTCGGACAGGAAAAACACACCGGCTTTGCCGACATCTTCCAGCGTCACGTTACGACGAAGGGGCGTATTGTATTCGTTCCACTTCAAAATGTAGCGGAAGTCGCCGATGCCGGATGCGGCCAGCGTCTTGATCGGACCGGCCGAAATCGCATTGACGCGGATGTTCTTGACGCCGAGGTCGGCCGCCATATAGCGCACCGAGGACTCCAGCGCCGCCTTGGCAAGACCCATGACGTTGTAATGCGGCATCCATTTCTCGGCGCCGTAATAGGTCAGCGTCAGCATCGAGCCGCCATTGGTCATCAGCTTCTCGGCGCGCTGCGCGATCGCCGTGAACGAGTAGCAACTGATGAGCATCGTCTTGGTGAAGTTTTCTTCCGTCGTGTCGATGTAGCGGCCGTCGAGCTGATCCTTGTCGGAAAACGCGATGGCATGGACGATGAAATCGAGCGAGCCCCAGGCCTGCTTGACCGCCGCGAATACGGCGTCGAGGGAGGCCGGATCGGTGACATCGCAATGGCCGACCACCAGCCCGTCGACTTCCTCGGCCAGCGGCTCGACGCGCTTTTTCAGGGCATCACCCTGATAGGTAAAGGCGAGATCGGCACCATGATCGCGGCAGGCCCGGGCAATACCCCAGGCGATCGACCGGTTATTGGCGACGCCCATGATCAGCCCGCGTTTGCCGCGCATCAGACCTGAGATTTCCGCCATTGCCGTCCTCACGATTCCGGCTGAGAGCCGGCCGGCCTCGTATGGCATAGGGTGCTAGGACCATCAAGCAATGACCATCAGGCAAGCGGCGGTCAGGCAATGTGGCCTTCCCTACCGACTCCGCAATTCGGCCGATTCCGGGAATATCGGTGCAGCGCAGGGGTTTATCCGCTGAGAGTCGCGCGCTCAAGGCGCGATTCCGAACTTTGAGATAGGGTGTTCGCCTCAGCTATCGCGGCGAGCGCAAGGAGGCCCCGTTGGCCACATTCCGGCAAAGCGTCGAACTGACCATCCCGGCGCTGCGGCGCTACGCGCGGGCGCTGGCGCGGGACGCCGACATTGCGGACGACCTGGTGCAGGACACTTTGGTGCGGGCGTTGCGGTCGGAACACTTATTTTTAGGCGGCGACGTGCGGAGCTGGATGTACACCATTCTGACCAACCTCAACCGCAACCGGCTGCGGTCGTTGGCGCGACGGCCGGCAATGTCGTCGATCGACGAGAACGACGCGCCCGACAATTCAGGGCCGGAAGCCGGCGGCCGCGACATCGAGCGCGCGCTGGCGACTTTGGTCGAGGACCAGCGCCACGCACTGCTGCTCGTGGTGCTTGAAGGCCTGAGCTACCGCGAGGTCGCCGAAGTTCAAGGCGTGCCGATCGGAACCGTGATGTCGCGCCTCGCGCGGGCGCGGGCGCAGATCAAGAATTTTCTGGAAGGCGGACGCCCTGCGCTGCGCCGCGTTAAATGAGAGAGAAAGCCTGAAACCATGATCGATCCCGATATGGCCGTGACCGAAGACGAATTGCACGCTTACGTCGACGGCGAATTGCCAGCCGACCGCCAGGAAGCCGTCGGCGCCTGGCTTGCCGCCAACCCCGAGCAAGCCGCGCTGGTCGCGGCCTGGCGCGCGCAGGCCGACGCCATCCGCGCCCGCTATGGCGCGATCGCCGATGCGCCGGTGCCGCAACGATTGCAACTCGACCGCATCATCGGCAACGGCCCGTCGCGCGGCTTCGGCGCGCGTTCGTGGGCGGCGGTCGCGGCCGCTGCGCTGATCGTATTCGTTGCCGGCGGCGGCATCGGCTGGTTCGCCCACGGCGCAATGGCGACGTCGCCGGGCATTCGCGACAAGATGACGGCCGACGCGCTCGAGGCTTATCGGCTTTACGTCGTCGAGGTCCGCCATCCCGTTGAGGTGCCCGGCTCCGAGCGCGCCCATTTGCGGCAATGGTTGTCGAAGCGGCTGGGCTATGAACTCAACATCCCCGATCTGCAATCGATCGGGTTGAAGCTGGTCGGCGGACGGTTGTTACCGGGACCGAGCGGCAGCGCGGCTGCCTTTTATATGTACGAGGGGCTGTCCGGCGAGCGTTATACGATCTACTGCGCCAAGGCGGCGTCGCCTGAGACCGCGTTACATTTCAAGAAGGGCGAGCGGTTCGCAGCCTTCACCTGGGTCGATGACAAAGTCGGCTATGTCGTGAGTGGACCGGCCGACCGCGAGCGGCTCGAGGCGGTGACCAAGACGGTCTATGAGCAGGTCGACAAGAACGCGGTGAAGAAGGGGTGATTTTTCTTGCCCGCGACAAAGCTCAGCCCAAATCCTTCCTCGGATCGTAGGGTTTGTCGTCGCGCAGCTTCGTCATCAGTTCCTTGAGCGCGTCGTCGCTTTTCTCCGGCAACATCACGCGCACGGTGGCGAGCAGATCGCCGTTCTGGCCTTTGACGCCACCCTTGACCTTGAGGCCTTTGCCCTTGAGTCGGAACGTGCGGCCCGAATTGGTCTCGGGCGGGATCGCCAGTTCAACCGCGCCGTTAAGCGTCGGCACCCGTACCTTGCCGCCGAGCACCGCCTCATACAGCGTGATCGGCAGATCGAGGCGCAAATCGTCGCCATCCTGTTTGAACACCGGATGCGGCGCGACCGTGATGGTGATGATGGCATCGCCGGCCCGACCCGAGGGAGCGGCATAGCCCTGACCCTTCAGCCTGATCTGCTGGCCGCTGGTAATACCGGCCGGAATCTTGACTTCGACTTCCTTGCCGGTCGGCAGATGAATGCGGGTGGTTTCGCCCTTGGCTGCTTCCGGCAGCGTCACGGTCAACTCGGCCAGCAGGTCCTGACCGCCGCCGCTCGCCGACCCGAAATCCTCCGGTTCGAACTGATTGGTATGGCCGCGCGCGCCGCCGCCGGGCGAAGCCCGGCCGCCGAACATGCCGCGCAACAGGTCCTCGATGCCGCCCGCGCCGCCAGCGCCCGCTGCGCCGCTGCCACCGCGGCGCTGGAAGCCATCCGGCCCGAAGCTGAAACTTTCAAAGTTGCCGCTGCCGGGTCCCGAGCCGTGGCCGAAGCCGCCTTGCCCGAAACCGCCGCCAGGCTGCTGGCCGCCCGGGAAACCTTGAAAGCGCGGCTTGCCTTCGGCGTCGATCTCGCCGCGGTCGAAAGCCTTGCGCTTTTCGTCGTCGCCGACGATTTCATATGCTGCGTTCAATTCGGAGAAGCGGGAGGCCGCCTTGGCGTCGCTCTTGTTGGCGTCGGGATGCAGTTTCTTGGCGAGCTTGCGATAAGCGGATTTGATCTCCGCCTCGCTCGCACCCTTGGAAACCCCCAGAACCTTGTAGGGGTCGCGCATCCGACCATTCTCCGTGATTGGTGAAATCCCCGCCCGCCGGACTGAGCGGACGAATCGAGGCTAATGTGGGGTTCCGATGACAGTTATGCAACGCGCCTTCGCCCTATCGGGCTTCGGCGCTGCAAGCGCGCTGTTTTCGCCCTGCCGGACTTCGGCGCCACAAGCGCGCCGTCTATGTCCGCTTCCACGGCTTGATCGAGCGAATTTCCCAGTCGACGCTCTGCCCGCTCTTGGCGCCTTTGGTCGTGTCGGTCTTGCAGGCTTCGCCCTGCAACCAGGCCTGGGAATCGCCTTTGACGTAGCTCGCGAGGAAATCGTGACAGGTGACGCCGCCTTGCGAATAGGCCGAGGCGATCGGCGTCACCGTGCCGCGCGCACCGGTCGAAGGATTTTCCCACGGCTGGCTCGAGTCCTTGCGGCCGCGCCGCAGCACCTCGCTGACGGCGGCCTTGGCAAACGCCATATCAGCGGCAGGCGGCAATTCATCGGTTTTCTTGGCACCAGGCGGCGGCGTGATCGAACCGGTAACATCGGAACTCGACGCGAACACGCTGTCGAATTGCGAGGACAGACTGCAACCGGCATTTGCCGTCGCCAATGTCAGGGCCGCCACCGCCGCGAGACCACGCCATAGGCGCGCCGACCCAGTTCCCCTATATAGGCGGAAGCCAAACGTCGTTTGCCAGACCTTTTGCCTCGTCTTCCGACCGGCCACGCGAGCACTCCGAAAATGTCCGATACGCCCCCGATTGAACGCACAGTTAAGTTAACGAGTGATGATTTCACCGAATCATCGGAGCCGATGCGTCTGTTCGCCTCGTGGCTCGAAGACGCCACGGCAGCGGAACCACGCGACCCCACCGCGATGACGCTGGCGACCGTCGATGACAACGGCATGCCCAATGCACGCATGGTCCTGTTGAAAGGTGCCGACGAGCGGGGATTCGTTTTCTACACCAATATCGACAGCCAAAAGGGGCAGGAATTGGCCGGCATCGCCAAAGCCGCTTTGGTCTTCCACTGGAAATCACTCAACCGGCAAGTGCGCGTGCGCGGCATCGTCGAACCGGTGACCGCTGCCGAGGCGGACGCCTATTTCGCCACCCGCCCCAAGCAGGCCCAGATCGGCGCCTGGGCTTCCAAGCAATCGCAGCCGCTGGAAAGCCGGCTCGCCTTCGAGAAGGCGGTCGCGGTCAACGCCGCGAAGTACGCCATCGGCAGCGTGCCGCGACCGCCGAACTGGTCGGGCTATCGCATCGTGCCGCGACAAATCGAGTTCTGGCACGACCGGCCTTTCCGGCTGCATGATCGCATCGTGTTCAAACGCGACGCTGTGGATGCACCCTGGTCGAAGACGCGGCTTTATCCGTAAGATAGATTCTGTTTAACTGACAAAGGTGGACATGCCGACTTCGCAGACCAACCAGCCCCGCCGCACGTTGCTTCTCACGGGAGCAAGCCGCGGCATCGGGCACGCAACGGTGAAACGCTTTTCGGCCGCCGGCTGGCGCGTCATTACCTGTTCGCGCCATCCGTTTCCGGAAAACTGCCCGTGGGACGCAGGCCCCGAAGATCACATCCAGGTCGATCTCGCCGATACCGCTAATACGGTGGAAGCCATCGCCGAAATCAAACGCCGACTGGAAGGCCATGAACTGCACGCGCTCGTCAACAACGCGGCGATTTCGCCCAAGGCCGAGGGCGGCAAACGGCTCGGCTCGCTCGACACCACGATCGACGTCTGGCGTCACGTTTTCGCGGTCAATTTCTTTGCGCCGATCATGCTGGCGCGCGGTCTGGTCGACGAATTGAAGGCGACCAAAGGCGCAGTGGTCAACGTCACTTCGATCGCGGGCTCGCGCGTCCATCCGTTTGCCGGCGCGGCTTACGCGACATCGAAAGCGGCGCTGGCGTCGCTGACGCGCGAGATGGCGTCGGACTTCGGACGGCTCGGCATTCGCGTCAATTCGATCGCGCCGGGCGAAATCGATACCGCGATTTTGTCGCCGGGCACCGACAAGATCGTCGAGCAGATCCCGCTACAGCGATTGGGCACGACGGATGAGGTGGCCAAGATCATCTATGTGCTGTGTACGGAGACCTCGTCATACGTCAACGGCGCCGACATCCACATCAACGGCGGCCAGCATGTGTGAGGTGCTGTAGCAGCGCGTTGACCGTCCACCATGACCGAGCATAGTCGTCCGAACGCCTCATGGACAGCGCCCTCGGATGGACCGGACGGAGACAGGATTATGTATACTGGGAATTAAGTCGAGAGGCCTTTTCGCGCCAGGCCGGCGCGGGGCTGTTCACCCCACGCCGCTACCGGTCTTACCTCGTGTCAACGCGGTCTAGTGCTCGCCACCGAGCATGATTTTGCCATCGTAGATTTCGGGGTTAGCCGGTCCCTCGACGTGAAGGATGCCGGCCAGACCGCGCTCAAGCCGCGACAGCGCATGATCGACCAGGATATAGTTTCCCGGCACTTCCAGTTTCATTTCGGTGATGACGGCGCCGCCCGGCGGCACCGATACCGTCTGGATGCCCTTCAACGGGTCGCTGAGAACGCCGCCCAGATTGTAAACACGGTCGAACATCTCGCCGATGACATGGAACGACGACGTGAAGTTCGGACCGCCGACGCCGAAGAAGATGCGGACCGTTTCACCGACTTTCGCTTCGAGCGGATGCAACTTCGATAGCGCACCGACCGAGCCGTTGAACACGAAATATTCCGGCCGCTCGTTCAGCAATTTCTCGACATTGAACTCTTGGCTGCCGTGCTGACCGAACGCAGCCTCGGTGTATATCTCGCCCTGCATGACATAAAATTCGCGGTCGACTGGCGGCAATCCGCCTTCCGGTTCCACCAGAATGAGACCGTACATACCGTTTGCGATGTGGTGCGCGACCATCGGCGTGGCGCAATGATAGACATAGAGCCCCGGGATAATCGCTTTGAACTTGACGCTTTTCTCGTCGCCCGGATTGGTCTGCGTCGATGCGGCGCCACCGCCAGGCCCAGTCGCGGCATGGAAATCGACCGAGTGGACCATCGCGCTGTCACTGGAATTCTTCAGACGGACATCGACGGTGTCGCCGACCCGGACGCGCAGGAATGGCCCCGGCACCTTGCCGTCGAAAGTCCAATAGCCGTAGGTCGCACCTTCGGCGAGCCGGCCTTCGACCTCGACAGTGGTCAGATCGATACGGATGGTTTGCGGTGCTCGTTTGCCAATGGGCGGCGGCAGGTCGGTCGGCAATTTCGAGATATCGGCTTCGACCACTGTCTGCGGCGGCGGTTGCGGCGTAACCAGGAACTGCCCCTGCATGCCGGCCAACTGATGACCCGGCAAGCTGCAGAAATAAATGAAGTCGCCAGCCTTCCCGGCACGGAACGCAATGTTGGTGCTCGCGCCCTTGCCGGTGATGTGGGCCGAGCGCGCGGTTGTCTCCTGATCGGCAAAGACGATGTCGTGTTCGGCGCCCTCGCCATTGATCAAGGTCACCTGCACGCCCTGACCCTCGGCAGCCGACAGCACTGGATTGACCTGGCCGTCGATCCCTCCGCCGACGCCGATAAAGACCATGCGGCCCTCGGCAATGCCCGTGCGCAGCGTGTAGCGCAGACCGGGAATATAATTTGTGCTTGGCTGATCGCTCGGCGCCGCCGCCGGCGTTCGCTGCGCAGTTTGCGGCGCCGGCGCGGCGGCTGGTGCGGCAGCAGCCGGCGACGGGCCCGCGGCGAGGAAGGCGATCAGAGTCTTGCGTTCATTCTCGGTCTTGAGACCCGGGAACGGCATCTTGTTGCCGGGCACCGACTTCTGCGGATCGGACAGATAGGTATCAAGCGTGGCGGCATCCCATGTCAGGTTGCTGGCCTTCATTGCCGATGAATAGTTGAAGTTCGGCGCGGTGCTGGCCTTTTTGCCAACAATCCCCGCCAGGCTCGGGCCTAAGCCGTTCTTGCCGGGTTCGAGCGAATGACATGCCTGGCATTTGCGAAACACGAGTTTGCCCGCTGCAACTTCCGCGCTGACTGGCGCCACGCCAACCGGCGCTGCTTGACCGGTCGCCTGTGTCGCCGAGGCGGGTGCAGCGGCGGACATGTGTTCATGCGACATGACGGGTTCTTTGGCAGCAGGCGCCTGCACAGAAGCTTGCGCGGCTTTCGGCGGGATTGTCGCGGGAGACGGACCTGGGGCGGGCGCGGCCGCAGTTCTCTGGCTGTTGGAGGACTCGGTATTCTGACTTTGCGATGGCTTACTCGCGGTCGCATTCGACGGCGAGCCTTCTCGCGTAGAAAGATACAACATCGGCAGAATCAGCAGAACTCCGACAATCAATATCGACCATTCGCGGATAAAAGCCGGCATCTTTTGCCACATGCCAAAATCTTTCCGATTCAATCGAATTTACGTGCATGGCCGAAATCGGCCGAGGCTTACAATTTGACCTGTCGAGATCGTTTACCGATGTCTCTGCCGACAACATGCCCGCTTATTTAACTATGAGTTCATACGAAAATGAAGGCTTAACGGTACCTGAATATGCGCAGCCGGGCGGAGCGGGTGCATACCTAACCCAGCCATCCAGATCCTTGCATTGCGTCGTAAGAAAGACAGCCGCTAAAGCCACTTCTTCCACTTGAAGAACACGATCGGCACCACGGCCGCCACGACCATCAGGCCGAGCGCCCACGGATAGCCGTAAGTCCAGTCCAGTTCGACCATGCCGCTCTTGAAGTTCATGCCGTAGATCGAGGCCACCAGCGTCGGCGGCATGAAGATCACCGCCGCGATCGAGAAAATCTTGATGATGGCGTTCTGCTGAATGTTGACGACGCCCAGCATGGCGTCGAGCAGGAACGTGATCTTGCCCGCCAGATAGGTGGCGTGATCCGACAATGAAATCACATCACGCTGCATCGAGATGAGTTGCATCTTGGCATCCTTCGGCCACTTCATGCCTTCGGCTTCGTTGGCGAGGAACGACAGCAGCCGCCCGACCGACACCTGGCTCTCGCGCACCTTGGAGGTCAGATCGCCCTTGCGGCCGAGCGCCTTGAGCACATCGTTGTAGGATGGCGGCGCGGCCTCATCGTCGGGCTCGAAGATCGTGTGCGAGACATGATCGACTTCCGCCGCGACCCGCTCGAGAATATCCGCCGAGCGGTCGATCACCGCGTCGAGCAGGTCCATCAAAACGATTTCGCCCGAGATCTTCGGACCGCAGGCGCGGCCGAGCTTGTGCTCGACAAGGGCGAACGGACGCGGCTCATCGTAGCGCACCGTACACAGGCGATGGTTCGAGAGGATGAAGGTGACGGGGGTCGTCTTCGGCGACACGCTGTCGGACTGACACATCAACGTCGCGGTCATGTAGCGCGCGCCGTTCTCGACGTAGAGGCGACTGGAGACCTCGATCTCCTGCATTTCCTCCCGCGTCGGCACCGCGATGCCGAGAAGCTGTTCGACGAGCTTGTCTTCGTGGACCGTCGGCTTGACCAGATCGATCCACACCGCGCTCTCGGGCGGCGCGACGCCGGCCTCGACGGAAATACGCTCCAGCATTGTGCCGCGCGGGACGTAGACCGAAAGCATCAAGTCACCGGATCACACGTTGATGAACCGGCCTGTCATGGCCTTATCGCGCCGCTTCGTGCAAGCCATAAATGACGCATTGCTTAAAACAGCAAACGCGCGAACGCCGGGAGCGGCCGCGCGATTGGTCACGTGGGGTTTTAGTAAAGCCTCGTGCGGCGGCGCGTCTTATCGCGCGCCAGCCTTCGGGCTTAAACGCTCAATCGCTGTCGTGCGCCGTGAACCGGCTCTCGGTCGCGGGGCGGCGCTCGCCCTTGTGCTGCACGGCACCGGCCACGGCGGAAATTCCGATCTTGCCGTAGCGGTCGTTGAGCGTTCCCTGGTTGAGCCTTTCTTGGCTGCCTGAGCTTTGCTGCTGTTGTTGCTGCTGCTGCTCGGTCGCCTTCTTCGCAGTCATTTCAGTCGTCTCCAGTCCGTCCATCGGGATAATCCCCGATAGGAAATCTGATCACGGAGTGCGGCGGAATTGCGCGGGTAAAGTTGTTTCATCGTGAACTTTGCCCGGCGCCGATCTCGCCACCGCCGCTCCCGCTAATTACCCGCTTTTATGGTAAACCTTCTCTTAAGGTGTTGCGGGCAAAGTCATTTTTTGCGGCGATCCGCGACCGCAGACAAGGCGCGAATAACAACTAAGCGCGAGTGCGGCAATCCTGCAACACGTACACAGGAAGGCAATGCGGCGCTGCGGGAAAACGTAGCTATTGCGTGGCGGCTCAGATTAATTGCGGCCTGCGCAGACACGGTGCGGGGCGCTTGAAAAAGCGATCGGGAAAGAGGACGAAATGCAGTCTAAGCTATTGATGGCGGCTCTGTTTGGGGTCGGTTTGATGCTGGGCGGCTGCATGCAGTCCACCCTCGAAGTCGCTTCCGACGCGAGCATGACGCCGCGCGACAAGAAGCTTCTGGCGGCAGCCCCCTATGAAAAGGCAACCATCCCGGAGCCGTACCGGCGGCACATCGTCGACTATCACCGCAAGGAACTGCCCGGCAGCATCGTGATCGATTCCGATGCCCGTTATCTTTATTACGTCATGGATGGCGGCAAGGCGATCCGCTACGGCGTCACCGTCGGCGAGGAAGCCCTCGCTTGGTCCGGCGTCGCCAAGGTCGGCCGCAAGACCGAATGGCCGACCTGGACCCCGACCGCCGAAATCAAGAAGCGCATGGACGTGCCGAATTTCGTCAGCGGCGGCCCGCAGAACCCGATGGGTGCGCGCGCGCTCTACCTGTTCGAAGGCAACAAGGACACGCTGTACCGCATTCACGGCACCAACCAGCCGGAATATATCGGCCAGGCGATTTCCTCGGGCTGCATCCGCATGAC